>JAEUWD010000008.1 GCA_016786485.1 Bacteriovoracaceae bacterium | reverse complement strand
TTGTTGTTGTCGGCCTTCTTGCGTGCCTAAAAAGTCTAATTGGTATTTGTTCATTAAGCTTGAAAGAAAATGCTTACGATAATCCCAATGATGTTTTCCATCATCGGGATTACTGTAGCGAATATTAGAGGTCATGATCTTAAGTACCATCTTTTCATGCTAGCACGGTTTTCTTTACAAAGGTATTTCGCGCACAAAAAGTTCGTTCTTTTCACCAATTGATTCATTTAGCTGAACAATTTTTTCGCTAGTATGCAAAAACCAAGTTTTTGTACTTTCATCGGCGGTATTGGTCAGACTTTTAATTTCATTATTGGCCAATTGCGCATAAGGGAAAATAAATTGAATAATTTGTACTGGGTAGAGCACTTCTTGTTTGTTCAAGGAATAAATATCGTAAGAATTATTGGTTAGATAAAAGAGATGATAGTTATTGGTTCTGATCGTTTTCATATAGTCACTATATTTATGCGTGAAACCATTGAGCTGATAGTCAAATTCGTCTACTGACAAAATCATTTTGTAACCTGCCTTATGCACATGAGCTCTCAACGCCGGGTTTAATTTAAAAACAACTTGAAAAGTTTCGAATGTTGCCTGCTCGAGATTAAAATGATTTTCGTTTTTTAATTTTAATTGTGAAATTCCAACAACTGTCTTGTTTTCATCAAGTAATTGTAACTTCATACGAATATTTTGTATGTTCTTCATGGAATAATTCTTCATTTTTAATTTCAATTTAAATATTAATTTTCCTTCCAAGACTTCTTTGCCAATAAAATCCGCTAATAGTTTTTTTCGCGCGAACTGAATTTCCATGTGAGTTCGCATGAAAATTGCAGTATCGAAATTATTGAATTTCGTATCAGTTCCAAGTGCTTTCGACATGGCGTTCAGATAGCTTTGTCGATAATAATTCTCATCTTTAACAAAGGTCCCTAGATTAACTTTTTTATAGTGATGAACATACGAATCAAGTGCACGAATTTCAAATGGGTATAGTGCTGCGATTCGATTGGTCCGTAAAGTTGAGATATCAAAACTGCTTAATCCATCCACACCACCATGAGATGATGAACTTGAATCACCTGAATCTTGCCCGCAAGAAAAGAGCGTAAGTAATAATAATAAATAAATTTTCATAAAATATCCTTTTGTGTTTGAAAGTTTATAACATCTGAATAATTGCTATATCCAAAATAAATGAGTGTTTTGTCTTTGGTTGCAACATCTTGTTGGTCTTCAGCTTGGCGAATGAGACTTTCAAGACTGGCAAAAAGACCTTTCATCCCAATGAGTTGTTGCTTACTTAAAAAGACTTTTTTTAAGCGGAAATTTCCAAGGCTTTGCATCTGATTGGCTTCTATCGCTTGCCCAACAATATCGACAATTTCATGAATACGATGACGTTTTTTGCAATACTTTTCAGCGAGTTGCATTTGAATATTCTCATCTAAAGCAAAATATTGTTCGGTATTCGTCGCTAATTTTTTGTCACATAAAGTTTTGAGAACTTTACGAATAATATTTTGTTTTACTCCCGTCTGAGCTTCAAGTTTATCTAAGCTAGTAGGAATAAGACTTAACGATTCTAAGATAAAACGCTCGAATGTATTTAAATAGTGCTCCACAAATCCTCCTATGAAAGTAATTGATGTATTGAAAGTTTCTTATGAATGAGCTGGCAGATTTCATTCAATGATTCGGGCATTAAAACTTGGCTTGCTTCATTAATAAGCTTATCAATCATGGATTGATTCCTTTTTTGTTCGGGGTAAAGTATTTTTTCAATCGCCGCATACTCTGAAATTTTCATTTCAGAACCATTAAAAATTCGAAAAAGACGAGTTTGTTGAATCCCGGTTTCCTGTGACATTTGAATCAATGTGTAGTTTTTCCTTTGCTGACGATAGCTTTTTAAAAGTCGTTCTTGTGTTTCGTTGTTCATAATTCCTCCCAAGGTTATGTGGGCGACTAGAGCAAGTCTCATGCCAAGGCCAAGGTATGGATATTAGATAAAAAAACTATTAGCTTTGTTGCTTGAAGGAAATAAAGGTTGATTTAAGGAAACTCGATTAAATATTTAAGAGCAGAGTAGCGATAGTGAAGTAAATGAGAAGACCGGTGATATCAACTGCTGTCGTAATCGCAGGACTCGCAGCAACCGCAGGGTCTCCCCCAAACTTTTTTACAATGAGAGGTAAACCAGCACCCAAAAGGGCGGCCGTCATAACTTGTAAGGCCAGTGATATCGAAATAGTAAGTGCGATAAGCGAAAGATCAAAATTTCTGGTAGTCGCTGAGAACGAGAGGAAATAAATTTTAGCATAAATAACAGCGGCTACACAAAGTGAAATCATGAATGAAATCTTAGTTTCTTTAAAAAGAATTTTTAACCAATCCTGACTACTAATTTCCCCTAGAGAAAGTGCACGAATAACCAGTGTGGCCGATTGGCTGCCAGAGTTTCCTCCGGTCGCTGTCATCATCGGCATGTAAATCGCGAGGATAATATACTGTTCAAGCACGTTTTGATATTGGTGAATGATAATCCCAGAAAGCATTCCGATCGCGGCGAGTGAAACAATCCAAAAAACACGTTTTTTAAAGTGTTGAAAACTTGAAGTCGTTAAATAATTTTCACCGATTTCCGACGGAACGATACCCATGAATTTTTCCATATCTTCGGTCTGCTCAGCTTTGAGAATTTCGATAGCATCATCATGGTTTACAATCCCAACGAGTTGCTTAAAGGGATTTAGAACAGGAATCGCAAAAAGTGAGTACTTCTCAATCTTAAGCGCAACCGATTCACGGTCATCATCAACTTCTGAATAAACAAAGAATTCTTGTAGCGTATCCTCAATTTTATTTTTTGGATTCGCCATAATAAGCTCTTTAATGGTTACGATACCAAGCATTCGCTGAAGATGATCAACCACATAAATATAATAAATCATTTTTTTTGAAGGGGCGTCTTCACGAATCTTTGCCATAGCTTCTTCAGCCGTCATATCAATATAGATGGTAGCAAAATCCGTGCTCATAATCCCGCCAGCAGTATCAGGCGGATAAGAACTAAGCGAGATAACGTTTTCACGAATTTTCTTTTGCAAGAAAGGTAATAGCTCACCCTGCTCTTTTTTTTCTAAACGCTGATAGAAGTCTGCTCTGGCATCACTGGCCATTTGTGAAAAGAGTTGAGCAAAGACCGGCTTCTCGAGAATACGAAAGAGTTTTAACTGACTTTCGATATCCATACCGCTTAAGAATGTTCCTTGTTGTTCCTTGGGAAATAATTCTAAAACCTTGAAAGCCTTTTCTTCTGTTTGTTGATTTAAGAACTCACATACCTCAACTGTTGGCATCTCAAGTATGATTTTAGTCAATTCTTCGTAACTGCCTTGAACAAGCAAATCACTAAGTATCGTAGTTTTTTTGTCGGTCTCTTCGTCGAGGTTTTCCATAAAGATCTTTTTATTTGAGCTCTAATCGTTCGTTTATAAAGAAAATTTTAACAAATTTATCAACATCTAATGTTTTTTATAATAACCGACAAGTTTAATCTGGTTAAATCTAAAAATTCTTTAATATTCATCAATTTTTTTAGAAATTAAGCCGAAAAATTAATGAAGGGATATAAAAAAAGAAAATGGCGAACAAAAAAATAAATATTCTGTTCTTTAATTATGGCACGGGTACCAAGTTTACAGATGGTATTCAAAAGCTATATTCCAGCGATGAGAACTTTAAAAGTGCTTTCGCTGATTACCATGAAGATGCGATTGATATTCTAAAGAGCTGGGATTCAGGTATTATTTTAAGCCGCGTGAACGATAAAACATCCCTGGCCGAGATTTTAAGTCTCCTCAAAGTTTCAAAAAATGCTATTCGAGATAATGTTTTTAAGTTTGCTTCATTCAATGAAATCGCTAAGCCCAATATTGAGCCAGTACTACGTAAGTTTGGAACGAGTGAAATTATTGATGCTAACATGCGACCTAAAACACTGAAGTTTAAAATCGACTTCTGGTCTAAAACGTTGAAAAGCCGTAACCAAGATGAAGATGATGATAAAACCACGGTTAAGGGTGGTAAGGATGCTGAACAAGAAAACTATAATCAAAAATCAAAAATTATCTTTGTTCCATCACTCGAATTAGAAAGTGATTGTTGGATTCTAAATCATAAAAACGATAGCAAGAAAATTCTTCGACGTTGGTTGGTTAAAATGGTGGGTCCTGGTCCAGCCGCTGGCCATTGGACAGAAGTTCAAAATAAAGCACAACCTGAAAATAGCGTTTGGAAATGGGTGCAGCACGAAAAATGGGAAGACTTCATCATGGATGAAGGAACCTGGTTTTTCAGCGGAATGAAACCAGAATTTGATTGGAAAGAAAAGCGCTGGAACTTCTCAGGCGATGTACCGGCTTTATTTTTCAAAAACGGCAATACGAATACTTTTAGATTTCAAGCTAAAGGGGATAAGTTAGAAATTTGCGAGAACTCTGATTTCGCTAAATCTAAACTTGAGCGCATCCATGAATCAATTTCAGAAGAAGTCGATATTAAAGGTGATAAAGAGAAAGAATATGATGATATGCAGGTTTCATCTGAAGATGGGGACTTGGGCGGAAATCTTAAGGGTGATGTTCAGGGCGAAGAAGATGATATTGAAAGAGATAATTCAAGTAATTTCAAAGAAGATGACCTTGGCGGAAATTATGACGGAAAAGGTAGTACTGATAAGTTTGGTGGAGAGCTTGAGGGCGATGTCGAAAGTGTAGAAAAAGAAGAGAAAGAAAGCAGAAAAAGTAATTTTAAAGAAGAAGCTAAGGACGGAAATTACGATGGTAAGGGTAGTACGGATGATCTTGGCGGTGATTTAAAAGGTGCGATCGAGGGTGGTGCGAGTGAGTCGGCCAAAAAGAAAAAGAGCAATTTTAAAGAAGATGAGTACGGTGGCAATTACGATGGTAATGGCAAAACGGATAAAAAGAATTCAGATCCTTTGGCCGGTGATGTTGAAGGCACGGATGATTTAGGTGGACCTTACAAAGGCGAACTTGAGCGCAAAGAAAAACAAGATTTACGTTCGGCAGAAGATAATAATGAATATGGTGGTGAAGACGAAGATACACCCGAAGAAGTTCAGCTACGAGAAATATTTGGTAAAAAGAAAACTTTCTTTAAAGAAGGTGATCCAGAAGCTGAAATGTTCGAGGATCCAGAATTCTTGCACAACTTAAAACGAAAAGAGCAAAATAAAGCTGATAATGATGCCAAAGACGATGCTTTAAACCAGCTTGAAAAAAGTATTAGTAAAGATCGTACGGATAAAACAGTTGGGTTGGAGAAAAAAGCTGATAACAAAGTTGATCTTTCTCAGTTTACTGATAAGTCCAAAGACGCAAAAGAAGAAAAAGAGCAATTAATTGATACCAAGTCTAATCGTAAATTAAACGATTTAAGTGGGGGAGATCAATTTAAGAATGGAGCTCGCAGTAAAAAAATTCAAATTCCAAATGCTAAAGGTATTAGCAAGGATCTGACATTTAATAATGAAGACTATGTTGAAACGGCAGCAGGTGATAAGGTTAGTTTGGAATCGGGTGAAATTCGTGCTGTGATGATAAAGGGCGAGGGCCCACAAGAGCAACATATTATTTGCACTTTTGAAGATCTGGCCGATGATCATTTAGTGATTCGTGCACCAAAAGGCAGTAGCGAACATAAGCAAATTGCCAAAGTCTATTTAAGTTTTAAATATTCGACGAACACAGCTTCTCTGAAACTGAATGGGAAAGTGACTAGTGTTGAGGAAGATAGTGATGGTACCGTACTTTTGACAATTGATACGGGAGCGCAAGAGCCAGCGATGATAGAAAATTTTATGAAACTCTATCGTCAGCGGCAAGAGAATATTAGTAAATTTCTAAAGCAAGCTAAGGGTGTAGGCTAGTTTTATGAATGACAAAAAACAAAAAGAAATACTAAAAAGTTTTCTTAATGAAAATGTCATTATCATTGTAGACAAAGGGCATGCCTCAAAAAGCCGCTTGTCAAAAACACTAGTCGAATTTGGCGCTCGCCAAGAAAATGTCAAACTTTTTTCTGATTTTGAGCCAGCACTTCAGGCTTATAATGACTATAGCGCTAGATTAATTCTTTGTGATTATTTTATCGTTGGAGGTTCCGGATTTGATCTTTTTCGAGAGATAAGAAAATCTGAAAATGGGCGTGAGGCTATTAATATTCTTATTACCTCAAATCTCTCACAAGCCGCAGTAGCCAGGGCCGCAGAGGAAGATGTTGATTCATTTATTTTAAAACCTTATACCGTTAATATTCTTTTAGAGAACCTGGCACAAACCGTTGCTGAAAAGCTTATCCCTTCAGATTATCTTCAGAAGATAAATGAAGGTCGCAAATTTTTAGAAAGTGGTAATGTTGAACAAGCGGAAGCTATATTTTCAGAGGCAAAGAAATTAAATGAAAAGCCAGCACTCGCCCATTATTATAATGGATTCTCACAATACATCGGTAAGCACTTAAATGAAGCTAGAGATGAATACAATGAAGGTTTAACTCATAATCAAATTCATTTTAAATGTTTAAAAGGTCTGTTTGATGTTCATATGGGTCAAGGTGAGATAGAGCGGGCTTATATGGTCGCAAAAAACCTTGTAAAATATTTTCCACTTAATCAAGAGCGACTGATGATCTCTATTCGTCTTGCGATTCAAACCAAGAGCTACGATGATTTGAGTGGTTTTTATGATGTTTTTCTTGCAAACGAAGAGAAGAGTGACAAAGTTATTAACCATATCTGCGCTGGTATGTATGTTGTCGGTAAGTATTTTTTAAAAAATAACCAAAAAGAAAAGGCCATGGATTTATTCAAAAAAGTCGGGCTCTCTTTTGGTGGTTACTATAAATTTATACGTTCTACGATTGAAATTTTGGTAGATTGTGATTGTGATATCGAAGCTTCGGATTTCTTCAAACTCTACAAACCTGAAATGTCTAAAGATCCAGGGTATCAAGTCTCTGAATATTTAATAAAAACGCTAACCCTACAAAATGATCAAATTATTGCGTTAGGTGTAGAGCTGATTGAAAATAAATATCACAGTCTAGTCGTTTATAAAAAAGTGATTAAGGCCGCACACTTGCTTGGAAATAAAGAATATGTTGATAAGTACTTACGCCAAGCTAAAGCTATTTTTGTCGATAAAGTCGAAGAACTCGATAATTATATGGAAGAACTAGATAATATGGGTCAACCAGCTCCGGTGCCTACGCTTAATCCAGTCGCTGCTTAAAGAATCGATTTAAAATATTCAGTCGTTTTAACTAATCCATCTTTTAATGGAATTTTTGGTTCCCAGTTCAAATGGGTTTTCGCCAAGCTGATATCTGGTTTTCTTTGCATCGGATCATCAACTGGCAATGCTTCGAAAATAATTTTGGACTTTGAATTTGTCATTTTTAGTACAATCTCGGCAAGTTCAAGCATGGTGAATTCGTGAGGATTACCAATGTTGATTGGGCCCGTGATATCTTTAGGGCTATTCATCAGAGCAATCATGCCATTAATATTATCGTCGACGTAGCAAAAACTTCGTGTTTGTTTGCCGTCACCGTAAATAGTAATGTTTTTCCCCGCGAGCGCCTGCACAATAAAATTAGAAACAACCCTACCATCTTGCGGATGCATATTCGGGCCATAAGTATTAAAAATTCGCATGATCTTAATTTCGAGGTCATAGGCTTTTTGATAATTCACAAATAAAGTTTCGGCAATTCTTTTCCCCTCATCATAACAAGCACGTGGACCAATAGGATTGACATGTCCCCAGTAGCTCTCTTTTTGTGGATGAACTTCTGGGTCACCGTAAACTTCGCTGGTTGAAGCTTGTAAAATTTTTGCCTTATTTTTAACCGCTAAATCCAGCATATTCTTAGCGCCCATATAAGAAGTTTCAATCGTAAAAATTGGTTTGGTTTGATAGTGAACAGGAGAAGCTGGGCAAGCTAAGTTGTAAATTTCATCACACTTAACATCAATAGGTTGAGTTACATCATGATTTATAAACTCAAAGTTTTTCTTTCCTATCAATGGAGTAATATTTTTTTCAGAACCTGTATAGTTATTGTCTAGGCAAATAATGTAGTGACCTTGAGCATGTAATCGCTGACAAAGATGTGAACCAAGAAAACCGCTACCACCAGTGACTAAAATTCTTTTCATTAGAAAAGCTCCTTGCAAATATTACGTACAGGTCCAGATTGGCTCATCGAATAGAAGTGCAAGCAAGGAACACCTTTTTGTCGGAGTTCTTTGGATTGCATAATGCACCATTCGATACCAACGTTCTGAGCATCCTGGTTATTCTCGCAGCCTTCGAGTGCATCGGCCAGTGCTTCTGGAATATCAATATGAAAGATACGAGGCAAATTTGTGATTTGTTTTAATGATGTAATCGGTTTTAGGCCTGGAATGATTGGCACCTTAATTCCAACTTCTCGGCAGCGATTTACAAAATCAAAATATTTATCATTATCAAAAAACATTTGAGTTACTATATACTCAGCACCCATATCAACTTTCATTTTTAGATACTTTAGATCTGTATTTAAATTTGGTGCTTCAAAATGTTTCTCAGGATAGCCGGCAACACCAATACAAAAATTCGTTTTGCTGGTATTTTCTTGTTCCATGTCTAGGTAGATTCCGTTATTCATGTTAACAACTTGTTTAATTAAATCAGTCGCAAAAACATTCCCACCTTTTTCAGGAGTAAAATTTGGTTCAGTCTTAATCGCGTCCCCACGAAGAAGAAGAACGTTATCAATACCCAGAAAACTTAAGTCAATAAGTGCATTTTCAGTTTCCTCTTTTGTGAATCCACCACAAATAATATGAGGGATGGCATCGATTTTAAATTTGTTCATGATGGCAGAACAAATTCCAACTGTACCTGGGCGTTTTTTGATAGATATTTTTTCCAAGAGACCATTAGGACGTTTTTTGTAAACGTATTCTTCACGGTGATAAGTAACATCGATAAATGACGGCTTAAATTCCATTAATGGTTCAATTTCACCAAAAAGTGTTTGAATGCTTTGACCTTTAACCGGTGGTAAAATTTCAAAAGAAAACAATGTCTCTTTAGCGTGCTTTAAATGTTCAACAATTTTAGTCATAAATCCTTTATATCTTAAATTTAGAGATTAGACGAGAGCCAGCGGCTTAATTCATCCGTGGTCATCTTCTTTCTCTGAGCGTAGTTGGTTAATTGATCTGGTCCAATATTTCCCACATTGAAATATCGACATTCAGGGTGAGAAAAATAATAACCACAAATCGATGAAGGTGGGTTCATAGCACAGCTATCAGTTAGCTCGATACCAGTTTCCTTAGTGGCATGAAGCAGTTTAAAGATTTTCAATTTTTCCGAGTGATCAGGGCAAGCCGGGTAACCTGGGGCTGGCCTAATACCTTGATACTTTTCACGAATAAGTTCTTCAATTGTTAGTTTTTCATGCGGAGTATGACCCCAAAGTTCTTTACGCGTTTTTTCATGCAAGAATTCGGCATAGGCTTCAGCAAAACGATCGGCGATGGCCTTGATCATAATGGCATTATAGTCATCTTGTTCTTGTTCATATTTCTTGGCTATTTTTTCAATTTCGTTTCCAGCGGTTAGAGCGAAAAATCCAATATAATCAGTTTTTCCACTTTCTTCTGGAGCAATAAAATCCGCCAGCGAAGGGTTGGCCGAATTCTCTTCATCCATCACTCTTTGATTTCTTAAAAAATTAAAAGTGACTTTTTGTTCAGGCAGATGAACATCATCACCTGAGGCATTGGCCTTAAAAAATCCCACCACCGCTTTAGGTTGTAACCAGTCGTTTTTAATAATATCATCAATCAGTTTTAGCGCATGCTCATAAACTTTCTTGGCTTCCACTCCATAATCAGGATCTTTCAAAATACGTGGAAAAGTTCCTTTGAGTCGCCAAGTTTGAAAAAAAGGTGTCCAGTCAATATAAGGTAATAAATCTTTGGCGGTAATTTGTTTGAAAGTTTTAGTCCCTAAAAAACTAGGTTGAATAGTTTGGTATTGAGACCAATCGATTTTTAATTTATTTTTTAGAGAATCGGCATAACTTAAAAGCTTATTAGCAGTATGAGTTTTGTGATGAGCATCTGCTAGTTTTTCATACATAGTCTTTGTTTCTTGTGCAAAATCTTCGCGTTCACTTTCGCTCAGTAGTTTTCCAACGATCGGAACACTACGTGAAGCATCGGCCACATGAATGATAGGATAACTATAGTGTGGAGAAATTTTAACTGCCGTGTGAATACGGCTGGTGGTTGCTCCACCAATCAATAATGGTGTCGTAAAATTTTGTCTTTTCATTTCTTTCGCGACGTAAATCATTTCATCGAGTGAAGGTGTGATAAGACCGGATAAGCCGATAATGTCAGCTCGTTCTTTTTTTGCCCGTTCCAAAATTTGTTCACAAGGAACCATGACGCCCATATCGACAATTTCATAATTATTACAAGCGAGTACTACACTCACAATATTTTTTCCGATATCGTGAACATCTCCCTTAACCGTGGCGAGTAAAACTTTACCTGCAGTCTTACGAGCAGTGCCTGATTTTTCTTTTTCAATATAAGGTTGTAGGTAGGCCACCGCTTTTTTCATAACCCGGGCTGATTTTACGACTTGGGGAAGAAACATTTTTCCCGCGCCGAAGAGATCACCTACGATATTCATTCCGTCCATCAGCGGACCTTCAATAACTTCTAAAGGTCGTGAGAATTGCTGACGAACTTCCTCGGTGTCAGCATCGATGTAATCGACAATACCTTTAACTAAGGCGTGCTTTAATCGTTCAACAGCAGGAAGATTACGCCATTCATCGACAGCTTTTTTATCTTTCTTTTGCGCTTTAAATTTTTCAGAAAAATCGATCAATCTTTCAGTCGCATCAGGACGACGATTGAGTAGAACATCTTCAACTCTTTCGAGTAAGTCTTTTGGAATGTTTTCATAAACTTCCAGCATGCCAGGGTTAACGATTCCCATGTCCATACCAGCTTTGATGGCATGGTAAAGAAAAGCTGAGTGCATAGCTTCACGAATGGGGTTATTGCCACGGAAAGAAAACGAAATATTTGAAACACCACCACTCACTTTAGCGTAAGGCAGGTTTTGTTTAATCCAAGTTGTGGCACGAATAAAGTCCACAGCATAATTATTGTGTTCTTCTATGCCTGTCCCAACGGTTAAAATATTTGGATCAAAAATAATATCTTCCGGTGGAAATTTTACGACATCGACGAGTAAGCGATAAGCACGTTCACAAATCTGAATACGTTTTTCATAAGTATCAGCTTGGCCATTTTCATCGAAGGCCATAATAACGACGGCCGCTCCATATTTTTTAATCAGCTCTGCTTGTCGTCTAAATTCAGTTTCCCCAACTTTAAGTGAGATCGAATTAACGATGCCTTTACCTTGAATACACTTGAGTCCGGCTTCAATGACTTCCCATTTCGAACTATCAATCATAATTGGAATACGAGAAATTTCAGGCTCACTTCCAATCAGGTTTAAAAAAGTTTTCATGGCCTGAATGGAATCGAGCATCCCTTCGTCCATGTTCACGTCAAGCACTTGTGCTCCACCTTGAACTTGGTCACGAGCAACACTCAAGCCTTCATCATATTTTCCAGCTTTAATCAGATCTCTAAATTTAATTGAACCTGTGACATTGGTTCGTTCACCAATATTAATAAAGTTTGAACCGGCATAAATTTGCAGCGGTTCAAGACCACTTAAATGCATAATCGATTTTCGTTCAGGCACTTGGCGTGGCTTGCGATCTTTCACCACTTCAGCAATGGCACGAATATGTTCATCGGTTGTTCCGCAACAACCACCGACGATGTTAACTAAGTTATCATCACAGAAACTGGAAATGATTTTCGCCATAAATTCTGGTGAATGATCATATTGTCCAAATTCGTTTGGGAGTCCGGCATTAGGATAAACGCAAATCGGAAAGCTGGCCTTGGTTGCGAGCTCAGCTACAAACGGCCGCATCAGATCAGCACCGAAAGCACAATTAAAGCCAATACTCATCATTGGGAAATGTGACATTGAGTACAGGAAAGCTTCAGCGGTTTGGCCAGAGAGAATACGACCTGAGCGATCAGTAATGGTGCCAGAAACCATAACCGGTAATTCAATTTTATGTTTTTCAAAATAATTCGCGATAGCAAACAGTGCAGCTTTCGCGTTCAGGGTATCAAAAATTGTTTCAACTAATAAGATGTCGGCGCCACCATCGATTAAGCCGCGTATTTGCTCAGTGTAGGCCACGACGAGTTCATCATAAGTGATCGCTCGAAAACCCGGGTTATTTACGTCTGGAGACATCGAAGCAGTTTTATTGGTCGGTCCAATACTACCAGCGACATATCTTGGTCGATCTTTCGTCGAATATTTTTTAGCCGCAGCTTTGGCAATTTTCGTTGATTCAAAATTCAGCTCATAAACCAACTCTTCCATTCCATAATCGGCCATGGCGATGCTAGTTCCGCTAAAAGTATTGGTTTCAATAATATCGCATCCGGCTGCGAGATATTTCTCATGAATTTCAGAAATAATATCCGGGCGAGTGAGGGAAAGCAGATCGTTATTACCCTTAAGATTGCCCTTCCAGTCCTCGAATCGTGCGCCGCGATAATCAGCTTCGTTCAAACGGTAGCGCTGGATCATGGTACCCATAGCGCCATCCAGAATCAGGATACGTTCTTGCATTAAACTAAGTAGCGACTTCATATGTGGTTTTTATAACACTTAAGTCTTGGTTTTTATACCGATCTTTTTGGGGTTTATCAGAGGGGTTTGAGAGGGTAATTCAAGGTCATCCAGGCGTTCGAAAATGATCCTGAAAGTTCGTTCTGTATTTTCTCTTAATTCAGAAATTTCTTTTTTAATGGCATGCTCTAAAGCGATCGAGTTTTTGAGTCTCGTAAAAATTCGCATGATTGCTATATTGATTTGAATTGCAGTCTTAGATTTAAGAACAGAAGAAAGCATAGCAACACCATTTTCAGTGAATAATCGAGGTGAGTATTTCATGTGATTTTGAATAGTTAACTTCTCTAAGGTCACAAATTGTGACCTTAGAGAAGCTAACTCACTGAAAGTAGGTTGAAACATAAAGTCACTAGGAAATCGCTCTGAATTTCGTTTTACGGCTTGATTGAGCACTTTCGTTTCGACTCCATAAAGCTTGGCCAAATCAGAATCCAACATCACTCGTTGTCCACGAACGATATAAATTATCTTTTCGATTTGCGATAAGGTCAGTTCATTCATTTTTAAGTCCAATTTTTTTACGATTTTTGTTCGGAGTTTCAGGTGTAGCCTCAAGGTCATCGAGTCGTTCGAAAACGATTTTGAAAGTTCGTCCGGTATTATCTTTGAGTTCTGAGATTTCTTGTTTGAGATTTTGTTCGAGCACAGTGAAACTTTTCAGGCGTGTGAAAATGCGCATGATGCTGATGTTGATTTCGATAGCAACTTCCGATTTTAAAACAGTCGATAACATTGCGACGCCATTTTCTGTGAAGGCGAATGTTTTATGCCTTGTCCCACCATGCATACTTGAGATCACAATTTGTGATCTCAAGTTGCTAAGTTCTTGAAATGTCAGTTGAAACATGAAGTCTTCAGGAAATCTTTTGAGGTTTCTTTTTACGGCTTGGTTCAGACTTCTCGTCTCGACTCCATAAAGCTTGGCCAAATCAGAATCCAACATCACTCGTTGTCCACGAACGATATAAATCATCTTTTCGATTTGCGATAAGGTCAGTTCATTCATTTTTAAGTCCAATTTTCTTACGATTTGTTTTTGAGTTTTCAGGTTGGCCTTCGATTCCATCGAGGCGTTCAAAGACAATTTTAAAAGTGCCAGTGGTGTCGTGTTCTAGTTTTTGAATTTTATTTTCCAATCGTTGTTCCAAAAAATAGTAACTTCTGTGCCTGGTAAAAATCCGCATAATCGAAATGTTCACTTGAATGGCGGTTGGACTATTGAGAACGCTAGAAAGCATAGCAACACCGTTTTCGGTGAATAAATAAGGAAGATATTTACTAATGTGATTTCCAGCAGTTATTCCGTTTAAGGTCGCAAATTGCGACCTTAAGTCAGCTAACTCACTGAAAGTAGGTTGAAACATAAAATCGCCCGGAAAGCGTTCGATATTCCTTTTAACTTGTTCATTAAGACGTTTGGTATCGACGCCATAAAGCTTAGCGAGATCTGAATCCAACATGACTCGCATACCGCGAATAATAAAAATCATTTTTTCAATTTGTGACAAAGTAAGTTCATTCATTTGCGATCCTCCGGTTAACCTGAGAGATGCAAATCTGCTTCAACTTTGAAAAATTTAAGTCATTGAATTATCAGAAAATTTGAACGCGACTCTTAAGTTATTGCCCCACTTAAGGACATTGTGTCTGATTTTAGAAATCACGTTTTTGTTGCACATATCGTCTCGAGAATAAGTTTCGAGGAAAATAATTTTTCCTCCGTGCTTATGAATTAAATATTTCATCGACGAAATATGGGGTTCATAAAGGTGATCTGGTGTACGAGAAGGATGCCATTTATCTTTTTTTAATCCGAGATCTTTGGCTACACGTTTGAGCACTCGATCTGGAGCATATTGATTGGGAACTTGAATAAAAACAATTCCATTCGGTGCAAGATTCTTTTTAAAACACTCCATCCACTCATTTGGATTTGGAATATGTTCAATGACGTGTGAGCAATAAATCAGGTCAAATTTTTCATTCTTAATTTGCGTTAATTGGTCATATTGACCAGCAACACCAGGTATTCCATAAGTATCAACCATGAATTTTACCATTGGGGCCGAGATATCGATTCCAAAACAATCCCAACCAAGTTGTTTGGCCGCCAGTAGTAACAATCCGGTACACGAGCCAATTTCCAGCATTCGACCTTTACGGCCAAGCAGCTTTTCTAAATTTCTCATGATGTTTTTATTATCTTCGATTAGCTTTAATTCTTTTTCGTTAAACTGACCGGGATGTTGCACATGATAGTGTTTTGTTACGAAGTAGCTATCATAAGCAAAAGCAGTGAAATTCGTATCGTAAAAAGGACGTGGATTCTGATAAACCAAAGTACAGTCATTGCATTTTACGTAGGTAAAGCGATGGTTTGCTCCATATTTTTCATGGCCTCTAAATGAAGTAGAACCGCAAAAAGGACAGGGCGGGGCTTCCCATTTTGAAGGGTTAAATTCTGGTTTAGATGAGGTCTGGGTTGTTTGCATGCTTTTAACTCTAGCTGGGATATCAATTTTTGGCAAACAGAATAGAAAATGGTATCAACCCAATATGAAAAAGAAAATCTTACTCACCGGTTGTGCCGGCTTTATTGGCAGTAATTTTGTTAAAACCATTGCATGTCGAAGTGACGTGAAGAGTCTATATGACTTTGATATTGTCGATGCCCTAACTTACGCTGGTCGTCTGGAAAATATCCAACCAGATTTAGATAAAAACCCTCATTTAGCTTTTTATAAAATCGATATCAGAGATGATAAAAAAATTAATGAATTATTTTTGGAAAGAAACTATTCAGGTGTGATTCATTTCGCGGCAGAATCCCACGTCGATAACTCGATTAAGAACCCAAATATCTTTGTTGAAACCAATGTTTTAGGTACCCTTAATTTACTAAATGCTTCAGTGAAATTGTTTAAAGATAATAAAGATTTCAAGTTTTTGCACGTGAGCACAGATGAAGTTTATGGCACTTTACATGAGGAAGAACCAGCTTTTACTGAAGAACATAAAATTCAGCCAAACTCCCCTTATAGTGCGAGTAAGGCCAGTTCAGATCTTCTCGTTCGCGCTTATTACGAAACCTTTAAGTTACCAACCTTGATCACGAGATGTTCAAATAACTATGGTCCTTACCAATTTCCAGAAAAGCTGATTCCGCTCATGATTTCTAAAGCTCAGAAAAATGAAAAACTTCCAGTTTATGGTGATGGTAGAAACATTCGTGACTGGATTTATGTCGATGATCATAACGAAGGTGTTTGGGTCGTTTTCTCAAAGGGTAAAACCGGCGAAGTCTATAACCTTGGTGGAAATAGTGAAATGAGAAATATTGATGTGGTGAAGACCATTCTGCGCGAATTGGGAAAATCAGAAGAATTAATTTCTTATGTTACAGATAGACCCGGTCATGATTGGAGATACGCGATGGATTTCTCTAAAGCTAAAAAAGAATTGGGTTGGGAACCGAAAATTGATTTTAGAACTGGTATCAAAAAAACTGTTGAATGGTATTTATAGGGAGTAATGATGGAGCAAAAACTAAAATTAAAAAATGAAATATTTGAAACAATAAAAAACCTTGCTGAAGACAATACTCTGTTGGTTGATGAAGAAACATCATTAATCGGTGAAGCAGGATTGTTAGATTCGATGAAATTAGTTGAACTCTGCCTCACATTAGAGGATAGAGCGTCAGATATTGGTTTTGAATTCGACTGGACATCTGATAGTGCGATGTCAAAATCCCGAGGAATGTTTCGCACAGCTGGAGCTTTGTGTAATGAGTTTATTTCTCAGATGGAAGCAAAAACATGATTATTGTTACTGGTGCGAGTAAAGGATTAGGAAGAGTCATTTGCGAAAGGTTGATATCGAAAAACTTTGAGGTTCTGGGTATTGCGAGGAATCCTGAAAATCTGCCTTTTCCTTCCGTGAGGTGTGATGTTTCAAGTTATGATGATTTGAAGGCCGTCGTTCAAAATCTCAAAAGAGATAAAGTTCGACTTGATGGACTTATAAATGCTGCAGGTATTGCTTCAATGAACTTGGCAGTAACGACACCTAAAAATGTTTCAGAAAATATTATTAACACAAACTTGCTTGGCACAATATACTCATGTCAGTTGTTTGCGCCTGTCATGTTAAGAAATAAAGCAGGAAGTATTATCAATTTTTCGACAATTGCCGTTGCTCTGGGATTGAAGGGAGAGTCGATCTATGCTGCTTCAAAAGCAGGCGTAGAAGGTTTTTCGCGAGCATTTGCTCGTGAGATGGCTGATTTTAATATAAAAGTTAATTGTATTGCCCCGGGACCAATAAATACCAGCCTGCTAAAGGGCATTACTTCTAAACAAATTGAAAATATTGTTGCTCAGCAAGTAATCCAGAAGCAATTCAATCCTGAGACCGTTGCGGATTTAGTAGAAGTTTTATTGGATGAAAAAAGCCATTCATTGTCAGGTCAAGTTCTACACGTAGGTGGAGTATAAAGATGAATCTCATTCAAAAATTGTCACAGCGCTGGCAAGGGCTTGAGACACCTTTTTTGATTTATAAGGAACAGCAAATTTCATTTGAAGAAATTTCGAGCCAAAGTCAGATTGACCTCTCTGAAATAAAACCTGGCTCAGTTGTCGCTGTCATTGGCGACTTTAATCCTCAATCAATTCTTATTCTGCTGCAGTTAATTGATTTGAATGTGATTATTGTTCCGTTAACTAACGAAACAAAAGAACAACATGAATATTTTTTTGAAACAGCTTTAGTTGATTTTGTGATCGATAACGGGAAAGTGAGTCGCCGCAAGCATGATATGAAGCACGATTTAATCGAGTCTTTGCGAGCTGAAAATCATGCAGGCTTAGTTTTGTTTTCAACCGGCACTACGGGTCGACCTAAGGCCATACTGCATGATATGACATTGTTTTTAAGAAGATTCGAAACGCCTCGTCCGACTTTGAGAACTATTAATTTTTTACTTTTTGATCATATCGGAGGAATCAATACTTTATTCCATACACTTTTTAATAAGGGTGTTGTTATTGCGCCTGAAGCAAGAACAGTTGAATCAATTTTAAAAACTTGCGAAAAATATGAAGCCGAAGTTTTGCCAACAACTCCTACTTTTTTAAGAATGATGTTAATGAGTGGCGTGATTCCAGAAAAAATTCCTTCTTGTCTTAAAATTATTACCTATGGCACAGAAAGAATGGATCAACCAACTTTGGATGAGCTTTGTCGATTATTGCCTGATGTCGAGTTCAGGCAAACATTTGGGATGTCTGAGTTGGGAATTGTTCGTGCCAAATCCGTTGCTCGAAATAGTTTATTTATGAAAATTGGCGGTGAAGGGGTTGAGACCAGAGTTGTGGATAATGTTCTGCAGATAAAATCTCAAACAAGGATGCTTGGTTATCTGAATGCGCCGTCGCCGTTCGATAATGATGGCTGGTACGACTCAAAGGATGTGGTTGAAGTTGAAAATGGGGCCTATAAAATAGTTGGAAGAGTGAGTGACGTTATCAATGTGGGCGGACTTAAATTTATGGCATCTGAAATTGAAAGAATCGCGCTTGATTTCCCAGGGGTGGTCTTAGTCAAAGCTTACGCCAAAAAAAATCCCATTACTGGACAACACGTTGAACTTAAAGTTCAACCTAGTGATAAAAGTTTTAATAAAAATGAATTGACCTTATTTCTTAAAGAGAAGCTGCAGCCTCATATGATGCCTAAGCGGATAGTAGTCGAAGAAGTCGAAATAGGTCATCGTTATAAAAAAGTATAGTTTTTTTATTTGTAACTAATTTATTTTTTGAAAAGCCTTGATAAAAGTGCTTAGTCTTTTGCTTGAAGCGTAAAATTCTTCTTTTGAAGTTGTTAAAGTTTCAAAATCTAGCTTATCTTCAAGAGCTTTAAAGCCAAGCATCTCATTCATTTTTCTAGCAGTTTTGTTACTCTTTAAAACAGTCGCGTATACTTTATCTAATTCAAGAAAACTAAAGGCAAAGTGATTAATAAGAAATGCGATAACCAAACCAATACCTGAATTTAGTGCACTTATTTCACCTATAAACAAACCATACTCTGCACTATGGTCTTTTTTTTCAATATTTTTTAGATTAACTAATCCAATGTCTTGCTTCTTATGAGAAATAATAAAATAATAGTTCTTTGTTATATCGAGTTTATTAAACCACGCAATTTGTTCTTCTTCGGTAATACTGTTTTGATAAATCATCTGTGTTCTAACATGTGGTAAATTACGCCAATGTCTTATCATTTCGATGTCATTACGATTAATTGTTTTGAGTTCAATAGAGCCTGTTTTTATCAAAATATGATTTTCATTTTTTAAGATTTCAATTTTTTCTAATTTATCTAACATGTTAACCAAAGAAAGAATTTAGTGTCTTGAATATTTGTTTAAGCTGATTTTCTTCATTAAGTCCGGTCCAGATTGGCATCCTTAAAATTCGCTCACTTTCACTAGTCGTATATTTATCTTGGCCATAAAAACGAGATAAAGCAGTGCCAGCCGATGAAGAGTGAAGAGGAACATAATGAAAAGCGGCTGAAATTCCATTTTCTTTTAGTACATTAATAAGCTTGGTTCTAGTTTCAAGATTTTCGACTTTTAAATAAAACATATGGGCATTATGCTGGCAGTTTTCAGGAACTACAGGAAGCTCGATATAACCTTTCTGCTGAAGGGGTTCTAGATTCGTATAATATTCGTTCCATGTTTGGAGTCGATTACGATTAATCTCTTCAGATCTTTCAAGCTGTGCATATAAAAAAGCGGCTTGAATTTCGCTTGGTAGGTAGCTACTACCAATATCAACCCACGAGTATTTATCAACCATACCTCTGAAAAATTGGCTGCGATTGGTTCCTTTTTCTCGAATAATTTCCGCACGGTGAGCGAATTCTGGATTATTGATTATTGTAAGGCCGCCTTCGCCGCCACTGGTATAGTTTTTTGTTTCATGGAAGCTGTATGCACCGATATCACCAAGTGTACCAAGTGCTTTGCCTTTATATGTACTCATCATACCTTGGGCCGCATCTTCAATAACATAAAGATGATGTTTTTTGGCAATTCGATTGATTTCATCCATTTCGCAGGCAACGCCAGCATAGTGCACAGGTACTATGGCCCTAGTTTTTTGCGTGATAGCTGCTTCGATAAGCTTTTCGTCGATATTCATCGTATCAGGTCTAATATCAACGAAAACAATTTTAGCACCCCTTAAAACAAATGCGTTCGCTGTACTGACGAAGGTAAAGCTAGGCATGATAACCTCATCGCCAGGTTTGAGATCAATCAGAATGGCTGCCATTTCTAAAGAATGCGTACATGAAGGAGTCAAAAGTGCTTTAGGGCAGTTTAGTTTTTGCTCGAACCATTGATGGCACTTTTTGGTAAACGGACCATCACCACACAACTTACTACTTCTCAGTGCTTCGAGGACATACTTTTCTTCTCGGTCAGTTACAGATGCTTTATTGAAGGGGATCATGTAAAAAAATTCCTTTCCATTGTTTCATTAGTACTTGAGCTGTAAAGAATTCTTGAATGATTTCAGAATTTCTCTTCGCTTGATATTCAGTAAGCTTATTTAAATCAAATTTATGCCATGAATACACGTCTAAGTTCAAGCTCTTTAAGTGATCCCATGAAGTGATTGAATCATCTATATAAACTTTTTTACCCATACCAAGAAGGTTAATGATATTTCCCATCCCTTGTTGCCTTTCATGGGCAAAAATAGCGATATCAATCATTGAAATTTTATCAAGATATTCATTTAATGGTAAAAAATCTAATAGGCAATCCACGCAATTACTACCAAAGAGTTGTATCGCATATGCTTGAACTTCTTTTGCGTATTTCTGATCTCCGTAAGAAAGAGGAATAAATAAATGAATATTCTGATTTTCAATTTGTTTAATTTTATCCAAGACTTCAAGGTGTTTGCACATTTTAGACGCGGCATTGCCAATCATAATATAAGTTTTATTCGAATTTGAAGCTTTCGAGATATGATTGTTATTTGGTTGATAGATATTACTCGTATATCCAAGGCACGGATGCCATTTGCCTTTGGCCCCAAACCATTTTTGTGCCAACTCAACATCACCTTTTATGTAGGTAACTAGATTTCCAAATTGTTGTATCGCTTTACGTTTAAAAAATTCATTTAATTTAAAACTTAGGGATTTTTTAGTAAATTTATAAGAATAAAGTTCGCCACCCCAAATACACCAGTAGCATTTTTTTGCGAAACCTTTATAAAAATAAAAAAAACGGATGAATTTATTGCTGGAAAGGCCGTGAAGAATAATTTTTTTTGCTTTAAAGCACCAATAAAAGATTTTTAAAAAATGTAGGTAATAGGAAATCGAGCCGATTAAAACAAGGGTTTGTTTACGTTTTGGAGGGAGAAATTTTTTTTTATATCCCCAAAAAATATAGTAGTGGTCGCTTGAGTTAAAATGAGTGTCAATAAATGCGACATAACTTGGCATGAATTTTTCAATAGGTGCAATATGTAAAATCATTAAGTTCCTATGGGATTAAACTTTTAAGATAAACACCATAGTCGTTTTTTTGTAATAATTCAGCTTGGCGCATAACTTGGCCAGAGCTGATCCACTGATTTCTATAAGCAATTTCCTCTAAGCAGGCAATCATGAAGCCTTGTCTTTTTTCGATTGTTTCAACAAACTGTGAAGCTGCGAGTAAGCTTTCATATGTTCCGGTATCTAGCCATGCAAATCCACGACCTAGAAGCTCGACATGAAGTTCACCAAGATCGAGATAGGCTTGGTTAACACTTGTGATTTCTAATTCACCACGCACAGATGGTTTGACATTTTTTGCGATTTGTACGACCCGATTATCATAAAAATAAAGTCCAGTGGCAGCATGGTTTGAGCGAGGTTTTTTTGGCTTTTCTTCAATTGAGAGTACTTTTTGATTTTCGTCAAATTCAACCACCCCAAAGCGTTCTGGATCTTTCACTGGGTAACCAAAAATGGTGGCACCTTTTTTTCTTTGAATAGCTCTTTGGAGAATAGGAGTAAAGCCCTGACCATAAAAAATATTATCACCTAAAACTAAGCAGACATTATCTTTACCAATAAATTCTTCCCCTAAAATAAAGGCTTGCGCTAGACCATCGGGGCGTGGTTGAACTTTATATTCAATTTCAATTCCAAAATCACTTCCGGCCCCAAGCACTCGTTTAAATGACTCCTGATCTTCCGGAGTTGTAATGATCAGAACTTCTCGAATCCCTGCTAGCATCAAAACGGAAAGAGGGTAGTAGATCATTGGTTTGTTGTAGATAGGGAGTAACTGTTTCGATGTGGCCTTAGTAATTGGGTGAAGGCGAGTACCACTACCGCCAGCGAGAATAATACCTTTTGTTTTTGTCACAATTTGATCCTGTATTTGAGCCTAAAAATAGTTGAATTGGTATGATAAATACCTAATCCTTGCTAATATGACAATTAAAGGTTGCTAAATGTCAAAAGTATATCGAAATGATATCGATGGGTTGCGTGCTATTGCCGTATTATCGGTCATTTTATTTCACCTTAAGCTTACTTTTTTTAAAGGTGGGTTTATTGGAGTGGATGTTTTCTTTGTTATTTCGGGTTATTTGATCACCAAAAATATTTTAGAACAGATTGCAGAGACGAATAGCTTTAGTCTTTGGGATTTTTATGCTCGTCGTTTTAAGAGATTGTTTCCATCCATTTTTTTTGTTCTCATCGTTATTACAATTTTTTGGTTATATTTAGGTCTACCTCATGAATCGATCGACTATTTTAAGTCGGTGAAATATTCAGTCTTAGGTTTTGCTAATTTTTTCTTTAAGAAAACGATTGGTGGATATTTTGCAGGTCCATCGGAAGAAATGCCACTTTTGCATTTTTGGTCACTGGCAGTTGAAGAACAGTTTTATGTTTACTGGAGTCTACTTTTTTATTTTTTCAAAAAAAATCATTTACGTTTTATTTTACTTTCAATTTTATTATCTTTCATCTTATCTGAATATTACTTGATGAGTGCTCAAGTCAACGAAGCTTTTTTTTCGGTCCAATCACGAATATGGCAATTGGCTTGCGGTGGATTGCTTGCCCATATTACTTTAAATAAAAAACCAAGTTTCGAAAATCATTTTTGGTGCGTGCAAATTATTCCTTTGGCTTCGGCCATAATTTTAGGAATTTGCGTTTATGCTTTTGATAGACTGACTAGATTTCCTGGTGCGCTGGCAATTCTGCCAACCTGTTTAACCATATTTATTATTTATTTTAATCAAAAAACTTCATGGTTAAACATACTTCTTGAAAATAAGTGTATGGTTCTGATTGGTCAGCGTTCGTATAGTTTATATTTATGGCACTATCCGATTATTGCCTTCTTCTTAATTAATTCAGCCACACCGCATTTATCTTATGTAACTATCGGATTTATCTTGGTGCTGACTTTTGCTTTAACGGAATTCAGTTTTCATTTGGTGGAAAAGCCTTTCCGTTATGGCCAATTTTGGGAAAAATATACCAACCCACAAATCGTAAAAATATTTCTAAGCGGTATGTTACTCATGCTCATCGTGGGTGTGTTCGTTTCTAAAATCGATTTTTTCTACAAAAACAAATATGGAAGCGAAATCGATACAAAAATTAACGAAAGATACCGAGCTAAAACAAATATCGTTCCAGGAAATAAAAAATTATTAATTTTATGGGGAGATAGTCACGCTAGAGAATTTGGTTATCTTTTTGAAAAAATGGCGACAGCAAGTGATTCAGATTTCCTTTTTATGGGAAAAAGAGAAACGCCACCATTACTAGATCTTAAAATATTTTTTGAGCAAAGAGTTACCGTTTCAAAGAATCTTAATATTCGTAATCTTGAAAACTTGAAAATTATAAAAAAATATAAAGAAGATCATCCCGAAAATAGTATCAGTGTTGTTCTTTCTGCACGTTGGTCACATTACACGTCAATTCAACCCATTTCACCATTTGATGAAAAGATCTTTTTTAATGCAAAATTTAATCAAGAAGAAAGTATTCAGCAGTTCAAAACTTCGCTGATTAGTACAATTAATAAATTGATGGAGATAGGTGTGCAGAATATTTTTATCCTCAATCAGCTGCCAGAGTTTCCTTATCATATTGGAAAATGTAAATTGAAAAATGCCTGCCAGATTCCCGTCGAAGAGTATGAGAGGCAACAATTTTTGGTTCAACAGGTTTTTAGTAATTTAGAAAATGTAAAGTTTATCGATTTAGATCGTTACACCTGTGATGTGAAAAATTGTTATCAATTCTATCAAAATAACCTGGAAAATTTTCCAATGTACTTTGATGACGATCATCCGAGCGTGGAATTCAATAAATTCATTTTTTCAGAATTAGCACCAGAACTGAAATTATAATTTTTTAATAATGGCGCGAATCTTGTGATAAAGGGCCATGTACGCTGGGTACTCGCAACGAATCGCAAGTGTGTCACCTTTCTCCCAGAATAATTCGTAACCATTTTCGATTAAGAGTTTTTGGGCCGCCACGAAATCACTATCAGACAAGTGTTTACTTTCGAAGAAGATAACTTCTGGTTTAAATTTATTAAAGTCTAAAAGTTTGATGATCTCAAAATCATAACCTTCAGTATCGACACATAATAATTGAAAGTTTTGAACATGATGTTTCTTTAAAAGATCTTCAAATGTAAGTGTCGGTACCATCACCGTTTCAATCAGGTCTTTTTTATTTTCTGGCAGTTTTATACCATCTTCTTTGGCTTTTTCTTCAATGTAGCCAATATCGATATGTCGCTCAAGCGTTGATTTATCAAATGACGAAAGACCTGTGGCCCAACGAGCTTTTGAAATCGCGATTCGGTAAAATGGCAAAGCGCCTGATTTTTTTGCCAGTGCCGCATTTTCTAAAATGACATTTTTATGATCTTTATATGTTTGCTTTAAGCCGTTTTCAAAAACATCCACTTGTGGCTCTAGTAAAATGCCCTTCCAGTCACCACGTTGTAAGTATGGATAAATCGGATCATTACTTTTCCCGTCGTTGGCACCTACCTGAACACAGGTAATTTTCTCACCTTCGTTTTGTTTCATTTTTGCGTAATACGAAAAAAAACCTTGAGCTGAGGTTAGAGGTGGTCTTAAATGACGAGGGTTTTTCATGCCGAACTTCCTTATTTATTAAATGGATCTGTTAGTGTTTCACCATTTTGTAAACGCCATATTTTAACGGTGCGGATAAAGACGTTGTATGCACCTAGAGACGATACGACGAAGCCATGTATTCCGTCTAGTACTCCCAATTTCAGGACGTAGTGTCTTAAAAAGCGAAAAACGGGTTTGGTTATTATTTCGAAAACGCCGATTTTCTGATTCTTTTTCTGCATCTTGGTAAAGCGATCCATCGCCCCCCAATTGGTATAACGATCAGCTTTTTTTAAGTAAGAACTAAAATCTTTGTAGGTATAGTGAATAAGTTTATTTTTTAATTTTGAAATTTCACCTTTGGATTCAATTTCCGCGTGAACTTTCAGATCTTGATAACGACATTCATCACGCTTGAAAAGCCTTATCACGCGATCGGATTGCCAGCCTGAAAACTTAATGGCCTTGCCCATGAAATGAGTATTGCGATAGACCCAAAAACCAGCATGAGGAGTGCCAGTTTTTAAAATGGTTTTGATTTCCTCTACCAATTTTGGTGTCGGAATTTCATCGGCATCCAAAAGAAAAATCCATTCATGTTTAGCTTGAGGAATAGTCCAATTTTTCTGAGAAGCAGAATATTGATAATCTCGCTGGAGTAATTTGACTTGGGAAAAAGACTTCGCGATTTCAACCGTTTTATCAGTAGAAAACGAATCCACCACGATAATTTCATCACACCACAAAACGGACTCAATGGCGGCTTTGATATGAATTTCTTCATTGAAAGTAGGGATGATGGCGGTTATTTTCTGCATAGTTTTTTATAATTTTTAAATTCACCCATAGGGCGGTGAATAATATTTTGTTCAATAAAAGTGAGAATTTTGTATTTGAGTCGTTCGTGTTTATGAGGCGTGCGATCTTTAGATGGTTTACCAGTCATTTGTAATTCATGTTTCCAATGAATCTTCTTCATCCATTGCGTCATCGTTTTGGGATGTGTCGCTTTGAAAGTACCAACCATCGAAAGCGGGCCGTAATCAAAATTGGACGTGATGATATCCTGTTGTTGAGTCGAACCTTTACCGTGATAAGTTCCCGTCGACTGAATCCGCTTAATTTTTAATTTTTCCGGCGGACGCACCCACCCGTAGTGATAAACATAAACATCTAGCTCCACCACTTTAAGTTTTCGATTCCCTTCTTTGGTTAGGTAATCTTCTTGAGTGGCGTTGAATGCACCTTCGTAATAGCGAAATGATTGAGCATCTCGCCACGAATGAATCTTCGGTAAATTACGAATGATACGAATTTCACGCGGATACCATCCGTGTGAAATTTGATAATGCTCGTAATCACCCCAGAAATGGCGGTATTTGAATAAGAACCCTTCAACCTCAGTGTCTGTGTGGTATTTTTCACAAGCCGCTCTAATCTGGCTCAAATCATTTTCATGAATGGCTTCATCACCTTGGAGATAGAAAAGCCAATCACCGGTGCAAGCCTCTTTGGCCACATCGGTTTGCTGAGCATAGATAGTATTTTTAGCGTACTTTTCTTTTGGCCAAATCGTGTTAACGATTTTGATTTTTGGTGAATTAATACTTCGGATCAGTTCTTCCGTTTTATCATCCGCATCGTTTTCGCCCATAGCGATAACAAATTCATCTACCAACGGAAGGATAGAAAGAATCGATTCCTTGACCGGGATATAAAGCTTGTCAGCATTTCGAATAAAGGTAAAACCACTAATTTTCATAGAGCATTATTCTAGGCCAGCAGGGGCTAATTCGTCTATTTTTTCCTAAATGAAGCCAAAAAGTTCCATTACTTGAATTGAGATTTATTTAAATCAATAGCTTGCATGTGGCTTAATAATCAAAAAATTGCATGCTCGAAGAAAGAGGTAAAGCTATGAAAGTAAAAAACAAACCCGTCGATAAAAAAGAAACGAAAGATTTTAACTCTCTTTTAAAGGAGATAAAAACCCGCATCCAACAGTCTCAAGCTAAAGCGGTTTTGGCGGTTAATTCAGAGCTGATTCGTCTTTATTGGGATGTTGGAAGAACGATAGACCAGAAGCAAACAAAGGAAGGTTGGGGTACCCAAGTCATCCCGCGCTTGGCCAAAGAGTTATCTGGAGAGTTATCAGAATTAAAGGGATTTTCCACTCGAAATTTAGAGCGAATGGTTGCTTTTTACAGGGGTTACCCTGATCAATTTGCAATACCGCCACAAGCTGTGGCGGAATTAGAGTCGAATGTTTTTTGGTCTATTCCTTGGGGGCATCACATTCTCCTCATGGAAAAAATTAAAGAACATAACCTTCGTATTTGGTACATGCAGCAAATATTAAAAAATGGGTGGAGTCGTAATACTTTATCCTTAATGATCGAATCAAGGATCCATCAACGGCAAGGAAAGTCAGTTTCTAATTTTGCAGAACTATTGCCGCCATCCCAGTCTGATCTTATTCAACAAGAACTTAAAGACCCCTATGTTTTTGACTTTCTTACCCTCCAAGATACATTTCATGAACGGGAGCTTGAAGTAGGTCTTCTTAAATATCTCCAGCAATTTTTACTTGAATTAGGTCAAGGTTTTGCTTTTGTTGGTCGCCAATATTGCTTAGAACTTGATGGAAATGAATTTTATGTTGATTTACTATTTTATCACTTAAAGCTTCGTTGCTACATAGTTATTGATTTAAAGAAGGGCAAATTCAAGCCGGACTATGCAGGAAAGATGAATTTTTATCTCAATGTGGTTGATGATAAATTAAAAGCTAAAGCAGATGCTCCATCGATTGGTCTGATTCTTTGCCAGAATCATAATAAGATCGTGGCAGAATACGCACTTCGAGGTGTCGAGCACCCCATTGGTATTTCTGAATATGAGCTTACCCGTGCCTTGCCTAAGAATTTAAAATCATCTCTACCCACGATTGAAGAAATTGAATCCGAGTTAGCAGAGTCGATAAAAAGAAAAAAACAGGAGTAATTTGGGATTTATCTTGTTAATAAATATCGAGAGCGTTAATTTATAATATCTATGAAAGTTCTTCATCTATCCTCTGAAAAGTCATGGCGTGGCGGTGAGCAGCAAATTGCTTATCTGATTCAAGAAAGCATTAAACATCAGGTTGAGATTTTCGTTTGTTGTCGTAAGAATTCGCCTTTTGAAGATTTTTGCCAAAAAAATCAAATTCAGCATATTTCGCTCTCATTTGGGCAGGATTTTGATCTGTTAACCGCTTGGAAAATTAAGCAATACGCCATTGAAAAGAAAATCGATATTGTGCATATGCATAGTGCGCGCTCGCATTCTATGGGTGTTTTGGCGCATCGAATGGGTATGCCGGCAAAGCTTGTACTGAGTAAACGTACCGATTTTCCGGTGAAGTCTAACTGGTTTTCAATCTATAAATACAACTATCCGGCGATTGCACGTATTTTGTGTGTCTCGGGGAAAATCAAAGAAATTATTACGCCTGCTATTGTTCGTAAAGAAATTGTTGAGACCGTTTATAGTGGGGTGGATTTAAGTCGCATACAAAAATCGATGCAAACGGGTTTTTTACGAGCGAAATATAAGTTATCTAAAGATATCGTTCTCATCGGAAATACTTCGGCCCTTTCAGAGCAAAAAGATCCGAAGACTTTTGTGAATGTCGCAAGGATGTGCGTGGAGCAAGGATTGCCGGCGCATTTTTTTTTAATTGGTGACGGTGATATGAGAGACGAGCTTCAAGCCTATGTGGAAAGTTTGGGGCTTGAAGGCCGAATTCATTTCACTGGTTTTTTGAAAAATATTCAACAGGTGCTGCCGGAGCTTGATATCTTTTTTATGCCTTCAAGAACAGAGGGTTTGGGAACAGCATTGTTAGATGCGATGTCAGCTGAGGTACCCATTGTTGCGACTCGTGCTGGTGGAATTCCCGAAATCGTGGTTGAGGGTCGCAGTGGTTTTATTGCGGAAGTTGGCGACATTTCAGAGTTATCACGGAAGTTGAGTCTTCTTGTAAAAGATTCAGCTTTGAGACTGAAGACCGCACAGTCCGCTAAAGATTTTGTAAAAAATTTCTCCAAAGAGGTGACGGCCCTAAAAACATTTAAAATATATAATGAGCTAAAATGAAAAAATCGATTCTGATAATACAAACGGCTTTTATCGGTGACACGATCTTGGCGTCTGCTTTTGCGCGCCAAGTTTCAGTAAATTACCCAGATCATGAAATACATTTTTTATTAAGAAAAGGTAATGAGAGCGTGATTGATGGGCTACCATTCATAAAAAAAGTTTGGATTTGGGACAAAAAACAAAACAAGTTAAGAGCGCTATATAGGCTAATAAAAGAGCTTGGTTATTACAACTTTCAAATTGTTTTTAATATTCACCGTTATTTCAATTCGGGTTTAATAACTTTTTTTACACGAGCTAAATTCAAGGTTGGTTTTATTCAAAATCCCTTATCACTTTTTTATACACATAAAGTGCATCATCAAATTCCATATACAGAAGATGGTCGGGTGTTACATGAAGTTGAAAGAAACTTTAAATTATTAAAAAAACTCAAACCAGAAGCTACACTTCCTATGCCAAACAAGCCAGAATTACCAATAACGGAAGCAGATTTTGAAAAAGTAAAAAATTTAAAAACTACTTCTTATGTCGTCGTTGCGCCTGCTTCTGTTTGGGCGACTAAGCAATGGCCGTGGGAGAGTTACAGAGATTTAGTAGGTCGCCTAGCATTGAGTTACCAGGTCTATCTTATTGGTGCACCTGACGATAAAGAGCTTTGTGAAAAAGTAAGAGCTGAAAGTAATGCTGTTAATTTGGCTGGTAAATTATCACTTAAACAAAGTGCTGCTTTAATGAAAGACGCCAAGCGAGTTTTTGTTAATGATTCAGCTCCTGTTCATCTGGCCAGTGCTGTCAATGCGCCAACTACGGCATTTTTTTGTGCTACCATCAAAGAGTTTGGCTATGGTCCGCTTGCAGATGATTCTATTATATTAGAATCTCCAGAGCAGCTTAGCTGCCGACCATGCGGGTTACATGGTGGTAATCACTGTCCTAAGTTGCATTTTAAATGTGCTTTGAATATTTCGATTCTGGCGGCTGAAAAGACTATATCATAGCGCTTTAGTCGGTCATTATTTTATTAAATAATTTTATAAAGTTCATAAAGTTATCCACCGTTAAGCTCTCTATGAGAATTCTGTTAATTTTCATGCTTTGTATCCTTTATATTTCTACCTACCGAAGTAATGCAAGTTCGTATCTTGCGACAGAAGTTGGTTGTAGCAAGTGGAAGGAGCGTAAGATGATGGACTTCGCTGAACAAGCGGAGATTTCAGAATTTGTATCCAAGTCGCGTGAATTTTTCTCAAGAATGGAAAAAGTTGAATCAGCAACAGAATATAATAATCATTTTTCACAAGAGTTTGTTCTCTCGAGAAAAATTTCTAGTAATGGTCAGTTCCGACCTGAGTTTCAAAATGCTTGGGATCCATCAAAAATGGTGACCAAAAAAATTATTAAACCTATGTATAGTAAACTCACCAGTAAAAATAGCGGGATTAACTCCATTTTTGATACTCAGCTTAATTTGCTGGAATTACATTTCGTGATGTCTTATCAAAAAGACACACATGATATTAAAACAGAAATTACCCATGTTTATGACGATGGTTCGAAAATGACTTTTCCATTCGAAGAATATGTTTCTTTTAAATTACCAAAATCTTGCAAGCTCGAGTTTAAAGTTTCTGAGCTTAATTATTTTAAATCTGATGTTATCATCAAAGAAATTGTTCGTTTACCTGCGCGCGTAAAGCCAGTGGAAGAAGCAATGGTTGAAGCCACAGAAGACGATTTAACTGAGAAGTGATTGAAAATCCGTCATGGTCAGTTTACCGCTGTAGAATGCCTCATCATCCTCTGCCATCAAATCCTTAAATAATTCTTTTTTCGCTTGTTGTAGGATGAGAACTTTTTCTTCGATAGAGTCTTTAATGATCGGTCGATAAACCGTAAGATTATTTTTCTGTCCAATTCGGTAAGCTCGGTCGATGGCCTGATTTTCAACTGCAGGGTTCCACCACGGATCCATTAAAAAAATATAGCTAGCGGCGGTTAAATTTAAACCGAAACCACCGGCCTTAAGTGAAATCAAGAAGACTTGTGAATCACCTTCTTGGAAATTTTGCACTTCTTTTTCTCTTTTCTTAATATTTTGAGTCCCGTCAATACGTGACATTTTCCAGTCATGTTTTTTGACTTCTCTTTGGATGAGATCGAGATATGTCGTAAATTGTGAAAAAACGATGACCTTGTGACCTTCACTGATAACCTGGCCTAGGGTTTCAATTAAGAAATTCACCTTGGTTGATTGGGTACCAGTCTCAAGTTTTTGCCACAAACAAAGCTGGCGGAGTTCGAGAAGATTTTTAAGCACTTCACCATATTTCTTTTGAACTAATACCGCCTTCATCTGTTCTTTAATTTGGACTAAACGTTTAATGTAATTTTGTTTTTCTTCCGACTCAAAATTTAAATAAACATGCTGTTCAGTTTTCTCTGGCAACTCGGTTAAAACTTGTGCCTTGGTTCGCCTCATAATAAAGGGGCGAACGGTTTGGCGCGCCATTAGGCGGGATTTCTTTTGCGAGTTGGTACGAAGGAAGGCCAGTTCCCCCCAGACGCCCGGAATGGCGATATCCATAATATTGTAAAATTCAGAAATATCATTTTCCACTGGGGTACCAGTTAAGCAAATTCTGAAATCACCAGTGAGGGTCCGCGCTGAATTTGCACCTAGGGAACGAATATTTTTCAGCTGTTGAACTTCGTCGAAGATCACAATATCAAAACGTGTTTCTTGCAGCTTAAGTGGCGCTTCTTTTTTCATGATGCCGTAGCTCGTGAGAATAATTTTTTTATCGATTGGAAATTCACGTTCTTCACCATAATAAATTCCAATGTCTAATGAAGAGAATTTTTTTATCTCATTCTGCCAGTTCATAAGTATGCTAACCGGACAAACAATTAAGACTTTATTAACTTTATCGATAATGCTTTCCAGAAACATAATAGTCTGGAGAGTTTTACCAAGACCCATATCATCGGCCAAGCAAGCACCAAATTTATTTTCAAAAAGAAAGCGCAACCATTGATAGCCGGTAATCTGATATGTTCGAGCGATACTTACAAATTTTGCTGGTACCGGATATTGTGGCATTTCTTTTAGGTTTAGCAGGTTTTCACAAAGAGTTAATTCACTCGGGGTGAGTGCGCCATCGATTCCAAGTTTACGTAGTTCGAAAAGTTCAAAAATACGTGCACGATTGAATGAAAGTCTGAAGCTTCTTTCACCAGCCTTAGCTTCTTCGCTTTTGGCCTCGAATTTGGTGTATTTTTTCATGAACTTCAAAATATCTTTTTCTTGGTTCGATAATAGAATCAGCTGATCGCCTTTGAGCACAAAACCATCGCCAATTTCCGCTTCTTGAATGATTTGTAAATCATCTTCGGAAATATTCATATTAAGTTCAAACCAATTGAGATCTGCATTTCGACGTTCAAAGCGTATAGAATTTTTCCAATTGGCTATTAAGTGATCATTATAGAAAATTTGAAAGCCACATTCTTCCGCCACGGTAAAGAAACTCGTAACACCATTAAAAAACTGGCCTTTTAGAATTTCAAAAATAATTTTACGATCATCAGCATAGTAGGTTGAAAAACGATAAGCATTTTCACCAAAAATAGTAAATAAAGCAGAAATGGTTTCTTTAATTTTAAATGAATCAAAAATAAAAATTTTATTAATACCTTTTTGATGAAACTCGAGTGTCTCTTGAGTGAGCAATTCATCAAACCATTCTGAAATATAGGTTCGGTTTTCCGTGCCGTGAGTAAATTTCTTATACAACATTTGGTTGAGCGTAAAAGATTCCACCAAGAATTTTAAAAATTCGTTGGCATCATTTTTAGTTCGAAAACTATTGAGGCCACCGTTATTATAAGTTAGCAGACGATAGACTTGCGGTGGATCAATCTTGCGATCTTCTGAATCAAAAAATTCTAAATTTAAATCGAGATGATTTTTACGTTTTGATTTATTTACATAAAAACGCAGGGACATGCTTTCTTGCTTAAATTCTTTTGTGCTTTGTCCATCAATCAGTATTTCACATTGGCCTTTCTCGCGCATTTGGCGTGTGAGACGAAGATAATCATTAATATCGTAAAGTAGTTCTTTGCCTTTTATTTTTCGAACGAGGTCCTTAAGCGCTGCTGGTTGGTGAAAAGCTTCACCGGTTTTCCAATTGAAAATATAGAGATATTCAAAAAGAGAAACCTGCTCAAACGTTTCACCATTTTGATTGATGTATTTAAAGGTCGGGTAGTAAGTGTGCTGCGCTTTTGGATTCTCTCTATAAAGCGGTAATTCGCTGGCCGACTTGAGCTCAATTAGCAGTTTTTCATGAAAATCTTTTACAATCGGGAAGGTGATATTTTGCTGATTAGTAAGCGTGTACTGCAAGCTTGAATAGGTAGCATTTGAAGGTGCTCCATCGAGTCTCTGTGCTCCCCAAATAATTTCACCATATTTCTCAACACCCACACCCTGACCAAAGAGACTGCGCTTATAAGGGCCATCCGAAGCTTTCGTTTCGTGGTTTAGCGCTGAATACATCAGGGCCGCGACGTGAGCACAGTTCTCAGTTTCATTCCATTCTTTGCAAGAACAGGCGCCAGTAATCGCATCTTCTTCTTTCTTGTAGCTGACTCTCGTTTTTAATTTCGGGCTCTCTAAAATGATTCCCGAGGCGATAAAGTAGTTTTCTAAATTCCCTTTCTGAAATGAGATGCTGATTTTGCCAGATTCGATTAAGTTTTTAATTTTCTCGAAGTATTTAACTGGAAAATACTTCAGTAAGACATTGGATTTTTCAATATGTACCGGATTTAACTCCATGCGCAGCAATCACTTTTTTCCACAAGGCCCAAACGGTTATTATACATGAAAAATAAAATTATGGCCCTGAGTTTATTTCAGGGCCATGGATTAGTGATTACTGATTATCTAGATATGATTTAAGTAATTTAGCGCGGCTTGGATGACGCAATTTTCTAAGAGCTTTCGCTTCAATCTGACGAATACGCTCTCTGGTAACAAAGAAATCCTGACCAACTTCTTCAAGCGTATGGTCGGATTTTTCACCGATACCAAAACGCATACGAAGAACTTTCTCTTCTCTTGGAGTAAGCGTTGAGAGAACTGCTCTGGTTTGTTCAGATAAAGTCACACTCATAACCGCTTCTTGTGGAGAAATGATTTTTTTATCTTCGATAAAGTCGCCTAGTGAACTATCTTCTTCCTCACCAATAGGTGTTTCGAGTGAAATAGGTTCTTTCGAAATTTTGAAAACTTTTTTAACTTTATCCACCGACATGTCCATCTTCTCAGCAATTTCTTCTGGCGTCGGTTCACGGCCAAGCTCTTGGACTAATTGACGTGAAGTTCGAGCAAGCTTGTTAATCGTCTCAATCATGTGAACTGGGATACGGATGGTTCGGCCCTGGTCGGCAATGGCACGTGTAATCGCCTGACGAATCCACCAAGTTGCGTATGTTGAAAATTTGTATCCACGACGATACTCGAACTTATCAACGGCTTTCATGAGACCGATGTTTCCTTCTTGGATTAAATCTAAGAATTGTAAACCGCGGTTAGTATATTTTTTAGAAATCGAAACAACGAGACGTAAGTTAGCTTCAACTAACTGAGCTTTTGCTCTATCGGCTTTTTCTTCACCTTTAGAGATGATGTCATAAACGCGTAAGATTTGTTCATACGGCATTCCCGCGTCGATTGAAATACGACGTAATTTTCTGAGGTTATCTTCTTGATTACGAATCAACTGCTCAACTTTCGCATCAGTTGTGAAAAGCTTACGAGCAAGAGAGCGTTTGTATGAATCGTCTTCAAGAACTTTTTCATAAAGCACTTTATATTGGTCATCATTTTCCACTTCTAAGAATTTATAGATACGATCTTGTTGTTCATATAGTTGTGTGAATTGGTAGTAATAGTTTTTTACTGGCTCAACGAAACTGTTAATGATTTTACGGTTAAAAGTTAATTCAATTAACGTATCTGAAATTTCCGCGAAAATCTTCTGCTGATCTTTATCAAACTTTCTTAAGGCCCCATCTTCTTGTAGATTTGCGTTCAGAAGATTGTCGAGTTTTTCAACCGTATCTAAAATGGTTTTACGAACACGTAAAATTTCTTTTTCGGTTGATTCATCATCTAGACCACGAACAAGATCTTTTACGAATTCATTTTGCTCTTCTGCTTGAAGAATTTTATCTTTAAGTTTAACGATTTCTTTTAAAGCGTGGGTCGAAGAAAGCGCTGATTGAATAATTTCTTTTTCACCTTCTTCAATTTCTTTTGCAATTGTTACTTCACCTTCGCGAGTAAGAAGAGCGACTGAACCCATTTTCTTTAGGTAAAGTTTTACTGGATCAGTTGACGTTGTTTTTAAATAATCTTTTTCAGCTTGCTCTTCGTTATCCATAACGCCGCTGATAAGATCAATTTCATCCACTTCAGTTTCATCTTCATAAAGGAAGCGAACGATAATTTTATTTTCATCAATTTTTGCTAGGACTTGATCCACATCAGCTGGATCAACGATTCCTGCAGGAATAGCGTCATTGATTTCATCAGGAGTTAGAAATTCTTGATCCTTGCCTTTGAATAAAAGCTTGGCGAATTCTTTCGAGTTAATAAAGTTTGCTACGACTGACATAGGTTCTCCTCAGTGGCTTAAGCCAACTGGTTTTTAATATTTTCTAAGTTTTTTTCAATTTCGATAATTTGTTGCATGTACTGATTTGATTCTTCTTGTGAGTATGTTTGCGATTGTTTTTGAATCAACAATGTTTTTACATTTTTGAGTTTTTGTATTTTACTTTTCTTCACGAGATCGATCATGAATTTATCCAATTTCGCGGGAGCCATTTTTATTGGCTTAAATTGAAAAAGGGCCGAGCTTATAGTTTCTTTTAAACTTAAAGCAAATTCCTTACTCAAGATAAACTGTTGCAAAATACTCGAGTATTCAGAATCTTCAATTTCCAAATACATTTTTGCAATCCGCTGAATTAGGCTTTTTACCTCATTTTGACTAACAAAATCAAGAAGTTCTGTCATTTTAGGGTGATTCAAGCACTCTGGATGAAGCACCACGTGAGTGAGAATACTTTTTTCCATCGGTTGAATTTGAAATGCTGCCGGCTGCGTTGGACTTTCTAGTCTTGCTTCCGCTGGTTGGCTGACTTCGGCCGGACGAATAACAGTCGGCTGGTACGCAGGCAAT
>JAEUWD010000026.1 GCA_016786485.1 Bacteriovoracaceae bacterium | reverse complement strand
CGAGCAAAACAAACTAAAATCGAAGACACTCCTTTTATTTTAGAATTACCACCTTATCGTCTACCGCACGCTAAACCATTGCTGTTAAAAAGTTTTCAAAGTGCGAAGTCGTTTGTTACTAAGGCCGGCGTGGTGATTTTCGCCGTGACATTTATTGTGTGGGTTTTGGGTTATTTTCCAAATGGGGCAGGAGCGCTAGAAACTTCTTGGCTCGCCACTCTTGGCCAGTGGATTGAACCGGTTTTTAAACCTTTAGGTGTGGATTGGCGTTACGGTGTGGCGATTTTAGCTTCTTTCTTGGCGCGAGAAGTTTTCGTAGGAACTCTAGGTACACTTAAAGGCATGGAAGCAGCCGATGATGATATTGAAGGACTCGCCAGTCGCATTCAAAGCGACGGCTTAGATTTTGCTTCAGGTATGGGGCTGCTCGTTTTCTATGCTATTGCTCTTCAATGTGTCTCCACTTTAGCAGTCATGAAACAAGAAATCGGTAGTAACAAACTAGTATCCATATTGATCTTTATTGCTTACACTGCGCTCGCATATTCATTAGCTATTACAGTGAGATTGTTACTCCTCTAAGTATGTTAGAAAAATTTAAAGAATTATTAAAATTTACGGGACCGATCGTCGCGGGCAAAATTGGTTTGATGTTGATTGGTGCCGGTGACGTATGGGTAGCTTCTCATCATTCGCCTGAAGCCTTAGCTGCCATCGGAATTGCGAATGGTCTTTCTTTATCAATTATGCTTTTAGCTTCAGGGATGAATGTCGGTCTTTCACCGTTGTTATCCAAAATTCGTGGCGAAGGTCATGATAGTACTATTCATCTTAAAACTTGTTGTTATTTTTCTGTTATTTACGCCGCTCCAGCAGTGGTTATTGTCTATGCTATGCACTGGTTAGTTCCTAGTTTGGGATTTGATCCTAAATTGGTAAACGATATTCAGCAGTATTTGATAATTATCGCTCCTTCGATTTTATTTGTGGGTTTATTTGAAGGTTTGAAAGAGTTTTTACAATCGGATAACAAAGTTTATCTGACCAATTTATTTTCGATTATGGCCATTTTTTTGAATGTCGCTTTAAATAAAGTTTTCCTTTATGGGTTTGGGCCAATTCCAGCCTATGGAGTACAAGGCTTGGCCATGGCCAGTTTTTTTGTAAGGCTTTTTTTAGCATTATCTGTGGTGACCTTAGTTATAAAGTATAAACCTTGGGAGCAAAAATTTTCTTGGGACTTCTTTAAAACGGCGACACGTTTTTGTTTTCCTATTTCGCTTTCTTTTTTCTTTGAAGTTCTGGCCTTCGCTTCGATGGCACCATTAATTGGTCGCATGGGTACAGAACAAGCCGCTGCCCATAACGTGGTGATTACAGTGGCTTCAACTTCTTTCATGTTTCCACTTTCTGTTGCCAGTGCACTGGCGACCAAAATTGGATTTTGTTACGGTGAAAGAAATTATCGCGATATTGTCACTTTTGCCAAAATTGGTATGTTCATTAGTCAGGGACTCGCGATTGTGAGTGGTATTATTTATCTTTGTTTTCCTGAGTTAATTCTCAGTTTCTTTGGCTTGAGTGGAAACGTGGCTGTACTAGCGACACGAATTATTTTTATCACAGCTGTTTTCCAATTTTTTGATAATGCACAAGTGACACTCGCTGGGATCTTGCGTGGAATTGGTATTTCAAAACCTGTGATGGTGGCCAATATTATTGGTTATTGGATTATCGGTTTACCTATAGGTCTGTATATTGCTTACGAATTTAATCTTGGAGCGATTGGTTTATGGTGGTCAATTGCGCTTTCATTATTCTTGGTTTCAACTTCTATTGGATGGGTATTACTGAAAAAACTTTCGATTCTTAAAATTAAATTCCAAACTTAAAGATATTTAATCATTTCAATCGCGGTACATAAGCACCGATGGGGTGAGCAGCGGGTACAGAGATAATCGATTTCCTTCCAAAATTCTGGATGTGATTTTACCGGCACAAAACCCATTTTTTCGAGATAAAGCTGTGAACTATTTCCGGGTGATTCAAGCCATGAGTGACAGATGACAGCCTGCGCCTCTTTTTTTTGCAATTGCTTGAGTGATGTTTCCGCGAGTTTGCGACCAATTCCGAGTTGCTGAAATTTTTCTGCCACAAAAAGACTTTTAAAATATCCCACACGATCGGACGGAACTTTCCAATCATGAAAACTTAATCCTCGTTGAGATTTTATCCAATCACCAGGAGCATAGGTGAGGCGAATACCTGCCAATTCTTCATCAACGTAAGCAAGATAAGAACAGCCTTGTGAATATAAATAAGCATTTTTCAATTCTGGTAAGGAATAATAATTCTGACCGATCCAACGATCCGTAAAATTTTTCACTGCTTGAATGTGCGAAGAGGAAAATTCAAGTATTTTCATAAAATCAATAAAGCACAATCGGACTTAATTGTCCAAAATACCTGAGTCTTTGGCCCTTAATTTGAGAGCGAAATACAATAGAAGAAATTATCTATTGGGGGTTATTGTGAAAACCGTCTTCTTTTTCATTTTTCTTTTATCCAGCTTTTTGAGTTTTGCTCAAGAGTCTTTTGTTAATGTTGGAATTTCTATGCATGATTTGAAACCAGAAATCGGAATTCCTTTAGCTGGATATGGAAGTGATGATCGCAGAATTAAAGGTTTTGCTGATTGGACCAATAAATACCCTCATTCATTCTTTTTTAAACCTTCAGAAGGTGTGCGTGACCCGATTCAGAGTAAAGTTATGGTGATCGAAAAAGACGGACGCTATTTAGTTTTTGTGAGTTTAGATATGATTGGTGTCACTCGCAATTTTGTTACGGCTTTGGCGTATAAAGTAAAACATTTAGGAATTAAATTTGATGACCTGATTGTGACAGGAACGCATACCCATAGCGGTCCTGGAACTTTAAGTAAAAACCTCGCTTTAAATTTGATTGCGGTAGATTTATTCAAACAAGAAAATTTTGATGATATTGTCGAGAAAACTTATGCCTCAATTTTAGAAGCCTATCACTCGATTGAACCAGCCGATCTTTATAGCACCGAATTTTTGGCGCAAGGAATTCAGCAAAATAAATTTCGTCACAAAGATCAAGAATGGTTTGATAATAAGGCCAGCTTTTTATTGGCCCGTTCACGCCATGATGGTCGTTGGCTAGGTGGTATGTTAAATTTCGCAGTTCACGGAAATGCTATGCACACGGATGATATGCGCTACAGTGGTGATTTCCCGGGGGCTTTAGCAAAACATATTGAACAGCACTTAATGGGGCAAAATCAAACTTCTGATATTGTTCCAGTTTTATTCATGAATGGTGCAGAAGGTGACGTTCGACACAAAGGTGATCGCGGTGAAGAAATCATGGAAGGGCTGGCGGCTGATTTTGCTCAACAGGCCAGTGCGGTTTTAAAAGTTAATAAAATGCAAAAACAGCTTCCTAAATTTAAATATACTCAAAAATCAATTTATATGGGAATGCCAGGTTTTCCATTAAAGCAATGTGCAAAACGTGATGGTTACTATGGAAACTGGATGAAAGTGCTTCCAGGAAAAATTTTTAGAATTCCAATGTATGGATTTTTTCCCATGACAGCATCTTTAACCAGTATCCAAATCGGCGATATTTTGATGATGACTTGGCCGGGTGAAACTTCAACTTCTTTGGGCTGGGAGCTTCAAGCAATGGCGAAAAAAGAAGGCTACAGCAAGAGCTGGGTACTGGGTTTAACCAACGATTATTTAGCGTATTTCACCAATAAAGATGAATTCTTTGAATCAGCTTATGATTCATGTAGCTCAATCTATAATTGGCGTGGTGGCAAAAAGATTATCAAAGGCCACAAGCGAATTTTAAGTAAAAAATAAATAGGTAAATAGGATAGCAAAAATTATTCCGACCAGATCACATAAAAGACTTACGCTGAGTGTGTATTTGGTGAATTTCGTTTTGACTGAACCATAATAAACCGCTAGCACATAAAAAGTTGTTTCATTCGAACCTTGAATGATGGCGACCATTTTGGCGACCAGTGAATCAACACCGTGGGTTTTTATTGTTTCAATCATCATGGCACGTGAACCTGAGCCACTAAGCGGTTTCATAAACGCCGTTGGTAGAGCATCAATAAAAGCGTAATCTCCAATCAGATATCGAAGTCCGCCGATGATACCATCAAGCGCACCACTGGCACGGAAAACACCAATGCCGACTAACATCGCAACCAAATAAGGTATAATTCCGACCGCCACCTGAAAACCATCTTTCGCACCTTGAATGAATGAATCAAAAACATTTATTTTTTTGAAAAGAGCATGGGTAATAAAAAAGATGACAATGGCCACTATAATAAAATTACTCATAGCGACTGAATAGGCTTGCATTTGTTCTGGCGGAAAAGATTTGAGACCAAAATAAATTCCGGCCATAGCAGCAGCCGCTAAAAGAAAAAACCACAACAAGCCATTTTTAATAAAAGGAATTTTTTGTAAAAAACAAGTGACTACCACCGCGAAAAAAGTCCCAATGAAAGTGGTCAAAAGAATAGGAAAAAAAACGTCGGTCGGATTTGGGTAATTGAGCTGATACAAAAAAGTAAAAACAGAGAGCGGAATAATGGTAACAGAGGCGGCATTGATTACCAAAAACATAATTTGTGGATCAGAAGCTGTGCCTTTGTTTGGATTGATTTCTTCCAGCTCTTGCATCGCTTTTAAACCGAAAGGAGTAGCTGCATTATCAATCCCTAGCATGTTTGCGGCGAGATTCATCAGAATAGAACTCAAGGCCGGATGATTTTCTGGAATCCCTGGAAAAAGTTTTCGCATGAAAGGTGAAAGTTTATTCGAGAGTAACTGAATCATACCAGCGTCTTGGCCAACTTTTAAAATTCCCAACCAAAAGGCCATCACCCCAGTGAGACCAATCGAAATATCGAAGGCAGTATCACTCATTTCAAAAATGTTCTTAAGCATATCTGAGAAAACTTCGATTTTTCCCAGCCAAAGACCATTAAATAGGGCAAAAAGGCCCCCCACGATGAAGAAACAACACCAGATAATATTTAGCAAAAGAACTCCTTACGCGTAGGCTTAATTTATCGCAGGAATAGGGACTTTTGGCAATTTGAGTGCCTTCTCGCCAGCATTTGTGGTTTTTCATATAATTATTACATACACAAAGTTAAGCCTCGGTTAAAACCGTGCAGAAAGGCCACCAGAGGACCTATAAACCATGAAAGAGTTTCCCGCATGGTTTCATTTTGTATTAGTTTGAGTTATAAACACTATTAGAAAAATCACATAATCGTCGTTGGTGCTGATGAGCTGTTTAACCACTTTAAGGACTCTGGTCAAAACCCTAGTTTTAAGTTTGTTACTTATTGCGAATTCTTATGCTCAAACAATTGAAACCGCCGAAACAACCAATACTCCACGCAAAAATCCTCTCGAATTAATTGATGATGTCGTCGGTTATTACAGTACGAACTTCAGCGAAGAGAATGTTATTCTTGATAAAATTTTATCCGTTCTCAAGCTTCGTCATCCAGCTAAGGTTCCTGAACATTTTTTTCATTTCAGAGAGCTCTATCGTTTGAATCCGCTAGTTCAAAAAGATTTATTACAAGATTTTTTACAGTACCTTCAATTGCCGGAACATAAAGGGCAGCTAAGCAGCATGCATACCTTACTAAATTCAACCTATTTGGCTGACGTTAATAAGTATGATGAATTAGAAGCGTTCTTTAATGAGAATGTTCAGCCCGTTGAAATACGAGATGCTTTCAGTGCTTTGGAAAATTACTACCGCAATGATTTAAAAAAACTTGCTGATGAACGCGAGCAGCGAAAATTATTGGAAGAAATTGTGCGTGATATGAACAAAGCTGATGCCTATCACATTACCAATTTGAGTGGTTTTTTTATAAACGAAACCCATATTTCCCCGCAGGAAGTGCAGGGCACATTACAAATGCTGTATGACTTTGCTCTTGATAATTATTTCGAAGAATTAGAAAAAATTGGTTCAGATTATATCGATGAGTATGATGAGTCACGTTCGTATGAACCAAAAGATATCGGTCAAAAAATTGAACGTTCAGCTTTCGAATATTTCTTCGATAAGGATTTCAAAATTATAAATAAAGAACATATCGAACGCGGTTTAGTTCATGATTGGGCATACAAAGTGAAATTAACCGTTATTAATAAAAAAATTGTAGCGAAGGCCAAAATTGGCGGAAATAATGTGGGTGAAAATCGCAACTCATATTTGATTACTCCACCGGATTTAGATTTAGAAAGTAAACACTTTAAACAATACTTAAGTCGTATTTTAATTGAAGACGGGGCCCGTGAAAACTTTTACCTTCCATCAGTGGAATTACAAAGAATTGCGGTGCTGCAAGCTGAGATTACTGAATTGGAAAAAACCGGTGCTGATGCGACCATGATTCAGATGAGAAAAGATGAAATAAAACTTTTAACAAAAGAAGTGAATCGTTTCGTTGAACTTCTGAAAAAGCAAAAAGCTTCGCTAAAAAATGTTTTCAGTCAGCGTGGCGCTAGCGCTGTTATTTGTCAGACTAATGAACGTGGGATTATTCAAGAGCAGGTGTTAGTACGTAAGCGTCCTGATTATTTAAGTAAAGATTGGTTCTCGCATTATTTCCGAGCAAAATATGTTAAGCCTACCGCCCATCTTTTAGGTTTAGGCATCGCCAGTTCTTTTGTTGAAACATCTCTTTATTATCTGATCAGCAATGTCATCATGGGTAATGAATTTAGACCAGAAGTTCTGGCGCTGATTGCCGGCTTCTCTGCCACCTTTGGAACCTTTCAGCCTTTTGTTAGAAATTTAACATATACAGGAACTGAGGCCCATCAAACCTTTAAGATGTTGATCACGTCAAGTTTACCTTATGCTTATGCTATGGCCGCACTTAACCATGCAGATCTAACGAGCTTCTGGGTCGAGATGAATATTATGTTCAGTTTAATTGGAAATAATATCTCGAAAATTACTTGGAAGCAGTATAACTACATTCGTAAATTGGCACGTAAAAACACGGCAGAGCTGACCTTTTTTGGCAAAAAGTTAAAGAAAGTTAAAGTGGCAGATCGAGATGAAACAATTGTCAGTCAGTTTCCACGTCAGGCCAAAAATATTGCATTAACTATGACGAATGCAGAAAACGTCGATGTTCCAGGATGGTTACAGCGTTTACCTTTAAGTCATGATTTTATGCAACAAGGTTTATCGACCGTGGTGATTATGGCCAATTACCTCGGCATCCGACAATTAGGAACTATTTTTTCATATTATGGTGCAAAAGCTTCCCTGAAAGATATGGGTGATATGTTACCAACTAAGGCCAAGAAATCATTAAATGAATTAGAAAAAACGAATGTGATTCGATTCATCGAATCAGCTAAGAAACAAGTGGTTTCAGCTACTGAACATGCCAAAGAAGTGACATTATCACTGACTGCGGCACTAGATAAAACGATGGAGTCTGTGAAGAAAATCCCATCAAAGATGGTGGTATTAAAGTTAGAAAAAATGGAAGTAAGAGATCTAAAAGAAATTGACTGCGATGACCTCTTACGTTAGTCTTTTCTCATCATGGCACTGCTCGTTTACAACACTCTAAGTAACAAAAAAGAACCTTTTAAACCGATCGAAGATGGCTTCGTCAAAATTTATTTATGCGGTCCCACCGTTTATGATTTTCTCCATATTGGAAATTTTCGTGGGGCGATCACTTTTAATATTATCCGCAATTGGTTGGAAGCTTCTGGTTATAAAGTGACCTTTGTTTATAACTATACTGATGTGGATGACAAAATCATTAAGCGCGCTAACGATGAAGGTGTGACTTCATCTGTGATCAGCGAAAGATATATTCAAGAGTTCGAAAAAGATTTTGCACAACTTGGTTTACGAAAACATGATCATAATCCACGCGTGACAGAATACATGCCTCAAATTATTGAACTTATCCAAGACATTCTTAAAAATAAAAAAGCTTACGAAGTTGATGGTGAAATTTTTTATGCCATCGATGAATATAAAACCTACGGGCAGCTCTCAAAAAAGAAATTAGATGAACTGGAAGCTGGTCAACGGGTGGAAGTCGATAAGCGTAAGAGAAATCCGTTTGATTTCGTTTTGTGGAAGCCTTCTAAGCCTGGCGAACCGATGTGGGATTCACCATGGGGGAAAGGTCGTCCAGGTTGGCATATTGAATGTTCGGCCATGATTAAAGCTATTTTAGGTGACACGATTGATATTCACGGCGGTGGGATTGATTTGATTTTTCCACATCATGAAAATGAAATTGCTCAAGGTGAAGGTGCTACCGGATGTAAATATTGCAATTACTGGGTTCATAATAATTTTATCAATATGGGTGATGAAAAAATGAGTAAGTCACTGGGCAATGTTTTTAAGGCCCGGGATTTTATGAAAATGTATCATCCTGAAATTTTAAAGTATCTATTTTTATCGGCCCACTATCGTTCGATGTTAACGGTCAGTGACGAAAAAATTCTGCAAACGATTTCGGCCCTGAAGCGAATTTATTCGGCGCTAGAAATTGCCCAAACGATTTACCAAGATTCTCCAGGTGAAGCCGTTGCACCAGACAGTGGTTTTCAAAAAATTCTGGAAACGTTAACGGCAAAAATCACCAAAGGTCTTAATGACGATTTCAATACTGCCGATTTTATCGCAAATATTTTTGAAGCGACTCGCGCGTTCAACGCGCTAAAAATTTCCATGAAACGCCAACCGGTGCATAAAGCAACCGCCAAGTTATTTTTAGATTGGATGGCAAATTATGGAAAAATTTCAGCACTTTTTGCTGAAGAACCAGCACCGATTTTAAATCGTCTGGATGATATTTTATTAACAAAGAAAAATTTAAAAAGAACAGATATTGAAGCGCTGATTGCTAAGCGTGAAGAAGCGAGAGCGAAGAAGGATTTTCAAGCTGCCGATGAATTAAAGAAACAACTCTCAAGTATGGGAATTGAACTTTATGACGGTAGTTTACGAACATGGAGTGTCAGTGAAATTGCTAATTAAAAACGCCAAAACATTACCCAAATATTTAAAATCTACCGAAGATGGTTTAATTGATTGTGAAATTTTGATCGAAGATGAAGTCATCCTCAAAATTGCTAGTAAAATTCCAACTGAAGCGGATCGGACAGTGGATGTTCAAGGCAATCTTGTGATTCCTGGATTAATTGATCCGCAGGTTCACTTTCGTGAGCCGGGCCAAGAAAATAAAGAAGATATTGAAAGCGGAAGTCGTGCTGCTAATCGTGGTGGTTTTACTTCGGTTATTTGTATGCCGAATACTAAACCGACAGCAGATAAGCCGGAAGTCTTAGAACACGTCTATAAACGTGCCGCAGCTGTTGCTAGTTGTGATGTTTATCCGACAGCTTGTATAACCAAAGAATTAAAAAGCGAAGAGCTGGTTGATTTTGCACTTTTGAAAAAACACGGTGCGATTGCTTTCACTGATGATGGTCGAGGTGTGCAAGATGATGGTCTGATGAAAATGGCGATGCAAAGACTCGCGCGTTTAGACGCGGTGGTACTCGATCACGCCGAAGATGAAAAAATTAGTAAAAAAGGTTCTATTCACTTAGGTGGTAAAGCACTCAAATATGGACTCGCTGGAATTGATCCGATGAGTGAAGCGGTTCACATTGAACGTGGGTGCCGTTTAAGTCTTGAGACGGGTTGTCACTATCACGCGCTTCATATTTCAAGTAAGGAATCAATTGAACACGTTCGCGCCGCTAAAGCTAAAAAGGCCAAAGTAACGGCGGAAGTTTCTCCTCATCATTTGCTTCTGTGTGATGCGGATATTCCTGAAAGAGGTGAGCGAGATCTTGATGCGAATTGGAAAATGAATCCGCCATTACGAGGGCAATTGGATCGTGAAGCATGTGTGCAAGCCTTAGCTGACGGAACGATTGATATGATCGCTACTGATCATGCTCCTCACACAGTGGAAGAAAAAAATAAGAAAATAAGTGAAGCTCCTTTTGGAATTGTTGGATTAGAGACAGCTTTCCCATTGATTTACACCCATTTTGTTTTAAAAGGCATTATCTCACTTGAAAAAATGGTGGACATGATGACCATTGCGCCAGCGAAACTTTTTAAAATTGATCGCGGGCAACTAAAAAACGGTGCGATTGCTAATTTAACGGTGATTGATTTAGATAAAGAACAAGTTATTCAAGCTGCTGATTTCCATTCGAAGGGGCGCAATACTCCTTTTAATGGCTGGAAAGTGAAAGGCATTCCAATGATGACCATTTATAAAGGTCGTGTCGTTTTTGAGAATGGAGCTTAAAAAATTTCGCAGACCTGTTCAAGATAGTTAGCAAAATCATTTCGAAATTCCATCACATCATTGAAATTGAAAATGACTTTCTTGACTTTTTGCTTGGGTGAGTTGGGTTGAAAGTCTGGCGCTCCCCAGTGGATAACGCTCACGATTTCAATTGAACCTTTTTTATCACCCTTAAACTCTTTGGTATTCACCATGATCAGAGACATGACAGATGGTGGCTTAAGTTGTTTTATAGCGGCGGCGGCCTTCGAGTCCTGACATTGAGCTGCTTTGCTCGCATCGGCTTCAAAAGCTTGGCATAAAAGCAAATCTGGCATGGGTGCTTGTACCTCAGTTTCATGAGGTAAATAGCGGTAAGCAAAACTTTTTAAAGTTTGCGTAATGTACTTGTGTAAACCTTCTTTTGTACCGAGGGTTTGGACAACTTGATGATGTAATTGCTGCGCTAGTTCTTTTTTATTTTCCATCTTCACATCATAAATCGAAAGCAGAGCACTTGTCATTTACTAGAACATGCGGTTTCATATGCCAAACACTAATATTATCAAGAGAGAGGTTTTATGAAGTATTTGTGGATTGTTTTTCTATTCAGTTGTCAGACTTTCGCTAGTCTTGAGCAGGATAAAGAGGCCATTAAAAGTATGAGTGGCTGTTACAAAGTGGTTTATCAAAACGCAGAAACTTTTTCTCCTAAAAAAGATTATGAATTTCATAAGCGTTATTCAACTGGCGGTCTTGAGTGGATTTTTGTTGATGCTGAATCAGATAAAAGTATCAGTCTACAACATCTTTTGATTCACCCCGATAATTCAATCACAAAACACTGGCGTCAAGAATGGCGTCATGAGGATAAAGATCTTCTAAGTTATGAAGCTTTCAATAAATGGGTCTACCAAGATATTAGCTTCAGCATTTATGATCAAACTGATCATTGGACGCAAGCTACTTTTCAAGTGGACGATAGTCCGCGCTATGAGTGTTCAGCTCCATGGGTGAGATGGAATAATCTTGAATACTGGGAATGTAAATCAAATGCTCCGCTACCTCGTCGTGAATTTTCAGTTCGTAGTGACTACAATATTTTACGTCGTAATAATCGTCATGAAATTAATATGGCCGGATTTATTCATTCAGGTGAAGCCGAAAAAATCAGCCGTGCTGAAGATGGTAAAGACACTTTAATCGCACTTGAAATGGGAAAAAATACTTATACTCGCGTGGATAAATCATTATGTAATGCTGCTAAACAATGGTGGCCGCAGCATGAAGCTTATTGGCGTGACGTTAGGGCAGTGTGGGAAGAGCTTTATGCAAAGAAAGTTGATCTCGCATTCCATGCTAAAATTGACGGTAAAGTTTTGTGGGAAAAATTGTTTGATTTAGATCAGAAATATTTTTCGATGAATACGCCTTACAACTCAGAAGTTGGAAAAGCGGAAATTCGTTCAACCATTTATTCATACTTAAAATAATGCTAAAATTTTTATTCTGGGGACTGATCTTTCACCAGTCCCTATATGCTCAAGAAATTTCTTTCACTTGGCTTGGTACGACCGGTAGCTATATTACTGACGGAAAAACGGGTTTGTTATTTGACCCGGTGGTCACACGTCCATCTCTGACTCAAGTGATGTTTTATCGTCCGATAAGTAGTGACCAAAAACTTGTGCAAGAGTGGATTGATAAAATTCAAATGAAAAATGTTTCTGCCGTTTTCATTTCTCATTCACATTATGATCACGCCTTTGATGCCGCAGCTTTTACCAAGACTTTGGGAGCAACCCTTTATGGAACGAAAACCACTTATTACATTGGCAAAGGTGGGGACGTGCCAGAGGAAAAATTAAAAGTGATTCAAGCGGAAGAAGTTTATACGGTTGGAGCATTTAAGGTAACGGTACTTCCGAGTGACCACACGCCACTGATTGGAAGCTACCAAGCTTTTCCGGGTGAGTTGAAGGAACCGCTGAGGCAACCAGCGCCGGCAAGTGCTTATGTTATGGGTGGAGCTTTTGGTTTTTATATTGAACATGCCAAAGGAAATATTTTTTTCTTACCTATGTCGACTCGTTCGGAAAAATTGCATTTTAACGAGCGCCATGCGGATGTGGTTTTACAGGGAATTGCTTCGAGAAAGAGTACCAAAGATTTGTTAAAAGAACTGTCTCTACCGGCCAAGCCGAAAACGATTATTCCACTCCATTTTGATGATTTCTCTTATCCACTGGCCGAAGGTTTTAGAGCTTTATTCTCAGTTGATCCTGATGAGTTTGTGAGCACGACTAAAAAGCTTTATCCTGAATTACAAGTAACTGTGCCTAAACATGGCGAGAAGATTATTCTTTATCGTTAGATAAAAAAAGCCCCCACTGCCTCTAACTTCCAGTGGCCGTTGGTGCACCAGCACCGCCTGCTTCGTTTTTAGCACTGACTTGCGGTAATGAAATCAAAGTTCCTACTTTTAGATCTTTAATTCCTAAATCCATGCTTTTCCAAGTTTTTTGAAGTAACCAAACGGGTACTTCAAATTTTTGAGAAATACTCGAAAGTGTATCGCCTGGGCGAACTTTATATTCAGTAGTGCCAGTGACTTTGAAGTTGTTATAAAAATCTTCTTCGATTAAAAGATGATACTCAACACGCTTAATATTAAATTTAATCGCTTCTTCCTCAGTCATCGGAAGTTTAATTTTTTGTCCCACGCGAATATTATTGCCACGAATACCATTTAATGAACGAATAACTTGTGCGCGAACCACTAACCAGTCAGAGTAGTGTCCTAGCGTTTCTTCCGCCTCAACTATCACTTGATGAGTTTTATCATTAATTTTTACGACTTCAAGATTGTAGTCTTTGAAAATATCTTCGTTATTAATTTTCTTTTCAGCGGTTTCATTAAGCGCCACAGTTTCGTTAAGACCTTCTTGAGCTTGCTCTTCAGTGGTATCAGGCGCTTTAGTGAAGGTATCACCGAAAAAGCCTTTAATCTTCTGCCAAGTACTCGGGCCTTCGGCCACTTCAGCTGTTTTGATTTCTGCTACCGCTGGTACCGGAGCATCGGCTTTCATAATATCGAGAGCTTTTTTACTCTCATCACTTAAAGTCACTTTTACATCAAGTAGTTTTGGTGATGGCTGAACCGGACTGACTTTTATTTCTGCCGGAACGATATCTTTTTTTATTTCTGCCGCTTTAAAATTAGCACCAGGAATTTCGAGATTAAGGCCTGGATAAATTTTCGAAGGGCTCGAAAGTTTATTGAGGGCGATTAAGTCGGTCACGTTTGTTTTATAAATTTGGGCGATTTGATACAAACTTTCACCCTGAGAAACAGTGTGAGCACCGCTCGCTACCAGTTGAGAAGGGCGAGATTTTACACCTGAAAGGGCCAGTTTGTATTTCGCTAAAGTTTCCTCATCTGCTTGCGGAACTTTGATCACAAAACCTTTTGGTAAATAAAGATCGCTTTTGAATGCCGGTGGACGAATCGAAAGGTTGAATTCCTCAAACGTTGTACGATCAATATTTAAGGCGCCCATAATTTGGCGAGCGCTAAGTGAACGCTCGAGTGGCATTTCACTATAACTTGGCATTTTTCTTTTTTCGATTTTACCAAAATAACGGTCAGGATCTTGCGCAATTTCCGCCGCTGCTACGAATGATGGATAAAAGTTTTTCGAAGCAAATCCAAAACGGCGGCCATCATAGTTTTGAATGATTTTACTTATATCTGTCGTTCCAATTTTGCGAACGGCATTTTCCATACTGCGTGCACCGTGATTGTAGGCGGTAAGGGCGAGCGGCCAAGAATTCAATTTGGCATAATTATCACGAAGAAGTTTTGCAGCAGCGTAGGTCGCCTTAATCGGATCGCGTCTTTCGTCAATAATGTAATCTAATTTTAGTTTATAAATTTTCCCAGTTGAGCGCATGAATTGCCAAATTCCAGCTGCACCAACTTTTGAGTAGGCTAAATAGTTAAACGAACTTTCCACGTGCGGTAAATAACCTAATTCCGTAGGTAAGCCGAGTTCAGAGAAAATTTCGATAATTTTGTCTTGATATAAGTATGAGCGCTCGAGACCTTGCACGTAACGGTCACGCATCCCTTGGTGGAAGCGAATGCCTTTAGCAAGTCTTTTAATTTCATCCAAACCTGGGTCGCCAATTTTTTGGATCAGCGTATTTTCTTCTTCCGTTAAATTTTCTTTTTTCTTTTTCGCGATACTATTAAGAATATTTTCGAGACTGCGCTTTTCATCTTTGACGAAACGAATTTTTTGTTTGCGACTTAAATCTTGAAATTCAATTTTTTTATAAACGATTTTTAAATCTTGTTCATCGTGGAGTAAGCCTTCATAAGAATAGATTTCGCCAAAAATTCTTTTCCAAAAATCAACGCGTGGTCTGAGATAGTCATCCACCGGGAAGTGTTTTTGCGATAATTCAGCAAAACTATGAGTGTTAAGAGTGATGAAGGTGATTACAGTGAGAACAATTTTAATGAGTCGCGACATTCAACCATCCAAGTTAGTTAAAATTTTATTAAGTTTACCATGAAAGTTAATGGGGTTGAAAAGAAGAATTGCAGCTGCATCCGAGAAAACTGCTCGGCTATTTTTCTCCTTCGATATAGAAATTCCAACTTCATTTTTATTCAGCTATCATATTAAAAAAACAAAAGGGTTTTATGGAAATGACAATCATCATTACATTTCTCGCTGCTTCGATGGTAATCAATGTTTTACTTTTGTTTAAGTTTTTTGGACTCAACGAAAAACTAACCAAAGAGTTTTTTCAGTTTCGAGATCTTTTCAAAAACGATCTCAATCGAGATTTTGACAAGCTTTGCCAACTAGTGGAACGCCAATTAGAAAAAATGACGACGAAAGTGAAGGAAAGTTTAGATGAAAATTTGCGAACCACCCATAAGACTTTCACCGATGTTGTGGGACGCTTGGCCAAAATCGATGAGGCCCAAAAAAAACTCGATCATCTTTCAACCGATATGATGTCACTTCAAGACATTTTGACCGATAAAAAAAGTCGCGGAATTTTTGGTGAAGTGCAACTGCATTCCGTTCTCAGTGCGGTTTTCGGAGATAAGAACGATAAAATCTATCGTCTGCAATATCAGTTTTCTAATCGCCACATCGCAGATGCCGTTTTATTTTTACCTGAACCTACTGGGACCATAGCCATTGACTCAAAATTTCCGTTAGAAAACTACAATCGCATGTATGATAAGACGCTTTCAGATGCGGCAAAACAAGAAGCGAGACGAGAGTTTAAAAAGAACCTAAAAGCGCATATTGACGCGATTGCTTCGAAATATATTATTCCTAACGAAACTTCCACTCAGGCCATGATGTTTTTACCGGCTGAAGCGCTCTTTGCGGAATTGTATGCGTACCACTCTGATATTGTCGATTATGCCCAAAGCAAGAAGGTCTGGGCGACGTCGCCAACGACTTTAATGGCGGTCCTAACCACCATGCACGTGGTATTAAATGAGATCGAACGTAGTAAGTATTCATCTATTATCCATGATGAACTCAATAAATTGTCTCAAGAATTCCGTCGTTACAAAGATCGTTGGGATAAATTAGCGGGACATATTGATAATTTGAGTAAAGATGTTCATGATATCCATATAACATCGAATAAGATTACAGACCGCTTTGAGAAATTAGCTCAGGTGGATCTACAACCAAATGAAATTGAGATGTAAGAGGTCCCATGTTTAAGCCCTTTGTTACCCAGGCTGCTCGCCAGAACTTTTTTTATTTTTTATTAAATCTATTTTATCTGGTCTTATTTCGAATCGCTTTCTTATTCGCTTACCGCAGTAGTATTCCTGAAAACAGAACAGCCGATCTGCTCCAAGCTTTTTATATTGGCTGTAAATTTGATATGCGTTTGGCGGCTTTGATTACTTTCCCATTATTGATTCTCACACTTTGGCCAAAATTCGATCTGACCAAAAATTATAAAGTAAAAAAATTCTTCAAAATTTTCTCGACCATCCTAACCGTCGTAATTTTTCTTATCTATTGCGTCGATTTCGGTTTTTTTAGTTATGTAGCTACTCGCGTGAATTCATCTTCGACTGAAGTTATGGAAAATCCGATGATTGCTTTACATATGGCGTGGCAGACATACCCAGTGATTTGGATGACTTTTGGTTTAGGCCTCTTTGCTTGGTTTCACTATCGTTTACTGTCGCTACTTTTAGCGCGCGAAGTAGTGTTGCAATATCAATATAGTAAAAAAGTAAAAATCACTTCGACCTCTTTGTTGCTCCTATTTTGGATCGGGGCCATTTACGGAAAACTAGCTTATTTCCCTCTACGTTGGAGTGAAGCTTATTTTTCGCCAGATCCATTCTTATCTCAGTTCGCGCTTAATCCGGTCATGAATATTATTGATACCGCTAAATTTGCTGGTAAGGCCTATGATAAAAAACAAGTTGAAATGAATTATGAACTCATGGCCAAGTACTTAGGCGTGAGTGAAATGAATAAAGAGAAATTGAGCTTTATTCGCAAAGAAAATCAAGCATCGAAGGCAGAAAATCGACCAAATTTAGTTATCATTGTTTTAGAATCGATGGCCGCTAATAAGAGTTCGATATTTGGTAATAAGCTCGATCCAACACCTTACTTAAAAAAACTTAAGGGCGAATCAGTTTTCTTTTCGAAATTTTTTACACCAACCGTTTCAACTGCGCGTGGAATTTTTGCCACGATGACGGGCATTCCTGACGTGAGTGATTCGAATCAACACTCAGGTTCTCGCAATCCATTCATCGTTGATCAACATACGCTGATGAATGAACTATTTGATTATGAAAGATTTTATTTTTTAGGTGGAAATGCCAACTGGGGAAATATTCGCGGTATTTTCTCTTATAACGTTGAGGATATTTCTATCTACGAAGAAGGAACCCTAAAGAGTAAACGAAATGACGTATGGGGTATCTCGGATTTAGATTTATTCACTGAGGCGAATGAGGTTTTAAAAAATCGCCAAAATCCTCATAAGCCTTTTGTGGCGTTAATTCAATCGGCTGGATATCATCGTCCTTATACGATCCCACCTAATCGTGGCAATTTCCAGGAGTTAACTTTTTCTGCTGAACAATTAGAGAACTATAGCTTTAAGTCGAACGAAGAATTAAATTCATTACGTTTTCAGGATTATGCTTTCGGACAATTCATGGAATTAGCTAAAGCTGAAAAGTATTATGAAAATACTATTTTCGCTATTTTTGGTGATCACGGTTTGATTGCGACAAAGTCGATCAACGTGCCAAAATCGATGGTTGATTTACGTTTAATTACTCACCATGTTCCTTTACTTATCCACTCCCCACTACTTAAGCCGAAACAAATGGATACTGTGGCCAGCCAACTGGATGTGTTTGCGACACTTGCCAAACTGTCTGGTGTCCCTCATATCAATAAAACTCTCGGTCGCGATCTCTTCTCACCGGAATTAGATAAAAAGCGTTACGCCTTTACTTATTCCTGGAACGAAGAGCCACATTCAATCGGTTTGATTGATAAGGATTTTTATTATTATGAAGGTCCGTCGAAGCAAGGTTTGTTTCGTTATGATGGAGAAAACTCAGCAGACGTAGATGTCAGTGCGGAAAATCAGTCAAAATATTTGGAAATGAAAGAGCTGTGCCGCGCGTTCTACGAGACGGCGAAGTATATGCTTTACCATAATCCTAAAATAAAAGAGTAGAAACGTCTGATATTAAAGTATTGGATTCCTGTATTTTCTTATCTACAATTAATGTAAATGAGTCTTAATTTACTCTACAAGGAGAGGAAAATGAAAAATTTTTTATTAGCGCTAGCGATGGTAGTTTCGCTAACAAGTGTTTCTCAAGCGGCTTTGTTATTTGAGCCAATGATCAACGTGAATATGGCCGGTGAAATTGATGGTGGTGATGATTTAAAAGCAGGAACCTTTGGTATGGGTGCTCGTTTAGGTTACCAGATGATGGGTCTTCAGTTAGGCGTTGATTATCAGCAAAATGCTCTAACAACTGATGCTTCTCCAGAAGTAGATGGGGACTCAACTGAGATTGCAGCTTTCATTGGATATGATTTCCCTGTACTTCTTCGTGTTTTCGCTGGTTATGCGGTAGGTGGTAAGTTAGCAACTGATGGTTCTGCGGATTTTGAAGGAATTTCAGGCATGAAGTTCGGTATCGGTTTAAAGCTATTCCCACTTATCAGTATCAATCTTGAACAAAAAAATTATAACTATGATGAGCAAGGTGGTAGTGCTATTGATCAAGATATTTCAATGACGACGCTTTCAATTAGTTTACCTTTAACTTTCTAATAAGTTTTATATGGAAGGGCCTCTTGATGAGGCCCTTTTTTTTATGATGTTTTTTTTACTCTTATTTATCTCTTTTAAAACTTATGCTCACAGTTTGATCATGGAGCCATTTGCTGGATACAATTTCTACGGCAAAAGTGGTTACGCCGAAAAATATGATACTACTGGTTACACGTATGGTGGTCGCTTTGGTTATACCAATAAAGGTGTTTTTGCCCTTATCGATTTCAATCTTTCTCAATTGGATAGAAAAGTCATAAATGAAAGTGCTTTTGCTAATGAACTCGGTTTGGTGCTTGGGATGAAATTTTCGCTGGATTCTCGCGCTTGGGCCGGTGCGGTTATCGCGGGTGTTTTCGAAGATGATGAAGTAGGGACCTTAAAAGGTGCGAATGGTTATAAATTTGGACTCGGCCACCGTATCTACGATTATCTCTACATTAATTTTGAAGTTAAAACCATGAAGTATAATAGCTACGATGCTATGGCATTTTCAGACTTTCGTCACAGTACGGCCACATTGACTCTCAGTTATGCTTACGAAGTTGAAATTAAAAAAGTTCGAAAATATTTTGATTTTTAGTTTTTGGCAAAAAAAAGGGGAGCCGAAGCTCCCCTTTTGAGATATCTGAATTACTTAACTTTCCAATAAAACTCGGTCACTAACTGCTTTTCAAATGTAAATGGTACATCTTCAGCAAGTGGAGCTGATACCATCTTCGCTACTTCGCCTTCACCTTTCTTCTCTTTTGTTAAGTAAGCAGGGATAGCTGATAGACGAGGACGAGTCTGAGCTTGTAGGTAGTTTCCAGACTTAAAGCCTTTTGCAGTTAAAGTGATTTCGTCGCCAACATAGACAGTTGCGTTTGGAACATCAACTTTTTTACCGTTAATAAAAACGTGACCATGAGTTACTAACTGACGAGCAGCTAGAATCGATGGTGCCCAATTTAAACGGAAAATAACGTTATCGATACGACACTCTAGATTGATGACTAGAGTATCAACCCATGCGCGTGTTCTATCTTTCTTCGCTTTTGAAACTTGATTTGATAATTGAGTTTCACGTAGGCCGTAGTGGAACATTAGCTTTTGCTTTTCCATTAAACGAATCGTGTAATCTGAAAGTTTTTTTCTTTTCATCCCGTGCTGACCTGGACCGTAAGGCTTTCTTTCTAGTGATCCAGCTTTACCTAAACCTGGAAGTTCAACACCTAAACGTCTTTGGATTTTGAAACGTGCACGTCCCATCGTAATTTTGGCCATAATTGTCTCCTACACCGATTTATTCTGGAAATATTAGGTAAGTAAGCGGAACCGATTGGTTCTTTTTACACCGAATAAGATGCTAAAAGTATTTAGTCATCCCCAGTTTGCAGGAGGCGATTTGTTAGTAGGCCTGCATCCCTATTGATAAGTTGCGACATTTCTAACATGTGCTAGGGGCGAGGTCAATACTATCGGCCAGTTAGGGTAGATTTTTAGCGCGACAAGTGATGTCGAGGGCCTTTTTTACGTTATCTACCCCTAAAAACTCCGTCACCTCGAGTGTTGCTATGCCTCTAGCAGGCTGAAAGCTCTTAAATAAGCCGTTTTGTGCCATGTCGGTGGTTAAAGGCAGATTGATTGAAAAGTCGTTATTTAAGCAAGAGAGTGTCGGTCCACCCGCTAATTCTTGGATTTCACAATCGACGGAATTGATGGCATTTTTCATCTGAATCGTGGCTGTTTTTAAGCTACTTTTAAGCTGAAATTTAACCGGCTTCTTCTCGAGATTGTTCAAGATACCCTGGCAGTTAAACTCATTCTCCACGGGATATAGAGCGGCTTGAGCGTGATTTAAAGATAAGAGCGTAAGTAGAATAAGCATCATATGTTCTTCCTTTTATTTAGCACATGGAACGAAGTAACTAGCTTCGTTGGTTAATTCTTCAATTTCAAAAAATCTAAAAAAGCGCATGCCATCTCTCATAGGTGAGAGGAAACCATCTGGCGTGAGAAAGTTAAAAAGGCCCTGAGTGTTCTCGTTAAAACTTGTTTCATAACTCATGAGATTGCGTCCAAGCACATCGTACAGAGCGATTTCTGAAGTGCGTACCAGCCAAATCATTTCTTCATTTTGATGTTGAATCAGTGACGGTGTCCCTGTGATGATATGGTGAGCTTTACCAAAAATACGTTGCAGTTTTCCGAGCGGAGAGAGCACATAAGCGCGATTATTTGAAACAACTAAAATCTCTTTTGTCTTTAATTGCTTAATTGGATAATTTAATTCCAAAGAATGATTTTCAGCAATCGCCGGTACACTAAAGAAGAGTCGTGGTTGAGAATTTTCAAGATTTACTTCAAATAATTGCCCACGACCATCGCCGGCATAAAGTTTATTTTGAACAAACGAAAGACTTCTGATTTCAATCTGATCTCGGCGACTAAATTTTTGCAGATTCAGCGTTTTTAATAATTTCCCCGTATTATCTAAAATAAAAATTTCAGAACCGTAAAAATCGGCGTAGATAATTTTATTTTGAACATATAATGGGTGCGTCGGCATTTTTACATTAAGAGGAAAACGGTGAACGACTTGGCCTTGATGATCAAGAAAAGCCCCAAAGGCAGGTTCATTTTCTTTACCTTGTTCGACGAGAACCATCGCTAAGTCTTCGACCTGAACGAAAGCCCCGGCATCACGGAATTCCCCAAAGTTGTGATGCTCAAGAATTTTTCCATCCAGATCCATGACATAGACATGGGCATTATTACCTGTAATGTAGAGGGTGTTTTCGATGCGAAGTGGAGAATAGAAATCAGCTCTATTGCCCACGTCTTTAAGTTCAAATTTTTGCGATTGAAATTTCACTTGTTCAGTCGTGGCTTGGCCGTTGAGTTTGACGAGAAAGCCGTCTTTAGTTTTTCCAGGGCAGAGTGTATCAGTCACTGGCGTTGCACATTGTGCACAAACAAAGAAAGCATTTTGTTGTTCATCAAAAACCGGGTCACCGCAACTACGTCCCACATGAGAACGAGTCTCTGCACCATAGAGGATGGAACTTGCCACTGAAGTTTTATACTTGAGCGTACGATCAGGCACTTTTTGTTCGCAAAAAGTAACTGGTTCCATCGCGATCATCTTTTTATTTACCACCACTAGTTTTTGAATATCATCTAAAAATTCTTTCTGATTTCTAGCATCATGTTCTGTTTGCGATTGAGTAACAAGATTTTGTGCGCGTGCCAGTTCTTCGATTTTATTATCGACGTATTTAAGCCATGGATCTTTTTTTATAATTTCCAAATAGATTCGTCCTGAGCCTGAACGCTTGGTCAGTAAATGTTTTTCACCATTAATTCGGCAGCCTAATTTCCCGGTATGGTTAGTTGAAAGTGAGAAGTCTTGTTTTGAGCCCACAAAGATTTTCTGGGTGAGTGGGAGGGAAATATTGGCACCACTGAGTCCACATACCATCACAGCATTGATTAGTTGTGGTTCAAGAAAGGTCTGTTTTAATTTTTTATCTTCATCATCACCCTGGTAATTAAAGCCCCAATTGTCTTCGGTTGATTTAACATTCGGATTATAGGTTTCGGCAGAAGGATTATAGAAATGAATTACATCATCTTTTTGAATTGCACGAATTTCTTTTAAAGCAACCTTCGCATCAACGTTCACAGTAATGTGTTCATAGAATTGCTGCAATTCTTCGGTCGAGAGATAAGTGTTGTTAAGTAATTGTTTGCTAAGTTTATCAGCATTAGTTGTTTCTAAAATTTCCAAAAAATTCTTTTTAAGATTTTGCCATCTTTCTGCTTCTGGATTCGTGACTTGAATATCTTGGATCGAGATCATTTCATATTGAACATGAAGTTGAGCTTTTCTAGTTTTAGAAATTGCTGGATCAATTTGGCAGGCAATTTTAACTTCGTTGGCCGGTTTTAATTCCCAAATTTTTTCATTATCAAGGGTGAAAGCTTCGTCGTTATAAAAACATGTCAGCGGTTCTGAGCTCGCTAAACTAATTTTCAAACGATAAAAAGTTGAATGTTTATCCAGTACTACCACTTTGGCGGGTAGACTCGCATATTGGTAAAGGGTAAAGGTTTTTTTGACTGAGTTAACGATGTCAGTGCTGGCCAGGGCCCGTTTCATGCCATTGACTTGGTCGGAACCAAGTAAGACGACGAAGCCTAAATAAAGAATCGCGAACCACTTTTTCATACCTTATGGTATGCAAAGATGAAACCAAGTTTACCCTATGAATTCAAGGACTTAGCTAGCGTTCTTTCACCATATTTAAGACATTGGCCATTTCTATGGCAGTCAGGGCCGATTCCCAGCCTTTATTGCCAGCTTTGGTCCCGGCGCGCTCGATAGCTTGCTCAATAGTATCAGTGGTTAAAACCCCGAAAATAGTCGGGATGCCAGACTCTTGATTCACTTGGGCAATGCCTGAAGTCGCTGCGCTTGCAACATGATCAAAATGAGCAGTTGAACCGCGGATGATGGCGCCTAAACAGATGATAGCGTCGTATTGTTTGGTCGCAGCGAGTGTCTTTGCTGCTAATGGAATTTCAAAAGCACCTGGTACCCAAACTTCCGTTAGGTTTTTTTCGGAAAGACCATGACGGTATAAACAATCTTTAGCACCTTCACAAAGGGGGTTGGTGATAAAGTCATTAAAGCGACTTACCACAATGGCGATATTTAGATTTTCTGCATTTAATCTTCCAACTAGTTTCATCTTTTATCCTTTATTGCAGATGGGATTGGTTTTCACCTAGCATATGTCCCATGCGCATTTTTTTTGTTGTTAAATAATGTGAATTTGATTTATTCGCTGCGATTTCAATCGGTACTCGTTTTGAAACAGTAATACCAAAATTTTCTAAACCAGAAATTTTCTTTGGATTATTGGTCATGAGTTGCACTTGAGTGAGGCCAAATGTTTTTAAAATTTGAGCAGCTCCACTATAGTCACGCAGATCATCAGCAAAACCAAGGAGACGATTAGCTTCAATGGTGTCGTAACCTTCCTCTTGAATTTTATAAGCTTTAATTTTATTCATTAAACCAATGCCACGACCTTCTTTGGGTTGATAAATGAAAATTCCGCCTTTATCGGCAATATCTTTGAGAGCGAAATCTCGTTGCTCGCCACAATCACAACGTTGTGAACCAAAGACATCACCAGTAAGGCATTGTGAGTGAATGCGAACAATCGGATTTGAATTATTTTTAATTTCGCCGCTAGTAAGCACAACATACTCTTCTCCATAAGCTTGGTCGATAAACGTGTGAAGTTTAAATTGACCATATTGACTAGGGAAATCGATAGTCTCATCTTTTTTCAGATGCATTTCATGTTTACGTCGATAAGTGATCAAATCTTCAATTGAAATAATTTTGATTTGAAATTCTTGCGCTAGTTTTTTGAGCTCTTCTAAACGCGCCATTGTGCCGTCTGGATTGGTGATTTCACAAATAACACCTACTGGTTTTAAACCAGCGAGTCTTGCTAAATCGACTGCCGCTTCCGTATGACCAGGGCGTTTTAAAATTCCACCATCGCGAGCAATGAGTGGAAAAATATGTCCAGGGCGAACAAAATCATTAGCTTCAACTTTTTCGTCTGCGAGCAAGGCCACGGTGCGAGCTCGATCGTGAGAAGAAATTCCAGTCGAAATTCCTTTAGCGGCATCAATTGTAACGGTAAAAGCAGTCGCGTGATTGGAAGTATTTTTAGGGACCATTGGCGTCAGATTTAATTTCTCAGCTAGTTTCTCGCTGATAGGCGTACAGATCATACCACGGCCATAAGTTGCCATAAGATTGATCGCTTGTGGCGTGATTTTCTCAGCCGCCATGACAAAGTCACCTTCGTTCTCACGATTTTCATCGTCGACAACAATGATCATTTTTCCCGCATTAATATCAATAATTGCTTCTTCAATCGTATTTAGCATAACGGCCCCGCAGAATTTGAGTTTTTTTGAAACAGCATAAAACGCTCTAAGTATTTTGCCAGTAAATCGACTTCAATATTCACCTTATCACCTAATTTAACTGTCGAGAGATTAGTATTGGCCCACGTGTGAGGAATAATTGCAACTGTGACAAACTGATCTTTGAGTCTTGCCACGGTTAAACTAATTCCATCAATCGCTATCGAACCTTCCGCAATAATATATTTTAAATTATCTTGTGGGATTTCGAAGGTAAGTTCATAGTTATCGCCCACGTTTTTAGTGGCGGTCAGAATTCCCGTGGTGTTCACGTGGCCTTGAACAAAGTGGCCACCTAAGCGTTCATTGGCCTTTAACGCCAACTCAAGATTAACCACCGACTGCTCAGTTAGTTGTCCCAGCGACGATTTTTCTAAAGTCATGTGAATCGCTTGCGCGCGAAAACAGTCAGCATTTTTTTCCACAGCAGTTAAACACACACCATTAACTGCTACCGAATCATCAATTTGGATATCGTTAATAAGTTTGGTTTTGATCCAGAAATTCTGACCTTCGAGGTTTTTTTCAATTTTTTGAATTTGACCTAAGTCTTTAATTAAACCGGTGAACATTTTCGCTCCTCTTTCCGGTGAACAAAATGTCATCAAAGTATTGCTTCGTTTTAATCTGGGTTAATTCGATAGATTGATACATTTTATCATGATTTAAATTTCCAACCGCATTGATTCCATCGCCTAAAATTTTAGGCGCGATAAAAAATGAAATTCGATCATAAAGTTTTTGATTAATAAAATGGGTAAAAATCTCGCTGCCACCTTCAACCAGAACCGAGCGAATCGAATTAGCATAAAGAACATCAAGCAGGTTATTCAGATCTATCGATTTCGAATCACTTCCTAGCGCCAAAACTTGCACCGATTTTTTCTCAAGCTTGGTAAAGAGTTCACGTTTTTTATTAACGACATCTTCCGGAACAACGACGATAGTTTTGTATGAAAATTCATCTTGGAAAATTTTTGATTCGTAGGGGAGATCACCACTTTGAGAAAGCACCAGGCGTACAGGAGAAGAAATTTCATCCCCTAAACGAATAGTTAATTGTGGATTATCACGACGTAAAGTTTCGGCGCCGATAAGAATGGCATCGTATTCACTTCTTAATTGATGAACAGCTTGTCGTGAAAATTCATTGGTAATCCATTGTGAATCACCACTGTTAGTTGCGATTCGTCCATCAATAGTTTGTGCAATTTTTAAATGAACAAATGGCTTTTGCGTGCGCATATTTTTAAAAAAGATTTCGTTTAATTCTTCACCTTCATTGGCCAAAATTCCCGTCTCGACGGTGATACCAGCTTGTTTTAAAAGTTCGATCCCATGACCATTCACTGCTGGATTTGGATCAACGTTGGCGATTACCACATGAGCAAATTTCTCTTGAATGATTCTTTGAGTACAGGGAGGTGTTCGTTTATTTAAATGGGAACAAGGTTCAAGATTGCAATAGAGAGTAGCGCCTTCCAAACTTTCAGTGGCATTTTTAATAGCATCTAGTTCAGCGTGATCTGATCCTGCCTTTCGATGAAAGCCTGTTGCGAGTACACGACCATTTTTTACGATAACCGCACCCACCATAGGGTTAGGCGAGGTCTTGCCTCGAGCTAGCTTCGCGAGCTCAAAACACTGGCGGATGTATTGTTCAGATTGAAAAGACATGGGCGGAATTATGGCCCAAACCCTGCACAGAGTCAATGAAAGGTGCGCACCCTAGAAATTTCTTAATACTCTAATGCGATGGCCGAAAGCGCGCTATAAGCATCGGCAATTCCACCACTTACAGAGAGTTCGCCAAAGAGTGCCGCGGTTGGGTCATTTTGAGTGACCTGTCTGATCACTAAAACCGGATTTTGTGGGTTTTCAGCGGTTAAAAGCTCAATCCATAGCTCAGCTTGGTCCTGAATGGTTTCAGTTGGCTGTATCATAATTTGCATTGGATAACGACGTGAGGTCTGAAGCAGTAAATCTTTCATTCCACGGGCCGCATTTTCCAGGTTTTTTGATTGAGAAATAATGAGTGCTGCTATCCCACTAACGGTTGGTGCCGCCATGCTAGTGCCGTTATAAGCTTCGTAGTTATTGCCTGGCGTGGTTGAGTAGATTTGAAAGCCTGGCGCAAAAACATCCACCTGTTTTTTGCCATAATTTGAAAAGGGAGCTGCGATTAAAAGACCTGAATCCCAAGTTGAAGCACCAACTTCGATCCAGTTTTTCGATTCATAACGACCATCTCTACTAGTGTCAGTTGGAAAATTTTTACCAAGATCATTATTGCTAGCACTATTACCCGCAGCGTGGACGAGTAGGACACCTTTTTGTTCAGCATAAGCGACCGCTGCATCTACCAATTCTTTGCCTGGAGAATATTCTTTTCCGAAGCTCATGTTAATCACTTGTGCGCCATTATCAACAGCATAACGGATAGCATTTGCCACATCTTTATCACGCTCATCACCATCTGGTACGGCCCGTATGGCCATGATTTTTACATTTTGAGCGATACCTTTAATTCCGATTTCGTTATTTCGATTAGCAGCGATAATACCTGCCACATGTGTTCCGTGAGAAGCATCGGGGCCGATAACATCGTTATTTCCGTAATTTTTTTCAGTGCCATTACTATAGTCATCCCCAACGATCGAACGAGGATCAAAAGTAGGATTATAATTGTAATTGAGTTGCCCTTGAAAATATTCAACCGCACCAGCGATACTGACTTCGTCTGCACCTTGCTCTAAATAGTTAAGATAAACATTACGAGCATCGAGCACATCTTGATCTATGCTAACAAGTTGTTGAAGTGATTCGATTGAAAGATCAATAATCCCACCTTGAATTAAAATCTCTTTTGCGGTCATAATTTCGTCTAAAATCTCTGAATAATAATCGGCATTGTCTTGAGCTTCTTTACGTTTTTTATTCACCTTGAGGCTTACTTCCGCAAAAAGTTCTTGCTCGGCAGGCGATAATTGTTTGCCTTCGCTTTGTAGTTGTGTTTGTAGATTGCTCAAGCGAACATATTCCCGAGTGACTTCAAGTGTGTCGTGATAAACGTTTTTTCCATCGGCGCCACCAATGAAATTCCAGCCATTGATATCATCAACATATCCGTTTTTATCGTCATCAATTTTGTTATTAGCAATTTCGCCAAGGTTAAACCAAATTTTTCCTAAAAGATCTTCGTGATTAACATCGACACCGCTATCGATAACCGCCACGATGACTTCATTTTCATGAGTCAGTTTCAACTTTTCATAAGCTTCGTGGGATTGGATACCTTCGTAACCATCAATCGGCGATAGATGATGCCACTCTTTTAGTGAGTCATCATGTGCATAGGCTTGAGAACTTTTCATCTCAGTGCCTTTGGCATTTTTAAAAGTTTTAAGATTATGTTGCTTTAATTTTTTAGGAGGAACTCGATCAAATTTATTAATAATGGCAGATTTACTGAATCCCAAGTTCGCACTTAAAAGTCCTAAAACGAGAAGCAAAATTTTCATATAAAATCCTTTATTGAAGGAGTGATGAAGGAATGTCATCGAAAGCGTACTCGATTGGATGCTGATTGAGAAGATCAGTATACGCTTTAAGTGAATAACCAGGAGTAACACCCATCCATTCTTTAATGGTAGTAGGAGATACTTTTTGGTTTAGCCAGCGGAAAATACATGACTGGCGCAAAGATTTAGGTGTGAGTTGGATTTCACATTTTTTTCGGAGTTCTTTGAAAATAAGCTCGACTCCACGAGCTGAGATTCCTTCGGCAAGGATACGATAAGCGTTAGCATTAAAGAAAAATTTCTCTGTTGCAAGATTTGAATCAAGTTTTTCAATGATTCGATTGTAGTTATTATAATATTCTTGGAAAAAACTAGGCAGAGGTACACTGTAAGAGTCTCTTTTTGGATGTTGAATGAGGACTCGGTAACCATCTTTATCACTAAGAATTTGGGCACGAGTTAATTCAGAAATTTCAGAAACCTTAAGACCTGCACCATAAATTAAGCACACAATAAGTAGATTTCTTAAGGCCAGTAATTTTTCAAGATTATCTTCCTTGTCATTGGTGCACATTGCACGCAAATGTGAAACGAGCTTAATGAGATCGCCGTATGAAGTAGGTTTTGGAATATCTAAAAACTTAGGTGAAACTGGAATTTTACGAATCGGATTTTCACCGACAAAATTCTTTTTAACTAAATAATCGAAAAATAATCTTAAAGCTTGCACTCGCCGACGGCGTGAATTATCAGATGTGTATTTATTATCTAAATAATGGCTGTATTCCATAACCTTAGTCAGGTTGAAATCACTTAAGCCTAAATTTTGCTGTTTTTTGATAAGAAATTCATTAAAGCACTCAAGGTCCGTGCGGTAGTTTTTAATGGTATTAAAGCTTTTCCCTTTAGAGTCCAAGTCCCCTAAAAACTCGCGTTCAATTTTTCTTATGTTCTCGATTTCATTCATACGAGCCACGATACTCGTCTTTGTAGCTCCTGCCAACAAAAGTTAAGTCAGGAAATTGTAAAATCTATAGAAAATAGAGAAAAAAGTTGCGCGTTGCGTGCAAAAAAGGATATAAGCATTTATCACTTTTTGGCGGAACTATTATGTGTCCGTAGACGACCTGGAGAACTCTGATGAGTCTGATGATGGCCAATTTCAAGGCACTCGAAGAAAAACTCAATTATCAATTTCAAAATCAAGAAAGACTTATCGAAGCTTTTACTCACCAATCTTATGGCCATGAAAATGATCCTACGATGTCAACTTATCAACGCCTCGAATTCCTCGGCGATAGCGTTATACAATTAGTTATTACTCAAGTCTTATTAGAAAAACATCCTGGGATTGCCGAAGGTATTTTATCTAAGCTTCGTAGTTCGATTGTGAATGAAGAAATTTTAGCCGATTTAGCACGATATTTAGGTCTTGGTTCTTATTTGCTACTAGGCAAAGGTGAAGAAAAAACGGGTGGGCGCAACCGCAGTTCATTACTATCTGATGTTTTCGAAGCACTCTTTGGCACCATCTATTCAGAGAGCGATATCGCGACAGTACAAAAAATCTTTTTACACGTCATAACCACTTATCATTTGTTTTCATCTGTTGATTTGTTGGGACTAGATCGTCTGGCCGAGTTTGATGCTAAAACTCGTTTACAAGAAATTTATATGCGCCAATACAATAGTCTTCCAAAATATGATGTGACGGAAGTCCGTCTCGAAAAAAATATTTATTTTGAAGCAAAACTCGTTTTTTTAGGTCAACACTTCACAAGTGTTTCGAAATCTAAAAAGATGGCAGAGCAATTAGTCGCAAAACAAGTTTTAGATGAATATCAACATAGAATTAAACCAAAGGATAATTATGTTATTTGAGGACCAGCATCCGCTGAACAAACAGATTATGATTGCCGTTTTAGGGAAGCCTAACGCAGGTAAAAGTTCACTCGTCAATCAACTCCTAGGCTTTGATTTGAGTATCGTCACTCCTAAAGCACAAACCACAAGAAATAAATTTCACTGTGTTTTTACCGTGGATAGAACGGAAGTTGTTCTGGTCGACACTCCGGGGATTCATAAATCAAGCCAAGAAATGAATAAACGCATGATTGGTCAGGCACAGGAAGGCGTGCACGGAACTGATTTGAATTTCATTCTGGTCGATTTATCTGGTGATGTGGTGAATGACTTTGCTGATGTTGTGAAAAGTTTTACTGAAGCTCTTGGCCCAACTTGGGTTATTTTCAATAAGTCAGATGTTACTCGTTTAAGTGATGAAAAAATTCAAGCGGCATTTTTACAAATGAAAGAAATTCTTCCAACGCTAGAAGCATTCTATAAAATCAGTGCGAAAGAAGGCGATGATGTGCATCTTCTCACTGGTGCGATCGTTGATCGTGCACAGTCGCGTAAGCATTTATATCCAGATGGTGAAGTTTCAAATAAGAGCGAACGCTTTTTCGTATCAGAATTTATTCGCGAACAATTATTTTTAATTCTACGCGAAGAACTTCCTTATGAATGCGCAGTAACCATTGAAGAATTCAAAGATTATCGCCAAGTAAAATTTAAACAACCAGGTGATGAGCAATTAGCGGCTCGAATTTCAGCAACTATTATTGTCAATCGTCCAAGTCAGCGTGCCATCGTTATTGGTCGCTCTGGTATGGGGATTAAAGATATTGGAACTGCGGCCCGAAAGAAAATCGAAGCCATGTTACAAGGCCAAGTTTATTTAAATTTGCACGTTAAAGTAAAACCAAAGTGGTTTAAGAGTAATTTTATTCTTGAAGAATTAGGACTTCCACGAGTCGAAGGCTCAGCTCGCGTATGGAGGAGAACATGAAACGTTCCATTATTGTTTCGCTAATTGGGAGACCGAATGTTGGAAAGAGCTCGATTTATAATCGCTTGATGAAAGAACAACATCGAATTATGACTTACGATCTTCCAGGTGTAACGCGTGATCGACACTACGGCATCATGAAAACGGGTAGTTTTGGTGAGTATGAATCAGAAGATATTATCTTAGTTGATACCGGTGGTTTTTATCCTGAGCAAGTTGAAACGGATGAAGATCTTAAGCGTAAAAATAATTACGAACCGTTTTTCAATATTATGCGCGACCAAGCCAAAATCGCCATTGCAGAATCGGATTTGATTTTATTAGTGGTGGATGTTCGCGAAGGCCTATTACCTTATGATAAATCCATTGCCGATTATTTACGTGCCACCAAAAAACCTTTTTGGTTAATCGTGAATAAATACGATACTGACGTGCAAGCAGGACATGAAGCCGAATTTTATGAACTTGGTTTATTTGAGGACCAATTTCTTTTAACTTCAGCTGAACACAATCGCGGTATCAGAGAACTCAGTGAACGCCTTTGTGTGGCCGCTAACAAAATGAAAAATTCCACACAGGTTTTACAGAGCGGTGTAACGCCAAACTTTGATGTGGTGGCGAGTGTCGCAATTATTGGTGCTCCCAACGTTGGGAAGTCCACATTATTAAATCAATTGCTCGGCGAATCTCGTGCCCTGGTGAGTGATATTGCAGGAACAACGATTGATCCGATTGAAGGTTATATTGATCTCGATTTTGGTAAAGCTTCAAAACTCATGACTGAGCAAGAAAATGAATTTCGTAAGCATAATAAGGAATTACTTGAGGCTTACCGCACATTCTTGGTTGAGAATGATAGCTTAGTTACAATTGAAGAAGCTGAAGAATTGGGAATTGATTATAATTTAGGTGGTCCAAGCCCGATGGTGGAAGAAATGGAAATAGAAGCATCTGAAGAAGAGGATGAAATTTATAAAGATGATGCGACTTTTGAACCGGATACAACGGATGCAGAGTCGATTGATTTAGTTGAGCCACAACTTGATCTAACGCAAATTCCAGATGAAGAAGAAGATATTAATATTCCAGAATCAGAAGATGGTTGGCGAACGGTAAAAATCGTCGATACGGCGGGTATTCGTCGTAGTAAAGCAGTTGAAGGTCATATTGAAGGCCAGGCGGTTTATCGTTCACTTCGTGCGATTGCAGAAGCTGACGTTATCATCTTTATGATGGATTCAACTAAAGGGATTACTCATCAAGATCGAAGACTTATTGATATTGCTTTTGAAAAAGGTAAGTCACTCATTTTGACCATGAATAAATCAGATTTGATTCAAGATATTCTCAATGATCGTCGTCGTAAAAAAGATTGGATGGATGATCTTCGTGCGAGTGTGCCATGGTTAGATTTCTGTGAAATTGTTCCGTTGTCGGCCTTAAAGGGCAGTCATATGAAAGGTTTGATGGGATCACTTAAACGCACAATTCTCATTCGTCACCGTAAAGTTCCAACACCGAAACTTAATAAGTTGGTAACAACGATGGTTGAGCAGAATCCGATTATTCTTCAACGTAGTGGTACCACTTTCAAAGTGAAGTACGCTTCGATGGTTAAAAATGCTCCACCAACGTTTATGTTGTTCGTGAATAAATCAAAAGGTGTTCCCGTAAATTATCGTCGCTTTTTAGTGAATGCTATTCGCCGCGAATTTCAAATCATTAATACGCCTGTGCATTTGGTGTTTAGAACGGCAGCAGATTTGAAGAAAAATTTAACGCGTGAAGATCGAGTGGAACGAGTAGAAGAATAATTACCAAGAAATAACGTAGTTAAGTGTGACGGAGTAGGCATCTCCCATCAGGTCATCGTAACCATAGGTTGAGTTCGTCGTATCGTTAGTATCTTGTTTATAATCTTGGGTGAATTTATCGAAGAAATTTACCCTATGATAAAGAAATTCAAAGTTGATATAACTTTCTTTCACTTCCATTGGGAATTCGAGACCGAAACCAAAACCCATTCCGATCCCACCACCTGACTGATCGGCTAAAGTCGGACGTTGCACGAATTTATTGGTTTGATACCAGTATTCCAATCGACCAGCGAGATAAGGGTTAGCATATGTGATAGCGGTTCCGAGATTAGTTGTATCGATATAATGTCTTAAACCAAAGAATGGTCTAAGCATGGAAGTTTCAACGGCACCCAGTTTGAAATCATAGGTAACAGTTTCAGTATCAATGAACATAGTATGTTTAGAATATTCCAATCCTAAATTAAAAGAAGTTCTAAAATTAAAAAAATAGTTTACTGAAATATGATAGGTAGGATTGTTATCATAATAAGCGGCGCCACGATTTCCTGTATAAGATGTGGTCCCAACCCCGACATTGAAACTAAAAAAACGTGCGTAACGATAAAAGCGTTCATCTTCTAAGATTTTTGATTCATCTAAATCTTCATTGAAATCGGTAAAGATGTCAGAACCGGCGCTATCAGCAACATCATCATCAAAAGCCGCTGAAAACTCACTACCGCCTTGAGCGAAACAGGTTTGTCCGGCGATAAAAAGGAAGAAAGTGATGAGGAAATTACGCAATTAAAGGCCCTCCACGAGAATATCTTAGACTAAATTGTGCTCCCCAGCAAGTTTAGAGGTAAAAATGCACAGCTGCTTTTAGAAAATTATGTCCCATTGTCTGAATAGTTGTCTCACTTCCTACAGTATTCATCGAAGCGCCAAACTCCATACTGAAGCCTAAGCTCTCGATTCCACTAAAATGGAACTCAGATCCGAAGGTCGCATCGACTTGAATCCCACTTTCTGTTTCGGTGGTCGTTCCATTATCAACTTGATCACTCACGGCCCCAAAAAGACCGGCCATAAAAAAACGCATCTTAGGTTCTTCATAAAGATTGCGGAAGATTTTTATACCAATACCATAACTCGTTTCTTCTTCAGATTTAAAACCTAAAAGAATCCCAATTGCAGTTGAACGACTTTTTTGAATTTTAAATGAAACGGCTTCCACTTCATTCACGAATTGATTACTGAAACCCACACCCAGACGTCCAATAGTGTTGACGTTGGCCATGGTCTTTGTCGACATGATAACGCTACATAAAATAAAAAATAAAATTTTCATCGTAAGACTCTCTTTATTAAAGTGTACAGTAGCTTGTTATTTTGGCAATAGCTTGTTAGGATTCTAGAGTTTTAACACGCAATATAAAGGAAATAATCATGGCAGAGCAGTCAGCACAAACTTTTGAACAAGTGGCAGAGCGAACCGACCTAGGACATTTTATAAATCATCACCGCAAATCAATCATTATGGGTGGTGTTGCTCTCATTATCGCCATTTTCGGTTTTAGTTTCTATAGAGCTGGTTCACAAAATCAATTATCAGAACTAAAAAAAGAAATTTTCAATTTCCAAAAAAAACAATTACTTCCTTTGCTTGAAGGTAAAACGAAAGTTGAAGATTTTATGAAAAGTTATGAGACTTTATCGTCTGACTTAACAACGCACGAAGCTTTCGCTTCCGTTACTATTTCAGCCGCAAGTTATTTAAATGAACAACAAAAATATGCTGAAGCTCAAAAGCTACTCGAAAAGTCTTATCAAAATCTATCAGAAAAGAGTTTGAACTTTTTTGTAGTTGCGAACTTGTTAACAACTGTTTATGAAAATCAAAATCAACTTGAATCGGCAATTCAAGTCGCTGAGAAAGTGGTGGCTTCGCCAATGAATTTGCTTCCGGCACGTCAATATTATCAATTAGCTCGTTTGTACCAAACAGCAGGTAATGGGGCCAAGGCCAAGCAAAATTACGAATATGTTATGAGTAAATATCCAGATGATGAAATGGCAAAATTAGCTAAAATTAAAATTCAAGAGATTAAATGAGATTTTTACCATTCTTGATTCTGTTTTCTGGCTGCTCGTTTTATAAATCGCTTAAGTCGATTGAATTTAGGCCAGAGCATGTGAAAAAAGAGGCATCGTTTGGTTTTAAGAAGATTTGGAATCGTGAACTTGATCCGATTTATTCTTCAGGCAACCTTGCTATTGGTTACACTTCACCTTTATTAAGTTCAGATTATTTATTTCTCGGAAATGCCAAAGGAACTTTTGAAGTTTACGATCTTTCTAACGGTCGTATGATGTGGAGTATTGATGAACGTCGACCGCTGGGCAGTCAGCCTTCACGTTATGAAGACCAAGTCATTTATGGTTCTTACACTGGCAGACTGTATTCACGTCATTATTTGACCGGTCAATTGAACTATTCAATTGATCTGGCAGTACCGATTGAAACAGCGCCACTGATTTATAAGGATCGTATTTTTATTCATAGTCGCAATCACTCGATCTTAAGTCTTGATGCTAAGACGGGGAAAATTTTATGGAGCTATCGCCGAGCGGTTCCATTTACAACGACCTTACATCGTACGGGTCGTCCGATCGGTGTTGGTAATACGGTTATTGTTGGCTTTGCGGATGGTTACTTAGCTTCTTTTTCAGTCGAAGAGGGAGTGTTACGTTGGGAAACGCAAATTGGACGTGGCCAAAAATTCGTCGATGTTGATGCCACACCATTATATTATCGCGATCGTATTTGGTCCGGCTCAGCTGCAGGTCCTTTAAATATTATCAATCCTAATAATGGTGCGATTGAGCGCGCGATTGATCTTCAGATTGGACATCAGCCAGTCGTCTTCAAAGATAAGATTTATGTTGGGACATTGTTAGGCGATGTGGTGCAAATTGATGGTAATGGTACGATTTTAAAAACGGTTAATCTCAACCAAGAAGGTATCAGCTCAATGAGCGTTTGGAACGATCATCTCGTGGCCGCAGGATATGATGGTCGTGTTCGACTTATGTCAGTCGATGAACTGAAAGTCTTAGAACAGTTGCATTTAGGAACAGATAAATCGGTTATCTTAGGTCAAATGGAAGTCGAAAAAGACTTTTTAGCGATGTATTCTTCACGCAATCGACTTTACGTTTTTAAAAATTAACTTTGCCCATTTTACAAATTTCTTGAAATTCACTTTCAGTTACCGGTTGAACCGAAAGCCGACTGCCTTTTTGCACTAATTTCATTTGAGAAAGTTTGCTATTTTTTTTGATGTCCTCTAAAGAAACATGCTGTTTCATAGGCGCTACTGCTTGAACATCAACCATGAACCATCGAGGATTTTCCTTGGTCGCCTTTGGATCAAAATAGTCAGATTTTTTTTCGAAGGCCGTGGCATCGGGGTAAGATTCTTTGACCACTTTAGCAATACCAACCACGCCTGGAACATCACAGTTTGAATGGTAATAAAGGACCAAATCACCCAGCTTCATTTCATCACGCATGTAGTTTCTTGCTTGGTAATTGCGTACACCGTGCCAGCAAGTTGTTGATTTTGGGGACTTCATTAAATTTTCAAAGGAGAAAACATCAGGCTCACTTTTTATTAACCACATTTTTTTACTCAAACGATTCTGCTCCGGTAAAAGTATTTAAGTCAGGTATTAAAATGAAGGGCATTAAAAAACAAGAAAATTGATAAAAATCTTCAACTTGGCCAAGAAATCACCGATGAGATAATGCACGTCGTCGGGGGACATCATGAATAAAATTACAAATCTTTATGCACTCTTTTTTCTGGTTGGCTGCGCTACCGCTTCCATTGAAGTCGCTCAACAAGCAGAATCGTTTAATCGAGTAGAAACGCACGAAGTGGCCTCTGGCATGCCGAATTTTTATTTGATGGATTACAAATTTACCAATCAGCGGGCCCCAGCTTCAAGTGAGTCAGGCCGCAAATTTCAAGAAGTTTCAAATAAGAAAATTTATTTTTTAACTTTGTATTCGCAACATTTAATCCTTAAAAATTATTTAAATCATAAAACTGAAACTTTAAATTCATGTCCACAGTTTCACCACGAATTATTAATCAACGACGATGCACTAAAATCAGTCAGTGAAAAAAGCCAAACTTCAGTCGTCAATAATTCTCAGTACTCAAGCTTGAGCGAAAGCCAATTAGCTTACTTCCCAGAATTAGCACTAACTCTTGCGAATAAAAATGAAGTTCACCAAATGATGAAAGGAAAAGCTTCGGTCGAAAAATTAGTGAACGAAGCGCTTCTTGTTCACTATCAAAAAAATCTTTCAGAGCTTGAAACACTTTGTGAATACGGTCGAAGTGACAATTACTATATTTTTGAAAATACAATTAATTATTTCGAAACACGTCCTGAATTATTAAAAACACCAGTGGCGATTCGCGCTGTGCTTAAAATTCCAGTGGCGGCCAATATGTTGTTGATCCATAGCTTAATGAATACCGGCATTAGTTATACTACACAAAACGATTTTGTGGTTTTCAACTCTTTTGAGAGTGAAGCCTTGACACGTTTACAAGGGAAGTGGTTAGGTCACTACATTACGACGTTGAAGAGTCAACGAAACGTAGCGATGGCAAAACTGCAAATTGCTGAATAGGAAAAAGATGAAACTGCGAAATACATTCTGTCTCTTTTTGTTAGTGGCTTGTGGCGCCTATGAAAATAAGGGCGGTAGTGGTGCAGAAGCACGTTTAGGTGCTTTAGTGTCTATTGGTGACGACGCTGTTTTACCTTCGAATGAAAAAAATATTTTAAGCAAAATTTGTTCTGCCTTTAATACGCACAATTCTTTGGCCGGAAGTTTGTTTCTCGGTAAAACTTGGGAATACAACGGTTCCAATCAAACCTGTGCCGGTGCTCCTGTTGCGACTGGTGTCGCGAATTTAAAACTAAAAACTACTGGTGGCTTGAAAACATTTGAAAAAATCTCAGGTCCTAGCAATGATTACTTTGAAGATTTTCAGTCAGACCAGCAAGGATTTTTAGCAAATTTATGTAATCAAAATATGTCAGGGGATATTGCCCGTACGTATCCCATTGGTTCAAACCTCTATACTCAGTTTTATTTCTATTCAGGCGAAGAATTATGTGATGGTGATATGCATATGTATTGCTTTGATGTGGACTACGCAGTTAAGAATAGCGCCGGTCAATTCATCAAAGAGTATAGCAATCGCCTTAAAGTCCTGGTTGATGCTGATAATATCAATAATCGTCATGGCATGGTTGTCAGACGCGAACTCCTTGATCGTTGTGCCAATGGGGTGAATAGTGAAGGTGATCCGATTTATAGTTTCACCAAACAACAATCTGACTTCGTCCAACACAACTAAAAATCAACTTTACAAACTCGCTGACCTTTGAAACCATCTTTTTATGAGATTAATTTTACTTTTTTTACTCCCTGTCATTTTACTTTCTTGTGAGGTTGTTCCTACCGAAGCTGAATTACAGCAAGAACGAGTGAATCAACCCATTTTAGAAAACACCGATTTTTTTACTGTTTCAGAGATCAATCGCGGACGAGTATTATGCGGTTATTTAAGAACAAAACACGCGGCTGATTTAAATCGAATTAATGAGGTTTTTGATTTTGATATGACTCATAAAGAAACGGGTTGTTCCGTTAATGGCGAGGATGGAGTCGCCAGTGTGAGACTTAACTACTCATCTGGTGTTTATAAATTTGTTCTAGATGGCAGCGCTGATGCTAATCGATTAGTCTTTTTTGCGAATAATTATGTGACCTATCCAACGGTGAGTAACTCAGAAGATTTATATCGAATGTTTGAATTTTGTGAACGTCTGAATCTTTCAAGCACCAATATAGATCGAGTTATTACGACAAGTAACTTTCGTTATGCTTATTACGTTAAAAATTGTTCAGACGATGGCGGTAGTTATACTTGCTTGGACATTGATTCGGGTTTTAATCAGTCAGGAAATTATAAGGTAAGTCTCTTTTATGGTCTGAAGTTCGATGTGAATGCTGGTCGTGATCCAGGTGAAGTTCTGAAGTATTACAAAATCAATTATTGTAATCCGACTGAAAAAAAGAATTATCACATTATTGGAACTTTAAGAAACTAACAACTCCACGGAAATTTGATCGTTACCGTATTCTGCGTGGCTTGATTCCAAACTTTTTTACAAAAATAAGAATGATAATATCTTGATTCAATCTTTGTTTCGTCTGGGCATTTCACTTCTTCGTAGGCCTTAACCGCTTTTTCTGTTTTTTCCTTATCGTTTGTTTTTATTTTCCAAGCACCTTGTTGAAAAATTTCTAAAAGATAATACCAACCTTCTTCTTCACGAAGCAGAGTCACTGAATCTGTTCCGAGATAAACCGGAACTTCTCCACGAGGGACAAAGTAAGTTTGAATTTTTTTGTCTTGATAGACATGAATCGGATCAAGCTGAAGCTGTTCACCTAGCTTGATATTTAGTGTTTGTTGGCCTTTTTTTATTTCAGCTATTTGATTTTTTGCCTCTGTCATGAAGGCAATTCCTAAATAAATTTTCTTACCCGTGTGAGTTTTACAGGGTGAATCCCACAGCAGAGGGCCATAATTTTTCATGGCATCTTCCGAAGCATAGAACTCGATAGGAATTCCACTTTGCTTTCGTCGTTCTTCCAGTAAAGCAATTTTCTTTTCTTCACTAAGGCCATCGTTATTGATTTTGTGAATGAAGTGGTTCCATTCGCTATAGTGGGTTCCCATCGCTTCGTCACACCAGGAATTCTCTTTGCAGCCTTTATTACTATGCTCAAAGTATTCGTAGTTAAGAGGGGTGATGCTTTTGCTTTCTAAAATCGTATCGTTCGTCTGAGAAAGGGCGTTTGATGTGACGTAGCAATTGATGAAAATCAATAAAGTAGTGGTAGAGAGAGAGATTTTTCGAGACCAGCGCATTTTTAGCATTTTCATTTCTTGAGTTTTTCGGTAAGGTTTCTATTACCTCGATTAATAAGAATTTTAACACAATTGTTTTGTGCATCCACTAGGGAGTTTATATGAAGAAGCTAAAAAAATCACGAGTGCCTAAAAAAGCTAAAAAAAATAGTAAAAGTAAGCTAAAGCTTCGTAGACTTGCTCGTAAAAGAAAACTTTTAAAGAATCATAATTCTTAAAAATAGTTACGGCCTCGCCTCCAACTAATTCATAAAATCTAAGACTACTAATTCAGTCAGGGAATTGCTTTGTCATTCTAGTAAAGGCTTTGGGCCTTTTTCGGTGGTGTCAAAAACTTGTTCTAAGCACAATATGTTGTGTCTGTGTCAATGAAATGACAGCAAAAAGATCTAGATATTGTGTTGACGAGTGAAGCAGAAGTCGATCATGATAATAAGTATAACTCTAAGAAAATAAGGAGCATAAAGTGAAGATTAAGCGCGTTTTTACAAGGAAGGGAAAATCAGCATACGCAGGTATGGAGTTTGAAAAGCGAACAAGTGAAGTTCGAAATGTCGATGGGTCAAAAACTTCAACGATGGAAGTTTCAGTTCCAAAATTCTGGTCACAAGTGGCCGCCGATATTATTGCCCAAAAATATTTTAGAAAAACAGGAGTGCCTCTACTTGATGAAAGTGGAAATGCCGTTCTCGATGATAAAGGTCAACCAGTTCTTGGTGGAGAAACTGATGCTCGCCAAGTGTTTGATCGTTTAGCTGGGTGCTGGACTTCATGGGGACACAAATATAATTATTTCGATACTAAAGCTGATGCTGAAGCATTCAATGCTGAACTTGCTTATATGCTCGCCAACCAAATGGCCGCTCCAAATTCACCACAGTGGTTTAATACTGGGATGTTCAGTGCTTACGGTATTAAAGGTAAGGCCCAAGGACACTTCTATGTTGATCCAAAATCTGGTGAGTTGAAAAAATCAACTTCAGCTTATGAGAGACCCCAACCGCATGCGTGTTTCATTCAGTCAGTTGATGACGATCTCGTGAACGCGAACGGGATTATGGATCTTTGGACGCGTGAAGCGCGACTTTTCAAATATGGTTCAGGTACAGGAACAAACTTTTCTCACTTACGTGGGGAAGGTGAGAAGCTCTCAGGTGGAGGTGTTTCTTCAGGTTTAATGTCATTCCTAAAAATTGGTGATCGTGCAGCTGGCGCGATTAAGTCAGGCGGTACAACTCGTCGTGCGGCCAAAATGGTTTGTTTGGATTTAGACCATCCAGATATTATGGAATTCATTTTATGGAAAGTTAAAGAAGAGCGTAAGGTTGCTTCGATTGTAACTGGTTCAAAAATTTGTAAACGTCATTTGACGGAAATTTTTGAAGCGATGAAAAGTGCTTCAGGTGATGAGCGTTTTTCAGCGAAAACCAATCCAGCGCTTAAGAAAGCGATCCAGGCGGCTAACAAAAATTTAGTTCCGATGAACTATATTTCTCGTTGTATTGATCTTGCAAAACAAGGTTACGAAAAAATTGAATTTGAAGTTTATGATACAGATTGGAATTCAGAAGCTTATGCGACAGTGAGTGGTCAGAACTCAAACAACTCAATTCGTATTCCAAATAAATTTTTTGAAATCCTCGAACAAGATGGCGACTGGGAATTGATCGGTCGTAATAATGGCAAAGTGCTGAGAAAGCATAAAGCTAAATATATGTGGGAAGCAATTTCAGAAGCAGCTTGGCAGTGTGCTGATCCAGGCGTTCAGTTCGACGATACCATCAATGAGTGGCATACCTGTCCGAAAGATGGTCGTATCAATGCTTCGAACCCTTGTTCAGAGTACATGTTCTTAGACGATACAGCTTGTAACTTAGCTTCACTCAATTTAGTAAAATTCTTAGATCCAGTCACTGGCATGTTTGATGTGGAAAAATTCATCCACGCTTGTGAACTATGGACTATGGTTCTTGAGATTTCAGTTTTAATGGCGCAATTCCCATCGGAATCGATTGCGAAGCGTTCATTTGAATATCGAACTCTAGGGCTAGGCTTTGCAAACATTGGTGCGCTTCTAATGATTGCTGGTATTCCATACGATTCTGAAAAAGGTCGCAACATTGCTGCAGCGATTTCAGCTATCATGGGTGGTGTTTCGTACAAGACTTCGGCCTTAATGGCGAAAGAACATGGACCATTTGCTGGCTACGAAAGAAATAAAGAAGATATGTTAAGAGTTATTCGTAACCACCGTCGTGCAGCTTACGCTGTAAAAGACAGTGAGTACGAAGGGATTACGGTAAAACCAGTTCCACTAAACGCGAAAGTTATCGACGCTCATTTAGTCGATGCTGCTCGAAAAGCGTGGGATGAAGCTTTAGCTTTAGGTGAGAAGTACGGTTATAGAAATGCTCAGAACACAGTTATCGCACCAACAGGAACCATTGGTCTTGTTATGGATTGTGATACGACTGGTATTGAACCAGACTTCGCACTTGTTAAGTTTAAGAAATTAGCTGGTGGCGGATATTTCAAAATTATTAACCAATCAGTTCCAGCGGCGCTTAAAAACTTAGGTTATAAGGCCAGCGAAATTGAAGAAATTCAAAAGTACGCGGTAGGGCATGGAACACTTGTTGGATGTACTGCTATCAACCACGAGAAACTAAGAAAACTAGGCTTCACAGATGAAAAAATTAGTATCGTGGAGAGTTCTTTAGCTTCAGCTTTTGATATCACATTTGCTTTCAGCCGTTTTGGTTTAGGTGATGAATTCTTAACTAAAACATTAAAAATATCTGAAGCGAAATTAGCTGATCCAATGTTGAATATCTTAAAAGAAATCGGTTTCACTGATGCTGATATTTCTAAAACAAATGATTACGTTTGTGGAACGATGACACTCGAAGGTGCACCATATTTGAAGGAAAAAGATCAAGCCGTTTTTGACTGCGCTAACAAGTGTGGTAAATACGGTAAACGATTAATTTCAACTGAAGGTCATATTCGTATGATGGCCGCAGTTCAGCCGTACATTTCTGGTGCGATTTCAAAAACCATTAACATGGCCAACGAAGCCACCGTCGCGGATATTTCAGAAGCTTATAAATTGTCTTGGTCGCTCATGACTAAAGCTAATGCTATCTACCGTGATGGTTCGAAATTATCACAACCGCTAAATGCTGCAAGTTTTGAAGATTTAGGTTTAGTGGATAATAACGAACAAAGTTATGACGAAATGGCCCAAACTCAAAAAGTGCAAAAAGTGGCCGAGAAAATTGTCGAGAAAATTATCTACAAAGAAATCTCTCAGCGTAAAGCTCTTCCAAATCGTCGAATTGGTTACACTCAAAAAGCGGCAGTCGCTGGACATAAAGTTTATCTACGCACTGGTCAGTACGAAGATGGAACACTTGGTGAAATCTTTATCGACATGCATAAAGAAGGCGCAGCTTACCGTTCATTAATGAACTGTTTCTCAATCGCCATTTCACTTGGTCTTCAATACGGAGTACCGCTTGAAGAGTTCGTGGAAGCTTTCACTTTCACACGCTTTGAACCAAACGGGATTGTTCAAGGTCACGACAATATTAAAATGTCGACCTCGGTTATCGATTACGTCTTCCGTGATTTAGCTTGCCGTTACTTAGGTCGTTACGATCTGGTTCACGTGAAGCCTTCTGATCTTAAAGCGGATGCTATCGATGGAGAAGACGCAGATGCGGAACCACTTTTAAACGCTATTGAAGAAGCTCGTGAGGTAAAACATGACGATGGAAGAATCAGTGTTGAAGTTCATAAAGTTTATTCAAAAGAAGCGGATTCAAAAATGTTAAAAGAACAAAAGCAACGCCAAATGGCACGTATGAAAGGTTACGAAGGTGACGCGTGTCCAGAGTGTCGAGCTTTTACACTGGTTCGTAACGGTACTTGTTTAAAGTGTGATACTTGTGGTTCTACTACGGGTTGTTCATAAAAAATTGACTTAAATAATTAGTTAATCCTGCACACACGCCAAACGCCCCTAAATAGGGGCGTTTTTTATTGTGGCCCATCGAAGATCTCTGGCTATAATAAGACATAAATCAAAGGAGCTCCTTGTGACAACAATCATGCATGGTGAAGAGAAAATCTTAGAAAACTTAGTTATTGGAAATAAATTTCAAAATGAATTTTTAAATAAAAGAACCATTTTCTTGTGGGGAGCTGTGACCGACGAAACGGCGAAATATGTGACAGATCGTCTCCTTTATCTTGAGGCCATTGCTCCAGGGAAAGAAATTACTTTTATGATCAACAGTCCAGGTGGCGTCGTCACTTCAGGCATGGTGATTTACGATACGATGCAAATGATCACTTCTCCTGTGGCAACTATTTGTATGGGAATGGCAGCTTCTATGGGGTCACTACTTTTATCAGGTGGTGAAAAAGGTAAGCGTTCGATTTTCCCTAGTGGTAAAGTTATGATCCACCAACCAAGTATGGGTGGCGCTTTTGGTCCGGCCAGTGATATTGAAATTACCGCCCGTGAAATTGTAAAAACGAAAGAAAAATCAGCCCATATTTTAGCGAAAAACTGTGGCAAAACTTTTGAACAAGTCATGACAGATTTCGAAAGAGATTTCTGGATGGACGCCACTGAATCAAAAAAATACGGTATCGTTGATAATATTTTAAAAGAATTAAAATTCTAATTTATTTTAGTGTTTTACTAAGCGCTTTTTTAGCTTCAACTCTTTTTTTAGCATTTTCATAGCGACGAATTTCATCTTGTGTCTCAGGTTTGAGATCTGGAATGACTGTCGGTTGCCCGTCTTCATCGAGTGCTACAAAAGTTAAATAGGCCTTAGTGGTTTTTACACTTTTCCCAGTGTAAGGATTTTCACTTTCAACTTTCACACCAACAATCATGGAAGTTTTTCCCACGTAGTTAAGTGAAGCTTTGATCAGAACATGATTTCCCACTTTAATTGGTGCTTTGAAATCGATATCAGCGATATGAACGGTAACAACTGGTTTTTCCGCATGTCTGGAAGCGCACATCGCGGCCGCAATATCCACCCAACTCATCACCACGCCACCAAAGATGGTGCCTTGAGGGTTGGTGTGATTGGGCATAACCATTTCACGCATTTCGATCATACTGTCTTTAGGGGATTTAATACTTCTTTTTTTACTCATGGGACTATTCTACTGCGAAGTTTCCGCGCAGTAAACGTGATGATTCCAACGATAACCACTCATGAAGACATCATAGCCTTTTTCTTCACCAGAACCGTCACTTCCATCATCATAATCGCTATTAGAGTCTAAAATACTCCAAACGCCGTCACCCACTGGGGTACCGTAAGGCTTAGGTTCACCCGCATAGGTACCAAAAGCTCCACCGCGGCGCACTTCGCCAGAAGCACAGTATTTACGGCCTAAGGCAAAGAGTTTGTTAAAAACTGAGGTATTGAGTAGTGGTTCACCTGTTTGGATGTCAAAGTCTGTGTCGACGAGTCCGCCACCGGGCTGCGTGGTACCAACGCCATCCCCTGAAACATAACGATTAAAGTAAACACTTAAATTCGTTGCATCTGGTAATTTACAAGTTTGAGTCGCTTTGCCATCAATCACATCATCCACCGCATGTCCGCTACAACATCTTGAAGAGGATGATGTTCGTTCACCTAATTTTAGACAACATTGAAAATCAGTCGTTGAGAAAATTTCGTCATGAGCGAGATTACTCGAGCCATCACTACGGCGGGCAGTCAGAAGTGACCCAACATCTCCAGTCGCACCCTGTGCCGGTGCGATAACAGGTAATGTTGCACTTGTTCCAGTCTTGACTCTTGGAGAGTCATAAGGGTCATCGGCGGTAAGTGTTCCACCAAAATTTCCTAAATTGGCAAAACTAGCGGCAGCGAAAGTCGCGGGAGTTGTTATTGTTGAGTCGAATAGACCTGGCACAATGGCATCATTATCATTCGAGCAATAAAGTGGTTCATAATATGTTTGTGGTATCCCGCTGAGTTCAAATTTTCCTAAACGTTTTAAATAAAAGTATGAGTTCCCTGGAGCTTGCGAGCGGCTCACTGCTGGACGTATTCCATTATAGTGTTGAGTCCCCGGTGCTGAGAACTGAATATTGATATAGTTATGATCAACGACATCGGCTGTGAAATTTGTTACTGCTAAAATTCCGGAATCAGGATAGTAGCAATAAGCACATCCTAATGCAGTAGTATTACAAGCAGTAGCTCCGACACCTGCGGGATTATAAGTCATACCTGGTAAAATGGCCCCGAGCATGTCAGGCTCTGAGCGAGGATTACAAATATTTTTTTGACTACCATCTTTTTTCGTCGTTCTGAGAAGAAAACGACCACCACTAAAATCGGCTGGAATATATGATGGCAGTTGAAAAGCAATGGTGCGATTAAGTGGAATTGGCGTTGATGAAGCTTGACCGTCAATATAAGTGTTTCCGAAAATTCCGACAGGCGAATAAGGCGCATACCACTTACCCATAAAGTTAAATATCGTTCTATCAATATCACCAAAATAGACGCTTACCATCGAGTTTGTCGTATCGAGGACGGGAGCAGTCGAAGCGAAACCAGCGCCAGAAGTGAAATTTAACTGCGCACAACCACCTGTACTATCTTGAACTGGCGAAGAGTCAGGGCAATGAAAGCCGAAATCGCCATTACGGCGGGTATCCGTCACGGCGGCAATGGTATCAGGGGCTTCTGTGTATGTTCCAAACGGAGTCATATTCGTAGCATGCAGAATCGGTGATTGATAATTTAAACAAGTAAAGTTACTTGGCTGAATTTTTAAACGATCAGTACGTGACCAATCGATAGTATCGTCAGCGAATTTGCGAACCCAACCGCCACCGCAACAAGAGTTGCTAGCTGCAGTTCCTAGAGTTTTCCATTGATTTTGAGTGAGTAAACTGATTTTTGTATTTCCAAAACTATCGCTACCGGCTGTTAAATCGGTACTACCACTAAGGCCCGTATTCGTTGTGACACTGGAAAAACGTGAGTAGCGCTCAGGTTCAGACGGATCAAAGAAAGCAGGTCTGCGAGTGTTCATGGTTTCGCTTACATCATCACCTGGAATATTTTCAGAGTATATGCTTAATTCTTTGCCAACTTCGCGACAACAATAGTTTTGCTTAATATCGTAACTACTATAGAAAGGATCGGTTGAGTTAGGAGCTGGTTGCGCCTGCCCACAAACGAGATATTCTTCCCAGTATCTTTTTTCCGCTTCATTTCCAAAATAGTCATCCGAAAAAAATGAAACTTGCTGAGCATGCATTTTATTTGGCATACAATCGAAGTTCGTATGGCAAACGCTACCAGCTCTGCGCATACAAGCATTTTTAACGAGTGTCGGTGAAGTAATTTGGCTCAAACCTAATTCACCAAACTCGACACTTACAAAAGGTGAGTTGCCTCCGCTGTCTGTTGATTCAGCACCGCACGCATTTTGTGAACGTGCCAACGCCCCGAGGGTGGCCAAAGCCGTTAATTTTGTATCGCCGACACTGCTTTGAAGAGCAGTTACGTTGGCGTCTTTCAAATACCAATAGTTTTTGTCAGTATCAAAAGTCGGGCAGCTCATGGTGTGTAGAGGCACACTGTATTGTGGAAAACTAGTGTCTTCCCAACCGGTATAGAGATTTGAGTTACATGAACCTTTCTGAGAAATATAATCTGTTCGATTCGAGACATCAGGAGTTTTGTGAGTATAAAGTGGAGTTACTTCAGAAAATTGAAACTGTAGTGTCGAATTGGTGTTGGTTAAATATCGACCTGGTCGACAAAGTCCCCAGTCATTACTTGTGGTCCAGTTAAGAGCAGCGTTAGCTGAAAGATTAGTTTGGATATCACTAGGAAGAGAGGCGAGTCCGCTACCTGTAATATAGTGACGTGGTCTTCCTGGAACATCAGTGTCCATTCCGAAAATATTTCCATCTGAAATCGGGTTATTTTGAAGTGAAGTAATTGAACGAGAAATTTCTTTATTAAAAAGGGCATCGTTTGGATTTGCACAGTGAAAATTTGGCGCACAAGCAAACATTTTTCGAACTTCAGCATTAGTATTTGAAGCATAGTTACGGCGACAAAGTGAGCCGGCCCCTCGATACACACAGCGTTTTCTTGCTGAGGTTGGTAAGTTACCTTGTTGTAATATTTTATTTAAGGTTTTGACTTTTGTAACAGTTGGATCTTCAACCGCATCTGAAGTGAATGCAGGAACATTAGTTGAAGCTGCAGTCACATCGGCACAAACATATTCCCAACCAAGTTGAGTAATACATTCGCTATCGTTTGAACACATATGAAATTTCTGGCATGAAGCCGCTTCATTTTGATAAGCATGAGTGTCAGATAAACTTGGGTCATAATCTACACTAGCGGCAGTCGCAGGAGGTCGATATTCTGAAACACCAATCACGTGCGCCGTGTTTTGTGCGATATCGCCCATCGGACCATTAATGGCTAGGTAAAGTTTTTTCGAAGTAGAAGTTACGATACGTCCTTTGCCAACGGCAAACCACGTAACACCGTCAAATGATCCAATAACAGCACCACGATTAAATCCAAACCAATCTTTTTGATAACCGTTAACATACATAGCAGCTTGAGCTTTTAAGCGGGCCAAGCGTTGTACCTGAGCGGTCCCACTATTTCGGTGAGCAAAAGGCAACATAGTAGGGGGAACATAACAAGCACGCCCGAAGTGGGTATCTTCAAAGTTTCCGGCAGAGCTATTACCTGAATAACTATCAGGACTCGTCGTATAACCAACAGCACGTAAACCAGTTCCAAAGAAACTTGATGGGAAAGCAGTAAAGCTACTTAGCCAAGAATCTTTCGGACAATTGGTACAGGGTTGGTAAAAACCAGAACGTGTTTCAATTAAGTAAGCTTGATTTAAATCTACGTTAACGACTTTTGCTGGCATCGCCTTATCAAGATTTAAACTCATTTGTCCTAAAATGGCGTTCATACTGTGGCTTGTATTAACAGGGATGGAACGATTATCTCCATCTAAATAGAAAAACTCTTCACCTTCTTGCATGACGGTAGTTAAACCAAAAAGCGAGGTAATATCATCAACTGCTAATCCAGTATCTGAACGATAAAAGCGGTGAGGCACACTTCTTGATGAAAGATTTATATTGAGATCTTGAAAAGGCCCAGTTGTGCCTGCGACGATCGGTGTTTCACACTGAATTTCCGTCGGTGTCCCAGTAGAATCTGTTGATACCACTTTGTAAGTGTATGCTGGGCAGAAATTGATCTTATCTGCAAAACTATTTTGGTGGCAGCCACAGTTCGTGTACAAACGTTCAAGGACAGTTTGAATGTACATAATATTTTGCGAGTCGGTGTTATTGCATGAACTATAACTACCAGAAGGATAAGAACCAGAAACCAAGTAAGATAATGTATAAGGGTCGGTTAGAGAATATGTGCGTAGCTCTTGAATACATTCACGGTCTAAAATAAGTTGTTCTAAACGTGCTTGGGCATCACCAACCGGATCACCTCCACCTGTCGTGGTGGTGCTAGGGTTAGAACCATTTGAACAAATGTAAAAATATTCTGGATAATTGGTATAGGCCGAAGGATTTGCAAGAACTTCTTGTAGAGCAGAAACAAAAGCACTAGAGCTGGTGTTAATTCCAGATTTTTGTGAGCCATTGTTCACACATTGACCTTCGAGACAACAATCATAACCCAAGGCTTGACAGGAACTGAGTGAACAATTAGCGGTCGAGTTGGTAGCGTTATTATTATAATCAATTTTTAAAACAACATTTGATAAATTCAAAAAGATATTATTAATCGAAGTATGCTCAATGCGATTTGTAAGATTAGTTCCGCTTGATTGATAGAGATAAATTTCATCTGAGGCGATTTGTCCTAAGCAGTTACTACATAATTGCGTAACTAAATATTTGGCCGTGGCGCCAGTAAATGATGTAGGAGTCGCTGCAGTTGGAGAAGTCAGGTTGATCGTACCTTGACATTGACTGCTGCCAACAACGGAATCATTTAAATCTATTCTTAATAATTTTTCAGCGCTACCTAGCGCAAAGTTTTGAATTTGAATAGGTACTGCACGAGAACGTAATTGCAAATTTACATTACTTCCGTTCACAATAAGATCGCGAAAATTTAAAACCAAACAATATTTATCTGTGAAGGCCGTTCCGTTATTTAAAAAAGTATCAACCGTCTGTCCACGCAAATAGAGAATATCATTTTTGTTTGAATCAATCGTAAGTGTTGTCGCAAAACCACCTACGTACCAATTGGCTTGCGTCGGAAGCGCAGTTTCTGTTTCATTATCATTTTCTTGTTCGCTTGAATCGGTTGAGCTCAGATCGCGTGGTGCCATCTCACCTAAACAAGAGGCGAGTAGAGCGATAATAAAAAATTGGGACAGTTTAAAAAATTTCAATAACGTACTCCCACTCTAACTATTCGGATTTAAAAGATATCTTCTTAATATTTCATTATAGCTGACGATTTTGATGTGGTTTGTAAGGGCTTGAAATCAGGTGCAAAAAAGAGATCTGTCTTATAGAGGAGACAAAATAAATTGTCACTTTAGTTTGTAAAATTCCAGCCGCTAGAAGAAGTCGACGTATTTCCAGTAATTCCACCTAACATCGAACGATAACCATAGTCATAAGTCATATACGGAATATAGTTTGAACGGAAGTAAGAACCCATCATATTTGGCGTACCCCAATCGTTACGATATCCCATACCAAAATTTGCATAATAGGGGCTGCCATACATTTGTCGATTGAGAAGGGAATTGCGATAGGCAGCAGCATTATTCATTTGATATCCCATCATTCTCTGGGTGCTTTGATATTGCATAACGGATGGAACCATATTGGCAGCAGCGGCAAGTGAGCCCGCTGTTATATAGTCGAGAGTGCCTGGGCCGGATTTTTTCTCTCCAACCAATCTTTCTATTTCTTCATCGATCATAACTCTTTCGACTTTTCTTTTGCCACCGTCATCTTTCTCATCTCGTTCATCTCGGCCATCTTTCGTTTTAGGTTTAGCTTCTTCCGCCAATTTTCGCTCTTGTTCCGTTTCAATATCCCAGCTTCCTTTCACTTCGGCGAGAAGATCAAGATTAGAATGTGCGATAATTTTTTTATTTCGATCAATAAAAGAAGCGACGTTTTTTCCACCTACCATGAGATTTTCATTATCATGTTTACACATAATAAGATCTAAACTTTCTGGTTGTGTCTCGATGTCACGATTACATTCAGTAAAATAGTCTCTAATAATATTTTTCTTTTCTAATTGTTTTTTTGCAAACAGCGTATTGTTATCATAAAGATTTAAAGCGATTTTGTGATCGGCCAGTTGTTTTTGAACCACTTCAATTTGTGTTTGTAAGTCGGCATCATTTGTTACCGTAAAGCTGGCACCGAAGTAACAGGTTCCGATTTGCGACAGCGTTGCAAATTGAGCCTCTTCCTTACCTTTATCTTTGATATCGATTGCTCGTAATTCATCATTACAATTTTTTTCGAGAATCTTCTTTTTGACTGATTCATAAGCTTCATAATCATTTTTATGGCCTTGTTCACCATAAGTATCTTCTAAATAGGCATTGGCCTTAAGTTTTTGATGTTTTTCAAATTTATCTTGGATGGTTTTAATTAATTCTTCTTTTAAGACCACCTGATCAATTTCAATATCTTTAATTTTCTTTTGGTCTTCTCGGCTGAAGAGTTGGAGCATCGCCTTCTCATTATTTTCTCGAACCGCATTGAGATGGTTGGCCGCTTGTTTATTCAGGGCCTCAGAAAGATTACTACTATTAATTTCCAGTTTTGCTGATTCTAAAAAGGGGGCCGCATCTTTGGCCAATTTAATAATTTCTTCTTCATAGGCTTTCTTTTTGCTCGGGTCAGCTTTCATTTTCACCAGAATCTCATCCAGTTTGTTGGCCCCACTGAGTTCAAGTAACTTACTCATAGAAACAGATTCTTCACCATTTTTGAAGTTCATGTATTTATAGTATTCATCTAATTTTTCTTTAGCATCCGCTTTGGCCAGGGCCTCTTGTTTTTTCTCATCTTGAGGCACATGGTAGTTAACGCTCACAAAACCTAGTACGTGAGAGTAGAGGATTTTCTCATCGACTTTGGCATCAGCAGCGGCTTTGACACTCTGACAGAAAGAATCTTGAGCATGCTTTTCACATGTTTTATGCACCCAAACTTTGAGGCCTTCCGGGCTTTTCTCACTTGATGATTCGAGATATTCCACCCACGGGCTCGTTGCATTTTTGCCAATGCGGCTTTTAAAACTTTCCTGGAGAACACTTCCTGTAAAGGAAGCTTGTTTAAAGGTTTTAAGATTGTTTTCGAATTTTTTAATGTCTTGGTTTTGGAAATAATAAACCTCGTCCAAGCTTTTGCTAATGTCAGCTTTAAGTTCTTTGAGGGTGGTAAGGATGAAAAGGTTCGAGAGCAGCTCGTTATACTTGTTTTTTAAATCACCGTAAGATTGCTGGCAGAATAAATCATTTTTGATGAGGCTTTGGCACTTATTATCCACGTAGTAGTCAGTGCCTTTCTTACTGAAAATTTCTTTTTCAATTTTTTTAATATCTTCTGCGTATTCGTCACAGACATTGATGTCGGCAAAGGCCAAAATTTGGTACAAAAAGACCAAGGTGATTTTTGAAAATAGGCTTAGAATTTTTCTCATCTTTCCCTCTCAGTAACATTTCGTCATTTCTTGAAAAAAAATAAGCTACGTAAAAAATACTCACCACTTTTATGTTGATTTACTTTGATGCTGTTAGGAGCTAAAAAAATCATCTTAATTTTTTCTTAAGATAACTAGATAAGTTATTGATATAACGGAGAGAAATGAAAATTCGGCTGTTGAGTTTTTTGGTCAGTTTTTGCCTTGCGTTTAATTCGATCATTTTACTTACACCTGAGGCATATTCTCAGAATAAAATACCAGACGATCCTGGTAGCGTAAGTACTCTCGATAGCTATTTTTCCAACCCAAATTCGGCCCATCCTTTAGATAAATTTCATTTAGTTCACCAGACAGTTTACCCTTTCAAAAAACCTCATTTGATTGAAGCCGATAAGTTAGAACTCTCATTCAGAGCGCAGGGTGGAGATAAGGCATTTGCTCGAGATTTCGTAAATGCTGAAAGCGATAAAATCTCTCAACCCGCAACTCAAGCTGAAGGTAAATTAAAATTACGCTTTCAGGATTCAGACATTCTTAGATTTGATTTCCCTATTGAGAGTGCGACTTTTTATGAAAACTATTTAGTCATTTTGAAAAAAGATAGTTTTGATGACAAGACGCAAACGCAAAATTTGCATTTTGTTGACCTCAATTTATTTTCTCTGAGTCTTGGGAAATCGGCCCTGCCGGTTTTTTCTTTGCCGATTCAAAGCTCAGGCCCGATGTATGGTTTAGCGATTGTTGATGGGAAAATTGGCTTAGGCGATACCCTTATTCCAGCCGAGGCATTCCAAAAGATTTCTGAAGTTCAATCGATGCTATTTAATGTTTCAGTCAATTTGATAGATCCGTTGATTTACGATTCATTAGGTGAGTCGATGGATGATTTACTACAATTGTTTGAATTACAGATGCAAAACTATGAAGCGGAAGTCGGTCCACAGTTGACTGATAAACCAGCTTTAGAGCGTTCACTGTTACAAATCTCGAATGAATCGAAACAATATGTGCAAGATGCTCGTCAATTTCAGCAGAAAATTTTAAGTGTGAGTGAGCAGCAAAAAGAAATGCATGCATCCTCTGAACTTTTTTTAAAAAAAGTGATGTCCGAACATAAACTGTTTACGGATAAAACCTTAACCGTTCAAAAGTCATTAATGGCCAAGCGGTCACTACTAAATCGTATTGGCCTATTGTGGTCAAAATTATCTTTTCCACGTCCGGATGGTGCACCTCACTTACAACAGGCACTGGCATTTACAGCGGTCGCAGCTAATAAAAAATCACGTACAGCTTTTTACGAGCAAATAGGTGGTCGCAAAGAAGCTTGGCTAAATTTGGCCCATTATGCTTCGAAGGGTGCCGTTATTGCCGGCGCAGCGGCCTTGGCCGTGACCGCGCCCGAAGTATATTTGAGTTTTTATCAACAAGGCCTCTCTATTGGAGCAAGTATTGTCGATAAAACAGTTGAGTTTGGTGGAATTGCAAAAACAGCATTGAAGCAGAGTTTTGGATTTCTGACTGATTGGGGTGTCATCTATCGTGCTTTTCTAGCACCGGATAAGATCACTAAAACGGCGATAGGTTTAACGACGACGTCGATTATTTTAGCACTACCATTGGTGACGACGCATTTAGCGATTAACATCAAATCTCTGGCCCAAGATTTTAAAGCAGAAAAGAAACACTATGCACTTAGCAATTCAATTAGCGATTTCGAGACGTTGAATCGTTACGGTAGCTTTCTTGGTGGATTAATCAATTCCATTGAAAAAGTAAATCAAAACGTGGGAAGCTTTTTAGCTTTCTTGCCTGAGAGACAGACCCAAAAGCGCATGGAATACCTGGCCTATGCTTCTTCGAGTGTCGATAGCAATGCCAACAGTAAGCGCGTTTTTACAGAGGAAGAAACTCAAAAAGTTGAAAAAATTTTTGAGCAAATAAAAAAAGAAAAATTAAATAATGGATTAGTGGCAAAACTCAAGCGCTTCACCAACAATGTTCAGCGTAGCTTCTTTTTTAATTTTGGTGATGGTATTGGGGGGCTTTCGAGCGAACTTATGCTTGAACTCGATAGCTTAGAGCAAGAAGGGACATCAGATATTTTTAGTCGAGTTCTAGATAATGTGTGTGATGATCTGCAATGTGAACCTACCAGTGAAAAGTTAGAACGTGCTCGTTATGTTCATGATCATTTTGAAAAACTATTAATGGATGCTAAAAAGGATATCAGTATTGCGAGTTGGATCGCGGCTGAAACAGATGAACTGCAAAATTATCGTCGAATTGAAGATAGTTTAATTCATTTAAAAGACTCTATCGAGAATATTTCACAAATGAACGAAAGTTCATTTACCAAAGGTATACGAAAATTAAAGGCCAATGTTAGTAGCTGGAAGATTTTTAATAAGTCTAAGAAAGGTCTTAAAATTGAGAGTGTATCTGGCGCTTTATTTCATTTTTTAACCAGTACTCCGATGTTAACCAAAACCATTGCTGAGCTCGCCAATTGGTGGAATCGTTATTTTGGTCTTCGAAATTTTATTTTTTCACCGAGTTCATTATATAATTTTATCGCTTATCCTCAGTATCTTAATACCGTACTGGCGATTGATGAGACGACCAAGGCATCAAAAAGCAAAAATACACTTCATCCTCCTTCTCAGCTAAATGGAGCGTATCGTTCACGTCTGGAAGAAGTCGGCATGTCTTTGTTTTCATCTTCAGCTTTGGAAAACTTAAAAGCATTTGAGAAAAAAGTACTACCTATCGAACAAGAAATTTATAAACATGCTTTCAAAAAAGTGATGTTTGATCTACCTAAGTATACTCAAGATGCAAAAATTATCGAAATGCTCATCTCAAACGGTGGTCCTCAAGCGTTACATGATGACAGTATTGTGCAGTTAAACTGGGAATATAAAACATTTATTCGAAGCTATTTTCAGCATATCTACGACGGAGCGATGGAGCTTTATTTGCGGGATCTCCTCGAATATGACAATGAGAGTTTTACTAATTTCTCGGCCGATAATTTACCTGTTTATAAGATGGATTTAATAGGTCATCTTGAACAATTAAATCTTTCGCCAGAACAAGCTAAAAGCTATGTGAACCAGGCGATACCACAGACAAATGCTTTTGATAAAGCAGTTAAATTTGTGCAAGAGGGGAAAACATTAAAGGCGTGGAAGTTTAATAAACACTTTGATGACTACGCTAAATTTAATCCGAAAAAGAGTGCCAGTATTAATCGTATGAAAGTTTATATGGAAGAGCGTAATGATCCTGCCGCGATGGTACGAGCAGCTCGCTATACTCTGACTCACTTTGTGGTAGATAAACCCATTCAGTTTATTTTATCCCTACTAATGACCGCTGGAATTACCGAAGGTATTTTAATGCCGATTCAGGATGAAATGTTTGGCCCTGATTCAATTGGTTACTTCTCACGTATGATTATTGGTTACTTCATGTATGATTTTATGACATCAGCGATGTCGAAACCTTGGTTTAAATTACAACTCGATGCTTTCTATGGTGGAGAGAGTTTTCAGCATGTCCCAGAAGTTAAAGAAGCGCGTAAAGGCATGGTGAATTGGTATTTAAAACAAACTTTTAATAATCCAGAAAACGGATTTTGGTTGAACCAAAAGTCGATGTGGAAAATGATCACGGCCAATTTGAGAGCAGGTCTTGTGGATGTAACAGTTAACAATCAAGTCGTCCTTGGTCGTTTTGATCTCGACTCATATATTAACGGATATATTTTGGCCTATATGCCTGGTTATTACGGTTTAAGTACTCAGCTTGATCAAGGGATTGATATGGCGATGGGGCAAACTATTGCTGAATTCCCAGAAGAACTCAGAACTCATCCGCTCGTTATCGAATATTTTACGAAAGCTTCAAGTGAAAAACGGATGGTGTTCAATTTACTTTTCCATACGTTCTACGAAAATCCAGTTTCATTATTTTTTGAAAATATGATTCATGGGCAAGGAAGAGCATTCTCGCGTCTGTTCTTAAATGGTTATACCTATACTGAATTATTAGCGATGGGTGCAGACAATGCTCGTATGGCGATTGGTAAAGATCATATTGTCAGTGAAGCGATTAGAGCGTGTGATCATTTCTTCACGAACAATTACACCGATTTTAAAAAATATATTCCAAAAAAATAAAAAATTAACCGTGACCCGAAGTCATGAAGGCTTCGTCGTGATTAATACGTTTACTGATTTGATTCAGCGATAAGAAATAATCTTCTGTCAGGCGCATAACTTCATCCAGGTTTTGTGAGGTAAAGGCATGACCGCGAAATTGAGTCGCGTGAGGAAAACCTCCGGTAAACCACACAATCAGTTTGCGAATTTGCACTAAGCGGTGACGTTCATCTTGAAAGCCTTCACAAATGTATTGATATAATCTTTGGGTAATTTCCCAATAATCAGATGCCGTAAAATTAAAGTGATTATCAACATCAGCTGCTTCTAAAAAAATAAAAGGATTACGTAGCGGTCCACGTGCCAGCATGAGAGCTTGGCAAAGGGTTTTAGACAGGCGCTCTTTCACCTGGTGGGCTTGGTGTAGGTCTCCATTACCAATCAGTGGTAAAGGGCAATTGGCGGCCAATTCTTCGATGTAATTCCAGTTGGCCTGACCAGTATATTGTTGCGCTCGTGTGCGACCATGAATCGCCACAAACTCGACCCCTGAATCATGCGCGACTTTAATAATTTCATCCGCATTAACTTGGTCTTGATCCCAGCCGGTACGAATTTTAATGGTTAATGGAATGCTTATGGCCTCTTTTATGGTGGTCAAGAACTCGCTTAGGCCTTGCGGATTTTTAAGCAATGCTGAGCCACCACCTTTGGTGACGACTTTCTTTACTGGACAGCCCATATTGATATCGATGAACTTCGGTCCATGGCCTTCAGCAATTTTCGCGGCCAAGGCCATCGCCTTAGGATCTTCACCAAATAACTGAATCCCCACATTTTTTTCACGCGGATCAACTCGTAACATTTCATGGGTTTTTTTATTGTCATAATTAATCCCGTGACACGAGATTAGCTCACTGACGGTTCCACCTGCGCCTAAGTCTTCCATCAACAAACGAAAAGGCCAATTACAAATACTGGCCATGGGAGCGAGTAGGAGTGGAGATGAAAAAGCAACAGACCCCAATTTGATTGGAGTCTGTCGATTTTTTAGAATATCTATTTTATCTTGAAGATTTTTTGAGAACTTCATTTTCTGCATCTTTATATTCTTGTATTTTCTTTGCCTTCACTTTCTTGAAGATATCATGAGTATTATCCATGATAAAATGACCTTTCCCGTCGTTGCCTAAGCTCCTTGCATGACATCCATGTGATTCTGCTCTAAGTAGAGGAAAAATAAAACCCATTCTTGTTCTTAAGATATCCAAACCATAATTATTACGTTCAAAGGACATTGGCTCGCCTAAACTAACCGAGTAGATAACATCTTTATCAAGGTAAGCGCCCGCTTTGGAACTAGGTTTTATTGAAACATGCGAATGAATAATCTTATTACCTGCGCTCCACTGATCATACTCACTTTTAATATCAGCATAGACGATGTCGACTTGTTTTAAGAGCTCTTTATAACCACGAAAATAATTTTTTCTTTTTTCACGGTTATAGTAGGGAGAGTGCATATCAATACAAGCTTGGAGTTCGTTTCTAACACCTGGCAGTTCATAATTGAGTAAATATTCTGAAACATACTTATCAACAATTGTATTGTTATGTCGTGCCTTTTTAGGCAGATTTACCACATAGTGCATATAGCGATTTACGATAGGAAATGTTGTATTCACAAAAACATTTGTTCGTGGCTCAAAAGAAAGTTCATAAGGGTCGAATCGATTTGCTAAAGAAGTGATACCAATTAAAACATCTTCACCTTTTGCATTTTTACAAACTAATGTTCCACCAGAATCCCCTGGTGCGGCATTACTATAAGAATTTTCAAAACCCAACATATGTCTTTCGATTGCGATACGATTTAAATAAATACCGTGTAAGATACCGCTTTGATTATCATTATCCCTTCCATAGCCGAGGATACGGCATGTTTTCATGAGCTCTGGATTTTCTAAAAGGTAGTAGAGATAAAATAAATCATCTGCAAATTTAATGGGTTTTACTTTCTCAAATGCTTCATCAACACGAAAAACGGCAACATCAAAAGCTGTGTAACTATTATGTTTATCTGATTGATAGTCTGGGTGAGGCCAAGCATTATTCCATTCAACAAATCTTTCTTCCATTCCATCAGTCGCTGGACATGAAACTTTAACTTTATCGATACTTGTTAAAACTCCAAAGCGTTCAACTTTTTCAATACATGATTTTATATAACTCCAGTCCGGTCGGTTACAACCAGGAATGGGCAGACAATTTTGACCGTTCTCATCACAAGTTTGTTTTACGACAGGCACAGCTTCTATCATTGGCTTTCGCTGTATAATTTTTTGTGTACAGTGGGCCGAGGTCGCAACGGCGTCACTTGCTATAAGTGTCGAAGAACAATAAAAGGCGTCAGCTTCGACTGTTTCCACCGCTTCCTTTTCCTTGTCTTCAACCAGTACTTTTTTTTGAACTTTTCTCTTCTTACCAGTTCTTTTATCGACTATTTCTTCTTCCACGACTTCAAGTTTTAGTGGAACTCTTAACTCTCGCAGATTCACAAAACTAAGTTTGCAGGTTTGAGGAATATGCTCTTCTTCTGGAATATACACTCCAAAAATGGCCAGTGACTCAGTCACAAGAAAAGATTGTATCAACAAGATTATACCAAACATGGGCACCTCTTTCTGTTTTAAACCTAATAACCTTAAGCCGTAAATATTGCGAATACAGTTTGTGCGGCGTGTAAAATATACAGTTACGGCCTATCTTTATTGCATAGATTTCTATGGAAGGTATATTGGGCACTCATAAGTTGGAAAAGGAATAAAAATGATGATTAGAGTTTTATTGATTTTAGGGGCCCTTTCTTCCATTAAAATATATGCCCAACAAAATAACGTCAAAATGAATCCATGCCAAGTGGCACTTTCGACTGAGACAGTAGATCCATTTTTAAAGTTAAGTAGTTCGCAAATTTGCCTTCAATATCGTTTTGCGGAACTTGTCACAGAGAACGCCCGTTATGATTGGAAGCAATTAAAAGCGGAAGGTCGCGCTGAAATTATTAAAAGAGAATTAAAACAAGTCATGCAGGTACGAGTCGCACCATATTTCCCTGGTTTATTTTCATCCTACCAGATGGCGAAAGAAAAATGCGCCAAAGAAGATCCTGAGACAACGACATACAACTGTAAAAATTTTGTTATCCAATCCTTAGATCATCCTATTATTTATCGTGGTTTTTTCTACCCGCTTGTGATGTTTGGAACATTAAAGGATATAAAAAACTGGGTAGAAAATATGCCATATTACGATCTGAACAAGATTTTATACCCAGAACTATCTGATACGCGACCAAAAGAGCGCGTAACTTTAGCTGAAATTATTGCGGGTCACTACTTGGTTGATATGGATGTGCTTGAATATTTTTTTGAGCGAGGCAATATCGCACTTGATTCTGACGAAAGTTTTCCTGTGCATACAGCAGTTATTAATAAAGATAATAAGAAATTTGATTACTTATACGAAAAAAGTTTTGATAAAAATGGTTTGAACACCAAGAATTATCAAAAATATTTTGAACAAAAATTAACACCTGCAGATGGCGATGGATTACTACATTTGGCCATTTCATATGATAATGCTTATGCCTTCAAAAAATTAATCAATGACCCCGAAATTGATGTCAATCTAAACAATACTCCCCGTAAAGAGACTCCGCTCATGTTTGCTGCCTATTTCGCTATTTATAACATGAAGTATGAGAAAGATGATTATATGTTTAAGCAGCTCATCGCACATACGGATATTGATGTTAATAAAGCTGCAATGGACGAGACATCAACCTATATAAATATGTTTTCGTTGTATTTAGAAATTAATCAAAGTTTTAATTCTAAAGAACAGAAATATTTAATAAAAGACGTTATTAATCATCCACGTTTTGATGCCAGACTTAACTGCCCAAAAGACTCACAGTGTCTTGGCGCGGTGATTAGAGTCGTTCCTTTTGAAATATTCAAACTTTATGAACCGTTAGCTGAAGTCCTCGATTATGAATCAAAAATTTATAAATTTAATGGTAAAAGTTACGATATTATTTCGTTTGTGCAAGCTTACGAAAAAGTAAGTCCTAATAAGTCAGACATATCTCGAATACTTTCACTTTTAAAAAAATGGAAATCACAGTATTCCAAGTCATGACAGACGCTTATCTTCTTGTTATGCTTTCCCATCTTTAGAATAGGATAAGCATATGTTTGATACTTTAAGTGAAAAATTCCAAGGCGCCTTTAAAGCTCTGCGTGGCAAAGGTCGCATTACTGAAGAAAATATTGAAGAAGCACTCAAGCAAGTTCGTACGGCGCTTTTAGAAGCTGACGTTCATTTCAAAGTCGCTAAAGATTTTATCAATAACATCAAAACTAAAGCTCTCGGTGAAAAAGTTATTTCCGGTGTAAATCCAGATCAGCAATTTATCAAGATTGTCCAAGACGAATTGACAGCACTGATGGGTGATAAAAATCAGAATCTAAGTCTGAATGGCGATCCAGCGGTAGTTTTAGTCGTAGGTCTTAATGGCGCTGGTAAAACGACTTTTGTTGGGAAACTTGCTCTTCACCTGCGTAATAAAGAAAAGAAAGATGTTTATTTAATTCCTGCTGATAATTTCCGTCCGGCAGCGAAGGAGCAATTATTAATTCACGCGCGCAATATTGGTGTGGAATATTTTGATTCAGATTTAAAACAAACCTCACTCCAAATTGTTCAGGCCGGGATGGCCGAAGCTAAAAAGTTAGGCAAGAAAGTGGTTATCATCGATACCGCTGGTCGCCTGCAAGTTGATGCCGAGTTAATGAATCAATTGGCCGATGTAAAAAAAGCTTTAAAAGCTTATGAACCTGAAACATTGCTAGTCGCTGACGCGATGACCGGGCAAGAAGCGGTTAACGTGGCACTCGAGTTTCATAACAAAATGACTTTAACCGGTGCCGTTTTATCGAAAATGGATTCGGATGCGCGCGGTGGTGCGGCCCTTTCGATTCGTTATATGACGGGTGTGCCGATTAAATTTATTTCTAACGGTGAAAAATTAAAAGATCTTGATCCGTTCCATCCTGAACGTCTAGCAGGACGAATGCTCGATATGGGTGACGTGGTTTCTTTAGTCGAAAAAGCTCAGGAAGTGATCGATGAAAAAGAAGCGGAAGCGATGATGAAGAAGATGGAGAAAAATCGCTTCACCATCAATGATTTTCGCAAACAAATGGGCATGATGGCCTCGCTTGGTTCGATGGAATCAGTCTTAAAAATGATTCCAGGTATGGGTGGAGTTCTTCGTCAGGTAGGGGATTTATCACCGGCCCAAGAAGAAATGAAGAAAATGAACGTGATTATCGATTCCATGACTGAGCAAGAGCGGGAAAACCATAAACTCTTAAATGAGTCTCGCCGGATGCGAATTTCGCGTGGTTCAGGGCGTCCGGTTCAGGATATCGCTCAATTTATTCAAAAATTCGAGCAAATGCAGCAGATGATGAGCGGGATGATGGGAATGATGAAAGGCGGGGGCTTGCCTGGTATGGGTGGGGCCCAGAAGGGTTTTCGTCAGCAGGCGGGTGGTAATCCCTTTGAAAAAATGAAAAAGAAGGGTAAATCGAAAGGTCCTTGGGGTGGCGGAGGCTTTTTTAACCGTTAATTTTATTCACGATTTTAACGATTTATTGACTTTCGAAAAGCACTAACGTAAATCTTAAGGGTTTTATATGATACGTCATAATACAGGAGTTTTCAGATGGTAGTTATTAGAATGTCTCGTGTTGGAAGAAGAAATTTACCAGTTTATACATTGGTAGCAGCGGATTCACGCCGCCCACGCGATGGCAAATTTCTAGAGAAGTTAGGTCAGTACCTCCCTAAAGCAAAAGAAGGGAAGGAACTTGTTGATGTTAATGTTGAGTCAGTTCAAAAGTGGTTAAAAAGCGGCGCCCAACTCTCTGATACAGTTCGTACACTGTTTAAGAGAAACAACATTACCTTAGCGTAATGATGTAACAAAAATATTATTCATTCAAAAAAGTGGGTGCTAATGAGTGAATTGAAAGATTTGATTACTATTATAAGTAAGGCCTTGGTTGATATGCCACAAGCAGTGGATGTTAATGAGGTAGAGGGCGAGCAGACGACAGTTATTGAACTTAAGGTCGACAAAACCGACTTAGGCAAAGTGATTGGTAAGCAAGGGCGAACAGCGAGAGCGTTAAGAACAATTCTCAATGCTGCTTCAACTAAGCTAAGAAAACGCTCAGTCCTAGAGATTATTGAGTAAGTCGTAAAAGATGATCTCATCATCTCAAAGGAATCCGAGGGGGATTTTTTTGAGGTTGGAATGTCAGACGAAAAATCTGCAGTCAAATTAGGTGAATGCCATAAACCACACGGGATAAAAGGTGGTTTCCTATTGCATTTATACAATACCAACGAGAGCTGCCTGAAACCAAATGTCTCGGTAAGTTTATTACCGCTGGATGAGCGCAGCCAAATTTCTCAAAAAGGTCGCACGCTTAAGATAAAATCCATACAGTTTTCCCCAAAAACCATTTGTTATTTTCAAGGTATCGAAGACCGTAATGAAGTTGAGGCGATGTTGCCGTTTGAGATTTACGTCGACCGCGAATTATTGCCGAAGACGAAGCAAGGTGTGTACTACGTGCACGATTTATTATCAGCGCAAGTTTTTGTTAATAACGAATTAATAGGAACTATTCGTGATTTTTATACTAATGCTTCAGAGCAAGTTATTTTTGTGATTAAAACCGCATCGGATGAAATAGATATTCCGTTTACCAAAGAATTCTTTTTAGAAGTGAATGTGGCCGAGAAAAAAGTGATTGTGAATTTACCGGAGTACATTTGAAAAAGAAAATTTGGATTATCACTTTATTCCCGGATTACTTCCAAGGTTTCCTCTCACAAGGAATCGTAGGTTCCACTTTACGTAATGAACGCAGTACCAGCGAACAAGAATTTGAAGTGAATATGGTCGATCTGAAAAATTTTTCACCGAAAAGTTTTAAGGGTGTGGATGATGCTCCGTTTGGCGGCGGTGCTGGAATGGTGATGCGAGCGGATGTGATGAAATTGGCGTTAATGGATGGGGTGGTGAAAGCTGGTAATTACCAAAGCCTTTCAGACTTACATGTGGTGTGCCCGGCCCCTCGTGGAGCTACTTGGACGAATAACGAAGCCAAGAAATTTGCGGCGGATTATTTAAATTTTGAAACGAAAAAAGATATTGTATTTATTTGTGGTCGCTACGAAGGAATTGATGAGCGTTTTCTTGTAACTTACGTAAATCAGTTTATTAGTATTGGAAATTTTATTTTAACCGGTGGTGAAATCGCCGTCATGACCATTCTGGATTCATCGCTGCGTTTTGTGTCGGGCGTTTTGGGAAATAAATTATCGAGTGTGGATGAATCATTTGAAAACTCTTCGCTGGAATATCCACTTTATACTCGTCCGCGGGAGTTTGATGGCATCACCGTACCAGAAGAACTTTTAAGTGGTCATCATTTAAAAATTGAAGCTTATAAAACCAGACTTAAGGCCGAGATGACAAAGAATTATCGGCCAGATCTAATAGGGGAATAACTTGAACTATTATCTAGCTTTGGTGCATGCACCGGTTAAAAATAAGCTTGGTGAGGAAGTAACCACTTCAGTCACCAACCTCGATATCCACGATATCGCCCGTTCTGCCCGTACCTTTGGCTTTAAGCACTACTTTATTGTAACCCCAATTACGGAGCAGCAGGTCCTCGTTGGTCGTATTCTAGGCCATTGGCAGACGGATACCGCCAATGAATACAATCCCGACCGCCAATCGGCGCTGTCATATATTAAATTGGTTAACACAGTGGCTGAAGCTGCGGCCCAAATTGAAGCGTTGGAAGGGGTTAAGCCTTTGGTTGTTGTCACCGGCGCTAATTTTAAGAAATATGATGGGGATGAGAAGGCCCTCAAACAACGTATAATGCTTGACAACAAACCGATATTATTGCTATTTGGTACAGGTTGGGGTTTATCGGACTCGTTGACGAATGTGGCTGATTTTAAGCTGGAGCCAATTTTTGGAACAGCTCAAGATGAGTATAATCATTTGTCTGTACGTTCAGCTGTTGCGATTTATTGTGATCGTTTAGCACGAAATTAGCGTCCCTCTGGCCTTTAAATTTTTTCCTTCCCTCTGACCACAATAAGTTGGTGAATGGAAGATTCCGCTTAGGAGCATTTATGAGTAAGTTAGTTGATTTGGTAAACCAAAAGTACCAAAACCCAAACGTTGCTAATTTCCCAGACTTCCGTACTGGTGACACTGTTTCAGTTCACGTACGTATCAGTGAAGGTGGCGAAGGTAACAAAACCAGAATTCAGTTGTACGAAGGAATTTGTATTGCGATGAAAAGCAAAGGCAAAATCGACGGACATTTCCGTGTAAGAAAAATTTCTTCAGGTATGGGCGTAGAAAGAGTTTTCCCTTTCCATTCACCAGCTGTTGAAAAAATCGAAGTTATTTCTAAAGGTAAGTCTCGTAGAGCTAAACACTTCTACCTAAGAGAAAGAACAGGTCGTGGTGCAAAAGTTTCTATCGATTACGATCGCGCAGAATAATTAATCAAAATACCGAAGGGGGCGTTTATCGCCCCCTTTTTTTTTATGTTTAACGAAAAAGAAATATTACAAAAAACAGAGCACGATTTTGTCATTGCTTGTGATGAAGTTGGGCGAGGTCCGATCGCGGGTCCAGTGGTGGCGGCCAGTATTGGTTTGCAGTTAACCAGCGATATTGCGAGCTTTATTGATGGCCTCGAAGCTTTAGGTATTGATGATTCAAAAAAGCTCTCAGAGAAACAACGCCGTCAAATTTTAAGTCTTCTGCCTTTCGAATATGAAAAATGTGAAGCCGGTGTGATGAATGTTTTTGAGTTGATGGGACAAAAAGTTTATCTTTGTATTGAAGAGCTTTCATCCGATGAAATTGACCGAATCAATATTTTGCAGGCTTCGCTCAAGTGTATGCAGGAAGGAAGTCGGAAAATTTTTGAAAAATTTCAGGCGAGAACTTTAGTGCTGGTAGATGGTAATCAAAAATTTAAAAGTTTTGATTTTCGTATCACACAGTATCCAGTTATCAAAGGTGACTCTCTTTCAAAACTAATTGGACTGGCCTCGGTAATTGCGAAAATTTTTCGCGATGATCTGATGAAAAAATACGATGAGCTTTATCCTCATTACGGACTAGGGCAAAATGCAGGTTATCCAACTAAAGAACATAAAGCAGCGGTGGTAAAATTTGGACCGAGCCGAATTCACCGAAAAACTTTCAGCGGCGTCCGAGAGTTCGTCTAAATCACCGGGCGAGGCGAGTGAAGCTCATGCGTCCATTTCCTTTCATCAATCAGGTATCCCCTTACTTATTTCGGCCAAAGTTTTACGTTCACGCAATTGTGGTCAAATAGATTTGGCCCGTTTCAATAAACCAGATGAAATTGAATGTTGGGAGGTGAAGTCCTCGGATTTTTTTCAATATCAACATCTTAAGCAGCGAAATAGAATACAGAAATCGTCGGAATTTTTAGCACAAATTTTCAAAGCGAGCATTTTAATGCGGTATTTTGTGTCAAAACCAAGAACTCTTTGCGAAAAACAGCGAACTCGTTTAAGCTAAAATGAGAAAAGGAAGGCGATATGAAGAAAGTTTTCGTCCTATTTGTTGCATTTGTTATCCTATCATCCGTGCCATTTCAACCGGCCAGAGCTCAATCGTCGGCCAAGCTCAAAGCTTTCTTAATTGTTTCTGGTTATGGAACCGCACTTGGAGCTTTGCTAGGTGTTGCCAGCTTAGCGTTTGATGCTAAATCACGTGCTATCGCTCAGGGTGCTTCGCTTGGTTTATACGCAGGGATGATCTTTGGAACTTATGTTATTACTTCGGCCGGCAGAAAAAATGAATTACCGCCAGGTTCATATCAAGATTCCATTACACCATATAGCGAAGATGTAACTCCACCAGATAATGAGCCTTATTCAGATAATTCAGGTGGTGGATTCTTCGATACACCACAGAGATCGCAAACATCTGTTGTAAGTTTCCAAGATGATATGGGGCAGTTTAAAACTAAAACAGCACGAAATTCAGTTCCGCTTTACTTTGAATTAATGAGAATTAGTTTTTAATATAATTAATTTTCGAAAGTTCGAGTACGATTACCAAAAACAGTATTAAGTTCGCTCGTTTCAGTTGAATCCATATCAACAAAATCCAAGGTCACTTGATAATCGTTGAAATCAAAAAGTCGGAAGACTCGCTGAAATTCTTGATTCACATTTGAAAGATTAATTTTACCAGAGTTCTTTGAGTGGATATTCTTAATCGTTTCAACAAAGTGTGAAATACCAGATGAACCGACGAAATCCATGCCGGCCATATCGATCGTAATTTGAGTTGTAGGGTATTCTTTTACGATACGATCAAGTTGTTCACGAAGTGGAAGGCAATATTCATAATCAAGGCCACCTTGCATTTGAATGGTAATGTTTCCTTGAGCGTCTCTTTGAATATTGGTTTTCATTGTCATGTGAATCTCCCTTCCGAATGTTTCTTAACAATTATAACATTCATTCTGAAATTTTCATTTTGGGAAAAAAGCACCGCTTTAAACAAAATTCATAAAAAAATTGGATTTAACACTCATTCTTTCGAAAAGATAAGTATGGGAAAACTAACGTTAGTCACAACACCAATTGGTAATTTGGGTGATATTACCTATCGAGCGGCTGAGACTCTCAAAACGGCGAACTTTATTGTCGCTGAAGATACGCGCTCACTTAAAGAACTACTCAATCACTTAGGTATTTCCTTAAGTGAAAAGAAAATCATTTCTTATCATGATCAAAGTTCAGAGCAACAGTTGGAGCGTTTAGTCGAAGAAATGGCCAATGTTGATGTGGTTTATGTTTCTGAAGCCGGTAGTCCCTATGTTTCAGATCCTGCTTACCTTCTAGTACAAGAATGTTTAAAGCAGGGGATTGAAATTGAAAATATGCCGGGAGTAAGTGCAGTTACGACTGGTTTAGAATTAAGTGCGCTACCGCCTATTCCTTTTCATTTTCACGGTTTTCTTCCAAGAGAAAATGGCAAAATCAATAAAATTTTTCAAGATTTTAAATCCATTTATGGCACTCATATTTTCTTTGAAGGCGTGAGTCGAGTCGAAGAAACTTTGAATACTATTTCCCAAAAATTTCCAGAGACAGATGTGGTAGTGGCCCGTGAGCTAACCAAGAAATTTCAACAAGTGGTGCGTTTTAATACTAAAGATTGGGAGAGTGTACGTGGAGAAATTGTTTTTAAGGGCGAGTTTACTATTTTACTCTCGAATCGCAATGACCAGGGTGCTGTGCCAGATGAAAAGGTCGTGGCATTGGCCAAAGAATTATTAGACTCATTTCATACTAAGAAAATGGCAGAATTACTTTCATTGATAACAGGTGTGAATAAAAAAGAGTGTTACCAGAGGATCTTAAAAAGTGAAAAATAATTTTTTTAAAACTTTTTATTTTATCTTTGCCGTTTTTATGATGTTAGTTTGTAGTACCTTGTACATGTACCTTGAAACCAATCAAGGGCATTATGGATATTCGTTCATTGGTAAAATAGCACAGGGTTTTGAGCGATTAGAAAATGCTCTTATCGATCAAAAGTTTCGTGTTCGAGAAAATCGTTTGGGTGATAAACGCGTGGTAGTGGTGGCGATTGATGAAAAATCACTGCAACAGCTAGGACGTTGGCAATCTTGGGGCCGAGAAAATTATGGCCGTATGGTGGCCAAGCTCGCACAATATGGAACCAAAGTGATTGGCTTCGATGTGGTTTTTGACCAAGAAGATCATAATAAAGGTTATCAATCGTTGATTGAAATCAAAGAATCTTATCAAAAACATCATCCCAAAGCGAACTCTACATATCTGACAGAAATGGAGCAGGGAATTGCTCGCGCCAGTACCGACTGGATGTTGATTGATGAAATTAAAAACTTTCAAACCGATCCGTCACGTTCGGTGATTCTTGGATACTACATTGATGGGGCCACCACATTTGTCGAGCAAAAAATTTCTGATATCCCAGATAATTTTCGATTTATTTTGCGCACGATGATTCCTTATAAAAGTTTGGGGCCCGATTTATCTCCAGAAGTTTTGAAAAAAACGGTTAGCGACTTTGGTGTTAGCTTTCCGGCCTTAAGTAAGGCCACCAATAATCATGGCTATTTCTCTATGAATCCAGATAGTGATGGTGTTATTCGTGATTATCGCCTTGTCATGCAAATGTATGGTCAAGTTTTCCCTTCGTTATCGCTCAAAATGATTGAAAGTTATTGGAAAGAAAATGTGCTTTTAAAGCAATATCAAGATGGCACATTAGGTTTAGAATTTAATAAGCGCCAATTTCAATTACCTTTAGCTTCTGATGGGACGACCAAAATTAATTATTATGGTCCACAAAACTCTTTTATCACGGTTTCTTTATCAGATGTGATTAATGATGAAAGTGAAATTGAATATTTTTGGGGCGAAGAAAACAAAGCTAAAAAAATTTTAAAGACTGAACTTTTTCAAGACAGTTTAGTTTTAGTTGGGGCCACTGCTATTGGTATTTTTGATGTTAGAAATACGCCAAAACAAGTCAATCTGCCAGGAGTGGAAATCCATGCCTCACTGCTTTCTCAATTTTTAGAAAACGCATTTATTTATCAGCCCAGCATTGAAATGGTGATACAGATGCTAGGCTTTCTTTTAATCACGGTTTTAATGATTAGTTATCTGATTTACAAAAGTGGAGCGGTTTTTTCTCTCTTAGGTATGCTGATGTCATTATTATTAGTAGGTGTTGGTGATTACTATTATCTCTTTTTAAATTCCAAACTAAGTTTTGTTACTCCGATCTACTTGTGTATTATTATTACTTATTTGGTCGAGAACACCTTTCGCTTTTTAACTGAAGAAAAAGAAAAACAAAGAATCAAAAATACTTTTAAGCAGTATGTTTCGGCCGACGTTGTTCAGAAAATGTTGGAGGAACCGGGCGCTATCAAATTAGGCGGCGAATCTCGATATCTGACTATTTTATTTTCCGACATTGAAGGCTTTACAACAATTTCAGAAAAACTATCACCTGAGAAATTGGCACAAGTTCTTAATATTTATCTGACTGAAATGTCTGAAATTGTTTTTAAAAATAAAGGCACGTTAGATAAATTTATTGGTGATGCCATCATGTGTTTTTGGGGTGCACCGATTGAAGAACCTAATCAAGTTTTTCTTGCTTGTAAGACGGCGATCGAAATGCAGCGTAAAAATGAACAATTGAAAAAAAGAATTTATGAAGAATTTGGAGTGTTAATCAAAACGAGAATTGGCATTAATAGTGGAACCGCGGCCGTAGGAAACATGGGCTCACAAACACAATTTGCTTACACGGTGCTTGGTGATACCGTCAATCTGGCAGCACGTTTAGAAGGAATTAACAAAGAATATGGAACCTTCACAACAGTGAGTGAATTCACTTACGAAAAAATCAAGGATAAATTTTTATTACGTAAATTGGATCTCGTAGCAGTGAAGGGTAAAGAGATACCGGTTACTATTTATGAACTGATTGATTATCTGGATGAATGCGATAGTTCAATGCTCAAGCGTTTAGATCTTTTTAACGATGGACTAAAAGCATATTTTTCTAAGGATTTTAAACTCGCGGCACAAAAGTTTTCACATCCTGACTTAAAGGACGATGCTTGTGCTCGGATATATGAAGGACGATGTCATTATTTTTTGCAAAATCCACCGGAAGTGACATGGAATGGGGTCTGGATTATGCATACTAAATAAAATCTGGGGAAAATATTTTAGTGTGATATTAATTTAAAAACTTGGTTAAAATAAATTAAAGACTTAAAGGGTTATAATGAAAGTAAAGGTCATTGGCAGTCACGGCGGGGTGGCACCAGGATTTAAAACAACATCATTTTTAATAGACGATTGTTTATTAATCGATGCGGGATCCGTCGCCGAGGGTCTTACTGTTGACGCGCAAAAGAGAATCGATCATATCCTCATTTCACATGCTCACCTTGATCATATTAAAGACATGGCCTTTCTTTGTGATAATTGTTTTGGCCTACGTGACAAGCCTTTCGAGGTTTATAGTCACCATACTGTGAAAAATGCCATCAAAGCGCATTTAATGAATGATATTATTTGGCCAGATTTTTCAAAAATTCCAAATGAAACGAATCCAACCATTCGCTTTAATGAAATTATTCCTGAAAAGAAAGTGATGATTGGTGGTTATGAAATTCTTCCTGTCAGCGTGAATCATCCGGGCGATACTTTAGGTTATATCGTTCAAAAAGATAATGTAGCGTTGTTATTTACACTTGATACTTCAAGTACCGATCGTATTTGGCAATTGGCCAAAAAATATAAAAATCTCGCTGCCATTTTTACAGAAATTAGTTTTCCTGATCATATGCAAGCAGTGGCCGAGCTAAGTTATCATCATTGCCCAAAAACTTTGGCCAAAGAAATTCGCAAAATGCCGATGGATATACCGATTTATATCGGACATTTAAAACCACAATTTCATTCTGAACTTATTACTGCCATCAATGGACTTGAAGAAGAAAATCTTCACATCCTGGACCAAGATGGGATGATTCTTAAATTTACTTAATTTCTTCCGCGCATAATTCCTGGCATCGGACCAATCATTTGTGGTGGCATCGGACCTTGTAAAGGGGACCCATTACCTGCAGCTGGAGTTTTGTCAGCTTCTTTCTTTGGAATTTCTAAAGTATTACTGTCGCAAACAAGGGTTTTATCTTTGTCAGCAAAACTACCACGTACAGTATAAGCTTCAGCTTTCAGTGGGAAGGTTGTTTCAAAACCAGTGGCACTTTCTAACGGTTTAAAATAAGTTTCTTGATCCGGGTTCGTTGTCTTTTGTTCGGCCGTAGTTTTTGTTTCTACCGCCCAAGTGACATCGCCTTCTTTTATTTCTTCTTCGCCTTTTTTCACTTTGGCCGAGACTTTTTTCGAGACTTTGAGTTCTTTATCCTCAACAAAATCAATGGCAATTTCACAACTGTCGGCTTCTTTTTCTTTTTTCTCTAAAACGAAATCCTTTGAGCAGGTAATTTCAGGCACGTTGATATTGTTTGCTGTTACTAACATATTCTCACCTGGCTTTATGGGGAAACTTCCAAGTGAATTGATTTTTTCATCTGCGAAAGTTCCACTAATTTCGACTTTATATTCTACTGCAGGTTGCTCAAACCCATCGATTTGAATTTTTGGCGTAACTACGACCGGCGAAGTGGCATCGCCATCAACTTGATTTTCTTGTTCAAAAACAATCACACATTCTTTTTTAGCTTCTTTTTTCTCTACCGGTTTTTCCTCTGGAGGAATCGTCGTACCGACTGGAGTAGGTGTTTGCTCGACCGGAGTTTCAAATTTTAATGGGCAAAGTTTTGGGTTATTTGATTTAAAATGTTCTTTGAAAAGTTTTTCGACCGCGAGACTTTGATTTTGCCAAGTATCTTTATTTTCAATCAGAAATTTATCAATATCTTCCATCGTGCTAATTTTGTCCTTATCGCTTTTACCGGTATTGTATTTTTCTTTTAAGAGATCAAGTTTGCTCTGGAAATCGAAATCGAAATTTTTAGCTAACTCGGTGGTGAAAGTATCCAAATTTGTTTTTTGTCCGTCGGTGAGTGTAATTTCACAAGCTGGGATATTGGTGGTTTGTGACAGAACCGCTTGTGTTTGTCGCATTAAGGATAAGCATGTGCGGTGAAAATACATATCCTTTACATATTTTTCGGCAATAACATTTTTTTGTTCTTCATTTTTACCATGGCAAACACACATGTTGTATGAGCTCTCAAGAATTTTAGCAAAATAGCTCGCAAATTGAGGTTGTGTTTTAACTTGCTGTAGAATTTTATCGAGTGCCGCTGTTTTATCTTCTTGTGCATACATATTGAGCCAGCATTGTAGCGAGCTGTTGCGAGATTTAATATCGCCACTGATGGCCTTTTTACTATCAGGCACTCCAAAGAGAACAGGATTACATGCGATTTCTTCAATGTTTTTTACGTCAGTTGGAATTTTATAATACTCAACTGTTTCAAGATAATGCTTGTTAATTTTTTCATAAGCTTTCCAAAGTTCTTCTTTTTTAGCTGGATCATCACGGTAAATAGAATCGAATTGTGCTTTATTTTGAAAATGACCTGGGTGATAGCAAACGGAGTACTGTTTGTCTCGTATTTGCGCTTTCATCATGACTGAAATCCAACCAGCGTAAATACAACGTCGACTACCATCGATTTTATCAAAATCTAAATGAGGAGCCGTGGCTTGAGCGTAAGCGGGTTTTGGCAGAAGTAATGTTTTTAACCATTTTCCAGTATCAATTTGTAACGCATATTTTTTTCCAGTAATGGCTTTTTTCATTTCAGGCAAAGTGCGAGTATTACTTTCCTGATTAATCATAAAAAGGTGAATGGCATCGAGAATTTGCATTTGCTCTTCATCCGAGCGCTGGACGAATTCACCATAATCAATCACCGGCGTCGCAAACGCAGCTAAACTGACTAAAATAAGACTTAAAGTAATAATGTATTTCATTCCACCACTCTCATAGGCTTATCGGTAGTTAGGGGAGATCGTTTAATAAAGTTTTAGCTCCTGACTAAATGTGTCAAGTGTGCCGTATTTACTTCTGTCATCGACCTAGTTTACTATCTAAACAAATGTAAAAAGGTGGTCCCATGGGATTCTTTAATACGGTTAAAAACCCGAAGATAAAACAAGTGAAGCGTGTTGTTTCCAACGCTCCAGCAGGTCTTTGGAAAAAATGTACTCAATGTGGTGAAATTCTTCAAACGGCCAAGCTCGAGGCCAATAATCAAATCTGTCCATACTGTCATCATCACTACCGCATTACTGCGGCAGAAAGAATGAAACTGATCATCGATGAAGGTACTTTTGAAGAAGTAGGTGCAGAGATGAAGTCTTCGAACCCACTGCAATTTAAAGATCGTTCAGCTTATAGTGAAAGATTAGTTCAGGCCCAAGCCAAAACGGGTCTCAATGATAGTACGTTACTTGGTTTTGGCAAAGTGAATGGCCAAGATGTTTCGATAGCCGTGATGGATTTTCATTTCATGGGCGGCTCAATGGGAGTTGTGACTGGTGAGAAAATTGCGCTCGCGATGGATATGGCCTTTGAAAAAAAAATTCCGTGTATCGTGGTTTCATGTTCAGGGGGAGCGCGCATGCAAGAAGGGATTTTATCGTTGATGCAAATGGCGAAGACTTCAGCTTCGCGTAGCCGACTGAAAGCTCACGGCATTCCTTATATTTCTGTTTTAACTGATCCTACGACTGGTGGTTGTGCTGCTAGTTATGCCATGTTAGGTGACGTAAATATCGCTGAACCAAAGGCGTTGATCGGTTTTGCAGGCCCACGAGTTATTGAACAATCGATTCGCCAAACGTTACCTGAAGGTTTTCAAACTTCAGAATTTTTATTACAACATGGTTTTATTGATCGTATTGTTCATCGCCAAGAACTGAAAAATGAAATCGGTTTTTTCGTGAAGATGTTTTCTCGCTAAGCAATGCTTGAATTGAATTCCTCGAATTATCTAGAACAAATAATCCAATTATTTGGAAAAGAAAAATTTCGTCCAGTCTTAAATGAGCTTGGGATTTTTCTTGTTCATGATCTCGCCCAAATAAAAAAACTCAAATGCCAAATTATCACGATTGCTGGCACTAACGGCAAGGGGCAAGTGGCCTTTGAATTGGCGGAGCTTTTGCGATCTAAAAAGATCACTTACTGTCGTTGGACTTCTCCCCATTTAGTCAGTGTGACTGAGCGTTTCCATCATGATGGAAAAAATATTGCATGGTCAGAATTGATTGAGATTACGCAAGAACAGCTCGAGAGACTGGAAAAAACCTCTCTGAATCTTTCTTTTTATGAATTTCTTTTTGGCTGTTTTATCCAGTATGTGCTTCGTCACCAACCACAAGTTCTCATTCTGGAAGTAGGCCTTGGTGGACGTTGGGATGCTGTCAATCTGCTGGAAGCCGACATCGCCTGTATCACTTCTATTTCTCGTGATCATCAGGAAATTCTAGGTCATCGCTTAGAGCAAATTCTGGCCGAAAAATATGCAGTGACGCGAAAAGGAAAAACGCTCATCACAGCGCTAGGGCCGAATTATCTGCAAAATCGAGTGGCAAAGTGGTCTGCGCACGATGGTGTGGATTGGATTGATCTTTATCAGCAAAAAATCTTAGAAAAATCCGATGATTTTTCCATTCTCAATCAAATGTTAGGACATACCATTTTGGCAAAAATGACTTCTCAACCTCTGCCAACCCCTAAGCTCAAAAGTATTTTGCGAAAACGTCCACTGACTTTGAAAACCCATCAAAATGGCGAGCAAGAACTGGCCTTTATTGGCTCACATAATGTTGATGGAATAAGAAAATTAGTTCTCTATTTGGCCCAGGAAACCTATAATAATCCCATCTACGATGTTTGTGCCGTGGCCTTCTCTCAGAGAGGGAGAAATGACTTGGACGTTATGCTTAAAATATTTAAGCAATATAACAGTTCCTTTAAAAAAATGGTTTTAGTGAGTGAGAAATTTCATAAAGCATTACCTGAAGCAACAATTCGAGATCTCGGCAAGCAACATCAAATTGAAATTTGCACCGATTGGCGTAAGCTGCTCACTAAGTCACAACCTCAAAAAATTCTTTTTACTGGCTCTAATTACTTCATTGGACATTTGTTACAGCAACTTCATTATCGCGACAGCGCAAGCACAAGTTGATTCCGACGAAAAATTGCAATTACAGTTTGGGGATGAAGTTAGTATTTATTCCAACAAAGCTTACCGCAAACGTAATGGCGAATTATTCGAAGTCGTAGGTAGCGTCGTCATTCTTCACAAAGATGATACGCTCTACGGTGAGTCAGCTTCCTTTGATATGAAGTCCGGCTTTTTTAAAATTGAAGGTAACGTTCGTTATGTTACGAAGGGTATGACCCTTTACGGTTCATCCATGGAATATAATTTAAATACCGGCTTCATGGTGATGTTAAATGCACGGATCGTGTCGGAAGCATTCAATATCGTCGCCAATCGTATCGAAAAACGTGGTGAGGACAATTATTACGCTGAAGAAGCGGAGTATTCGACCTGCCAAAACTGTCCAGAGTCTTGGTCTATTTACGGCCAAAAAATTGATTTAAAATTTGGTGAATACGTTACTATTCGTAACGGTATCATTAAATTAAATACTATCGATGTTATGATTATTCCGTTTTTGGTTTTACCCGTGAAGCAAGGCCGTCATTCAGGTTTATTATTTCCAAAGTTATCCCAACGTTTTTCTGAAGGTGTTGCCTTCGAACAGCCCTGGTATTGGGCGATTAGTGATAATCGCGACTTAACTTTTACTCCAACCTTTTGGGCGACACGGGGTTATGGTTCCGATTTTGAATATCGTCATATTTTTACTGAAAGCTCTTGGTTGGAACTTAACTCACGTTTGGTAAATGATAAAATTTATCAGCCCTTAAAATTAAATAATGATCCTTCGGGTGATACTTTCTTTCGGCATTTAACGGAAGCTGAAATTCATGTGCAGCCAAGCCATAACTGGAACTCTCACGTGCGTTTCACGGAAGTACGTGATTTGGATATGATACAAAACTATTCCATCTATGCCGATCCAAAGGTTCTTGGAAGTGATGTTGGCTTAAATGGTTTTGTGGAATATCGCTCCAACATGTTTACTTTCAGTGGTGAAACCGAGTTTAACCGTAATCAGCTGACAAATAACCCGGATAAATTCGATGATCAGTATGTTCAGGTTCTGCCAGAATTAAATTTTTCACTTTTACCGCAACGACTTTATCATTCGAGAAATTTAATGCTCTATCAACTTTCAGTTGGGGCAGATGTGAAGTACACGAATTTCCGCCAAAATGTTTTTGATGAAAGTGCCGGTAGTATTCGAAATGCGAAACGTCTTTCTTTAAACCCTTATCTGGATTGGAATTTTTTTACTAAGGGTCCTTACGTTTTCAATACTCGTTACCTATTTGATTATCAAACTTATGATTTCGGAAGTGCTCATCCTGAAAATTTGCAAAAAGTTTCAAATGTTTTAAAAACTTCTTTTTCATTTGAAGTCGAAAAAGTTTTTGGCTTGGCCTATCAAGAGAGTGTCCCTGTTCAGAAAATTACCGAAGACTCACTCGAGAAGTTGCGTGATACCAAAGCACCTGATGCTGACAAAACTTCTGAGTTTGTCGGGTCATTGCCTGCCTTTGAAGAAACGGATAAAGACGACGTGGTCTTAGTGAAAAAGAATGCTTACAAACATACCCAAGAATTTAAATTAATTCATAGTTATCTTTTTGATCAAAAAATTCAAGGTAACCCGGCCTTCGCCACTCAAATTCAGACCTCAAGTACAGGTTGGTTTGATTATACCGATGCGGTTCGGAGTCAAGAAACAGAGCTCGGTATTAACAACAACAGAACCATGGTTCCTTATGACAATACCTTAGAATTACAATGGAACAACGTTCTTATCAAAAAAGAACCTAAGAAAAATACAGAGCTGCACGATCAAAATTTTCTCATGGATAATTTTTCTTATAAGAAAGTAGGTTACTTTAATCTCTCGCAAGGTGTTTCGTTAAAATCTAACGATACGGCAGCGAATGATGATTTCAGTCAGCGCTTAACTCGTCTGCACGCCGACACCGGATTCTATTTTGATGATTGGTCACTACGTTTAGAAGAATTTTATTTCCACGCCACATCGGACAACATTCTCAGAGCTTCGTTGTATAAATATTTTGAGAAAGTTCAGGTGTATTTGAAGTATAACTTAAACACTTTTTCTCAATCAGCGTCTGGCTCAGACTTAAAAACTTTAATGTTAGGTTTCCAACTCATGCCGGCAGATATTCTGCGCTTTTCTGCGATTCAGGAATACGATATCAGTGCGGATAAAGAAACACGTCGTCTCTACGATATCGATTATATTCCGAATAATAATTGTTATATTTTCAACTTGAACT
>JAEUWD010000031.1 GCA_016786485.1 Bacteriovoracaceae bacterium | reverse complement strand
AAGCTCCTTTCAAGTTTTAATTAAAGTAGCCCATAAATTTTAAATCAAACACGACAGCATTACGACACTGATAAGACAGTAGTCAATATAACTATTTTATATTCAGGTCTTAGCATTACATAACCGATGGATTTACTAAATCATTATTACACCCTGAACGAGGTGGCTTAAAGCAGATTTTACCTGAATTGAGCCGTTTTAAAAAAGTAGGACAATAAAAGCTGAATCCTTTTGTTCAGGAGGAACATTGAACTCTTTAGTTTTAATAAATATCAATTTCAAAAAACATAGAGAAATTGTGGAATCTGTTGAAACTGAAGGTGAAATCCATAGTAACTGGTTTCAGCTTATAGCAAGTGAATATTTTAATCCGGCTGGCGAAATTCAGCATGAGCGCAGGGGCCCAAAAGGTGTTATTGATGTTAAAATCCTTAAGAACGGTAGATGTAAATTAGCTATTGAATTAAAAAAACCAAATAGAGGTGAGCTCCTCGAAAATGCCTTTCAGCAAGCTCACAGATATGCATTTTCATTTAATTACTACAAAGACGGAGAAATTGTATATCCTCTTGGAATTCTTACTGATGGAGATGAAGCTATTATCTTTGACTCATCCTTAGATACGACACTTTCGTTTAACTCAAAGGAAGTCCTAAACCTCAAAAAAGAAGATGATTTTCTTAAGTTTAAAAAAATACTCGAAAGAGTTAGAAATGGTAAATTAGGGCACGCTCGGTTACATAGAGCGCCTTTTAAGGATACAAGAACAATTGGCTTACTTGACGATAGACTTCATACAGACTTTCAAAATTTCTATCATTCATTATTATCAAAAATTAAAAAACCTGAAATTGCTTTTGACTATTGGGTTCAATTATTTTTGGTAGCTGTTCTCAGAGATAATGGCATTATACCTAATTCAACTTTGAGAGCTCTAGAGAAAAGCTTAGACGCTTCAGGAATTAGCAATGAATTAAATCGTATACTAAATGAAAATTTTGAAAAAATTGATAATAAGTATGCTGATGCGGTTTGGGAAATTTACGGGCACACAACAAGATTTTGTACACGCTTAAACTTACTACATCCAGATACATTAGGGTTTGCTTACGAAAGAATTTTAAAAATGGTGTCATCCAAACAAAATGCGACAAGCGTTTACACACCTGAAGACTTAGCCGTTGAAATGATCGCAAAAGTTTCTCCACAAAAAACTGACCGGATAATTGATACAGCATCTGGAACTGGAACGCTTCTCTGTGTTGCATCTGAGCTAGCATGGCAAAAGTTCAATCCAAAAAAAGAAATGGATACGTTGGTTAAATTTTTTGAGGAGAATATTTTTGCAGTTGATAGAGATATCTATGCGTTAAAGTGCTGTAAAGCGATGCTATTAAGTACCTACGTGAAAATACTAAATGCAGAGCCTTCAGAGTTAGGTGAAAAGTGGAAACTCCCTAAATTACATCACATATACGAATCTGATCTATTTGATATAAAAATTAATAAGAAAATCAGCTTAGTAGTTGGCAATCCCCCGTGGGGAAATATCGATGCTCCCGGTAATCCTGTGGGATTAACTTCAAAAGTAAGAGACTTGTTAAAGTCACAGCATAAAGCTATATATTCAGACGATTCAGATATCTCTTGCTACGTATTAAAACATGTACAAGAGAAAAGAGTTTTTCCATATACTGAAAATTTCAGAGCGTGTTATTTAATCAAACAGCAAGTTACGACTAACATTAGTAATAAAAAATTTAGAGATTGGGCGGAAAACTCAAAGTTTAAACTTTTTGATCATGGTCAGGTCAACAGGTTCCCTCATTCTCCTGCATCTAAAGTTGCCGAAGCGATTTATGGCGTAAAAGGTCTATCTAATCATCATTTCATCACAAAGCTAAACTCATCTGGAGTAAAAAATGAAGGAAGACCATTATCTGAATTCATTATTTCTGCAAATGGCTTTCAACCATCCAAAAAAGATATATACATACAAATCGCTCGACGAATCCCTAAAGAGCTAAAAAAGAAATGGGTGAAGAAAGTATATCCTGAAAAAAACAGTGGCCAGAATTTAATTTGGAATTTAACTGAGAGCGAAGATATTCTCTTTGTTCCACGAGGATGCCCATTCCCTGATGACATAGAATTAAAAGCAGGGGAAATTCAAGCTTTAAAGAAAAGAGCTCAAGTAACAAAAAATTTTCCTTTTTCTTGGCGTGGATGTGAAAAAATTGAATTCTACGGCAAAGACCTTTCGACCCCAAGAATCTATATGCCGAGAATGCCGTCATCAAAAGATGGCCGAGTCAAAGCCGCAATTGATCTTAACGGTGATGGGGTTGGAACTTCTGGACAATCAATTTGGCTTAAAAAAGAGAGTGTCTCGCTTGCACATTTTAAGTGTATTTTAGGCTGGATAAATTCAAAGTTTTTTATGTCTCAGCTCGATAATGCCGGAATAACTTTAAGAGCTGATGGTTACAATTTTGATCCAAATGAAGTCTATAAATTGAATGTCCCCGATTCTGTTTTCACAATGGAGATGCTTGATATTGTGGAGAAAGTACTAATAAATAATAGTGTAACTGCAAACGATCTTGAGAAGATTGACTCAATATTCGAATTACCCGACGAAAAGCTACATCCCCTAGATATTGACGAAATTGAGAAAAATCTGAATCAAATTTCTTTGACAAAAAAGACCAGAGCAAAGAAGGCAAAGGTAAGCTAACCCTCAACTTGTGTCGAAATCAAGCGCCACCCTAGATTGCTGGCCCTTAACTGGCTTTTTGCAAGCTGAACCTGCAATCTAATCGCTTTTAGTGATTTCTCAAATTCATCTGAATCCTCTAGTTTGCTAGATAAGTACCTGAGAGCAGCTACGTTCTTTGCAAGATTCTTTTTGTCTTTTAATGTAAATTCGATCTTACTCATCGCTTTTAATTAGATTTCAAGTTACAAAATGTCTATAATTTAAATCACTTTTATCCTACAACGCGACTAGTCAGATAAATTATACCTAATGGGAACAGGTCTCTAAGCTTGAGTTGTCACTTGAAACATTATTGATGATATCTAGACTAGCATTTAAATGCTTTATATCTTTAAATAAAGCATCTCTGCAAACTGACTTTTTACCTTCTCTTATACGGTTTCTCAACCCTTCATCTTTCAATTCACTTATGTACATACCTAAAGTTAGCAGGAAAATATTCTCCGCTGAACTAATCTCCCAACCAAAATTCTTCATCTGCTCTCTATGAGCATCAATTTCCTTACTGTTTTCAAAATATTTTATAAGTTCATTTTTAGTTTCTAGAACTAACTCATCTTTAAAGACATCGTAAGACTTCTTGAAAAGATCAAACTCTAACTTTTTTCCTTCTACATCATAATCAATTAAATGATCCACGAAATCAGTTTTAACAAGCTTCATCGTTCTATACCAAATTGCTTTATGCTTAAAAATCTCAAGCATATTATTCTCATTAATAACTTTAACTTCATAATTTACAACTTGCTCAATTCTCACTTCCGAAGTTTTCCTATATGCATTTCGTATAAATCTAAAAAAATAATTATATCTAAGCTTTGAATTAAAAGAATCGTGTTCAATTGCAATACAAAACATTACGCTTGTTATAATGGTAAATATTGAAATGAATTCCATTTGACTAACGAACCCAGGGAATTTAACAATTGAAACTATTCCAAGAACCAAAAAGAAAGATGACAATTTCAAAAAATCTAATACCTTTCTATCATAACAAGCCATACAAAATGATATCGAAGTAACAAAAGAGCTAACGACCAAGCAAGCAGTGAAATAGTCGAGAGGAAAATCTTTACCAAACTGCTCCTTTAACCAAGAGGCATCCCCTGCAATTAGGTGTTCTCGAAAATAAATAGTAATCGTAAATAGCAAAAGGCTTATTAAAAATATGACAGAACCATCTAAGCTTATTTTTAATTTATTTACTAAAAGGTTTTTCAAGTTAACTTTCATCACTGCTAAGTATCAAAAATAGAAATTAAAGGCAATTTCGACTTTAGTATCGATTGCTCATAGGCTTTTTCTTAAAATAGTTACAACAGATGGAGCAGAAATTTTGAACAACCGCAGAAGCCCAACGGAAGCACACGAGAAGCCAACCATCGAAACATTCTGCAATTTTATGCAACATTGAAGGTATTTGAACTTGGTCTAACTAACTGAAACCATTTGTTAATAATTTCGAAAGGTAATCATAGAATTATTCTCTGGAAACAAATATCGAAACTATTTCTGGAGGAATCGATCGGATTTGAACCGTTTATATATCGTTTCTCCAGAAAATAGATAAAATTTGAAAAATATTTAGTTAACTAAAAATTCTCAAGCAATGACCTAAATGTTTTTAGCTTTTCGTTACTCAATTTTTGCAACAATAAATAACACTCCTCAATAACATCTGTCCTTAAAACATTAGATTTCATATAATCATCAAATTCTTTCATTTTAAAACCATAACTTTTTACAATATGTTCTATGCGTCTTTTTGAAACTTCAATTCTACCGTTTTCAATATGACCTATTGTGCATCGTGAATAACCGCAAAGGTAGCTCGCCTTATCTTGAGAGATACCTTTTATTTTTCTCAAGGCCTCAAGAACTCTTATTTCTTTTGTTATAATTGTTTTGTAACTCCTTCTAAGGTTGTTATTTTCAATTACCTTGGGTTTATTTTTATGTATCTCATTTTTAATTTTACCTAGCCTGCCCTCACAAATATCTTTAAACTGCTCAATTGAAAAACCATATGCGTTGCAATATTGAATAATACGTCTTTGAGTAATTTCGACCCTACCATTTTCAACCTGTTCGATAAGTTTAAAAGTAACACCGACTAAAGGTGCTGCCTCTTTACGGCTTAAATTCTTTAATTCTCTCATCTTTTTAAAAGCAATTACTTCTTTCGTAATGACTTTTTTTTTTGATCTTCGTTGATTTTCAGCTTCCATAGTTTCTCCTTTTTTAAATTTGTTAACTAATTCAGTGCCAGCAGTACGCTGGCTTTGAATTAGCAATTTCTGCCAGCGATATGCTGGTCGAAATTGTCAGTACTAGAGCTGGATTACGTCCAAGGAGATGCTAATTTTAACTTAAAACTTCACGTTGCTAATCAAGTAGCCAAACATATAGCCACAGGTAGCCAACGAAAGAAATTTTGCGAAATGTTCGGAAATGTAGAGAGAATGAACTTGATGTAACAGCTTGAAACCCTTTGTGTTTAAATTCAAAGTCTTAACTAATGTTGTTCTTGATTGGCTTTTTTCTATCCCGGAATATGGTGGACCCGATCAGGATCGAACTGACGACCTCAACACTGCCAGCGTTGCGCTCTCCCAACTGAGCTACGAGCCCACATAGATAACTTAATAGTTTTAGCGAATAAATTATTTTTTGTAAATATAGCTCTTCTGAAACTCATCGACGAAGAGATTGGCCGAATTTGAACTCCAGGTAAAGAAAAGTTGAGGTTCAACCGCTTCAAGTTCCATGAGAACCAGTTTTCCCTTTTCATTGCGTGCGACATCAATACGACAATAAAACATCGGGTATGGGATTTTATTTAAAATACTGGTGACTTCTTCAATCTCTTGATGAGTTGGTCGATAACTATCAACTCTTCCACCAAACTCTTCGTGGATTCTAAATTCGCCTGCTTTGGCGGTTTTTAAGATGGCATGAGAAAATTTCTTATTCACAAAAACATAAGAATACTCACCTTCTGTTAAAATGGATTGAATGAATGGCTGAATCAAAACATCACGACCGCCCAAAGCTTTCAATAACATTTCTTGCTCTTCAGTAGTGAGTGTCGTTTTCATTCGGAAAGTATCCTGGCCACCAGCACCGACTGTTGGCTTTATAACAAAATCCTCGGTCTTCACCATCATCAGAATTTCTTGTAGGCGTTCTAAGTTTAACTGTTTAATTTGAAATGAAGTCACCACTGGCACACCTTTAAGTGTTAACTCTTCCAGGTAAGTTTTATTCGAATTCCAAACTAAAGTTTCATAGGGATTAATCAACTTAGCACTTGAAGCTTTAATTTCTTTAAGTACTTGCAAGAAAAGATCATATTTATCGATATAATCCCAAGTATTTCTAACAATAACAAAATCAAATTCATTCCAGTTTTTATGTTGATCCCAAATGATGGGTTCTATCGAGTAACGACGTGAAAGGAATTCTTGCACCAGCGGTTGCTCATCCGGAATGAGATTTCTTAAGATTTTTGAAGTAAGAAAGGCAATTTTTTTCATGTCCACAAAATAGACTATTCCTTGCTATTTGCCTATGGCCAAATAATAAAGTTTGACGAGTGTTAAGAGTTGGAGAAAAATAGAAAACTAAGGAGCTTTTATGACTATTTACGTCAATCGAACACTCAATATGAAACAGGTTAAGGCCATTGGCTTTGATATGGATCATACCTTAGTTCGATATAAGAAAAAGGCCTTTGAACAACTGACTTATGACGAAATGAAAAAGAAGTTAGTCAAAGTTCATGGCTATCCAGCAGCTGTCAGTAAATTAGAATTTGATCCAGAGAAAACCATTCGCGGTTTAGTTATTGATAAAGATAATGGCAACCTGATTAAAATTAGTCTCCATAGCCGTATTAAGCAGGCCTATCACGGACTAAAGGAACTGGACTATAAAGAACAGATGCGTCTTTATAAGGGTCATTATGTGGATTTAAACGATGCTCGCTACGCAACTATCGATACGACCTTCTCGGTCCCCTACGCCGTTCTTTATGCACAGTTAGTTGATCTAAAAGATAAGAACCCGCAAGACAACTATCCCGATTACCGCAAACTTGAAAAACAATTGCTCGATGCTCTTGATATGTCTCACCGTGACGGTAGCTTGAAAAATGAAGTGCGCAAGGATGTGAGTAAATTTATTGTTCAAGATGCAGAAACAGTGGAAGTCCTTGAGCGTTTGAAAAAATATGAAAAGAAATTATGGGTTATTACAAATTCTGATTATGATTACACTAAGTTGCTACTTGATTACACCATGACACCCTTTTTGAAAGAACATAAACATTGGTCGGAGCTCTTTGATATTGTTGTTACGAGTGCCATGAAACCACGTTTTTTTACTGATAATTTAAAATTTTTAGAAATTGATCCTAAAACTGGTCTTATGAAAAATACCGAAGGACCCTTTCAGCATGGTTTATTTCAAGGTGGTTGTGCCACAGCATTGGAAAAAGATAATGGGATTGCCGGCGAAGATATACTGTACTTAGGTGATCATATTTTTGGGGATATTTTAACACTGAAAAAAGCATGTAACTGGCGTACTGCTCTTGTCGTCGAAGAATTAGAAGAAGAAGTTGATAACTATAAAAAAGCATCTCAATTTCTAACTAAAATTGATGATTTGATGGCGAAGAAAACGCAAGTGGAAATTGAACTGGATGAACTTTACGCTAAAGAATTTGAGCTGAAGAAAAAAGTTGATAAGAAGCAAGTGCAAGAACAATTTAATTTGATCAAAGATATCGATCTTAAATTATCAAAGGCGATTAAAGAACAGCAAAAACTTTTTAACCCATACTGGGGAGAAGTCATGCGAGCAGGCCAAGAAGCTAGTCGCTTTGCTGGTCAAATTGAAAAATACGCTTGTATCTACATGTCGAAAATTTCTGATTTTAAAGACTACTCACCACGAACATATTTTAGACCAAAGAAGCGAACGCTTCCGCACGAGATGGACTAAGCATCGCTTCAACTTCTTTTTGATGTTGAAAATTTTGGTATTTCTCATAACCAGCTAAAAGTATTTTGCCTTTACTCTGCAATAGTGCTTGTGCGTGCTTGGCTTGTGAATCGGTCAATGGCAATGTCTCTAATAAAGAATAAAGTGCTTTCACGCGATAATAATCCATACCAGCTTGTGACGATAATTGATCTGTATGCCCACCATATTTATTTATCAAGGCCTGAGGAAGATATCCAACAGAAAACTGCGAAAGGGTTTTAAGCCATAGGTCATAATCTTCACAGACTGGGAAATCTTCACGAAAACCACCTAGCTTGAGGAAAAGTGCTTTTTTCATCAATACCGTCGAAGGACCAATTAAACATTGTTCCATCGAACGCTCAAACAGATCTCCGCCCGACTTTTGATGCTTTTTCTTTTGGTTTACTTTGACACTATTTCGAAACCAAATTTCATCAGTAAAAACTAATTCTAATTCTGGGTTGGACTCCATAAATTTTTTCTGTTCTGCTAATTTTTGCGGTAGCCATTCGTCGTCACTGTCTAGGAATGCAACCCACTCACCAATGGATTTTATGACACCCAGATTTCGAGCAGCACTGACTCCACGGTTTTCAGTTTTTAAGTAGAAAAAATTTGCGAGCTTAGAGGTTTGAATAAAATCATTTACTAATTCTTCTGTCTTATCCGTCGAACCATCATCAACCACCCAGCATTCAAAAGGAGCAAAGCTTTGCGCTTTAACACTTTCCAGGGCACGAAGAATGGTACGTTCTCGATTATAGGTTGGAATAATAACGGAAATTTTCATAGAAAAAATTCTTTTACTTTGGCAACGGCTACTTTCTCTACTTGAGAGTGGGCCTCTAGTAAGGATTCGAGTTGTCCTAGATTTCTAACACCACAAATCGCACTACTGACATTTTTAAAAGATAGATTATACGCCAAGGCCGAGGTCAAAAGATCGTAATCTTTATCCTGTAGGAACGCTTTAAGTTTTTTAACCTTTTCAACTTTGACGAGAACTTCTTTTTTATTCCACCATGGTGCCCAGGAACGACAATCAGAAGCATCAAACTTACGCTCCTCAATCACACGACCAGTGAGAATTCCTTTATCCAAGGTACCCCAACTCATAAAACCGATATTGTTTTTTTCACAAAGCGGGAAAAGGTTCGATTCAACCGCACTTTGCGTGAGACTGAATTCCGATTGGAAAACAGAAATCTCAGCTACTTCACTTGCCTTATGGTAGTCTTCTTCAAAAGTATTACACAAACCAATGTAGCGAATTTTATTTTGCATCTGGGCCTTGGCCAAAACTTCAACCGTTTCACGAATATCAACTCTCGCATCAGGCCAGTGAACCATGTACAAATCGATATAGTCGGTTTGTAAGTCCCTTAAAGACTGCTCCAACATTTTTTGCGTCACTTTGGCCGAATTATTCATATCGACCCGCTTATTTTCATGCCAAGTAACACCACATTTACTGACAAGAATGACTTTATCTCGCATTTTTTTGAAGGCCTTGCCTAAACGCTGCTCCGACAGACCAAAGCCATAGATAGGCGCCGTATCAAAGAAATTGATCCCACGCTCTAGCGCTGCTTTTAAAAGCTTCTCGGACTCCACTTCAGTGATGTCTCCAAAGCCGTAACCACCGCCCTCACCGCTAATAGCGGCCCCGCCAAAGGCGATTTCGGAGACTTTAAGCTGGGTTTTTCCTAAGACTCGATACTTCATAGAAAAATGGTATGCCCAATGACGAAAGATTTGTAAAGTTAAAGCAATTTGGCTACAAGTGACACATGAAGTTACTATGCTTTGCACACCGAGGAGAGGCCCTCGCCTTTCTCAAAAATTGGGAATGGTCTCCGCTGTCTGTCGGAAATCTTGAAATTTATCAAAACGAGACTGCGTACCTTCTGATCACTGGTGAAGGTATGTTTGAAGCCATGAATGCGGTTTCAACTGTTCTTGGTCATCAAAGCGATATTAAAACGGTATACAATTTAGGTGTTTGTGGGCGTTTAAATGATTCTCTTGCTCTCGACCAGGTTTATTCCATTCGCACTGTTTACGCCAACCAAAATCACGAACCACTTTTTAAAAGTTTCACCAGCGCCGATAAAAAAAGTACACATGATCTACTGACTTATTCTGAACGTGTGACTGATGAAAAGCTCGCAAAAAAACTTTCACCTTTTGCTCCGCTGGTTGATCGTGAATTGTGGTCCATTGCTTATGCTGCACATAAAGCCGGAGTTAATTTCATTGGCCTAAAATATATTTCGGATAATGCAGGGAACTTGGCCGTGTGTGAGCTGGTTAAAGAAAAAGCGCAAGTCGCTTCAGAAGCATTGCTCGATTTTTATCTACTTCAAACGCTTACTCCACATGCCAGCAAGAAAAGAACTTTACCAGAAGGCTTCTATTTTACTTATCAACAAAAAATTCAATTTACTCAACTTATAAAAAAACTTGAGCTTCGTTCCCCCCATAAAAACTGGAATGAATATCTCAGTCAAAATCAGCTACAAAAAATTGAACACGAAAAAAATGCCAAGAAAAAGACCGCACTAGTATTGAACGCTTTATCCGAAGCTCTCAATCCTGAAAAAATGCAGTTACAAGAGAAGACTGAAAAAATCTTTAACCCGATTTTACAATTGGGTGGCAAAGTTCTATTAGATAAAAATCTCGAAACCAGTCATTTTGAAATAAGTTTTCCTGTCACAAAAAAAGAAGATCTGATTTTCATTAAACGTTCACTTGATCTTTTAGATTATGAAAAATATGAAAGACTGATGAACGGAGAGACCTAAAATGTTCGAAAAGATTTTTGTCGAATCCGATATTTTAGCACTACCTTTCACACAAAACTTATTGAGCAAATTCGCTAAAACACCAATCGAGACTATCGACAAAGTTGAAAACTACTGGGGACGAGTCAAAAAACCTTATCTACAAAAACGCGAAACACTGAATTTATATATTGGAAAAAAGCTGGGAAATCTGATCAAAAAAGCTCCACAAGCCTACGGTACCCAGAATGGCTTACATTATTATTTCATCCACGCCTATAACTGTATTTACGAATGCCAATACTGCTATTTACAAGGTTACTTTCAAACGCCGGACATTGTTTTATTTGTGAATCATGATGAAATCATCGCGCAAATGAAGAACCTATTAATAGAAAATCCGAATGAGGATATTTGGTTTCACGCTGGTGAATACAGCGACAGTTTGGCCCTCTCGCATATTACAGAAGAGTTGCCGCTTTATTGGAAATTTTTTAAAGAACACCCTCGAGCAAAACTTGAACTGCGAACGAAGTCGGCCAATATTAAAGCGCTTTCAAATTTAGCTCCGCTTTCAAATATCTTTGTCAGCTTCTCACTTTCACCAGAACAGGAAATTAAAGATTATGATTTAAAAACGGCCGGACTCAAAGCACGTCTGAATGCTATCAGCACGCTGGCGCAAGCGGGCCATCAGATTGGTATTCACCTCGACCCGATTATCTTAGGCGACAATACCCTTCTTCATTATGAAAAATTATTAGAACAATTAAAATCAACTCTCGATTGGAACCAGCTTGCCTATATTTCACTCGGTGTCGTTCGCTTTACCAAAGATGTTTATCGTGAAATTGAACACAATTACCCTGATTCAAAATTGCATGCGCAAGAATTCATCACAAGCTTTGACGGTAAAGTTCGTTACCCGAAACCTATTCGCATGAAAGTATTAAAACAAATCCAAGGGCTTTGTCTGGCCGCGGGGATTGCAGCAGAAAAAATCTATTTATGTATGGAAGATAACTAAGCTTCCGGGCCTTGGTCCGGATTGATTTGGCTTTGCTTATAGTTCGCAACACCAAGTTCTTTAATTAAATTGATTTGAGTTTCTAACCAATCCAAATGATGTTCTTCACTGGTTAAAATTTTATTCACTAAATCGCGTGAAACGAAATCCACTTCGCTTTCACAAGCTTTGATGGCTTCCTTTAATTCAGGGATGGCAACTTCTTCTAACTTGAGATCTGCGTTCAGAACTTCTTCTAGAGATTGACCAATATTCACTTTATGCATTTTTTGAACATTCGGTAGGCCTTCTAAAAAAAGAATTCTTTTTATAAGTTCATCTGCATGTTTCATTTCATCAATCGATGAGTCATATTCATGCTTACCAAGTTTCTTAAAACCCCAATTATCAAGCATACGTGCATGGAGAAAATATTGATTAATAGCGGTTAATTCATTGGTTAATATCGCGTTTAGTTTTTCAATAACCTTAGTACTGCCTTTCATAGAAGCTCCTTAAATAAAGTCTATTCAGACGATACACTAATTCTAGTGAGTGGGAAAAACCTATTTTTGTTTGGGGGTTAAAACTTGTTGTTTTGATTGATTTTAGGAGCAGATTGAAGCTCAGCTGCGCCATGACCGCGCTTAGTAACGGCCTTTTTATAGGCATCCTCGACGCAAATACCACAATCCGTGCCTACACCTAAACGACTACAAACATCCTTAAAATTACCACCTGAGTGCTCAAAAGCGGTCTCGAATTGCTCTTCCGTGATTCCTTTACAGATACATAAATACATTGTGCTCTCCGTCCTCTGGTAACAGTCTATGTCCATCTGTTCGGCATAGCAAACAAAAAGTTGAGTTCAGCAACAAAAATGCTCCATTTTTCCCGGTCTAACTCTTGCCATGCTTCATAAAACGGGGTAAAACATCGAAACTTAACGCTTAAAACAGAGGTAATTTTATGAGCAGACAGTGTGATTTAACTGGAAAAAGAAGACTTGTGGGACACAAAATTTCTCACTCAAATATCAAAACTAAGAAGCGCTCTCAAGTAAATCTTCAAACGAAAAGAGTTTTTGACCCAGAAACTGGCAAAACTATTAAGTTAAGATTAGCTGCTCGTACCATCAAGACGCTAGATAAAGTTGGTTCTTTATCTAAGTTCTTGAGAAAATACGCTGCTAGTTTCCAAGCATAATTTTACTTTAAAAAAATGATAGATAAAAAAAAGGACCATCTCAATGGTCCTTTTTTATTTTATGTCTCTAGCTTTTTTAGTAACTCACTTCAACCGCATCGATTAAGAATCCCCAACCATTTATTGAATGGTCAGCTTTGAAGCTGAGTGAAATAGTATCTCCATCAACATACTCTGAACGAATATTTTCATGCAGACCAGTCACAGAACCCATTTCCACTCCTTTAGCATTTTTCACACTAATTTTGTCATAACCAGACTCAGTATCAATTTTATTGATAACAAAACGAATATGCTTAGCATCTGGAATATGAATTGTTCGCTCAAGCGTTGAATTATCTAAATATGGGTGATCTGATTCAATCACTTCATCTAAATCAATTCTCTGCCAATGAGTAGGCTCTGGCGTGCGTGGCGGTCGAGTATTGGTTAGGAGATTATAAGCATCAACTCTACCACCAGAAGCTACTTTACGGCGGAAAAGTGAAGCTTCATTCGTTGTGGCCATTAAACGCTCACGAACAGCTGTGACATCGGAGCGACCTTCGTTTGCTACCAGCAACCCGAGCACACCTGAAACATGTGGAGTCGCCATTGAAGTGCCAGAATAAATAGCGTAATTTGCATCTAAAACGGTGGAAAGAATATTGTGACCGGGAGCTGCGACATGCACAGTATTGCGTCCGTAACATGAGAAATAGGCCAGTTCTTCAGCTGAATTCATTGCGGCAACCGAAATAACATTATTTACCTCATAATTAGACGGATAATGTGGTGTAACGTCATTATTGCTCGAGCTATTTCCAGCAGCGGCCACGAACAAAATATTTTTTTCTGCGGCTTTTTGTATTGCTTCTTTGAGTGCTTGCGATTCACCGCCGCCGCCCCATGAATTTGACATGATATCAACATCTAAACTTGTGGCGTAATCAACGGAACTAATAGCATCGACCGTTGTACCGCCTTGTGTGCCCAAAAACTTAACTGCCACGATTGTTGCCTCGGCCATAACACCAGCGACGCCTTCATTATTATTATGTGTGGCCGCAATTGTTCCACTACAATGTGTCCCGTGTCCGTGATCATCTTGAGGGTCGCCATCTTTATTAGCAAAGTCATACCCATGTATATCATCAATAAAGCCATTTCCATCATCATCGACTCCAGCTTCACCTTCTGCTTCAGCTTGGTTAAGCCAAAGATTTTGAATGAGGTCTGGATGTTTTAGATCGACACCTGTATCAATCACTGCAATTTTTACTTTTCGACTCCCGCGAGTAATCTCCCAAGCTTTCAGGGCATTGATATCTGCTCCAGCCACACCTACTATTGGGGTGTAACCTCCATTACGATCAGGCTCATTTGTTCCTGTATTATGCAAACCCCAAAGCTTATCAAAACTAGGATCATCAGTTGTAAGACGTGAAATTTTTTGTAGTAAAGATTCACTCTCCATAATTGGTTGATAAATATAGTTAGGCTCTGCGTACTCAATTTCACCTAGCTGTGACAAATCTTGCAGCGTTGTTAGTAGATTTTTTTCATCAACTTTTAAAAGCACAAAATCTCCAAAACCTAACTTCAGCTTTTGCTTTACTGACATATGTGAAAACTGTTTTTGACTCATCCACGATAAAGTGTGTTGAGGCTTAAGTTTTACTAAGACCTCACCTTCTTTATGAGCTGCAAGCTTGGAAAATTTAGCTTGAGCGCTCACAACAAAAAGTAAGCTAACCATGATTCCTAAAATTTTTTGCATACGACTTCCTTGTCACGCGTGTTTATAAAAAAAATCCATTTATGCTTATTCTAATCGTTTTTATTTTCTTACATTGCCGGCGGCAACTTCTCTACAGTGATGTAAGATTATATCAGTACGACTGAGCAAAAAGCTCCACTTAGGCGGCATATTTTCATTATATAGATCTCAATCACTTTTTTAGGTAAACTCTTAGTATGACAATTATTGGAAAAAGCAATCACCCTGTTACAGTTAAGCGCATCGAAGTTCGAGTATGGGCACTACGGTCTGAAATTGAGGCTGCGGTGGCCAAAGAATTAGCAGCTAAAAATGAAGACGCGAGTGCCGTAAAAATTGAAGACATCAAAAAAATTTATGAAAAAGCTAAAGCTGAAACAGAAGTAAAAACTGATAATGTGGTTCCCATCACCGCTGCTGCCGATGCTGCAGCAACACCTGAAGCTGAAGCTAATCCTGAAGAAAAAAATGAAGAGACAGCGGATGAAGCTGTCGAAGCGGCACCAGCCGATGCAGAAGTCAAACCAGAGGAGGCAGCTGCTAGCGCTGAAGGTGAAAAGAAAGATGAGACGACTACACCTGCAGTTGAGCTAAGTGAAGAAGAATTAAAACGTATGTCCTTCACTCTCCCACGCACAATTCCTGATGAAGAATTTGTTGGCAAAGGTTTTGCACTTATTTCAGATTTAAATATGGATGAAGTTCTGCTCTTTTGTGACATGCCGTTTATCCGCGGACAATCAGTGGTTGTCGAGTTTTTAATCCCAAGTAAATTTACCCTCAGTGCCGATGTACAATATTCAAGCTTCTACGCAATGAGAAGCCGCATCATCAGTGAAGATAAGGCAAGTCACCGCCTACAACTTCGTTGGACTTTCGCTATGAAAGGTGAAAAAACCACTCTGCGTAACTTCTTAACTTCAGTTCAACCAGATCTACCGGTCGCGACGAAGGCCAAGAAAAAAGAAGAGTCAGAAGATGAAGAAGAAGACTTTAGTGACTTAGGCATATAATTTCGTTAAGATTAAATCATGCAATTTGAACAATTACTTAAATTACGGGCACAGATCTCAACTTGGTTTCTCGCTATTTTTTTCTTAGTCATCATGGGCGGCGCGCTGATTAGCGAGCTTTTCCAAGCTCCGACCGTTCCGTATGACATGGCCCAAATTTATGTGAATCCAGTTCCAGAAGAAATTTTCACCAATATTAAAAATCTTTCGCTTAAAAATAAATTCGGTGAATTTAAAATGCAGAAGAACTTAGATGAGAACTCACCTAAGCATGATACTTGGCGCCTCCTTTCACCACGTGAACTTCCCGCCAAGGCACAAACACTGAAACAAATTATCGATGCACTTCAGGAAGTAACGGTCAGAAAAATTCATCAGTATGAACCGATCAATATTTCCAGCTTCTCGTTGGATAATCCGCTCATCCATATGGAGTTTGAAGTTATTGATGGGGCCAAATATGAAATTAAAATTGGTTTGATTAATCCCATTGATAACTCGGCATACATGACGGTAACGGATCACCAAACTATTTATCAAATTGAAAACTTAAAATTCCCCATTGAAACTTTTGAGTTAGGGGATTTTATTGAACCACGTATTTTTGTTTTTAATCCAGCTGAAGTGGATGAGCTCTCTTTCTATCGTGAGCAAATCACCAATCGACCTTATTTTAAAATCACGAAAACTGAAAATAATTGGTTTGATTCTCGCCAAACAGCACTAGATGCAACAAAGACAGCTGAGTACTTCAAAAACTTATTCAACCTTCGTAGCCAGGTTATCCTCGATAAACCGGATGAATCTATTATTGAGTTATTAGATCAAAGCTTGAAGCGACCTCAGTATATCGTGGTGCTAAAACGCCAAGGCAAAGAAATCGAATATCGAATCTCATATCCGATAAAACAAATGCCGCAATTTAAAGTGGAAAATCGTCAAAGTGTTATCATCAAAAGTTCTGATGAAGAACAGCCATATATCGTGAGCAAAGACCTCTTAAAAGTCTTTGAAACTAGCGAACGAAGTTTAAATAACGATTAATTACTTAACTTCTTTATGTAAAGTGTGACGTCTTAGAAAAGGATTGTATTTTTTAAGTTCAATTCTTTCAGGATGCTTCTTCTTATTCTTTGTAGTCGAATAACGAGATGGTGTACCGCCTTCTTTTCTAGCTTCTGTACATTCTAAAGTAATAACTTGTCTCGGTCCCTTGGCCACGATAAACCTCCGTTCTAGTAATAACGAAGTCGCAATTTACCCTGCTGTGCGACTCCTGACAAGAAAAAATTGTTTGTTTTCAAAGATTTTGATAGGTTATATCCATGACAATAAAAAATATTCCTAGAATTGACCTCGAAAATTGGACTTATAGCTATTATTCCTTGGGTGATAACCGTGCCCAGATCAATCTGACTGGGGTCCCAACAGAGTCTAATGAGACTGAATTCCTTTATTCCGTGACCGTGCTTAAGGATGAAGAAGTCGAAATTAGTCTTAAAGACTTTAATGACCTGGAATCGGCTTGTACCTATATTAATGACCGTTACAAGCGCTGGGCGCTGGTTGATGGCACTAATCCAAAAGGTAAAGAAGGCAGCTGCTCGAGCTGTCAGGCGCACTAAAGACCTAAAAATTCATTAATTTTAATCCCATCGACGGTTTGAGCTTTTTGAAAGCTGATAACCTGCCCTTCATGATGGAGATCAAAGACCGGGATTTCACCCCATTTCCATTCCCAAGTTTTAAGACTTTGTAGATAGTCTGTACTCACCATCGATAAAACAGTTTTCGCATCCAGATTTTGAACCGTATGACCTTGAGTTAGTCCGGTCATCAATTGAGATAGTTCTAGCTGAGGTGTGATTTGTTTTAAATTAATGGTCGGATGAGGATTGGAAGGTATTGAACGGCTGTTTTGAATTTTTAACTTTGGGGCAAGACACTTTTTAAGCGCAGCTTTATCGGCATCGTATAAAAGTGTGGCGTGATGAAACGAGCGATCACGTTTTTGCTTAAAAGCACTACCAGAAATTTTATAATCCAGACCCTTGTATTCAACTAATACATCGCTGCGACCAGAGATCTTAGCGTGAAAATCAAACTGACGTAGCACCTTCACAAGGTACTCTTGATGATCAGCTTTTTGCAGCTCTCGTGCCCCATTAAGAAAGCACAGATTGATATTCCCTAAGTCGTGATAAACCGTTCCACCGCCACTCTGACGACGAATCCAATCGATTCCCTGCTCTTTCATAAAGCTCAGGTCGCATTCTTGTAATGGATTCTGAAAACGTCCAATAACGACACAAGGTTGGTTGATATAAATCAGCAAGCGACGCTCGTTAGGGACAAGCTCTTCTAATAAGCGTTGCTCTAAGCTCAGGTTAACATAGGGGTCTTGAATTTCTGACAGATAGACTTGGTCAAACATAGTTTAACTTTTCCTAGCATTTCACCGACAAGCTGGCCATGGTGACTAGAACCTTATTTATTCTTTTCGTGATTTTTATTATCAATAGTTGTTTGAAAGTTGAAATTCAAAAGATTTCATCTTTTCCCACTAATACCAACGCTCTTTTTCATCAATTTGGTCGGCCACTTTTTAAAGAACCATCCAAAATTCATCCCGAAAATTCGCTTTTACATTTTAATAACGGCATTTCTTTTGAAGTGAATGGCGATGCAGTGATGGCCAAGTACATTTCTCCTAAAGGGCTCGAAATTGAACTCGATTATTGGAAAGAAATGTTTCGTCCCTACACAACGAATCTACGAGAAATTTCAGGTGAGATTCGCCGCGACGGAATTCCATTTCAACAAGTTATTAAATGCGACGAATTAGGGATTCAAATTATTTACAGCCCGAGCCTTAACAAAGTCGTTAAAATCATTTATTTTCATAAGACCAACAACTAACAAGGTCTATTTTCATGGAACTATGCCCCTGTGATAGCGGCGAAAGCTATCAAAATTGCTGTGCTCCTCTTCACAAAAACAAAGCGAAGGCAAAAACTCCTGAAGCTTTAATGCGTGCCCGTTACTGTGCTTATGTCACGGCCGATATTGAGTTTATTGCAAAAACACAAACCACAAGTAATGAAAATTTTGATGCTGCCGCAGCGATGAAATGGGCGAAAGAATCAAAATGGAAGGGACTTAAAATTATTAAAACCAGCATCGCTCCAAAAAAAGACCAGGGTATGGTTGAGTTTGTGGCCCATTACCAAGATCAAAACGAAAAGAATTTTTATCATCATGAAATCTCTGATTTTGTTTTCAGAAATGACCAGTGGTTATTTGATAAAGGCACTATCGTAGGTCTAGACCCAATCAAGCGCTCACAACCTAAAGTGGGACGTAATGATGATTGTCCTTGCGGCAGTGGCAAAAAATTTAAAAAGTGCTGCGGCTAAAAGTTATTTTGTATCGCAAGGATGCCCAAACAAACATTTTGCATTAATCGTTTTTGCGACCGATTTCGGCACCATATCTTCCCAGCCTTTTTCGTTTTTCTGAATCATTTCCAAAACTCGGCGAGAATAAATATCCGTGATCTTTTTATTGTAGCCTTGGATATCAAAAAGCTGTTTGGTTTCTTTCAAATAATTAATAAGATGTTTTGATTCTTCACGAATTTTTAAATTTTCAAGTGTCGTGCATTCTGTTTTTCCACTACTACTGTGGTATGGATAAACAAAGACTTTTACATTTGCTTTGAAAAGTAGTCCAACGGAAGCTAACAAATTCACTTCTTCAATTTCTTCCTCTTCGGTGACTTTTATTCCTAAGCTTTTTAAGGCCTCGGGACTAAAATTATTGTAATCATGATCAAAAATTTGCTGAAAATTATAAATACCTAAAACTAATCCTAGATTTGGACATTTAAATTTAGCGAAGTAATCACTAAGCTTAAAATATTGGTGGTAATTACTAATCAAAACTCGGTGGCCAAGAGCGGATAAAAGATCGACACGAGCGAGAAAATCTTCTCTCGAAATTTCTCCCGTCTCTGAGAGATTCGTCATCGTTATTTCACATAACGTAACCATTGATGCCACTTCAATTTTACTTTTTTCACTAAAACACTTCATCCCTGTTTCGATAATGTCTTCGCTGACTAATGTCGGTGGTCGATAACTTCCGCGTACAACCAAGACATTTTTCTTGTACAGCTCTTCAGAGGCCAAAACGATATGGCCTTTTTGATCAAACATAACCGCATTAGTTAAACCTAAACGAACCAATTGTAGATTGAGTAAGCGGTTATCAACTTGCTTGAAATCGACACCTGTCATTCGAATCATATTAATTTCAATTCGTGACTTAGAGAGGTTGTCCATTAAAGATTCAAGTAATTTATCCGGCTCACCCGCTTCGTAAAAAGCCGCAAAAATTAAATTTACACCCAGCACACCTAGTGCGTGTTGTTGCGAAGTATTTTCTTTATCGAGCATACGCACGTGCAGAACAATTTGGTTAAAATCCGCTTTTGGATTTAATTGGTAACGAATTCCGATCCAGCCATGAGATTCATTGGTCCCGAAATAGTTAATAGCAGAAACGGTATTTGAGAATGAGAAAAAGAGATTTTCTGGCGGACGAGAAGCGCCTAAACGTTCTTCTAAAACTTCGTATTCTTTTTCTAGCATTTTAATTAATCGCTCTTCACTCACATAGCGATTAGATTTTTCTTTGCCGTAAATAACATCAGAAAAAATCTTGTCATAAGCCGACATACTTTTCGCGATAGTTCCACTCGCAGCGCCAGCTTGGAAGAAGTGTCTCGCGACCTCTTGACCTGCTCCAATCTCAGCTAGCGTACCGTAGATACGTGCATCCAGATTGATTTTCAGCGCTTTTTGCCTGGTGGATAAAGTGTTCGCAGTCATAGTAAATCTCCGAAGTAATTGAAAAGACGTATACTGTAAGTTTAAATGATAATTATCAGTCTTAAAAGTCCAGGCAAAGGCTTACTGGTCATTCAAGAAATATGTTATAATTATAAGTAACTAACCGATAGGGTTAGTACGAGACGTAACAAGGACACACACCATGGACGTATCACTTTTAACTGCCGGCATCCTTTTAGGAATGATTGGTATCCTGGCCGCTCAAGCCCCTAAGTTACAGCAAAAATTGATCCCAATAAAAAAAGATCAAAAGAAAACTAAGTAGCCTTAGTTTAGCGTTTTGCTAACGACTTCAAACGTATCACCCGACAGTGATTTCTCACTTAAAATCTGCTCTAGCGCGTTTTTCATATGCTTTTGTGCTAACTTTGGTAGTGAGCGATATGAGCTAAATAAAGTCGCCATTCGTGCGGCTATCTGTGGATTAAATTTATCAACTTCTATAATTCTTTCGGCCATGTATTTGTAGCCTGAACCATTGGCAGCATGGAAAGCTGCCAAGTTGCGACCAAAACTCGCGTAAAGCGAACGAATCTTATTTGGGTTCTTCTTATCAAAGGCCGTGTCGTTGGCCAGTTGTTGCACACGTTTTAAAACATCAGGGTGATAACTATTGGCTTGCATCGCAAACCACTTATTCATGACCAATGCCTCGCCTTTCCACTTTGCTTTAAAATCATTTAAAGCCGCCTGCGCCTTATCATCGCCCATATGACAGATGAGCTCTAAGGCGGCTGCGGAATCAGTCATGTTTTGAGCTTTCGTATATTGCTCGTAAACGATTTTTAGACCTTCAGCTTTTTTTGACCAAAACAAGTATTTCAGCGCTAAATTTTTTAAAGAACGTTGTCCAAAAGCTTTGGCGGTTAATTCTGAAGCATCCACTTTTGAATTAGCGAGATAGATTTTTTTCCATTCGTTAAAGAGTTTTGAACCAATTTCTGAATAAAAAAGTTGGCGCGCTTTGCGAACGCCTGCATAGTTATGGATTTTTAAATGTTCATTGAGTTCCGCTTCACTGGTTAAAGTCAAAAGTTCAGCAGCATGAGCAGGATCATTTTTAGAATTTTTGAGAATGGTCGAGATTGCATTAATGAGAACTTTTGAACACTTCGGTTTTTTCTTCAGCATATTCTGCTGGTAAATTCTCTGAGCTGCGTCCCACTGATTATAGCTATCAGTATCACTGGCCATCAGAAAAAATAATTCTTTTTCGGTGTATGGGAACTCCAAATAAATCGGAGCACTAAAACCACGATTGAGTGAAATGACACCATCTTCTTTAATATTTTTGAGAATTAGCTTTTGTTTCTTTTGATTGAGTACGAAAAGACCTTCACTTAAAACTTTACCCTTTTTTGAAAGAAGTGCGTACCGAATCGGAATTTCTAAAACAAATTTTTCGCCCTTCTTTGAAAACTGTTCAAAAGTAAGGGTGAGTTCTTTCTTAGTTTTATTATATTTTTTGTTCGCCTTTACTATTGGCGTTCCCGATTGCTGATACCACAATTTAAATTGCGTCAGATCTTTTTTGCTCGCGACTTCCATCGCATGAATAAAATTTTCCGTCGTCACGGCCTGACCATCATAAAGTTCAAAATATTTCTTCATCCCAAGCTTAAAAGCTTTTTCGCCAATCAACGTGTGTACCATACGAATGACTTCTGAACCTTTTTCGTACACAGTAGCGGTATAGAAATTATTGATTTCCATATAAGCTTCAGGGCGAATCGGATGCGCCATGGGGCCCGCATCTTCAGGAAATTGTCTTTGTTTCAGAGCGCGTACGTCTTGAATTCTTTTTACGGCGCGAGAATTGAGATCACTTGAGAATTCTTGATCGCGGAAAACAGTCAGACCTTCTTTTAAGGTTAATTGAAACCAATCGCGACATGTAACTCTGTTACCTGTCCAATTGTGGAAATACTCATGACCAATAACACTTTCGACGCCAAGAAAATCCATATCGGTAGCGGTTTGTTTTTTCGCGAGCACATAACTCGAATTAAAAATATTTAAGCCTTTATTTTCCATCGCTCCCATATTGAAAGCATCAACTGCAACAATCATATAAATATCAAGATCATACTCAAGACCAAAAGTGTCCTCATCCCACTTCATCGAGGCCTTAAGCGATTTCATCGCCCAGTCACACTTATCTTCGTTACCTTTATCCACATAAATTTCTAGTGCGACTTTACGACCACTCATGGTGATAAATTGATCTTTGACTAGTGCTAAGTCACCCGCGACAAGAGCATAGAGATAACAAGGTTTTAAATGGGGGTCTTGCCACTCCACAAAGTGACGACCTTTTTCAAGATTGCCAGACTTCAGTCGGTTTCCATTTGATAGTAATAAGGGATAGCGTTTTTTATCGGCTTCAATCCGCGTTTTAAATTTTGTCATGACGTCAGGACGATCAATAAAATACGTTATACGACGGAAGCCTTGAGCTTCGTTTTGCGTACACAGAACATCACCTGATTTGTACAGACCTTCGAGCGCCAAATTATTCGCCGGGTCGATTTCCACTTCAATTTCTAAAGTAAATTTTTTAGGAACTTTAGCGATGGTTAAGGTTTCCTCCCCTATGACATAGTCTGACGGGTTTAATTTTTGATTATTAAGTTTTACCGATTTGAGGTTTAGATTTTCACCATCCAGAACTAAAGCTGGAGCTTGTTCATGATTAGAAACTAAAACCATTTTTGAAGAAACGGTAGTGTGTTTATCGTGAATATCAAAATTTAAATAAACATCTTCAATTCGAAAATCGGCTTTTTTATAATCTTTAAGTTTAATCAACTGTGGTGCACTTTTTTTCATAAATTTATTTCCATTTTTAAACTAGTATATTTGCGAACATTCAGAACGCCATTATCAAAAATAAGATATTGCCCTTTAATCCCTAAGAGAACACCTGATTGCTCGGGCGTTTTATCCAAATCGATACTTTGAATTTTTTCTGGAAATTGGCTGACAGGATATTGGAAGCTCACGGCATCACTGGCAAGAATTTCAGCACCGTATTGTTCAATCAAAGGTTTTAAAAGAGGTAGAACTTTTTCACGTTCTTCGATCATATTAAGGTTTGAACCTTCATTCTTTAATAATTCACGCCAATTGGTTTTATCACTCATAACCTGTGCCAGTGCTTTTTCCATCACACCAGAAAGGTACCGAGTCTCCACTTTTAAAATCGGAAGAGCTTGAACAGCACCTTGATCGAGCCATCGTGTAGGAATTTGTTGTTCACGTGTGATCCCAACTTTAAGTCCTGAGGAGTTGGCCAAATAAACAATATGCGGTTTCATGCAATAACGTTCGGCCCAGCGAGGTTCACGGCAAGTACCCGCGTCGTAATGACAAAGCTCAGGTTTAACAATGCACATATCGCATTCAGCGAGTTTCGAAAAACAATCAAAGCAATAACCTTGCCCGTAAGATTTTGCACCTTGCTTCTGGCAATTGAGACACTCATAAACTTGGTGAGATTTTAAAGTTATTTTTTTACCGATGCTCGCGTTGAGTGGAAGATATTTTTCAACGCCATCTTGGGCCAGAACGAATTCATAATTCACGTTCTTGCCGTCCAACAAACTCGTTCTCATTTTTCTAATGTATCCAGTGCTCATTTTTTTATTATGCCTCTAGCTTCAATCGAAGTCACGAAAACATGTCCGACCATTCATATCGGGCACCTACTCACTCATGATGGAAAAATTTGCCAGAAAATCGCTAAGAAGCAATCTAGCATTGAGTTTGATACGATCGTACCGAGAATGAATGTAAGCATTCGGGAGCATATTCTCAAAACGAGGTGGAAGATGAGTATCATGAAAAAAATCAGTTCTCTGCTAGTGGTGTTGGCCATTGTAGGCATGACGTCTTGCGGGAAACAACCAGATGTACCAGTGATTCCTGGTGTTAAAGGTCCTTTCTTTAACGTACAAAACGGTGCAGTTCTTATTTCAATGGAATTTGAAACCCTGGCCATCAACCAAGGTATACGAGTTCCGATTCCTAAGCTGCAAAATTCTTCTTTAGAATTAACGCCAGCACAATTTAGCGGCGGAACATTTTTTCAAGCAGTTATTGATTTCGATGATATCGAAAACGGTAACTTTGAATTTGTGAATCCAGAAAGTCTACCAGGTGGACGTCCTCTACCAGGTATTGTGGGAGGTACACTTCCGGCGGTAGCAGTGAATGTACCAGACTTCTTGGACACAACTTTCTATCTCAGCAAAAAAGTTTTTGGTTTCTTTACGCCATTTAGACTCAATGTTCAGGCCATTTTCACTCAACGTCTGTATATGAATGGAAAATACATGGGAAATATCTCGCTTGTGGGTGTCGATGAGCAGGGTGATAACTCAGGGATTTTACTTCTGTTAAATATTTCAAGCGAAGTTAAAAAAGACCTGAAAAAAGTGATTGAATTAAGTAAAAAGAATCCAAAATCTCGTTTCTAAAAAGATGCGTATCGCAGGACGGGCACTTAGGCCCGTCCTTTTTTTTCGCCTTGGCATACCCATTGCAATTTATCCTCAGTAAATAGCTGTTTTCATCCATACGACTCTTTTAACGAGCGCGTACGGTGACGGCCGTCTATAACTTTGACAGTTTGTGGTGGAAAAATGCGTTCTCTTTTTGTTTTTTTATTCATGATATTGTTGAGCTGTTCAAAGCCAGAAAGCTCTAATGAACCTACGGTCATTCAACCTCCAGTCGTAACCGTGGTCGTTGATGAACTTTTACTTTTAAAAACAATTGAAGCTGGTGAAGTTGAAAATTTAAAAACCTACTTACAAGATTATACAAAAATTAACCAATACTTAGATTTAAGACATGCTGAAAGAGAAACTCTGCTTTCGCACGCTTATCAATATGCTCCAAAGGAAACAAAAGAAGAAATCTTAAGAGTATTACTGGAAGCTGGCGCCGATACAAAAAAAGATTTAACTAAAGGTGAAACACTTATCTTAAGAAGTTTCGTTAAAGAAGATGATAAAACGGTGCTTTTATTCTTAGACTTCACGGCAGGTTACCGTTTTGATGAGCGTTTCTTGAAAATTGCATTTGAAAAACGAAATCAAGCCTTACTGGATATTGTCCTTAGCTATGATACCGATATGAATAAATCCCAAGTGGATCGCCTACTCTTCACGACACTACTCGAAGAAAGTCATCACGAACCATTGAGTTTACAATTTTCGCGTACACTGATTGATGAGTTTGGTGCCGATATCAACTCTTATGATGGCAGCGGCCAAACACCACTTATTTTCTTGGCCAAGGCCGGAGCGTATAAGGCGATTGAAATGTTGCTTGAGTATCCGCAATTAAATTTAGAGCAAAGAGATCTTAATAAACAAACCGCTCTTATGCATGCCGTAATTAATGGCCGAACTTCAACCGTTGATTTGCTACTCAATCAGTGTGTCGATCGCTGGATGAAAGATAGCGAAAGAAAAAAAGCTTGTTGGTACGCGTGTGAACACGGAAATAAAGCGCTTCGTAGAGAATTAGTAAAATTATTAAATACACGTAAAACTGAAGATGAACGAATTTGTGGTCCGGGAATTATTAGTTTACGTCGTTGTTTATGCTTAAACTTTCTGTGAAACTTTTGAAATCTTAAAGATCAGTAGCATGCCTGGAATGGCAATCAAGGTACAAATCACAAAGAACATATTCCAGCCAAAAGCTTCGGCCATAAATCCGGTTGGAGCAGCGGCAAAAACTCTCGGAACTCCCATGATACTGGTAAGGAGCGCATATTGAGTAGCGGTGAACTTCTTATTGGTGATACTGGCCATGTAAGCTGAATACGCTGTCGTGCCTAAACCAGAAGCGATATTTTCGAACGCCACGACTATTGCTAACACCATATAGTCTTGACCGCTGAATGCGAGATATGAAAAACCTAAGGTTGAAATTGCTTGAAAGAAACCAAAGATCCACAGCGCACGCGTGATCGAAAGACGAACCATCAAAATACCACCTAAAATTCCCCCTACTAGCATCGAAATAATGCCATAAACTTTCACATAAGCTGCATAATCAGTTTTTGAAAAACCTAAATCTAAAATAAACGGCACCGTCATATGCGCCGCCATCTGATCGCCCATTTTATAAAGCAGAATAAAAGCTAACATAATGATCGAATCGCGAAGCCCGCCACGCGTGAAAAATTCTTTCAGCGGGCCAATGATTGCCTCTTTAATACTTTTTGGTGGAACAATAGTTGAATCTTCAGTCTGTGCAAATAAACTTGCGAGGGTGAGCACCGCCATGATCGCTCCCATAATGCCGTAAACGATACTCCAGCTGAGTGACTCTGAGATATAAAGCGCGAACGCCCCCGAAACTAAAATCGCAACACGATAACCACTCACATAAAGTGATGAACCGAGGCCAAGTTCGTTGTCGGCCAAACTTTCGCGGCGGAAAGCATCGATAACGATATCCTGACTGGCACTAAAGAAAGCAATAATAAGCGCAAGTAATCCCATCAACCATAAATTATTCATTGGATCAAGTTGACCAAAAATAAAAAAACTTATGCTCAAAGCCACTTGAAAAGAAAAAATCCAACCGCGACGTCGGCCGAGAAAAGAAAAAGTGAATCGATCGAGAAGCGGGGCCCATAATGGTTTTAGTGTATATGGCAATCCAACTAAAGCAAAAAGTCCAATCGTGCTAAGTTCAACTTCGCTTTCTTTCATCCAAGCTTGAAAGGTACTTCCCATTAGTAATAACGGTAGACCAGAAGAAATTCCCATTAAAAATGTAATGAACATTTTGCGTGAGAAAAAAACTTTCAAATAAGATGAAATCACTTTGACCTTAAATCACGGTTGATTGTTGATATGTAAAAGCATTTTGTAAAAATTCTTTTTTCATGGAATTTTTAAAATGAGCTTTTTCAAAGCGGCAGTTTTTTATTTTTTCTCCGATAGCTTTAGCTAACATGGGTGGAACAGCATTTCCAATTTGTCTAAAAATAGAGGTTAAACTGCCTTGAAAATGAAAGTCACCATCAAAACTTTGGAGTGAAGCTGCCTCACGTGCTGTCAGATAACGATTTTCAGTTGGATGAAAGTAAGCTGTACGCGAAGTTAAAATAGTTGGCGAAGGGCTTTTGCGATCCAAACGCTGAAACTTAGTTTGACGTAAACGATTTTCTGGTAACTTCTTCCAATCAACTTTTAACTTTAACGAAGCTGAAAAATATTCTTTTTCATCAGCTTCATAACGAATACCTTTCCCCTCAGGAATTTTTGCAATTCGTTTACGATCTAAAGCATTTTTAATTTGTACCGCCGAAACGTCGTGATTATAGATTTTACCTTGAGATGATTTTAAATTTTTAAAAGCTTGTCCCACCGTCGCTGATTTTTTTGAGCCGCGTACACCGTGACTTATTTCTGGGAAAGGATGTTCTGAGAAATTTTTAATTCCCATTAAGAAAGTGCGACGACGACGCTCAGGGACACCGTACTCTTCAGCTGAAAGAACGCGTGCGTCCATATTGTAACCAAGGCTTTCAAATTCTTTAAAAATCGCCAAAAGAATTTTGCGATTTTTCTTTGCTACCAAACCTGTCACGTTTTCCATAATCACTACGCGAGGTTTTACTAATTTTACGATGCGAACAAACTCCAAGAAAAGCTGATTTCGTTTATCACCAACTTCACCACGGCCAACGGTTGAAAATCCCTGGCAAGGAGGGCCACCGATAACCATATCAATATCATTAATGTTAATTAATTTTTTAATCTGAGCTGTCGTTAGTCCACGAATGTCACCATGATACACTTGAGCATTGGGATGATTAAGCGCAAAACTTTTTGTCGCATCTAAATCAAAATCCACACCTAGTAAACATTGATGTCCTGCCATTTCTAAGCCGCGTGAAAAACCACCACAGCCACAAAATAAATCGATAAAATTTAATTTTTCTACACTACGTTCATTACTCATTAAAAACGTTCCACTTTTTAAAGTTCTTGTGTATAGTTTGTCCTAAGTATTTGAATTCTGTCTACAATAATTTGGGTGACAAATGGAAGTCTTAAGCTCAATGAACGGATTACTACTTGCCTTCTTAGGCAGTTTGGTAGCGGGTTTTGCTACTGGACTTGGCGCAGTCCCAATTTACTTTGTCAAAAGCATTTCACAAAAGCTACAAGACCAAATGATGGGTTTTGGGGCGGGAGTCATGTTGGCCGCCAGTTGTTTTTCGCTCTTAAATCCGGCGATTGAAATTGGTGAGACACTTTATGCGAGTAAACTGGTAAGTATTATCGTTATCGCTCTTGGTGTTGCTTGTGGAGCTATCGCGTTACGTGTTTGCGATCTCTTTTTTCCTCATGAGCACTTCATTAAAGGCTCTGAAGGAAGCGACCAATTTCAAGTAAAGAGAATTTGGTTATTTATTATTGCGATTACACTACATAACTTTCCGGAAGGTCTGGCCGTCGGTGTTTCAGTAGGTGGACAAAATATTAATGAAGCAGTGGCGCTGATTATCGGAATTAGTCTTCAAAATATGCCGGAAGGTCTCGTCGTCGCACTTAGTTTAATTACCCTTAAATATAGTCGCGCTTATTCGTTATGGATTGCGCTGCTCACCGGTCTGGTTGAACCTATCGGCTCAGTCCTGGGTTACGCTATGATTAATTTATCCGAGCCTTTATTGCCATTTGGCTTGGCCTTCGCTGCCGGTGCGATGATTTTTGTTATCAGTCACGAAATTATCCCAGAATCTCATCGTCATGGTCATGAATATAAGGCCACCATGGGTCTTATGTTAGGTTTTATTGTCATGATGGTGCTAGATGTTTATCTTGGCTAAGGAAAAACCATGAAAGCTTGTTTGTTTTTCTTCTTCACATTTTTAAGTCTAAATCTTTTCGCTCAGAATGCTAAAAATACTATTTATTTTATTGCAGACGGTATGGGCCCGAACTCACTTACCGCGGCCAGAATTTATTCTCAGGGTTCTTCGGGTAAATTAAACTTTGAGCGCTTTAGCAATCTAGGGATGGCCAAAACTTATTCCAGTGACGATTTCGTTACTGATTCAGCGGCGGCAGCAACAGCACTAGCTTCTGGAGTAAAAACGTATAACGGTTCGATTGGTTTAAGTGACTCGAAGCTTGATCCTAAGAAGCAAAGTCGTGAACTTGAAACGATTCTCGATGTGGCGGTAAAGGCAGGAAAATCGGTTGGTATTATCACCACGACACGAGTGACTCATGCGACACCAGCGTGTTTTTATGCTCATGTGAAAGATCGTGATATGGAAGATGAAATTGCCGCCCAACTTCCAATGTCTCAATTAACATTTCTTTTAGGCGGTGGACGTAATCATTTTATAAATAACAAAAAAAAACCTCAGTTGATGGCAGATCTAAAAATGAACGGCTGGACCTATGTGGATAATGCCGAGGCCTTAAATAATATTGATCGCCGTCAGAAAAATTTAAAAGTGCTAGGGCTTTTCAATGCTTCTCATCTTACATACGAAAAAAATCGCGCAAGTGTCGATGGCATTTCAAGACTAGAACCGACTCTGTCACAAATGCTTTTCTGGGGAATCAAAACGCTAGAAACAAATCCTAATGGTTACGTTTTAATTGTCGAAGCTGGCCGCATTGATCATGCCGGACACGAAAATAATTTAAAATTACAAGTGAGTGAAACGCTCGCGTTAGATGAAGCCTACAAAATAGCTTTTGAAAAATCAGGGCCACAAACTTTGATTGTCTCAACTTCTGATCATGAAACAGGTGGACTAAGCTTGAATGGTCACGCCGGATTAAAAGAAACCAAAGGTGATGCTTTGTTCACACTAAAAAAACAACAAATCGTCGCTTGGGCCACAGGACCTGGAGCGCAAGCGAATAATACAGGCAATCTTGCTCCAGAAAAATCCCTTTATTACGAAGAGTCGGCTTCGCATACAGCCAGCGATGTTTTAGTTTTTGCCAGTGGACCGATGGCCACCCTTTTTAACGGCTACCAAGAAAATACTGATATCCCACACAAAATACTTAAAGCAATGGGGTTACAATTTAGTTCACCAACCAACGAAGAAAATTTTAAAGCTACTAAAAAATTATAAGAGGTATTTATGTCATTATTATTAGGTTTTATTCTCACTTTTTCTGGTGCTGTTTTTGCACAAAAAACCCCAAAACTTGTTCCATTAAAAGCTGAACAGGTTTATGTTCCTCGCGGATTTGATCATAATGACAATGCTGAAATTGTTCTGGCCGCTACTTATCCGAGTCTTTGTTACCGGACACCACAGACTGAAGTTGTCTTTGATGGCAATGTGATACGGATAAATCTGACTGTTCTTGATTATTCTAATACCGGAGAAATATGTCCGCAAATTGCGCGACCACTCCTTGAAGTTGTTTCACTCGGTTTTCTAGAAGCAGGCGAATATAAAATTTATGTAAATAGTGACTTCGAAGAAGAAATCATCACCAAACTCACCGTCAATCTTTCAAACTCTGCAAGCGCTGATGATCATACCTACGCTCGCGTTCAATATGTGGAAGAAATTCCAGGAACCAATAAGGTTCTTTTAAAAGGCTATAACCCAAGTGACTGCTTTCAATTGGATAAAATTACTTACGTCAGTAACGGCAAGGATACATACTCGGTATTACCGATCCTTAAAAATACTTATGCCGATAATTTCTGTCCGCGCAAAATGGTGCCATTTAATTATGAGTTCACCGTTCCAAGCGAACTGAAAACGAACGAAGTCCTACTTCATATTAGAAGTATGGATAAAAAATCAGTTAATCACGTTTACAAGCGAAATTAAGCTTCGCCTCTTAGCGTTTTAGTGTTCTCACGTCCGTAAAGCGGAGCACCTTCTAAAATCTTAGGATTGATCTTCTTAAATTTCTTGAAGTTCTTATGGAACATTTCAGCTAATTTATGAGCTGTTGTTTCATACTCAAGCGCATTTTCCCAAGTACGTTTTGGGAGTAATAGCTCGGAAGGAATTCCAGGAATATGCGTAGGAATTTTTAAACCGAAAATTGATTCTTCCAATATTTCAGTTTTATTTAATTCACCTGATTGAATTGAACGAATGATCTGACGAGTCACTTTTAATGGAAAACGTGAACCAACACCGTAAACGCCACCGCTCCAGCCAGTGTTGACTAACCAGACATGGATTTTATTTTCTTTTAAATATTTTCCAAGCAGTTCAGCGTAATCATTCGCATGTCTCATCATGAAAGGCGCGCCAAAACAAGACGAAAATGCCGCTTGTGGCTCTTGGACACCGACTTCCGTTCCCGCTAATTTCGCCGTGTAACCAGACAAGAAGAAATACATCGCCTGGGCTTCAGTTAGTTTACTTACTGGAGGCAAAACTCCGAAAGCGTCAGCACTTAAAAAGAAAATATGTTGTGGTAATCCGCCCTTGCCTGATTCAACCACTTCATCAATGAATGATAGTGGATAACTCGCGCGACCATTTTCGGTGATACTCATATCATTGAAATCAATTTCACCATTCACAACTTTCACGTTTTCTACCAAAGCTAATGGAGTATGAATCGCTTTATAGATTTCAGGCTCGCCGTCCTTGCTTAATTTATAAGTTTTTGCGTAACAACCATTTTCAAAATTGAAAACACCTTTTGAAGTTAGACCATGCTCATCATCACCAATGATTTTTGAACCAACGTCTGTTGATAAAGTAGTTTTTCCTGTGCCAGAAAGACCGAAGAAAACTGAAACAGTACCCTTATCGCTAACACTTGCCCCAGCATGCATAGGAAGAACTCCTAAATCTGGTAACAAAGTATTCATAATAGAAAAAATTGATTTTTTAATTTCACCTGCGTAAGCCGTACCAATGATGATGACTGTTTGTGTTTCATAATTAAGCGCAATACAGATACCATTTTTTGTTCCAAATTCCTGAGCATCTAGTTGACGGTGAGGAACATGGATAATACTCCACTCTTCAAGCTTTCCACCATTTGGGATCAAATCGAGGAACATATGATTGAAAAATAAATTATGAGTGGCACTCGGAGTAATCAAGTTGACTTGCATGTTGTATTGAGCTTCCGTTCCAGTTGAACGTTTTGCTACATAAAGATTTTTTGATTGGCTTAAAGTTTGCGCCGCCCAGTTTTGAATTTTGTTAAACTGGTCATTAGACATTGGATTGATGTCGCTTTCCCAGTTAATGATTGATTCTGTATATTTCGACTTAACGATGTACTTATCTTTAGCAGCACGGCCTGTTTGCTTGCCTGATAAAACCGTCAAGGCACCGGCCTTAGTTAATTGTCCTTCGCCATTTTTAACTGCAACATTCACCAGTTCCTGGTTTTGAGCATTCGTAAAAAGTTGAGCACCATCAGTTTTAATACCATAACGCGTCAATAGTTTTTGCATGAGTCCGTCCTTATTTATGTAAGTCTGAAAAAGATAACTAATTTTTTTTTGTTTGTCTTAGAAATTATTTAAGAATCAAGCCTGCAGGCAGGCTTTTTGGTTTCTGAGAGATAATTCCAATGGCATTTTCAAAGGATTCTACGAATTCTATTACTTCTGCATCGTTAGCAAAAACTCGTGGAGGTCGCCCCTTTCCAGAAAAGAGAATTCGTCGCCAATAGTTGTTGTATTGGTCGTCGCTCATATCCAAAACTTGTTCGAGAAATTTTTGGATCTCTTCATTTTTAGTTGTGCTTGTTGATGGATAAATTCGAGAACCATTTTGCCAAAAGTTTTTTTTCCCAAGATAAATTTCTTTTAGAGTTGCATTGGTTAAATTTTCCTTAACTGCCTTTTGATGAAGGACTACATAGCTTTCAGCTTTCAAGGAGAGTAAAAAAAAAATCAAGCAGAACGAGAAAAGAAATTTCATATTTAAAAATATTACGACTTGACGAAGCTTTGTCAAACTATAAAGATTGTTTCATATATATGCAAACCTTAGTCATACTTTTCACATTGCTGACTTCATCATCGTATGCTATCGACATCGGTAAATGGCATATTGATGGCTTTGGCACAATCGGTTACATGCGAGCTGATTTTAAAAATGATACGATTGAAGGCGCCTTCATTGATCGTTATGATTACACAACATCAGCACCAGCTGTATTGCCTATCTATAATCGAGATGATTTTCTCTACGATTCCAATTACGGTTTAAAAATTTCTTACGATTTAAATTCTCAGCTTACTATTGATTTCCAAACTGTCGCCAATGGCCGCAGTGGCGACATGGATCCAAGGGTTGATTACGGACTTATTCGATATCGCCTCAATGATCAAATATTGATTCGTGCTGGTTTATTGCGTCCACCAACATGGCTCATTAGCGAGTATCGCTATACTAGTGCGCTTTATCCTTGGTCACGTCCGCCTCTGGAAAATTACTCGGTTATGATTATCAATTCGATGCCAGGCGCTTCATTTGAATATCAAACTAGTTTAGGTGAAGATAATTATTTCACCAGCACACTTTTTATTGGCGGTGGTAATTTTGAAGATGAAGCCATGGCGCAAACAATTAAAGGAAGTACTCAAGAAACGACAGGTTTAGTCTTTACCTTTAACACTGATGCACTCGAGCTACGGACATCATTTTTTTATAGTGAGATCGATGTTAATGTCTATTTCTTAAATAAGAAAATTGCAGTGGCAATGGATACCGCAGCGATACCAAATGTGATAACGACCATCAAATCCCAAAATGCTCATTTTATTTCCACTGGTTTGAAATTTGATAAATATAACTGGCTGGTTATGATCGAGCACATCCTCTTAACAACTAAAGATGCAGATTTAAAACGAGTTGAGTCTTACTACACAACCTTAGGTTACTATTTTTATAATAGAAAATTTTTACTGCACACAACGTACGCTCAAACTCTCGACCGCGAAAGTGATAGCTTAAGCCCTGCTGGTGACCCAACAGACGGAAGAAGAAGATCGCTGAGCTACGGGGTCAACTACTCATTTAACGACAATTGGGTCGCCAAACTCGAAGTCCAACAATTTAAAAATGACCAAATTGATGGGGTATCTGGACAACAGCTCGACTATCAGCGCTTTTATTCAGCAAGCCTTAATTTTGTCTTCTAGTTTGTCGATAAATCCCTATGAATCTTTTTCCCAAAAAACTCGTTATTATTTCGATAGCTTTAAGTATTATTCAAGCATCACTTTACTTCTATACTATTCACATTTCTAGAAAAGCCGATCAGCTAGTACAAGTTTTTTATCTTCCTATGATGGAAACAAATTCAATTTGCATTCGCTTAAACAAATTAATCAATGCGCACATTGAAACTCTTATTCAAAAATACACGGCTGAAAACTATGAAAAAGTTCAACTGGATATTTTCGCTTTAGATACAGCAATTCAAAGTTTAAATGATCTGCTAAAAGAAGACCCGCATAATTTAGGTTTGCCGGTGGTCCAAAGACAGGAATTATTCAAAATCGAAAATAGTATTTTAGATTTTACTAAAAAGAAAAACCTGTCTGCGGCCGCGAAGCTTTTTAATAGCAATGAATATATCGAAGCCAATAATAATTTTACCGAAACAATCGAAAATCTTACGGAACATTTTTATTTATTGCGAGAAAAAAAATTGGAAGAACATAACCGATTCCTCCAAGCTTTTTTCTTTGCCTCGATTGCACTTTTAGTCCTGATTGGAAATTCTTGGATAAGAATTTATTCAGCTTATCGCAGAAACTATAACAACATGAAAGAAGCTGAAAAAGAGCTGGAAGAAGAACGTTTAAAGTCATTCCAAAGCTCAAAGCTAGTTGCGATTGGTGAGCTTGCTTCAGGGATTGCGCATGAAATTAATAACCCACTTACCGTTATTGCGGGAACAGTTGATAAACTGAAAAAACTGCAAGAGCGCAGTACGCTAGATGAAAAAACTTTATTTGAAAATGTTGAGCGCGTGCAGTCGACGGTCAAAAGAATCACTAAAATTATTAATTCCCTTCGTAAACTCTCCCGCGATACACATGCAGATGAAATTGAGATGGTAGATAGTAACCTCCTACTTGAGGACTCGCTAGAAATTATGGAAAAAAAATGCATGCATCACGCCATTGCATTCACTGTTGAAAACCACGCACCTAATATTAAAATTCCTTGTCGTTCTTTGGAAATCCAGCAAGTGGTTATTAATCTGGTAAACAACGCTTTCGATGCTATTTGCAAAGATCCTGGTGCCTGGGTCAGAATTCAATTTACTCATGATCTGAATTTTTTCTATCTTTCTGTTATCGATTCAGGACCTGGAATCCCGAAAGAAATTCAAGACAAAATTATGACGCCTTTCTTTACGACCAAAGAAGTCGGGACAGGAACTGGTCTGGGTTTAAGTCTCTCGAAAAAACTTATCAATCATCACAAAGGTGAACTGTACCTAGATACAAGTTCACCCAATACAAAGTTTGTCGTTAAATTACCACTTCATTATACGGATGATAAAAAAGCGGCTTAAAATTATTGGCAAGTCGTTTTAATCACAGCGATTAATTCTAACTCAACGTCTGACCAGGTTTTCCCTTCGTGAAGAGCAAAACAGGCCTTATTAATCGCTTGCAAGTTTTTATCCATTTTGAATTCAAGCACATCAACTTTACCAGTCAGAGTTAATTTTCCGTCTGTCAGCTTGTAATCCATTTTTACATCTTGAGCTTCGCCGTTCATGCTCATTTCAACTTCCACTTGCCCACTCACATCATCTTTCGCTGTCACTTTATTCGTGAAACCTTTGATATGAAGACCTTGAGCTAAAGTTGAAAAAAACGACTTCATGATTTTTCCATCACGACCTTTGTCACCTGTTTCTACAGACTGAGTATTAATTGAAAACGCCGCTTGCGCTAAAAGATCCGCTAGCGATGAAGCTTTTCCGGCCACGATCGAAAAATCTTTGAATTGACCGTTAACACCTAATTTTTTTGGAGTTTTGAAGGCCTTCCATTTTAATTCAGTGCCTGCTGATACGTACTCATAAGTACAAACCTTAGCAAAACTGTTAACTGAGAACATGATTAGACAAAAAGATAGCAGAAATATTTTCATAAAATTCCTCTTTAGTGGTTAAAAGTTACCTATTATCTTAAGGATTTATTGGCATCTGGCAATGTTTGAATAGCGAAACTATAGTAGGTAAATCAAACCGTGGCGTGTCGAGAATAAATCAACGATAATAAGAAAAAATCATAACAAAGGATAAATATGAAAAATTTGAATCGTCGTGAATTATTTAAGACAGCTCTTCTTTCAGTAACGTCAGTTTTTATTGGCTCAAAACTAATTTCTTCTGCGCAAGCTGATGCTTGTGGCGATGTAAAAAAACCAGTTGGTGATTTACTCGCAGTTGATCCAAAAACCAAAAAAGGTAAACTTCAGTATGTTGAAGTTTCAACAAAGGCTGGCAAATCTTGTTCAAACTGTAAATTCTTCTGTGCAAGCAACCAAGTTTGTAGTCTAGCAGCTATGGTAGTTGGTGGTAAACATCCAAAAGTTTTACCAGGTGCTTATTGTTCGATGCATGCAGTAGTAAAAGCTTAAAAAATATCGGGCCTCGAAAGAGGCCCTTTTTTTAAAGAAATAATTTCAATCCAATTGCTAAAATACTAGAAAACAATAAACCAAAACCCCAAGTAAGAACCTTATACAGCTGTTCAAAACGGTCATCAATTTTTTCAAATTTGTGTTCGATTTTTTCAAATCTTTTATCAATCCTACGAAATTCCTCTCTAAACTCAACATCCATATGATGAAAATGATTCACCTGTGCTTTGAGGGAAAGAATTAACATTTCTTCTGTCGTAATTTTTTCACGCTCTACTTTACCCAATATTTCATTACTTTTTTGATTTAGCCATTGATCGAAAAATTCATTACCAAACACGATCGCTCCCATGGTTTTACCTCCAGGGTATCTGAAGATATTTTATCATATCTCCATGCAAAGATGAGAAAAATTATCAGTTTTGTAAGGTGCTGAATTTATTTGTAGATAATTTCGTAAAGAATTCTCATGGCACTAAAAAAAAGTAAACCTTTCATTATCTGCATAAATCTTTTTGGTTCAAGCTTATCTAAAATCTGAACTCCAAAACGACTTCCAATAAAGGTTGAAATGACTAAGAGAAAAATAATTGGCATGGCCGCGATAAAAGAAAAACCTAGACTCATAAAAGCTGGAACTTTTAGCAAATGAGTAAAGCCTTGCATGAAAGCTTTATTCGCAATGATTTCTTCTTTTTTGAGATCTGGGCGAACAAAAAAAGCACCAACAAAAGGACCTACCGTTCCAATGTAAATGCCTAAGATACCGGTCATGATACCGACAAAGAAAAATCCTGAAGCTGGAATAATAATCGCCGGTAATTTCTGCGGACGAAAGAGAACATACAAAATCAACGCCACGATTAAAGCTAACGGGAGTTTCGGGTCAATGGGAAAATCTTTTTTCAACCAAGTCGCAAGCACTACGCCAATGATCGCTCCCACACAAAAAGGTTGCACAAATCTTTTTAGTAATGAGTTTCGCAAAAAATAAATACGTGAAGAATTACTCGCTAACTGAACCACACCATGAATCGGGACAAGAGTATCGAGCGTAAAGAAAAAAGTCATGAAGGTGAAAAGCATCACTCCGCCGGCTTCACCGGAAATGCCGGAAATAAAGGCGGTAGCAGTGCTTAGCCCCATGAGAACGAGAGTTGAAAGTGCAGTTAAACCAAACAAATTAAATACCTAATAAACCGGTTTTAAGACCTGGATTTGGTGGCGTCTGCCCTAGCCATACTTCGAGTAAGCCTCGCGCGAAAGTTGGGTTTTCAATCACACCAGCGCTTTGGCCATCAAATAAAACATCCACACTTTTTTCAGTAAACATGAGCGCCATACTCTTACCTTTAGTCATGGGTTTCATTTTGCTTAAAAAAGCTGTGCGCGCTTCTAGTTCTTTATCAGCAAAAACTTGATCTAGACTGGTTTGGTAAGTTTCAACAATTTTATCCAAGCCTACATCACGAACAAAAAACATTTCTAAATATTTTGTTTCATTATTGCTAAGAATTTCTTGAGCATTATTATTTTTCTTTTCGAGATAAAGCCCAGCAGCGTAAACATCCACCTTGAAAATAGTGGCCTCACGCATACCTAAACCATTCAGTAATAAGTTTTTTCCTGTTAAGGTTTTAGTTTCTGTAAATTCGACTCCACCAAGTGTCGCTGCAAAAGCTAATCCAAGAAATAGATTGATAAGCATAGTTCCCCCTGTGTTTATTCCTATTTTGGCTAGCTCTATCCTGACTGTCAAAAGATTATACAGTTTTGTATGTCATTTTAATAACTTGAGCTCGCTAAAACACAAAATTTTTGGCCCTAGACTTGCAAATATTTCAGCTAAAATAGGAGTTCGTAATGAAATTGACTATGTTTATCCTACTCTCAGTTATGACAACTTATACTTTTGCTCAAACAAAAAAAGTGACCGAGTTAGAGCAAATCCAAAGTAAGGTAAAAGCCGATATCACAGTCACAGCTGCTTCGACTATCGCAACTGGACTTAGCATTCACGGATTCGTTCAAAAAAATGCCGAGGCGAAAGAACTTATTTCGTCGAGTGACAGTAAAGTTAGATTGGGACAAGTTGAACACTTACCAGAAACTGAAATCAAAATTGAGAATACGCTTAAACAAAAAAATCGCTACCTGGCCGGAAGCTTTTTCTCTGCAGCACTGACACTTTATTTCAGTCTTAAAACTTATTCAGACTACCAGTCAGAAAGAGAAATTAAGGCAAAAGATGTTTCATTTATTCATCAAGACGAGCGTAAAGTCGAAGCGAAAGTTGTAGATTCAAAAACTAGCGCTAAAACATTTAGCTGCGAAGAACAATAAAGTTAAATCAATTATCTCTAACTTTAACTGAATCTATAGGTGTATTTTCAGGAGACTTTTTTTCTACTACTGCTTCACGTTGCGAATCATTAACTTGAGTTTGTTTTAAAATTTTACGTTTTTCTTGCATTAAGATTTTAGCATCATCATAAAATCCGTTTTTAGGAATTTCATCATCAGGAAAGGCCAATTTAAATTTTGCCGTAAATTCATTTAATAATTTGAAACGTAATTCATAAACTTCAAAATCGACTTCACCTAGCTTAATTTTTGGGTCATCAAGATCGAGCTTGAGTGAAAATGCTTGTTTTGCAAACGCCAACTTCCAATCAGCTGAGCGTTTCTTTGTCATAGCTTCATCAAACGCCAATATCATCTCATTAACTGATTCATCTTTATGGTATTTTTTGTAAAAATTTTTGAGCGCAGGATTTAAATCACTCGCAAACCTAACTTGTGCTTGAGTTTGGTTTGAGATGATAAGCAGAATAAGTAAGCAGCCAAGCATTACTGTTTTCATTGAGTCTATTATAGTGGATTTTATAATGCAGAACTAGGCAGAAAAGCTCCAGGCACTTTTAACCCTTTTAACCCTATATATTAAACTTGGTCTAATGTTGACATCAAATGCAAGACAAACAAATAAGCTAACTGAAGAGCTATTGAGATATGAGAATGTATTAAAACTGAATTTAAAAGACCTGAGACCATTAAATATAAGATTTACTACTTTGCTCCATTAAAAACACAGTATAGAGGTTCTATTGAAAACTCGATTGGAACATTAAGAAATAAAATTAAAAACTTAAGATTTAGCTATTATCGAAAATTGGATAAGCAAAAGACCTCGTAAGATGCTTGACTATCGAACACCTTGTAAAAAAAGTGGCACTAGTAATGAAAACTTAGCCAATTGCCTTTTGTTTCCAGATTAAGCCATCTACCATATAGTGATGCAAACTTATCGCCCATAACATAAATAAGGCAAAGTTATCGATATAATAATCAAAATAAGGTATCGCATAATTTTCAACTGGATAAGCCCAAATGAGTAAACAAAGGAAAAAAACAGCAAACTTTTGAGTAAACATCTTACCAAAGAAAGTATTTGCGCGTCGTTTTTTTTCAAAAATCCAAACAAAGGCCAAATACTGTACAGCATGAAATAGGGTTACGGCCAAAAAGCCTCGATGAAAATGTTTTAGCATTACAAATCCATAATAATGTATTCCGATAAAAGCAACGAAGATTAATAAATTTTCAAATTTTTGTAATTTTAAAGAACGCTTTATTTCTATAATTAGTCCCAAAAAAACGGCGAGAATAAATATTACAAAAAGGAAATTCATCAAAAATTCAGGAAATAAAACGGGTTTAAGATAATTATAGACTCTTCCGCCCCAAGCTTGGTGCAAAGTATGCCATCTTCCTAAGATTAAGTAAGGCATAGGCAAATGAAATGCCCAAAACATCATTCTTTTATAATTCAATTCTTCATTTTCTTTTTTAATAAAATAACGATGAACACCATAAGTCTGACGTAAATAATGATAGGACTGCCAAACGTTTATAAAGGTGATTGCCTCTACATATAAGCCCTTTTGATAAAAATACCAGAGCAAAATTGCGCAAAGTAAGTAAGCCGGTACACCCCAAAAAAAAGAAACATGTTTTGACGAGATTTCACCTTGTAGCCTTACATAGGTAGCATGAACATGTGGAGAGCTTACAAGAGCGTTTGTCCAAAAATACCAACTGATCCCCTCTTTTTTTAAGTTGAATAAACCATCGTAAAAAAAGATGAAAGGTATAATCAAAAAAAGTCCGCCTAATATCACAAACTGAATTTCAAAATTAAATAATTTTTTTGATGTAAGTGCGTACAAAATAATATCCTTGCCTAAAACTTAATAAAAAATCATGAGCATATCTTTCAGGTAAAAAAAGTATCAAACCATTCATCATCGCTAGTGAAAAAAAAGTGACATTTTGTAAAAAAATTCCAATACATAAATGAAATATTAAACTTATCAAAACAACGAAAAGTCTTATTCTTTTAAACCATATGAAAATAGGAACCAACAGTTCAATCCCAACTGAGGCAAACGTTAAAATTTCGCTAATAGGTTTCAAGCCTAAAACTGAACTTAAATCCCATCTTGACCATGTGTCATTAATAAACACATAGTACATTAAATCACCATTGGTCCATGCGGGATCAGAAAGTAATTTGGCAGGCAAACTAAAAACATAAATTAATAATAAATTTATCTGTGAAAACCAAACGGCAATTTTACCCAAAAGATCAATCTTTTTATCAACAGGAAAAAAACAGGCATAAAATAGCAACATGCGATAAACTAAGTCCTCACCGTTGACCACACTTGGATTTCTTCGAATAATACTTGCTTGTACTAGTAGCAGTAGAATTGTCGATAATCTTGGATGTAAATTAAAAATCAACAGACAAGAAGCCACTACCCCAATAAACCAAATCCAAAAAATTGAAAGTTTTACCTTATCAAAAATTGTAAAAAGATTAATTTTATCCACAAAAGCAGTTGTGGTTTTAAGTTGTAGAATCCCATCCGCAGCAAAAAACACATTCCAATTTGGTAATAAGAAAAAAAGATAAAACAAAAAAATGGAACCAAGAGAAAGCCTAAACAGCTTCAATGAGGAGTTGGAAATTTCAAAATCTAAATATTTTGAAAGATTCATTGACATTTTTTTTCCTTCAGCATATCTCGCTCATAAAGGAATTTAGATGTGGGAATTTTCGAGAGAAAAAGTTCTCGATTGGGAAAATGCTGAATTTCAAAATAATAACGTATCTTATTTATTTGCGGAAAAGTCATACACAAATAGTTCAGATAATCTTCCTGTCTATCCATGTCATTATGAATATTTAATAAAAACTTTGCTTGTTTAAAATCAAAAAAATTCTTTTGCCAAAAAGTTCGCTTAGATTGTAAAGCTAGCGGAAGAAGTCTTTCTTGACCTAGTTCATCAACAGCATAAAACTTTGAGTACCAACGATGACGATAAATATAACTAAACATCTGCCAGGCGTTGTCCATTCCAACCGAGTAAGCAAAAGTACGAATTGGCCTTAGTGCGCTACTTAAATGTTTCGAGTTTTCTAACCTTAAATAAGGTGAAAGATTTATTATAATGGTAGTCGACAAACTGGCACATAGTAAAACTACACATCCCCATTTCCAATATTGTTTTATATTTTTCATATGTTCACTTTTCTTATGACTATTTTTTCAATAGTCTTTAAGAATGAAAAGCTTAATTTTAAAAAAGCTCGAAGAATATCAAATTTCACCTGAATCGTTAACGATTCAAAGACTGGCACTCTGCTTAATCATCGCCTATGACTTCATCGAACGTTTAAGCTTGTTTAACTGGTTCTACTCTGACTTAAGAATTGTCTCACTTGATCTAATCAAAATTGAATTTTCAGCATGGTATTATTGGTCACTATTCTATCTTAACGCCACAGCTCTGTGGTCAGTCATACTTTTTGGAATTGGCTTCTTAGGGATCTCCATCACACTTTTTACAAACTATAAAAAATTAGGCCTTCTTATTGCGTGGGTTATTTTGCACTCACTACAACTTAAAGATTGGTCAGTACTAACAGGCGGAGATATGCTTTTAAATATCCTCGTACTCTTTCATATATTTCACCCTGAACCAGCTCAAAGTAAAAAAATCATCCATTTTTATCAATTAGTTCTGCTTCTCCAAATTGCATATATCTATTTCTGCTTAAATCTCCATCGCAGTACTGAAATTTGGTTCATCGAAGCTAGTGCACTTTGGTACACCTTTGTCTCAAGTATTAGCTCAAGCCTTTTAGCAGAAAGGCTCTTAAACTATCCCCAAATTCTTGAGTGGTGTACTCGTTTTGTTTATTTAACTGAAGTCATTGCACCCTTTTTTGCCTTTTTCTTTTATGCAAAAGAAAAACCACGAATGTATTGTGTATTGATAATGATTCTCTTTCATCTAGGTATTGCCATTTTCATGAATTTAGGAATTTTCCCCTATGTTTGCATGAGTGCCTGGTTACTCTATCTACCAGGATCATTTTGGAAATTAATTAAGCTAAAATTTGATAAAAAAAAAGAAGACTTAAGATGGCCTGCACATAAATATACATCTCTTTTTTTTGCAGTACTCATTTTGCTTAATTTACTTACGGCCCTCCCTTTCCCTGGAGATAACGAAATTCTCAAATTTCAAACAAGAATTAAAAATGGCTTCTATCTCACCGAGCTAACATCTTTACTTGGTATCTATCAAAGTTGGCTTCTTTATAGTCCTACTCCACAGACACTCGATTCGTGGGCCAGTGTCAAAACCAAGGAAAACCAAAGTCTTTTTGCTCATAATCTTAAATCCAGTTCCGAAATTAGAGAACATTTTAAGAACCTAAGACTCTGGAATTTTTTTGAAAACTATCTCGTTGCTCATGCTAACAACGAAAAAATTATAAACTATTCACTTGAGTTTTTTTGCAAAAGATCAAATCTCGCCACGGGAACAGAAATCCAGATATACTATCAACACTATACCCATACCTATTTGAAAGAGAAAAAATATCACGAAGAGATACTTAGGAAAAAAATATGTGGTGTAAAATAAATCTTCGAGTCATATAATAAATAATATGCCATCAATTATACTTATTTTTTCATTTTTTATTGGTTGTGTTTCTCTTCTTTACCAAGTTTATTGCTATGAGGTACTTTTTTATTTTCTAAGTAAGAGTTCTCAGGCCATGAGCCTCGCAACATCTGCTTTTTTAGCAGGAATTGCACTCTCATCACTTATCTTTTCTAAATATATTTCAAGAGAGAATGTCAGAATATTTATAGGGTTCACACAGCTGGCGGTGGCAATCTACGCCTTCTTTTTCTTAAAACATTATGACTTCATTCCAGCTCTACTTGATTCAGAAAATCTCTTAAAACACCTTTTCTTGTGGTTTTATATTTTAATACCCGCGCTGCTTTTAGGAGGAAGTTTTCCTCTTCTCAATGGACTTTATCTCAACTCTCTACCAGATAGCATTAAGCAAACAGGGCTCATTTATTTCGTCGATACTATTGGAGCCGTAACAGGAGCAATCTTAGCTGGAATCTATTTTATACCCTCTTTTGGTCTAGGAATGACTTTAAACATTGCCATCAGTATAAATCTTTTACTTGCATTTTTTGTTTTTTCAAAAAAATGGCAAAAATTTATTGTTATTATTTTTTCAACTTTTTTTTTACTATTTCTCATTTATAACAAAAATGAGTTAATAAAATATTCACCTCGATTTGGTAGCATCTTATTTCAAAAACAGTCCGACTTTGGTGTCGTCACTGTTGGAAAAAACAATGACATCGATTTTCTTTTTATTGATTATCGTATCATGTGTTCGAGTGCTGATAATGACTCCACAGGACATATCATTATGGCCAAAGAAGCTCTTAAATATGCTCCCTCAAATGCAACCGTTTTAAATATTGGTCTGGGATGTGGCATGACTGCTGCAACTTTAATGGCTGCCTCCAAGGTAAAACACTTAGATATCATCGAAATAAATCCTGTTGTTGTCAGCGCTACAGAGAATTATTTCAATCAATATAACCAGAATCTCCTCAAGAACCCTAAAGTTAGTTTGATTATCGAAAATGGAAGTGAAGTCATAAGAACAACTTCTAAAAAATACGATACTATTATTATCGATATCGAAGAAGTTGACATTATCACCTCATCGGCTTTGTACACCTATGAATATTTTTTAATTGCTAGCAAACTACTAAAGCCAAAAGGGCTTTTTACTTTCTGGTCAGCTTCTATCTCAGATAAATTTAACGGAATTCTGCTTAACACTCTCAAGAAAGCGTTCAAATATACGGCTTATCAAACTTTCCCAAACGAAATTGTCCTTTATGGCAGTAACGACCAACTTATCAACCCTAGTTATTATCCAAGCCAATCTCAAGTCGATATTATGCAGAACTCAGATGAAATTAACACTTTAGATAACAAAATTTTAATTAAGTATTTTGATTCAAAAGAAGCTTTTCAAATAAATGAAAACTAAGGTTGAACGCATGAGTAACCGCTACCGCAGGCGATTGGTGATGTCCCCGGACAGTTAGGCGTTCCCCATGAAGACGGTCCACAACGATACAAATCTCGTGTACCATATGGGATGGTACAACCAATCCAGATAACACCTAAATCAACGGGAGCGTTAGCACAATCACTACAACTAAACGCAATTAAATAAGGTGATCCTGGGTCAAAGCTATTTCCGGTTGAGATATCCGTAGAGCATAGCGTACCATCTCCAAACCCAGAGGTCGGAGGAGGAGGAGGAGGAGGTGGAGTTGTAGTAGCTCTCACGACACAAGTTCCTATGGTTACACCAGCAGGTGGCGCACCATAAAAACTAATAAAATCAAAAGTCCCTTCTTTACCAGGAACAAAAATGTCATTTCCAGAACTATTTGTGACTTGTCGACATTGTCCGTCTGAAGTGACTCTGCAAACGCTACCATTATATGCTCTTACCCCATTTGTGCCATCAACATATGAACAAGTACCGCTTACCGTTGTAAGGGCCGTTACTGCAAATGCTGCTTGGATAAATATGTTAATTATAAATAACATAATAGTAAGCTATCAAAGGCGGTTTAAATCTGTCTAGTTGAACTTTGACTTCAAGAAATGACTCAAAATTACTTCGAATCTAATTTCTTTTCTAATCGGTCTAAGCGCTTCTTAAGCTCTTCATTTTCCGCCTTCACCGAAGCCAGTTCACGCTTAAGCTCTTTATCATTATCAAATAGCTCATCAATCATGGTTTTGATTTCCTTCACTGCCTCAACTAAGATGGCTGTGATATTGCCGTATTTTACCGCTAAGTAGGCTTCTTTTTGTGGTAAGGTCTCCACCAATTTTGGTTCAATTTTTTGTACGTCTTGAGCTATAAATCCAACATCTTGTTTGCCATCTTTTTTCCATTCGAACTCGACTCCTTGAAGCGATAAGATTTTCTCAAGAGCATTATCGATAGGTTCAACATTTTGTTTTAAGCGAATGTCAGAAGAATAAACAAACGAATTAGCCGATGCTGTTGCTCCAGGAACTGCAAAGTTTTTTGAACCGTAAACTTCTACCGTACTCGCACCCTGCATCCAGATACCACCACCGTAGGTTTGGTTGTACCACCCGGTTGCACCTCGGCTTCTAAACCAATTCGTCGCTGTGACTTCACCGGCACCACTTGAACATGCACTATCGCCAGCCACGATACATCCTGCCGTAGCAACAGTACCGTTATTTGCCCAGATGCCGGTTGAGCCACCGTTTGGATAAGTACGAACCCAAGTACCGTCAGCTGTATATAAACCGATACCATTCGCTTGATTATACCAACCTGTACCCGAATTTCTATTTCTTAACCAACTTCCCGAGTAGATCTCAGAACTAGTTTCTAGAGTACCTGTAACATCCGTTGAGTCATTTAGATGTATACGACCACCATTATAGGTATCATCATTAGCAATATAACTTCTCGCCATGATCGGAACTTGTGAATAAAGTGTACCACCGCTGACATAAAGACCGTTTGCAACTCCTAGCCAACTTCCACCTGTATAGATATATGGGTTAGCTGGGGCCAGATAAAGATTATTCATCACTGTAACGTTACCGCTATTATCAAACCTTGCTGCTAGTGTGTTTTGCGGCATAATGTCAAAATTTGTTCCAGTTGTTACTAAGCGAGCGTTAGTTGCAGCATCGGTATGCAATGGACTTAACCAAATCATTCTCGAGTTATCATTACTCTGAATCTGTAGTGCTGGTGACCAGGTTCCTGGATATGAACCCCAGTTCGTTTGAGCTTGGCCGTTATTTAAAATAGTCAAAGTCCTCGTGTTAGATGAAGTTCCTGTTGTTCCGAGAATTGCCCCACCACCAGCAACATGTAATTTTGCAGAACCAGCACCACCTGTGCCGATTCCGACATTTGTCGCATCATCAAAAATTTGTGAGTTACCTGCAGTTGTTCCTGCAGTCCATTTTGTCACATAATTAGTAGTCCCTGAACCACCGACTGAACCACCTGCCGGACAGTTAGTTCCATCCTGACGACAAACGTTTTGGCCTGCGACGGTTAAGTTTCCAGCAAAAGATCCAACGCCTGAATCATTGACGGAGAACATACTCGAACCACCTAAATTCTGAACAACAATCGCATTAGTTTGTGGCACTGTTAGTGTACTCGGTTTAATTAAAAGAGCTGACGAACCAGTATTTCCAATTCCAACTTTGTCATTGATTCTGGCTTCACCGTTGAGCGTGGTGATGCCATTTGCGGTCATATTACCAGCGGCGTCCATATAGAGTTTGTTAACAAAAGTCGTTCCGCCAGCTGTTGTCGATTGTGAAATAAAAAAATCTCCTTCGACTAAACTACTTATCCCTAGACGCCAATCTCTCGAAGTACCACCTGTAGTATCTGAAAGCTCGATAAAAGGAGATGCATTACGTAACTCAAGAAGTCCTGCGGGTGCATTGGTTCCGATACCAACTCCTGTAGCATCCGCCCAAATTTGGGAAGCAACTAAAGCCGAACCATCCCACTTCGAAACATAGTTTGTGGTATTTGCACCAACTTGAGGATCTGTTTCTGCTGATGTTGCCCAAGTCAACGTCCCAGAACCGTTGTTACTTAAAAATCCAGATGCATTCGCCGGCCAACCTGCCAGTTTACTTAAAGCAATCGCTGCTGCCGCATTGATATCTGCGTTCATAATTGATCCATCAGTGATTTCTGTAGAACCAACCGCACTTAAGGTTGCAAGTGTTCCTAAACCTAAGTTTGTTCGTGCTGCTGCTGCCGTTGTGGCTCCTGTACCACCATTTGCTATTGGTAAGGCTCCAGTGACATCTACTGTCGCTAAATTCACGGCTGAGTAACTTGGTGTTGCTCCACCTCTTAAAAAACCCGTTCCTGTTGGTAGTCTTGTCGCTGCTCCTGCGACTCCACCATAAATAATATCTCCCGCTGTAGTCATCGGATTTGCTAGCGGTGTTACCCATGTCAAAGTTCCTGAACCGTTATTATTTAAAACACCAGCCGCATCTGCTGGCCAGCCTGCCAGTTTACTTAAAGCGATAGCTGCTGCCGCGTTGATGTCCGCATTCAATATTGTTCCATCTAAGATCTCAGCTGTTGCTACTCCACCAGTCGCAATATCAGCTGCAACAATGGTGTCGGCTGCAATTTTTGACGAGTCAACCGCATTAGCTCCGATGGTCAGAACACCAGTATTTGATAATGTAGCATCTCCGCTCATGCTTACTGCACTCGCCAAGTTACCTGCGCTACCCACCCAAATTTGAGTTGAGTTGAGTGTTGCTCCAACTGGTGAAGGAGCTGCACTGGTACAATCAATCGATGTACCACCAGCGTTGGCACGACACCAAAGGTTCGCCGTTAACGTTCCGACTTCTGGATCTGTTTCTGCTGAGATTTTTGCGTTTAATTGTGTTTGGATCGCCGAAGTGACTCCGTCCAAATAATTAAATTCGGTATTATCTACGACTCCAGTTCCTAGTTTTGTCGCCGCAATATTGGCAGCTGCTGCTATATCAGCGTTAACAATAACCCCAGCTCCGATCGCCGTTACGCCTGTATTACTAATCGTTACATCACCACTCACAGTTCTAGCTACTGCTAAGTTTCCGGCGTCTCCCACCCAAATTTGAGTTGAGTTTAGTGTTGCTCCAACTGGTGAAGGAGCTGCACTGGTACAGTCAATCGATGTTCCACCGGCGTTGGCCTGACACCATAGATTGGCAGTTAAGGTTCCAACTTGAGGATCTGTTTCTGCTGAGAGTTTTGCATTTAATTGTGTTTGGATCGCAGAAGTTACTCCGTCTAAGTAATTAAATTCGGTATTATCTACGACACCAGTTCCTAGTTTTGTCGCCGCAATATTGGCTGCTGCTGCTACATCAGCGTTAACAATAACTCCAGCTCCGATCGCCGTTACTCCGGTATTACTGATTGTCACATCTCCTGTTACCGTTCTTGCTACCGCTAAGTTTCCGGCGTCTCCCACCCAAATTTGGGTTGAGTTTAGTGTTGCTCCTACTGGTGAAGGAGCATTTGCGGTACAGTCAATCGACGTACCAGCAGCATTGGCTTGGCACCACAGGTTGGCGGTTAGGGTACCAACTTGAGGATCTGTTTCAGTCGTTAATTTAGCATCAAGTTGTGTTTGAATGCTTGATGTTACTCCATCAAGGTAATTAAATTCAGTAGTGCTAACCACTCCTGTGCCGAGCTTTGTAGCATCAATATTGGCCGTTGCACTAATATCGGCATTGAGAATAGTCCCATCTAATATTTCGGCTGTCGCCACACCACCAGTCGCAATATCAGCTGCAACAATGGTGTCGGCTGCAATTTTTGACGAGTCCACAGCGTTAGCAGCAATTTTCACACTGGTTACACCGCTATCAGCGATAGAAAAAATAGTACCGGTTAAATCTAGTCCTGCTCCTGCTGAATATGTGGTACCCGTATTGTCGTCCGCTGCTGGTGCCCAGGCAGCTCCGTTCCATTTTAAGACTTGGTTTGCTCCAGGTGCTGCAGATGAAACATCGCGACCTTGGATTCTTGCTACCGTTGGGTTTGGATACGTTCCTGATAAATCACCACCGGCGCTTGCACCAACGGTTATAAAAGCGGTACAAGTCGGAGTACCTGCGGCAGAAAAAGTTCGAAGTGCTTCGTTAGCAGCACAGCCTGCTGAAAGTGTGGCTTGTTTAGCATTAAAAATATCGTATTGAGCTTTAGAAATTAAACCTGCGGTCACAGTCGCTGTTGCGGCCATGGGAATGTTGATAAAGTGAGTATCACCAGTTCGAGTCCAGTTTGGTGCAGTACCTGTAGTACCTGGTGCTCCAAAGGACTGAGTTGAACCAGTAGCTCCGTTTAAATTTGAAAGCCCTCCTGCTCCACCTACAGCATCAGGTTGAGCTTCCCATCTGTTATTGGCATTCATCCATTTTAGCACATATCCATCTTGGCCAGCACCAATTGAGTTAAGGGCCGCATCGAGTGTTCTACCTTGAATCTGAGTCGCATTTGCACCTGCTCCGAAGGCCACCCAAGCTGAGCCGTTATAATAATTAAAAGCGCTCATATCAGTATCAAAAACCAAAAGCCCGGTGGCAGGAGTACCGATAGCACCACGCTGTGCGGAGGTCATACGTGGAATCAATAGACCCTTGGCGGTTGAATCTAAATTTAAAATCGCACTCGGCACGGCAGTGGTTGATCCTATATTAACGACTGTTCCGTTATCATAAATTTGACCGGTGACTAAAGCCGAGCCATCCCAACGTGGAATATAGCTAGTGGTATTGGCCCCTACTTGTGGATCAGCTTCAACAGTAATACCGTCATCGGCTTCACACACGACAGTACCATCAGCATTTACAGTACTGATTGAATTTCCAGCAGCGCAGGTACCTGTGACTCTCTCTTGTTTATTATTAAAAGTAGTGTACTGAGCATTGGTAATTAGACCCGCGCCTACACCCGCAGTGGCCGCAAATGGAATACGAATCGTATGTGTATCGGTCGCACTACTAACATCTGGAGACATCATTGGAGTTGTAGTGGTAATAGCGATGGTTTGTGTTACTCCAGTTTGCGAATTAATAGTTGTAATACCACCGGCGCCACTATCATCAGCTTCACATACAACTGAACCATCAGCGTTGATGGTTCTGATAGAGTTTCCAGCAGCACAAGTCCCAGACACTCGAAGTTGAATAGCGGCAGAGTTCACGTCCACGGCAGCAATAGTGCCATCTAGAATTTTCCCACTCGTCACCGCACTCGCGGCAATGGCAGGGTTCGGATATGTTCCTGTTAAGTCACCACCTGCAGCAGAACCAGTTCCTAATTTAGCGTTAAAAATATCATATTGTGCTTTCGAGATAAGACCTGCGTTAACTCCTGCGGCCGAGGCCATGGGAATTCTCAGCTCATGATTATCACCCGATGAACTCCATATAGGATCAGTGCCTGTAGCGGTATTAGTACTGAAGGTTTGTGTGTTTCCAGTCTGACCGTTTAGTGATGACAATCCACCAGGTGCTCCGGCATCATCCGTTTCACATACAACTGTTCCGTCAGCATTGATTTGGCGAATGGAGTTTCCTGCGGCACAGTTTGCGATATTTATTCCCACTGTTGGGTTAGTTGCAGTTCCACCGATAGTAATACCCGCTGCCGAAGCCGTGACCGAGTTCACGGTGCCGCCTCCAGAACCTACTGCATTCCAAATCGTCCCGTTATAAAAGTTATAAGCATTGGTGGTAGTATTATAAATTAATAAACCTGCGGCTGGCGTAGTGATAGCGTCTCGTTGCACAGTTGTCATACGTGGCGCCAAAAAACCTCGCGTGGTTGAATCAAGTGAAAGTAGAGCTGAAGTGACGGCGGCTCCGCCGATCCACGCAGTTGTCGCGTTGTCACGGATAATACCATCAACTAAATCAGTCCCATTCCAACGAGGAATAGCGTTTACAGTAGCTGAATCAAGCTTAGGGTCAATTTCATTCGCACCTGTACGAGCGTCAACGTAGCCTTTTGTTGTCGCATCACTTGCACCAATCGGAGCAACCAGATTTGAAATGGCCAAGGTTCCAGATGGCGCAATTGCAATGTTTGTGCCTGTGTCCTGAATTTGACCGGCAACCAATGCCGAACCATTCCAACGAGGAAGCCTATCTGTGGTATTAGCGCCTACTTCTGGGTCTAATTCCGCAGAAAGTTTCGCGTTAAAAATATCATATTGAGCTTTTGAAATCAGACCAGCCGTCACACCTACCACCGCGGCCATCGGGATTCTGAGTTCGTGGTTATCAGTGGCCGAGTTCCAAGCTGGAGTAGTGCCAGTAGCGGTATTTATACTAAAAGTTTGCGTATTACCAGTCTGTCCGTTTAGTGATGACAATCCACCAGGTGCTCCGGCATCATCCGTTTCACATACAACTGTTCCGTCAGCATTGATTTGGCGAATGGAGTTTCCGGCCAAGCAGTTTGCAATATTAAGTCCAACCGTCGGATTGGTCGCCGTTCCACCAATCGTTATTCCCGCTGCCGAAGCAGTGACTGAGTTAACTGTACCTCCACCTGAACCTACCGCTGCCCAAGATCCACCGTTATAAAAATTATATGCATTAGTTGTTGTATTATAAATTAAAAGACCTGCGGCCGGTGCAGTGATTGCATCTCTTTGTGCTGTCGACATACGAGGTGCTAGAAAACCTCGAGTCACAGAATCAATTTGCATCAAAGCACTCGCATGTGGAACAGGTGCTGCAACACTAATTGAAACGTTTGAGCCGTTATCAGAAATAAGTGAATCGACATAATTAGTCGTCGTCGCTTTTGGAATAAAATTATTCGTGTTTGGTGTGATATCAATAGTGACAGTATTAAGTGCGCGTGTAGTTGCAATATTATTACCACCAGCAATGGTTAATGTATTTCCGTCTGAAATCGTAGCTGAACCGCCAGAATCAGCCGTCACATTAAAATTATCCATTGAACCTGCGCCAGAGACTTGAGTATCAACGTAGTTTCTATTAGCAGCATCAGTACCCACTGATGGAGCGCCAACGTTTTGAATTCTATTCCCGCCCATATTATTGGTGCCATCAATTTTTAAGTAACGAGTATCTGTGTTGGCTGTATTAACGGCGACAGTTGGATTGGTGGCAGAACCACTCACAGTAATCGTAGCATCGGCTGCAGTGACTGAGTTCACCGTGCCCCCACCCACTGGCGCAGTACATTCAAAGCTGATTCCATTCCAACGTAGATATTGACCGGCCAAACATGTCGGTGTCCCCACTAGTTGATTATTGGTTACTGAACCAATCGCTGGCGTACCACCATTAGTTGAAGTTATCGCAAGCGGCACCGTTCCGATTTCTTGTCGTGGATAAGTCGTTGCAGTGTTATTATGTCTAACTTCAATTTCAATTTTATGATTAAGTGCAACTGCTGTTTGTAAAATGCTCGAAAACGCTGTTCCGCAAGGAAGTCCCGTATCGAAGTCGACCGCTACGTTAAAAACTCCGTTATTAAGTGGGACCGAATTATCAGTATAGATACAGGTTGTGGCCGCATTATTGACATAAACTCTAAATGTTAAGTCCGCTGGACCTGCGTAAGGTTGTCCAGTTGTGGGATTAACTAAACGACCACCATAGAAGAATGATGCTGCTTCTGAAGCTATAGGGATTAATAAAAATAAAATTTTGAAAATATTTTTCATAACACTCTCAATTAATAATGTTGACCAAGTTATATTCTAAATCGAAGTTAGGACCACTAGCGACACCAGGGCCAGAATTGCCGCCGCCAAAGGGACCAAAAGGTTGAATCATGCCTTGGAATTCGTTGATGCCATATGTGCCTGAGGTGAAGTCTGGTGCGGTTATAAAGTTGCTCACATTGGTCGGTGTAAAGACCGTAAAATCTCTCAGTAGAACCTGGTGAGGCATACACATATAAACACTCTCACCTTGTAAATCAGTGAACTGCATGACCGAAACCATATAGTTGATTCCGTAGTGGTCTACTCCGTTATTCATGGAAATTCTCATATCGATGTTTGAAGCTGGAGTTAATCCGTCGGTATTAATTTCTAGCGCACCCGCGGGAGAACGCATACCATAAGTGCTGCTTGGAAATGAATTTACAATATCTTCACAGTCAGTGTAGCTGGCTGGATTATTATTTTTAAGGGCGATATTAAAAAAGGTAAAACCACTGGCCCCAAAGTCAGATGAATTTGAGCGAAGAAAATATTGCGTTTCAGTGGACTGAATTTGATACATGGTTGAGACAGGAAAAAGACCAGCGGTTAAGGCTGGCAAAGTGTTATCGACTAGGTATTGTTGCTGAACCACACTTGAACTATTTGTTCCATTAACACCTTTGAATGAGAGACAATAACTACCTCCCGTATAAACACCCGCGGCACCTGAAGAGATAAGAACAGGAGATGTATAAGTGCTACTTGGTTCACAACAAGTTGAGGTGAGACTTAAGCAGTAGAGAATTTGCGTGGTATTAGCACCAGTTAAGGTGACCGTAGGATTTGTGACATAGGAACCTGACCCTGGAGAGCCCACAACAGAAATGGTGGTTGAGCCAGAACCTCCGCCAATCGGTCCTCCACTTGAGGGAGGTGGATTGCCAACGCAATTTTCTCCAAAACAACCCCCGCCGCCAGCAAAACCGCCACCAGCTACTGGGGTAATATCATCTTCAATCGGAACATATTTATCTGGTTCTCGTGTGTTTGTATTATCTTGTCCATCACTGAGGGCGAGACTAGGAGTTGTATCACCTGAACCTCCGGAATCGCCGACAAAACTCATGCCTCGAAAATCTTCTTGGTTTTCACTTCCGGATTGAATCATCTCAAGGCGCTCAGGGGGAGATTCAAGTTGAGTATATGTTTGAACTGAATTTTCTCCTGATGAGGTGGTTGATTCATCACCTAAGAGTTTTTGGTATTCCTTTGAAGCAGGATTTCTTTTAGCGGCTTTTTTCTTGGCCTTCTCATAAATGGTCTGCCCTTGATCACCGAAATCCAGTAGCATCATAAGTAAAGCAATCCCGATTCCAGTGGAGACCACCGGATTATCACGGACAAAATCCTTGGCTTTACCGAGCATACGTACCGCCATGTTAATAGAGACTAATACCTATTATATATCGGACTATCGCGGTCAGAAGTTGAGGTCTCTAGCGACGTAATTTCAAACACTTGTGTTCTTTCATTTCCGACGTTTCCGTGCCCAGTGCCCATCATAAAAGGCACCTGGAGCTTTTTTGTCTAGCTACGCGCTAAATTTTTGAACAAATTTTCCTAACTGTGTGTTTCTCCCAAACGCCAAGATAATTAAATAAAAGGAAATTCATGAAAATATTTTTAACGCCTTTTCTCTTTTCCAATTTTGTTATGGCTGGGTACGTGCCACAAAATCATGAAATTCGAATCGGAGATATGCTGATTGATGAAGAAGAAATAACGACTGAAAAAGGTGCAACCGCCCTTTTCATAGGAACGACTTGGACTGATGGAATACTACCTATTGAATTTGCAAACGACCTAACAGAAAAACAAAAAATGGATTTTTTAAACGCTTGTAGTGAGTGGGAAAAAATAGCAAAAATTAATTGTAAAATTCGCAAGAACGAAGATCGTTACGTTTATGTTCAAAAAAACGCCAAAGGCTGTTTTGCGAGTATTGGAATGGGAACGATGCCTTGGAGCAAAAAGCGTACACTTAATTTAGAAGAAGGTGGTTGTTGGAATAAACGAACGATTGTGCATGAAATTGGTCACTCACTAAGCCTACTACACGAACATCAGCGAAGTGATCGAGATCGATATGTGAAAATTGAAAAAGATAATGTTCAGTCTGGCGCCAAAAGCAATTTCTTTAAAATTTTTTGGACTAAAGAATATTCTGATTATGATTTTCTCTCGATTATGCACTATCGTGATAATGCGTTTGCAAAAACATCAAATCTTATGACGATCAACGCCAGACCTGGTTACACTCAGTACCAGGGTTCCATGGGAAGGCTCACTGAACTAAGTCAAGGCGACCAAGAAACCGTCCGTAAACTCTACGGCCCTTAAAAGCACCTGGAGCTTTTTTGTTTAGCCGTGCACTATAACGGAGTTCTTCGACTTGGGTGTTTCAAAACATTAAGTTCTGATTTTTTTAGAGCCTTTCTGATTGAGGTAAGCTCTATCTCAGGCTGAAGATGATTGAGCTTTAAAAGTCCGTATTCATCCTTAAAACCAAATAAATCATGGATGATCAGTGGAAATGTTTTATCGTGACGGATGTAATATAAAGTACTGTAAGGGTAATCCTCGCAATGTTTGACAATTTTCGCACGCTTTGGATTTTGGTAAACATACTTATAACAATTAAATAAATATTTGTGCGAACGTATAAGACACCATTTATAGCGTCCACCAAATACTCGATTCTCGCGATACGCATAATTTCTCACCACGAGACTTAAGTTTTTATTAAACTCATACATAAATCTATCGATATTGGCCTCTGGGGTTCTGAGCAACATATGGTAGTGATTACTCATCAAAACAAATGAAATTAAAGTGATGGGATGTTTTTGATTAGCGTGGGCCAAACATTTGAGAGACAGCTCCCACATTTTTTGGGTTGGAATTTCAAACCACTCTCGATTGTTCGAGCGACATGTAACATGGTAAGGGAATTCATCGCTTCTGATTAAAATTTTACGACTCATGTATGACTAGATATTAATAAAATCATTGATTGACCAAGAAACGTGCTTAAGAAAGTAGATTTATTTCTTTTTTGAAAAATAGTACCGCGAAGCTAGACGAAAAGGCTCCAGGTGCGTTCTAAGTTCTTATTGTGGCTGGCTGGTAATATGCCAACTTAGTGATGCCGCTCCACCACTTGAGAAAGTTGTATAAACGCAATTCACGTTAGGTCTGTTCGATACAATTGTCATCGTAGGAATACACCACGAACCACCGCTGTAAGTTGATTGATTAGACATAACAATATTAGTTCCGTTTGGAAGAACTAATATGTTGGCCACTACACCACATTTATCAGTTGCAGTCATATAGTTGGTACATGTTCCTATGGCCTGATAGACAGTAGGAGTACTGTTTGTTGTTGCCACATATGGTAGAGAAGCACCTGAATCTAAATTACTTGTATAACTCGAGTTAGCAGCATAACTGGCCGTGGTTCTTCCTGAGTTCATTATTTTCCTAGGATCAATAGTTGAATCTGAAATCTCTGCATTTTGAATTGAATTATTAGCCAGATTGGCAGTTCCAGTTACAGTTAGTGAACCGTTAATCGTTACAGCATCTGTAGAAAAATCACCGCCAATTAAAGGCGTCACTGTGTTCGAGTTATCGATATATAATTTATCTGAACCAGTTTCATTATAACCAGCATATCGACCTAAGAAAACGTTGCCTGAACCTAAAGCATTGTAACCAGCATTATCACCAATCGCAGTGTTATTATTTCCAGAAACATTCGAATATAAAGCAAAATTACCAACTGCAGAGTTGTTTCCTCCACCAGCATTTAAACTCAGAGCATGGGTACCTAAAGCTGAGTTCGAGTTACCACCAACATTTGATCGTAAAGCAAAGTTACCAGTTGCTGCATTGTTATTACCAGTGGTGTTCGCAGTAAGTGCATTGTAACCAATGGCCGCATTACTAGAACCTGAAGTATTGGTATCTAGTGAACCATACCCAAGCGCAGTGTTATTTGCACCATCAACATTGGCACGCATTGATTGATATCCAATTGCAGTATTGGCATATCCAGTTGTTGTAAAATACATGGTATCTTTACCAACGCCTACGTTCCCACTGCCTGTTGCGGCCGTCGATTGTGGGCCTGACTGAGAACCAACAAACACGTTATTCGCACCTGAGGTTACCGATTCTCCAGCTTGATATCCAATAAAAGTATTCTCATCGGCGGTTACTGTCGCACCTGCACTTGCACCAACAAATGTACTAAAACTCAAAGTACTTCCCGCAGCGGCGTTTCCGGTAGAAGTTCCAAGCATAACGTTTTGTTGACCAGTTGTTATATACGAGCCTGAAGCCGCCCCGACTAAAGTATTATTTGTTCCTGAAGTTAAACTGAAAGCTGAAGCGTTACCAACTGCCGTGTTACTCGCACCTGAAATAGAAGTTCCGGTTAAACCAACTCGTGTAATACCTGTACCACCTAAGGTATTTAACACCACACTACCATTTTGTTTATAAGCACCAGTCGCATCAATGGCACCTGTTACATCCAAAGCATCGTTTGGAGCTGTGACAGCACCAATTCGAACCATACTGTTACGATAAATATCTGAACCAGTGATGGTCCAGTTAGAAGACCCACCCCATCCAGTCGAGATATCTTTACAGTTGGCACCTGTCTCATCACACACTTCATGCATCCATAATTGTTTCGTCGCAAAATCACCATAGATGAGAGGACGAGAAGCACCTGAAA
>JAEUWD010000011.1 GCA_016786485.1 Bacteriovoracaceae bacterium | reverse complement strand
CCAAACGATCTAAGAAAATTAATTTCAACTCGATTCACTGATGTTCCCTTGCCTGCAGTTGAACTCAATTGGGATGATTATTTTTTTCTGCTTTTTTTAAATAAGATTGAACCGGAATTAAAAAATTATCCAGCATTAATTCTCTATGAATATCCGGCACCTCTAGCTGCGCTCTCAACTCTTAAGTCCAGCGATAAACGAGTTTGCGAACGGTTTGAAATTTATCTCGATGGTGTGGAAATCGCCAATGCCTTCAATGAATTAACTGAGACACAAGAGCAAAAGGCCCGTTTTAAGCAACAAGCACATGAGAAAAAACAGGCTTATCAATATAATCTTCCTGAACCGACTGAGTTTTATCAAACCCTTGAGCGTGGGCTACCTAAATGCAGTGGAATTGCATTGGGCGTGGAACGACTCTTGGCCGCGTTGATAAAAACTCCAAATCCATTTTTTGATTAGATTTTATTTAAATTATTAAAAATCATATGAAGTTTGGTCAGAACTTCTGTTTTTAAGTGTTGCTCTGGCACTGAGCGTGCCCATTCCAGGTGAACATTAGCGTCGGCAATTTTACGAATTTTATTATTTAAAGCTGCTGCATTTTCTTTGGCCACATGCTCAGAAAAAAGGGCGTACCATGCATAAAGCTCTTCGGGATTGGCCCGCAAAGCATCAATCACATCCAATGTTTTTTCGCAGACAATTCGTTTAAGCGTAAAAATATTAACATCTTTCAGTAACTCATCATTAAATTGCTGAAACAAAAATTGACTCATAAAATTTTTTGTAAATTGAAGTGATTCATTAGTAATCGCACTTGGTTCGCCTTCGATACGATAGTAATACTGATCGTGAACGAGACCTCGATAAACACCTTCTCGAGTCGCTCCTTGTAAAAGAGCATTCAGCCAATTATGAATTTCTTCATTACTTGGTTCAATTCTTCTCGTAACTAACGCGATTTCTTGTACAAAGAGAATTTCATAATTGTATTTATCATCACTACTTAATTTGTCGTAAGCTGAAGCTTTCACAATCGGTTGCGTTTCATTTTTTTTAAATTCTTCGAGTCTTTTTATTACCAATGGCATTTTTATCGAAGCCTTTATTGGTGAGTTGTTTTCACTCGGCTTTAAACATCCCACAAATAAAATTAATAAAAATAAGTACTTATGTTTCAAACAAAATCCTTTTTTAAAGAATTCATTTTACCGCTGAATTTAATTTCCGCATATATAAATAACTTTATCTATGTGAAGATTGAGATAGGAGATTTTATGTTTGGCAGAAAACCTCAATCAACTGTTATCGCAGAAGAAGTTTACCAAAAGACTCAACAATTACTGAAAGAGTTTAACCTGGAACTGAACTTGAAATTTAATGAATTAAAAAGTTTGATTGATGAAAATCGCTTGTGTATCCAGGACCTCGAAAGAAAACTTCTTTCAAAAGATCTTAAAGATCGCCAGCTCTACGGACAACTTCATTATAAAATTCACGAAGTCCGTAGTGCTGACAAAAAAGACTAATTATTTCTTCTCGCTTTGCTTTAATAAATCGTAGATCGCTTTAATCGCTAAACTTCTGTTCTTACCAAATTCAGTTGAGATCTCAGCATATCCAAAAAATTCATCGCTCTTGGATAAACCTTCAAAGGCGGCACGGAAATCTTCGCCAAACCCACCCCTTACTCCAAGGTGAACGTAACCAGAATATTCAGTATCTTTTACAATACGTTTAATTTTATCAATTTGAGATGCCGAATCTTCCGAGTCACCAATACCAAAAATATAACGATCGTATTGAGATTCTGGATAATTCGCTTTAAGTTCTTTCGCACAAGTTTCATACCCCATGCTGTAATCCGTTCCACCGCCTAAGCGAACTTTAAAGAATTTATCTACATCTTTTTCTTTAAAGATGTGAGCTTGAGTATCGAAAGCCACATAAACAAACTCGATGTCTTTATATTTAGCTTTCAATGCTGCTCTTAAATTAAACATAAATTCTTTGGCTGCATCTTGCTTCCAGCCCCACATTGATCCCGACATATCCATTGGAAGGAAAACAACTGCACGCATATCAGGCTTTTTATCGATTTTACGTGCACGAACGTAAATATTATCGTTCGTCATATGCTTTAAGCCTTCATAGATACACTCAACTGGATCATCGGCCAAATCTGGTCGACCCATTTCTTCAAGCTTAAGTTTTCCAACAACCATCGCGTCCTTCATCATTGGATTCAGAACTTGCTGTCCATTTGGCTTATTGACCACACCACGAAGTTTGGTCTTGGTCATTTTGCTTGGACCTTTTTTATTTCGAAGATTTGGTAACTTAACATTTAGGTATTGACCCCATTGATCAAGTGGAATGTTAACGTAACCTGGGGGTACTGGATTCTTACCTGGCTTTTTACCACCTGGTTCATCGCCTTCTCCCTCACCTTGACCACCATTTGGATTAGGTCCCCAGTTCCTGTCTCCAGGTTTACCGGAACCTGATCCAATGGAAGTATCTCTCCCCATCAAGGTCGTGGCTTCTGTGCCAGTAATGGCAGTTTCTTTTTCAGAAAGTGCGATCACATTATTCGAATATGCTTCAACATCAAGTAGATATTTTTCAATTTCATTGAAACGTGGACTCAACTCTTTACTGTATTTGAAATCACTTACCACTTTTAAAATTTCTTTTGATCTTTTTTGATTGATAACTTCTTCAATCTTACCATCAGCATCCACAAAACGATCAAAGTACTCTGGCATCCCACCGTTATAAGCAAAGCGAAATGGTACCGCCGCTAAACGTGGGTCGTTTGAACTTAGCGCAAAAGTAGATGTGAGCGAATCAATTGGAGACGGCACAGCACCATTCACCATTTCTTCAATTGCTTTTCCATCATGTCTCCACTCTGGAATAATAGGCATGATACGAACTTGAATACCCTGGCCAGTAACCTTACCCTTCACTGTCCCGTTTTTTAAACCTTCAAGGGTTTTTGCCATACGCTTAGTTACTAAGCGCGTGTATTCAAGAACTGCATCTGGAGCAGTCGGAGCGCCAGAGATACTTGAAATAGGACCTTTAATCGCGGTATCAACAATGCCTTGAATAACTTGTCTGATTTCAGGGAATTCTTTTTCGAAAAGTGCAGGAGACATACTCATGCGCTGATCTTCTTTATAAAACTCAACTACATCTTGTAAGTGTTTCGATAAATTTTCATCTAAAACATCAACCACTTCATCAGCTTCCAACTCTTCATCATCTTTCATATCGAAATAGTGCTTTTTCTGTTGCTCTGTTGCTAATTCATCAAACAAATGAACTTGTCTTGTATCTTCGACAATTTCGACGTCAGCTAAACGGTAAACCTTCACTTTACCATCTGGCGTAACATCAATACGAATTTTTACCGGAGCCAATTTCACTGGAGGCATTGGGATTTTTGGCATGAAAAACATATCATCATCTTCTGGCCCATCATGACCCGGCAATCTCTCATCTTTCATAATGGTAAGAAGACTAACTTGTTTATTATGAATTTTAGTTAAAACAAAAGTTTTCATAACCGCTTGTTCTAAAACTAGCGGAATACCTTCATAAGGCATGTGTTCATAAAGAACAGAATTATTTCCAAGAGCGTAAACATCTTTCAATCTTACGTCAGGAAATGAGAATCTCTTGTCCGCGCCTGAAGTTTCCACCACTTTTTTAACAACTTCTTTTGGATCAACAGATGTTACAACCCACTGATAGTCATCTTCCTGCTTTTTTGATGGTGGTAAATTATGATTCCACTCATGGTGTTGTGCTGGGCGCTTGAGGTAGAGTTTATTTTGATAAACCCATTGTTCATCAAGGGCGAATTTTAAGAAATTGAAATCGTCCATATACTCACGCATAACTTGGTGAGCATGTGCGATAAATCTTTTATCTTGTTCAAAAACATCTAGCGTTTTGATATCTGGACGATTATTGAATCTTCTTCGGACTGAACGCCAAGCTTCGCGACCCAAGAAATAAGGATTGCTTAGATCTGGAACAGCAACACCAGAAAGTAATTTTGAATAACTGAAGATCTCATGATGACTATTTTCACCACCATGATAAGCTAAAATCTCCATCATCAGAGTCGCCCAACCTTCATTCATGATTTTTGTTTGGATAACATAAACAGTCTGACGATTCACTTGTTCGAAAAGTCGAATCATTTCAATTTTCCAATCAGGTGTTTCTGCTGGCATATTTTCAACTAAGAACTGAAGCGAGTTATTAGTCGGAGCTACAGGATGAGTAGGCTTGCGATTATTCTTATCAAACTTAAATTCTGTTGGATGTTGAAATGAACCTTTCAAAACATCTTGATCAAAATTGATACTTAATAAATATTGATAAAAAAGTGATACTTCATCTGAACCATACTCTTTCATCCATTCGTTCATTTTCTGAGCGAGTTCTAGCGATTTCGTAATCGAATCAGCTTCGCCATCAAGCGCGCGAATTTTTGAAAATAATGAGTTTTCAGAAAAATCAGTATGACCAAAAACGTGAAAAAGAATTGAAAACTGCTCTGCCCATGAAGTTGTATCATTGTAAAAGGAACGACTTCCCGGACAAGCACCACCAAAAGAAGCTGGCGTAACGAATTCCATAACCCCAAGAGAAGCAAATAATTGAGTTAAAACAATATTTCCATCATGTGCGTGAGGAATCGGGTGACGACCTAAAGAAGCTAGCGTTGCAATGTCGCGTGATGAAACGAATGAATATTCATGGTACGGATTGGCAATTCCTAACTTATCTAAAATACCACCTTCGTCAGTATAACGACGAATAAGTTCTAAATACTTATCTTTGACGTCTTCAATTCTACCACTTGAATTAAAATTAATTTTCGGATGGTCAGGATCGTTGGCGTGCAAATAATTATCACAAGCAAAACCCATGACTGAGGCAAAGTTAGAAAATAATACGAGTGTTAAGATACTTTTTTTCATTATTCTTTTCCTTCAGCAGATTTAGAAACTTTTGTATATTTATTATAGAAAAACTTGTCACAATTACTTTCAAATGTGCTCTTAATCGCAGGCACTTCTTTTTTGTAATTCTTAAATAAATGTGAACTCGCAATCATTTGCATTAGAGTCGCATTACCCGGTGAGCGGAATGGACTAAATTGACTATTAAACAAGAATTGCTGTACGCCAACCGCTTGACCCAAATCGATATCTTTAGCTGCAGCCTGAATTCCATCAATCACGAATGGAAGTGTTTCTTCCCATGGTAATCGCGTCATCGCTTTTTCAATGACTGATAAAAATAGACGGGCCTTATCGTATTGGTTGATTGTTTTAAACTCTTGGAAGTTTTTAACTTCATAAAGTTCATCCACAAATAATTCCATTGAAAAGGTGGTGTATTCTTCGATCAATTTCGCACTTAAATCTGATAACGCTTTTGTTGGATCAACAAGTGGAACCGCTCTCAACCAATCAACACTGTTTGGCAATTCATTCACATCAGAAACTCTTAAATAAGACTGAAATAATTGTTTTAAAATTTTATAAATTCTATCAACTGAATCTGTCATTACATTGGCACGAGTACGTTCAACGTTCTCTGCCGTTGAAGTGCCAATAAAGTTTTCAAGCGCTGACATATCGTCAGAAATGACTTCATCCGCGAAAATCATTGGGAATAATTTTTTCTCTGCACCTTTTGCTGATAACGACGTAATGACTTTTTCTAAGTTTTGACGCTGAACCATTGTATCAGCACCCAGCTTAGATAATTCAAGATGAAGTGCGGTTAACGGAAATTCGCTAAAGTCATTTGCATGATCAACTGTTGCAAGCAAGAATGGAGCAAGGATAAATTCACGAGCTCTTTTATTATCAACAAAAATTGGACTCTTCGGTAATGAATCAACAATCCCTTCAAAAATATTCATTCTGAAGTTATCGACAATCATTGACAAGAAAAGCATTTTTGAAAGTGACTGTTCCTTACTAACAGGAAGTGAAAGAACATTACTACCTACAAAATTCAAAATATTATTGCGTTCAGTTCCTGAAGCTCCCCATTTAGCATTTAAAGCTAAAGCATATCGTGCAAAAAGTGAACTTGCTTCATTGCCAGCTTTCTTTAATTTATTTTTTGAAATTAGGATTCTTATCGCCGAATCATCAGCAAACTCCGCTTCCTGTGCCACTTCAATTAAAGCAGATGTAGCTTGTGGAATAAATTCACGAGCATCGGCATCTGGGAATTCTTCAACGATACTAGCAGGAGTTGATTGCTGAGCTAAGATTAGCATCCCTTGATTATTAAATTGTTCCTGTGTCACTTTTCTCAAGTTTGTCATAAGTGCAGGGGCTTTTGCTTCAGAAGGAAATTTTTGTAAATTGATAATAGTAGGGAAACGCTTAATAACAGATCTATCGATCGTAGCGCCTGACTGAGCAATCGCCCCCACAATTAAACCAATGGTGTCTCCATCCGCTGCATATTTTTGAATAATGGCTTTGTCATCCGGTGGGTTCAGGGTTACATAGAGGGTAAGATTTCTTACTGGTGTTTCAGCTAAATTTCCATCGACTTCCGTTTGATAAATACCTTCTGGTGCTTCTTGGAGTGACTTAATAAAACTTAAAATTTTCGGAATAACTTTTGGGTCTGCTTTATGTATGTCATCGATTAAGACATGCATTCTGAAGCCTTCCGGTGTCGTAAGTGCATAATCCAAGTGCTTTAGTGCAATGGAAACTGGAATCTTAGTATTAGTGTATGGATCGATTCTGATGTCTTCCACTTTTAAATCGTCTGGATCAGGGATGACATTATTCATGGCCAATCTAAAGAACTGAGCACCTTTTTCTTTAGGTTTGGCATAGTTATATTCCTTAAGATCTAAAACATCGGTAACTGTTTTATCAACGAGAAACGTTTTACCAGTACCGCTTTCACCGATAATAATAAATGCGTTTGGAAGATTCACACCGTCAACACCAGAAGAAAGTTGCTTAGTTAAACCTTGAGCAAACATTTCTTTTAATTCAACCGGACCGTTATAACCTTTCTTCATTTTTCCAGGTTCTTGAAGTTTTACAATGAAATCTTCACCGTTGTTTGCCTTGATAACTTTTAGCGGATCATTTTCTGGAAGTGTTTTTAAATCTAATGGAATATTAAAAACTCGTGTAAATAATTTATTAATAACAACTTGGTCGATAACACCCGCATTTCGAACAGCAATATCCTCAATAACCATTTTCGAAAGCACATCTAATGCTCGTGAAAATTGAAGGACCAGATTTTTATTGTGTTGAGTTGATAAAGAAATAATTTTATTGGCCAGATAACCTGCCATGACTTCTTTTGCTTCGGCTTGAGTAATATTCGAATCATACTCAAAGCGGTAATTTAAAGAATTAAATTCTAATGAATTAAAATATTCCAAAACTACTTTCTTGATCGACTCTTTGCTTGGAGCTTCGAGCTCCATAAACTCAAGTTTTTCTAAAGCACCGAATCGGGCTTCGAAATTCACATCTGATTCAAGCGATTTCCATTCTTCTGCTGTCGCAATTAATACTTTAGGCATTGTCGCTTTAAAAGACTTCATGTCCTGAGTTTTTACTTGCTGACCTTCAGATAATAACCACCATAAAGCATGGGGACGCTTACCTTTCTTTTCCTTGGCAGTTTCACGATAATCAAGAGCATCTTCCTCTTCTTCAGCAATCTCTTTTAAAATTGAATCTCCAGCATCTTCATCTTGCTGAACAAAATCTTGCAGCATGAAAGATGATTTTTCGTTCACTTTTTGATGAGATCTACCATCACCTAAAATATTGTGCTCGACTCGACCAAGCTCTTTAATAACCGCAACATCTGCAATTAAAACCGGAAGCTTTCCTTCATTCATGGCATTTCTCATCGCCATAAAATTTTGCTCAATGGTGTTGAGACCTGTCGTTGCTGATTCTATATCCATTAATCGGTAGATATTTAAATTTTCATTTCTGTGATTCCAAGCGAACTGGGCAAACTCAGGATCTTTAGAACCGGTTAGCCACCATGTTAATATGGTGTTAGAAATAATACCTTTCAGGTTATGATCAACAATAATAACTTTTGTTGATGGCGCAAGTTTTGGATTACTCACATCGGTTAACAAGTTTGCGAGCGAGGCAAAGATCTCTTTTTCAAGAGGTCGAGCTGCCACTGGCTTAGGTTGCTCAATAACCGTTTCTAACTTACCTTCTTTATTTTGGATTTGTTTTGCGATGGGACCTGGTTTTTTCACCATCCAATTCGATTGAAAATATTGATAGTTAACATCGTATGTCTGGAAAAGTCCAAGCTCTTCCTCAGGCTTCATACTTTTCTTAAGTTTTTCCATTTCATCGTAAGTCGCAACATAAACAGCACTTTTCTTATACAAATTCTTTTTTTGCGCAAATTCATTAAAACTTAATTCTTCACCTTCTGTTGATAAGAGGTAAAACATGTGTGGTGGGATTTCTTGTCCATTTTTCTCGAGGCGAAATGGCGTCTTGTTATCGACGGTTAAATCAGTTAATCGACCATCCTTTCCACATTTTAAAATTTCGCCGATATCACCGTAAATAACAGCTTTACGAGTATTGTTATTAATGGCCAAGAAATTTTCTTCGATATCATCCCACTGAGCGAGGCCTGATTGAGGGACATATACATGCAGATTGTGCTCATAGTATGACCAAGGAATGTCTTTACCTTTTCTTTCTTGGTTATATTTTGTACGAATATAGTTTTTTAATTTTGTTTTATCATCATTACTACTAACCACAAAAATCGTACGCTTTGGGGACTTATGTGTGTCAGCAATAGCGTTAAGTTCATTCATCAAACCTTTAAACTCATTGTCATGACGCTTTAAAAAAGCTTCATCCATTCTCTGACCAACTAATTGATCAAGGTTTGTGTCCATGGTCGACATAGCGGCTTTCCAAGACGAATCAACTTTATCCCAACTCCAATCAGAGTCAGAAAGTCTCGCTAGTGTTTCATATGAATTTTCGAAGTCTAAATTGATTGTTTTTGAACTGACTTTGTTCGGATAGGCACGACTACTTGTTGTTAATGAAGCAACTGAGAAGGCTTTATCTTTACGATCAAGATGTGGTTTTTCAACCCAATAAATATCACCAGAAACAGTGTCGTAAACCAATCGAGCTCTTAGATCGACTGACAAAGCGTCTTCACTGATAATGTTTACATCTTTTTCAGGGACAACCGTTAGGCGTGACGTTTCTGCTTTATAACCTAAAACAAAGTTACGAACCATAGCACTTGATTCTTTGTAAGTTTCAGCATTTGGATCTGCTTCAATCTGAAGTAACACACTGACATGATTTGATTTATCGCCTTGACCGTTAATAATTTTAACACCTTTGACACGATCAAAAGCCACAGGAATCTTTACTTCCGTCAACTCAGGCGAGTAGTTAGCTGTACCTAAGCCATTAGGTGAAAAATCCATAATTGGAGAAGCTATGTTTTTACTGAAAATAACTAATTTGAATCCATTTTCACCATTACTAAAATCTGGATCTACAGCGTAAGCTTCCATTTTAAAAACGAAACGATCTTTTTTGGTTTGAATATAAGCAATTTTATCGTTAGTTGCTAGTAAACTCTCCTCTGTCCCTTCACCTGTAATAACTTGAAGCAATTCCCCTGAAGCAGATGATAATGATGAGCGTTTAATGAGCGGTACACTTTGATCATACTCCTTCGCTAACAAATACAAACCACTTGGATTTTTCGAATCAAATTCTGCATACTTACGATATTCAAGTTTAGGATTTAAATTGATAATATCGAGAGCTTCAATATAAGTTCTTTTTAACTTTGATCCTGGTGTGATTTCTGAAACGTTTAACAACGGTAGAATTTGTTGATTTCTTACGAGTGAATTTCCATCTTTACTCAATTTAGAATTATCATCAAATAAGATGGTTGGCTTTTCTGCACCATCAGGCTGCACAAGAGTTATCGGCATCAATCTTTTTTGAAGTTCATTTTTGCTGTAATACTCGTTATTGAGAAGTGTTTTACCAATTAAATGTGCAGGTTCACCATTTTTATTAAGTTGAACTTCGAATATCCATGTTTGATTTTTTTCATTTCCCGGCAAACCTTTTTTAGAAATTAAATAATAAAATTTTTCTTTGTCGATCGCGATTGCATGTGCTGAAAAATCAGTTAGCTGGGGAACTGCTTTTTCTAAAACCATCATATTTTCTTTGATAACAACCAGATCATTATTAATAACTAAAATGGCTGAACCATCGACTTGTGGCTCATAAAGAAACTTGGCATTGGTTGATTTATTCACAACACCAGGCAAACTCATCTCAACATTCGTACGACGAACAAATTTATGATCGATGCCTTGAGGGTCATAGTATTGAACCGCAATTTGACCTTCGATCGGTTCTTTTAACTCTGGAAAAATTAACTTTCCTTCGGTTACATCAAAAACAGGTAGAATATTCGCATAAAAAGATTTTACTTCATGCTGAAGCGCGCTTTTTACTTTCCCTACCCACTCAGTGATGTGTGGATTATTTGTTTTTAAACCTGAAACCGGATTTACAATTCGGCGGAGCAAATTTTCTGAGTAAAGGCGAACACCTGCATTTGATGGCATTACAGCACTCGTAATTTCAGACAATGGTTTATATTTGTAATCAATAACCATGGGTGGAACCGTGGGCCAAGTCGCTAACGGTCCTTTACTCGTTATACTTAAATTTAAAAAGAATGTGAGACCTGTTCCTAGGCCTGGCAAATTTTGCTTAACCGAGAAAAGTAATGTGTATTGATTCTTCGTCGAATTATTAATTTTATGTAACGTTACATCGCGACTATTGGTAATGGGTAAAACTTCGATTTGCTGACCTGAAGCCAGATCCGAAAGCTGACCATTTTTACCTGAAAGATCGATAAATGAATTTTCGTCTTCGAAATTTGAATTAATGTTAAAAAGAATAATTTTGCCATTGATAATGGCCAATGATTCATAATTTTGAGTTTGATTTGAAATATCAGTTAATTGAGTAAAGATTCCATGAAACTCGCGATCCCGGAACAACTCTCCCGGGAAAATAAGTTTCCAGTCTTTATCAATTGATGCATAAATTCCCGGAGCACGCTTACTTGCACCTTCATCATCTTTGAAAACTAACAAGTATGGATTAACACCTTGATAGTTAACAACGAGTTCGGTATTAGCAACGGCCGTACCTAACGAGAATAATGTCAGAATCAGAACAAATAAAACTTTCAAAGTTCACCTCAAACGTCATTCTCTCCCTCTCTCTCAAGAAAAGACTGGCGTACTAAGGCTTTTTTTATCTTCTTCCAATATTGTTAGTTTTAGCTTCGTACTGTCTTACAAAACTCAATGCTTCAACTAATGAAGTCGCATTATAGCCTAACTGTTCTTCCATAATTTTTTGGAAACGTGATGCAATCGCAGCTGTTTCAGAATCGCCTTTACCATTTGTAATGTATTGATAAATGCTTGCTAAACGAGCGCTGTTCATTAAGTCTTTAGATAAATACAAACTTACTGCATTAAATAGAGGACGATAAACTTCATCTGATCTTGCTTTATTCATCGACATGAAGGTCGTTAAATCATTTGATTCTAACTGACGACTATTTTCAATTAAGTACATACGCTTCACTTCTTCTAGGCGAATGTGGTCAACTGTTTTTGGTGTACCACTTGTCTGCGAAATATACTCGATAGCATCAGGATTTCTGCTTAAGTTTAAAAGTTCTTCAACGATTTCATCATAGATAGCTCTTACATCAGAGTTACCACCATTAAGTGCAGTCATAACGTCAGCTTGTAAACGTGGAATAATCATTTTGAAAGCTACGTTCTCAAGAAGACTTAACCACTTTAAGCTTTCTTCATTTGTTTTAGCACCAAGGACATGCTCGTCTAGAAGTTTTTTGAAAACATCTTTAACGAGACCGTAAGTAATGGTGTTCTTTCCAGATGACTCAGCTTTTTCAATTAATGTTGTTAAAAGCTTATCAGCTGAACGGTTTGAAATACCAGTTGAACCTTCTTTCAAACGACTATGGAGTGCCTTAAGTTCAGCTCTATAAGCATCTTGAACTTCGATTTCATAGTTATAGAACTTTAAACGAGTGATTGGATCATTAAAAACTCTTTCATTCATAACTCGTGACGGGAAGTTCGCGTCAACAAGAACTTGAGGGTCTACAATCATACGAGAAGCCGCAATTGTCATCGAAACAAATTCAAAAACGTGTGGAGCGATAAAGATTGGTTCCTGTCCTTCACCATTTTTAATTCTTAGTGCATAACGACCTTCGTGAGTCATTAATCTACCTTCTGTTGGTAGAGGATATAATTTATGAATATCACCTTTTTCGTATGAAGCTTTTGTGCCACTCGCAGGATTTAAGCTTTTCATTTCAAAGTTTTCTGCACCTTTTAAAAGAACGAGAATTTTTGAAACTTCTTGCGGTCTATCAGTTAGACGCATATTTTTTTGTAAGAGACGATCTTGTTGAGCGAGCGTGCTTAATTCAGCAGAAGAAGCATTGATTGATTCATCGTTACTTGCAACAAGGATAACGTTATCAACTTTAACATCTAGTGAAGAACCATGCTGAACAACTTTACCTTCCATAAGTTCTAGGAATGTATCGCGTAGAGGTGGAATATTTCTGAAAAACTCGTCCATGAAAAGGACGCCGCCTTCGGAACTTAGGACTTGACCATTGTAGTGTTTTGAAAATGGGTCTTTAGCGCCCCAAAGAGATTCAATCATTGGGTTTGATTGGAAGTATAAATCGTTATAGTTCGGGTCATCACCTTGTGCACCAATCGTTGGCCACTTGTCTGACTCGCCACGAACACGCTGTCTTATAACCACGTGCTTGTTGAGAATATCCATATAACTTTCAATCGTTAATTTTCCATATTTTGCCGGATCTGTTTTTGCGTAATACTTAATAAGTTCGTTAATAATAAATTCTGATTGCGGATCTGGTGATAAACGTGGGGTTGGTTTCGCACCATCAGTTAACTTTTGTGCACCTGCCGATGCATCAGCAATAATTTTTGCCTGAAGCTCTGGCGCTTTAAATAATAGAACCAATGGAGAATTTTTCATTGGTGATTCAAATGGAACCATTTCATCGCCGTTAATTAACTGACGAATTCTTGGACGAATGTTTGGGATATTATGAATATTCACAAATTCATATGTGTAGAGAAAATAAGTTGGATTGTTATTAGTTAAGTAATTTGAAAGTCTGGTGAAAATTTTTGGCCATTCTGATTTACCGGTACCAGCTGGACCAACAACTGAAAGGGCCTTATTAGTTGCACCGTAGTCGCCCATCGCACCACGCTTAAAGAAACCTGCCATATCAGCTAGCGTTTCGTAGTGGCCAACGATTAACTTATTGCCTGTCTCAACGAGACCTTCACTTAGAACTGGATAAATTTCAACTTTACCTAATCCGTAGTAAGGATCCTTCACTTCATATTTCGCTTTGTAATTAATCCAAGCCCAAGCTCTTTGATAAGCATTCATGACGTTCATCGGATGATCCATCATCAACTTAGGAATGTCATAAACAGTGTGCTCAGTTGTAAGAGCAGTGACTGATTTTAATGCCATACTTCCATCAACCGGCAATTTCATGTGATTATCACACTCCGTTGCCATCGCGAAATTCAGCGACAGTACGAGAACCAAAAACAATTTTACAAATTTTTCCATTATGTTATCCCCCACAGAAAACAATATACGAACATTTAATAAATTTTTTATTAATTACTTACGAATGAAGACGAATTTAGTCGCAAGACAAAAACGCTCTGCAAGCGAAGCAATCACTTTCCCACAAAAACATCTTTCTCTTCTCTCTCTGAATACGAAATACAAAAACTACAAAAACAAAAACTTAGATTGGGTTATAGGTAATCAGGTGGGGTGTAACAATTTTGCATTACCGTAGTAGAAATTTTTTCACAGGTGGGTGGAAACTTTCTTACATCCAGTTGTAAGAATGCTCGACGCAATGTTGAATATCACTGAAATTCTTAGGAAATAATATGACCCACAAGGTCGTAATCAAGTGCGTCAGTAATCATCACTTTTACGATATCACCTGCATTTGCAGTACCGTCGTTGATGATGACATGACCATCAATATCTGGTGCCTGACCTGCATGGCGGCCTTGCAGCAATAGATCTGTTTCTTCGTGAGGACCTTCAACAATAACCTCAAGAACTTTTCCGATATATTCTTGGTTTAGTTCACGAACAATTTCTTTTTGTAATTCATAAAGAATTTGAAAACGTTCATCAATAATTTCTTGTGGAACTTTTGGTTGTAATTTTTCTGCTGGTGTTTTGTCTTCATCAGAATATTTGAAAACACCTAAGTGATTAAAGCGAGCTTGTTTTACACCTTCAAGTAAGGCTTGAAAATCTTCTTCCGTCTCACCAGGGAAACCAACAATAACTGAAGTTCTAAGGACAATACCTGGAACTTTTTCGCGTAAACGTCGAATCTTCATGTGGATGGCTTCACCAGTTACACGACGATTCATGCGCTTTAATACACCATCCGCAAAATGTTGAACTGGCATATCTAAATACTTACGAATTTTTTTAGATGAAGAAATAAGGTCCATAACATCGTCAGTTAAATCATCTGGATAAAAATAAAAAATTCGTACCCATTCGATACCTTCGACTTTATCCATTTCACTTAAGAGATTATAAATAACTTGGTTTTCCCCATTTTTCTTTTTATTCGCATCGTAAATATCCACACCGTAATCAGAAAAATCCTGAGAAATAAGATTTAATTCTTTTACTCCGCTCGCTGCCAGTTTATTGGCTTCAGCGACGAGTGATTCAATCGTACGTGAACGTAAACGGCCACGAATAGTAGGGATAATACAGAAAGTACAATTACGATTACAACCTTCTGAAATCTTCAACCACGCCATGTGTGCAGGTGAAGTATTGATACGTGGATCAAATTCAGTATGAATAAATTTTGGAATCTCAACGAAAGATTTTTTATCAAGACCACCATCTTCAAAAGCTTTCAGAAGCGGAACGATTTTGTTGTATTCACCAGTACCGATGAACATATCAACTTCAGGCATTTCTTTTTCAAGTTCATCTGAATATCTTTGGGCCATACAGCCTGACATAACCAGTGCTTTACACTTACCTACGCTTGGATCTTTATATCCGCTCATATCGAGAACCGTTTCAATCGATTCCATTTTGGCGGCTTCAACGAATGAACAGGTATTAACGATGATAACTTCCGCATCCGAAGGTTCTTCAGTTACACGGAAACCATCGAGACCTAAATATCCCAGCATGACCTGTGAATCCACCAGGTTTTTTGAACAACCGAGTGAGGTAAAATAGAGAGATTTTTGGTCGAATTTTGTAACTGAATTTTGTGTTTGCATATACTTTATTATAAAGCCAATGACGCCGCGTGTTTATTTAATTCTGCTTACTCCTGTAATAAATACAGGGGTTTAGATATTAATTATTACCATACTTAAAACCGATGGGTTCCGCTTTGGGAATTAAGTGGCTATCGCACTTTTGAGCATCTAATTTTTCAATTTTGCTCAAGTCTAATTCAATAGTTATAGACTCCTGTTTACCATGCTTAGCTGTATATACCGCAAGTGCGTCTTTTAAGTACTGATCCTTAAGAGAATAAGCAAATCGATTTGTTGTCACACCAGGAACGTAAAGATCCAAAACAGCCTTTTCTAAAAAATCAGCTAAATTACTATAAACAATTTCTCTTAACAGGACTTTTTGCTCTTTTATAAAGTTCTCAGAATGTAGCTTTAATGCCTGAAAAAATTCAAATCGAGTCGGTGGTAATGCCGGCTTTATTCTTAAGCGATCAAGTAGCTCAGAGGTATAACCCTTTTCAACCAACATATTTTCAAGCATATTGCGATCAAGCCGTCGGTATGTTTCTTCTTTAATTAAATCTGAAAAATCTTTTCCAGCTTGAAGCTCAGATGCCTCAGTATGATTTAAATTTCCAAATTTTTCTTTAAGTTTTTCTAAATAAACCTGTTGAAAAGTTTCTATAATTTCTTTTGAGCCAGCGTTTGAATTCATCTGAATCTTCATATGCTTGGCCATAATTTTTCGAGGGTACTCAATGGCATTTCCAGAAGAATTTACTTTTTCTAAAACCGTAAATGAACCATCTTGTAGAATAAGTAAAAGTGTATTTTTAACTTCCACACTGGCTTTTTCAAACTCTTCCAAAACAACATAGGAAAATGGATTTTTTCTTAAAATTGCCCCAAGCTCTCTCTGAAATTCATGAGCTGGCCTATGGGCATAAGAAGTCATATCAATGACTTCAAAATTATAACCCATAACTCGAGAAACAACTTTACCTAATTCTGATTTACCAGAACCTCTAGCACCAGTGAACAAATTAACAACAGATGGTTTATTGGGATCGGTTAGACCAGCATATTCATTTCGAATCTGGGAAACAATCAACTCTTTTTGAGGCTCCATACCAATAACATGTTTATCCAAATAGTCTGGTAACATCTCTAGCCGTTTTTGACTCAAAGCCGAGTCAAAGACTGCGGCATCAACACCATACATCTCGATCGCCGTTGACTGTAACAGATCTAAATTTAACTTTGAGGAATCAAGACCTGCAACGATTGTTTTAGCGTAGGCTTTCTTGAATAACTCGATGGCTTTGGCTGGTTGATTTCCAACTGTATCGTATTCATTGGAAAAATAAATACCCTTTAATAAAATCTCCTCAGATGGAATTTTAGCATTTTCTTTTTGAAAAAAATTCTCCACTGCTTTTTTTACGTTTTCGAGATCAAGCTCACGGGTTCTAATTTTATTAAAACGTCGTGACAAAGCTGGGTCTCCACCAAAACTATTTTGAAAATTATAATATGTAGTGGCGCCAGCAATTTTGATGCGACCATCTTCATCCATAACATCTTTTAGACTTTCAAAAGTATCATTATTATTACCTGAGTGTGTTCCGGTTCCACGCAAGCGGTGCATTTCATCTAGCTTGATAATACATTTATTCTGCTTGGCGTACTCAATAAGCGCGTTTACTTTCGCCTCAATCACGCCCTTATATTTACCGCCACTTTCAAGTTTGGCTGGATTTAAATTGATAACTTCATAGTCTTTTAGTTCAGGAAACAACCCACCAACAACACCTTTAATAAAGAGATTGAGCTGATAAGTTTTGCCCATTCCCTCATCTCCCAAAATAACTCCACTCGAAAGCACTAGTGCCTCACGCATCTCTTGCACTTCTGGTGAACTTAGAATTTTCTTTTTCTCTTGATCTGAAATTTTGAACTTATTTTGAATAAAGCCAAATTCTTTTTGAATATAATCTTTAAGATCTTTAATCACTACACCTTCACCATCAACCACTTTGGTCGTTGTGGTTTTCGCATTAAAAAAAGAAGAAAAATCCATTTTTATTGGTAGATCTTGATTGTCAAATTTAAGATAGTAAATTTTTTCTCTCTTACCATCATTGATACCTTCTTTAACGATGAAGCTTATTTCTTTGGGATAAAGCTTTTTCTCGTTTGATATCATACGCCTTTCCTCATTCGCAGCATTGTACAAATACATTTCATTTACATTACTCTCCACATCCCATTGAGAGTAGAGCCAAAGCTCATGTACCGTTTCCCCGATTTGCACATTGTATTTTTTAATTTGATCAAGATCTATTTTATAGTCATAAAGAGGGAGTTTTGTTTTGGTTGAAAACTCTTTCTTTTCTAAAATCGTAAATCGCCCATCTTTATTTACTATATAGTAATCAAAGCGTGTTTCTATAAAAAAGACACTTCCCAATTCTCCTGAACCCTTAACATTTCCACGAGAAACACGAATAATATCACCAATCAATAACTCATCATCATTTAAATAAACCGTATATATTTCATCTTGATCGATCCGAACTTTAACTCGCGTACCATCAATCAGTTGAAAGGAATATCCCGCTGGTTGCTTAACTTGATTCTTGTTATTGGAATTTCTATCTTGCGCGTGAGCAAAAGAAAGAAAGACTGTCAGAGTAAAAAAAAGATACAATTTTGCCACACGCAACCCCGCTTTTGTTCTCCCTCTTCCTACTCATCTTGTCTCTCAGGCAAGACGATAGTTTTTTAAACTGCAAGCGTGCATCTGACAACATGTGTCTTCAGATGTAAGATATTTTTAATTTCTCGCAGCATTTCGAAGTGCATGTATGTAAAAATTTCCTAAATTATTTTCACAGGCCACTAAATTTTTCATGATACTCAAAGAGTTTTTAAAAATGAGAGGGTTGTAGTGAAAAAATTTCTTAGTGTTTTAAGTATCGTATTGTTTCTATCTATACTAATTACAGGATGTCAGGAAGCTGTACCAAATCGCCCACTGACGATGGAGCAGAAGCTGACAGATTTTAAAGTTTTAGTCTCACAAATTAGAGAAAATTACGCTCTAACTGAGTACAAAGAACAAAGATTTGGCTTCAAGCTCGCCGACCTCGAACAAAAATTTATTCAAAAAATCATGTTAACGAAAAATAACTCCGAATTTTACGCCGCATTAAATGAATTTGTCGCGACTTTCGGAGACGCACACTTTTCGATTAATTTTAGACCTTCTTCACTAAAGGGTGCATCTGAAATTGCAGTTCTTGGTATGCTTGGAATCAAGCACGGGGACAATATTTTGGTAACTGAACTGCACCCTTTAGTTCAAGGTATTGAAAATTTCCCACTTCAACCAGGTGATCAAATTATTCGTATCAATAAAATTTCCGTTAAAGATTACATCAACAAAGAACTTGTTCCTTACCGTAACCTTGGTCGTGAAGAATCAAACCATACTTTTCTTGCGAAAAGCCTTTTTCAACGCTCTTCACTTTCAGGCAACTTACCAAAAGAAAAATATGTGAGCCTTACTTATAGTTCAGCTGAAAACGGCAAAATTTTAACCGTTGAACTACCATGGATTGTACGTGACTATGCGGACTTTCAATTTGAAATTGCGAAGCTCAAGGAAAACCCATTCGTATTACACGTAACAGATAAAGTCACTGGCACAAAATTTCCCATGACTTTTTATCAAGCCAACCAACGACCAATCAATTTGCAGAAGGCTTTTGCTGCCAATTCTTCAATTGAAAGCATTGCCGATAGAATCTCACGTTTTGAATTTGACGCTGTCGACGGATGGACCAGTGCTCATATTAAGAAGCACTTATCTTTCGTCACTGCTCAAGGCCGTGAGTCATTAGCACTTGAAAGAAAAATCCCAGAAGACGTATTATTTATCGAAGAAGCGCAAACTTATCCTGCCTATATTGAATCAGTAAAAACCAGCACTGGAAAAACTAAAAATATTGGTTACATCCGTATTGGGACTTTTAGTCCAGATGCAGGTCAAGAAGAAGTGCTTGAGCAATTGTGGATAACATTACGTAAATTCGAAAAACATGGCGTAAAAGATATCGTCCTCGATTTACTTGATAACCCAGGTGGTTCACTGAGTTTAGTAACTAATGTCGCCCAGGCTTTTTCAAATAAGAAAATTAAAACCATCGATATGAAGTTTGGTCTTAATGAAAATTGGTTAAACAACTTTCACTCAATGTCGACTTCTATTGGCCGTGGTTCTGAAGCTGTCATCGCTGATGATGTTTTAAAAGAACTTACGATTGATTATGAGAAAGGCGCGAAGATTTCGTCAAAGTCGTACCCAGTGGAAAGTTTTATGCCATTCGGAATCAACGTAAATTATGAACTTCAAACCAAGTTTAATATCCTGGCCCTGGTAAGTGAAGGGAACGCTTCATCTGGTGACATTATCGCTTATTTATTAAAGCGTAACGGTTTGGCGGTTCTTGCAGGTCAAAACACGATGGGTGCTGGTGGTAACGTGGTTAAGCACTTACAAGCGCCACATTCACATTTTGAAGCACGCTTAACTGAATCAGCGCTGGTTATGGAAGATGGGCAGTTTTTAGAAAACAACGGTGTTAAGCCAGATATGTACGTTGATTTGCAAAAATTTAAATACAATCAGTATCGTGATTTTATCCGCCGTGCTTTTGAAATCGTTTCAAACAATGCCACTTTCGTAGAATTGCAAAAAATTGCAAAAGCTAAGCCAGAAGCGGCGAAATTGCTTGAGAAACATTGCGATCTTTTCCTGGTCAAAGTTAAGCCGTAATAATTTCATTAGCTTATTATAAGCGTTAAAACATAAAGACTTGCATGCCCCTCACGGATGCAGGTCTTTTTTATTTTTAGTCTTAGTTTTCTTCTCTTCTTTCATGACATCACTTCCGGTACTTTCCGAGCAAAAAAAACTCCGGCCCTTATCAAAAGCTCTCATCAAAAAATTGTCGAAAAATGGGGCAAAAATGAACTGAGCCTACTCTATTCATCTTTTATTACGGGATATGGCACTCGATATCTTAAAGAAACCAAACCTCAATTAGAAAAGCTCTCCTTGCTCCACCTTTCAACTCCATCAGGATTACATCTTTCAGTCCTGGTTAAAATGTTTCAGATGGCAGGACTTAAGCATCTTTTTCTACTGAGCTTATTTACCTTGCTGTGGGTGCCCGGTTTTGAGGCGCTTAAGCGAATGATCTGGTTTAGGAATATCAATTACATTTCGCATGATACAGGGTTCAGTTTTCTACTCACTTTTATTATCGACATGGGGCTTGGTAACTTTTATCAAAACTCTCTCAGTTTTATTTTTAGTTTTTTGTTTTTAGGTATTATTATTTTTAGTCGCAAACAACTTTTCATCTACCTATTTCTCGGCAATATCTTGGTCAATTTCTTTCTCCAGCAAAATACCAATCTCCTTACTCTTTTCGTGAATTTTCCTATCAGCCTTATCGTCAGCCTGGCCTTTCCCATTCTTGCACTAAATTATTTTTTTCCATACTTTGATTACCTGGATGGTGCTTGTCATTTTTTTATGAGTTGCTTTCAAACTATTCTCAATTATCTTTTCAAGCTTAGTCATTATTTCCCTCAAATTGGGCCAGATAATCTGGTTATTCTTTCATTATTTATTTTTCTGATGAAAAAAGAGCTTTTTAAAACGTTACTGTTTTTAAATTTGATTTTTTATTCGACTTCTACCAATCAAAATAAGTACCAATATCATCTTTCGAATAAAAAATATTTCCATTCACTCTCCGCTGAATCGGACCAGTGTCGGGCAGAATTTCAGGAAAGTTTTTGGGAAGTTAAATGCTTAGGTGCGAGAAAAAAGCGTAGTGCCTTGGTAAACCACAGACTCAGGAAGTGAATCAAAATTTTTACGGCTTGGAACATTGGTAATAAGAATCTTAAGCACTTCCTCTGCGCTGGTCTTATCAATTAGCTGAGCAGGTAACACCATATAATTAGCTTCTTTACCTTTAACGAGATTACCTTTCTTTTTCCCTAACCCTAACAACCCAGCACCTGCAAGCGTTGAACGATAAAGTGCTTTTGTATATGTCGCAGCTTTATTACCTGCGTTTTGTGCGACAAATGATCGCATAACATCGAACATACTCACGAAAGGACCGGCCCCTATATCAGAACCTAATGCCCAACGTACGCCATGCTTTTCAGTCTTTGCAAAATCAAAAAGACCCGAGCCTAAACCACCTTCTTCAATCGGTGCGTTTGAAGTCGGGCAATGGACAATCGCCGTTTTCGTTTTTGAAAGAGTTTTTAATTCCTTAGGACTCAGGTGTATCCCGTGACCCATAAAAGTCTTTTTTCCGAGAACTTTAGATTTCTCATAAATCTCTGTATAACTTGTGACTTTTTCGAAGCCTTTCATTTCCTGGTACATACCAAGCACCCAATCAATTTCATTTTTTGTTTCTGAAAGATGGGTTTGAATAAATGATTTATTTTTCTTCGCTTCTGCTGCTCCAAACTTCATCACATCTGGATGAGTAGTAGGTGCAAAACGTGGAGTAAGCGCATACTTTTCTTTATATTTTTTTGATAATTTTTTAACTAAAGCATTCGTATCACGATTTGAAACTGTTAATTCTACAGGTGAATTCATGTTCATCAACACGTTTCCAATCACAAAATCACCCACGGCGGATTCAAAAGCGTGATGCAATGTATGCTCATGAATAGAGCTATAACAAGCTCCGCCTAAAGTTCCCGTTTTAATTAAATTAGCAAAAAAGTTTTGAGCTTCTGTCTTAGAAAATTTTTCATCCGCAAATCGCGCTTCAGTGGGAAAAGTATATAGGCGTAACCACTCTAGCAGATTATCTTTTGGCATTTCACGGACGCGTTCTTGTACCCAATGGAAGTGCATATCAAAGAACGAAGGAATAATCAGTTGTCCTGAGTAATCTTCAATTAAACTTGCATGCTTTTTATATTTTTTTGCGAGTGTTTTGTAATGACCAATATCGGCCACTACACCCATATCTTTCTTGGGATACTTAATCACCAATAGCCCGTCTTTAAAAAATTGGCATTTTTTATCGGACAGCGGGTTGAGAATGGTCGCGCGAACTAATTTAATTTTCAAATTACTTAGTTTTAACTTTCATTTCTTTAGTCAAACGTTGGAAGGTTTTTTCCTCGCGAATAACGTAAAGCATGTTCTGAGTTAACGTCTTGTTTGAATTGTAATAACCTTTTAGCTTATCAAATTCCATGCCTGACTGCTCAGAAACTTCTTTTAGCTTCTGATCCAAGTCTGCTTCATTTGATTCAATTCCATACTTACGAGCAATTTTATCTAAGATTAAACCTGAACGAACTTGAAAGTTTGCTTTATCTTCAAGATCCGCCGTCCACTTCGAGAAATATGTATTTAACATATCATCGTTGAAGCCTTGTGCTTGAAGGTTTTTGCTTAAATCTTTTTTGATAGCTTCTTTTTGTTGTTCAATTAAAGCACGTGGAACTTCGAATGAATTTTCGCTAACTAGTTTTTCAAGAATTTCTTGGTGTAGTTTTTCTTCTACTTTTCTTGTTTTTTGGTACTCAAGATTTTTTGTCATTTTTTCATTCATATCAGTTGCTGATTTAAAACCAAATTCAACCGCTAATTCATCGGTTAACTCTGGCATTTTCTTTTCTTTGATTTCAAGTAAATCAATATGGAATTTTACTGGTTTGCCACGAAGTGATTCTTCTTGATAATCAGTTGGGAAAACAACAGAAATTGTACGTTTCTCACCTACTGTCATACCAACCATTTGCTCTTCAAATCCTGGAATAAATTGGCCTGAACCAATTTCAAGCACGAATTCTTTCCCGGCCATATTCGCAGGTTTTGAACCGTCTTCTTTTTCACCTTCGAAATTCATAACAGCTGAATGACCATTTTCAAGTTTTGCGCCGTTAACTTCTGTTAAGACAGCTTTGCTTGAAAGATAATTTTTCTTCATATCTTCAATTTCTTTTTCAGTAACTTCAACCGCTTCTTTCGTGAATTCTAATTTACTATAATTTTTAATTTCGAATTCTGGAAATGTTTCTACCGTTGCTTCGAATTTTACGCTTTTGTTTTCTTGTTTATACTCTGTGTTTCCAAAGTTTGGATAACCAACAGCTTTAATCCCTTCGCTTTCAAGCGCATCAAAAAACTTTTCTGAAACGAATGAATAAAGTGCTTCGTTTTCAACTTGCGGTCCGTAAAGTTTTTTAACCATATCTAATGGCGCTTTACCTTTTCTATAGCCTTTAAGGTTCACTGATTTTTGCTTATTTTGAAGGGCCTTATCGATTTGCTTTGATAGATCTACTGAATCGAAATTAAAAATTAGTTTCTTAGTACAGCTGTTGATCGTTTCGACTTGATAACTCATAGAATTCCTCGTTAATTAAAGTGATAGTAAATTTTTTAGGAACATAGCATAAATGCCCTTAAAGGCAAATATTTCAATAGGTAATGTGCTTTAAATATAGGCCGTCGGAAGGTGCAGTAGGACCTATTTTTCGCAACTTGCGGCCCTCTAAAGCCTCTTTAAAGTCATCGAGGGTGATTTTGCCGCGACCAAGCTCCCAAAGAGCGCCCACAATGAGGCGGACCATCTGTTTCAAGAAGCCACTTCCTACAATATTGAGCTCGTAATAAGCCGGGATAAAGAGATGATGTCCTTCATGCTTTTTAAGCTGACAGCTAAAAATGGTTCGAACTGTAGTTTTGACCTCGGTTCCTTTTGTGAAAAAATTCACAAAATCATGCTCTCCTTCGAGCAACTTGCAGGCTTTTTCGATCGCTTTAAAATCCAATTTATAAGTGTAATTGGACATAAGGGTATTTTGAAAAGGTGTTGGTTGTTCTTGATTGGTAAAAAAATAACCATATTCTTTCGACTTGGCATCTGAGGTCGGCATGAATTCTTCAGTACTTTTTTTGGCGGTTAAAATACGAATGTCTGGTGGCAAAAGCGAGTTCATCGCCAGAATTAATTTCTCTGGCTTAATTTCTAAATACATTGCAATTTTACAGGTCTGGTTCAGAGCATGAACACCGGTATCGGTTCGACCACCGCCAATGGTTCTCACGTCTTCGGACTTAGAAATTTCTTTTAAAACTTTATTAATTGTTCCCTGAACCGTGCGACCTTCGTTCTGAATTTGCCAACCCAGATAAGCGCTACCGTTATAGGAAAGCGTAACAAAATAATAGTGCTTAGTGGGCGTGTTCATTGGCCGTTTCATCCTCATAAGGCAACTCGATGTCTTCATTTTCTTGAGTTGTACTTGGACTAAAAATTCCAACGAATTTTTTATGATTTAAAGCATAGTAACCAACCGAAAGAATCACATACGATGTGATAAGAACTGGGATCATTAACTCTTCGTAAATAACTAATAAACCCACGACTCCAAAAGTCATAAGGAGTGCTTTCTTCTTATGTTTTTTCACCCATGGAGAATTTTTGAACGATGGGAATGGGATGCTTGAAATCATAAGTAGCGAATAAAAACTCAGATAAATAATTGCTACATAATCTAAGTATTCAAACGGAAAGAGACGTTCAAACTCGAGCGATAACAGAATAAATCCCACCAGGGCGGTTGAAGCTCCTGGAATTGGTAATCCTTGAAAATAGTTTGATGAAATTTTATCAATATTAGCATTGAAACGAGCTAATCTCAGTGCCCCGCAAAGAACGAATAAAAAAGCGACAACCATTCCCACTCGACCCGTTTGAGTTAAGAATCTTAAGTAAAAAATCAAAGATGGAGCTAAACCAAATGAAATCAAATCGCTTAAGGAATCAAATTGTTCCCCGAAACTCGACTGAGTTCCCGTTAATCTTGCCACTCGTCCATCGACTAGATCAAAGAAGGCTCCCAGCATCAGAAACATAACGGCGTTATAAAATTGAGCATTCATCGCCAACATGATGGCCGCGAATCCACAAGCCATGTTTAGTGCGGTGAAAAGGTTAGGTAAAAAATAAGCTATTCTTCGATGTTCCATAAAACTCCTAATAATTTATTCTTGGAGATTGGCCATAACGGTTTCACTCGTTACTAACAAATCACCTTCTTCCACGAATAGGTTTATCGGATTTGGAAGACATAGTCTAACTATTCCACCAAATGGCATTAAGCCGAAACAAGCTCCTGCAATGCCCCGGTCACCTGGATTAATCCAAATGTCCGGCTCAAAACCTGCGCGACACGGAAAAACTTTAAGAATAATATCTTTTTTCTGTTTGGTTTGAAGTTTTAAAATATACTGCCGCTTAAGGTCCCACTCGTGCTTACTCGGAAGCATGCCGAATCGGAAAAGCTTATTTCCTTCAACTTTTTCCAAAGATTCCACTTCCGAACTAGCAGGAAGATAAAAGCCCCACTCATTTAACGTCGCAATCATAATGGTGAATTGAGTATAAAGCCTACCATTAATTTCCTTATCTTTTTTGATCTTAATAATCACACCATTCACAGGTGCTAAGATCGTTGAATCCGTTCTTTTGATAATGTCATTATTGCGTAAATCTTTTTTTCTAAAGAGATAGAGAATAGCGATTGTGGCCATCGACAAGAAAAGAAAAAATGAAAATGAAAAAAAGAGAAAAATAAAAATCAGAAAAAAAGCGATATAATATAAAATCTTTTTCGGTATAAACGTATGCATTAGATCTTCTTGGTAAATTCTTGCTCTAAGGCCCGATAATAATACAATTCTCTTTTTAACTTATTTTTTTCGATGCTGGAAAATAATTTTTGAGGCTGCTCATAAATCATTTTGGAGGTCAATGTAACCGGCGTCTTTAGCTCAAGCTTCAGATCATCTAAATAATGTGTATACATATCTTTGTCTCGTAACTTGGCCATCAAGGCATCAACTGAGTAGAGCGACGAGGAGTTCTTGTTCTTCATCCATTGGTGGCCAAAATATTCACCTTTAAAAGCGCGCGATATCCAAATTCCTGTTGGTATTTCTAAAAGTCCTGGAACTTCAAAATGGTAAAAAGAGAAGCTTTCAATGCCTTGCCAACTAAGTATTTGAGCAATACCTTCACCAACTCGCATTCCTGTATAAGAACCAGGTCCAGAAACTTGAAAGACACCGGCCAAGTCATTGATTGAGCCATTGGCTTTTTTCACTAATTCATAAATTAACTCATGAATAACTTGCGAGCTTTTCTCGTGTTGAAGATGCTGGTAACTCACCCAAGAAAACTTGTTATCCAAAAGCCCTATTGTGAGGTGACAAGTTGTATCTAGAAAAAGATAGAGCGAAGGCTTTTTCAATTTTGAATAATCCTTACGATATCATTATAAAGCGCATAACCAACCAGGAACATCAAAATAGAAAAACCGAATTGATGTGCTAGCTCTAAAGTCTTCTTCGACATCGGTCCACGTTTTACCGCTTCAAATAATAAGAATAAGATATGACCACCGTCTAAAACCGGAATAGGAAATAAGTTAATTAAACCAAGGTTAATCGAAATAATCGCCATCAGTCTAAAGAAGTACGAAAGGCTGATATCGAGTGAATCGGTAGCAGCTTTACCAATGAGTAATGGACCGCCAATATTTTTAACTGAAACCTGGCCTAGCACTAAGCTCATAAGACCGTTAAAAGTTTTTGCAATACCATCTAGCGTTCTTAAAAAAGAAAGATGAATTGATTCGAAAATACCGCGGGGAGGACTCTCCACCATTTCAAACTCAACAAACTTAGCACCACTGTAAACACCAATGGTTTTAATGGTTGTTTCTTTTTCTGTTCGAACTTCAGGAATCAAAGCAATTTCTTGCTCTTTGCCTTCACGTAGGAAATTAATTTTAATTTCCTGACCTACTTGTTGTTTTTGTAATTCGTCACGTAGTTGCTCAAAACTATTAATCACTTTATTGCTGATGGTTAATAGAATATCTCCTGAAGCCAAGCCTGCTTTACTTGCAGGTGAATCAGGAACAATATTTAAAACTTTTAAATCCAGAGCAAAGTAACCTTGTTTTCTCAAAGTATCCGTTGGGTCAGTTTTAACTTTTATCGCTCGCTCATTTTTAAAATCGGCACTTTCCTTGAAACCTTTTTCTTCTAAATTCCCCGTCACTGGATATAAGTACAACGAAATATTAACTTCTTCTTGAATGAGTTCAAAAGAATCATTCCAATTCACCTGCCCCTGAGTTCTTGAAATAATAAAAGTTTCACCTTTTTGATTAACCACAATTGGTAAACGCAACTGCTGGCGAAAAGTCATCAAATCGGTAATGAAATTAGTCGCACTATCGGTAATTGGGAAAGTTAATGACTGACCTTTTCTTTTCACTTCAAATGAAGTGATCTTATGATCAACTAAATTGAGATCATCAAAACTTAAAATTTCTTTTGAATTAATTTTCGATAGAACATCTCCCGTTCTCAAACCTAACGCAAAATACTTACTGTCTTTTGGAACTAAGCCAATTTTTGGCTCTGGAACTTTTTCGCCACCAATAGTCAGAAAAAAATAAATGGTAAAAGCTAAGAGAAAATTGGCCAAGGGACCGCCGAAAACAATCCAAAATCTTTGCCACTTTGTTTTATGTGTAAAAGCCACACTTCTAAGTTCTTCACTGACTTCATCTTTTTTCAAAGGGTCATCACCGAACATTTTTACATACCCGCCCAAAGGAATAAGCGAGATAACATATTCCGTATCACCTTTTTTAAATCTAAATAATTTGGGACCGAAACCAATCGAGAAAGTTTCCACCCTTACACCAAATAATCTGGCAAATAAGAAATGTCCTAACTCGTGAAAGAAGACTAGAGGTCCAAGGAAAACTAAAAAAATTAAAACTGAATACATACTAACTCCAAATCGATGGGAAATGCGCTGCTATAAAAAGAGCGTAAAACGGTCCAACAAATAGCAGACTGTCTACTCTATCATACATCCCACCATGACCTGGAATCAAAGAAGAACTATCTTTTAAATCAAATTGCCGCTTAAGTTTTGATTCGATCAAATCACCTGCTTGCGCACAGCACGCCATGAATAAAAAAGCCAAAATCGAAGTAAGATCAAATATATGAAGCATGTAGTAACTATAAATCGAAGTTAAAATAACCGAGCAGACAACTCCACCGACCGCACCTTCGACTGTTTTGTTCGGGCTTATTGCAGGCCATAATTTATGTTTTCCGAAATTTTTACCAAAAAACCAAGCAAAAATGTCGACGCTGAAATTCAGGATAATCAACCCCAAAAAAATCTCACGCCAATTGGCCGCATTCATCAATGAAGTTAAACTTATGACTGGAATTAAAATATAAAGACCTAAAATAAATGGGGCCGTCTCCAAAAGTTTTTTAAATTGCGCTGCCATTTTTTGGCGACTAACTAGATAAAGTAAAAGGATAAAATTTAAAATGTGAGCAGCATAACGAAGCTCAGCATAGTATGGAAATTTATCGACTAAAAAATGAATGGTCACAAACGGCACAATTAAAAGCAGTTGTGAGAAAATGTACTGCCATGACTTGCGACTCTCAACCACAAATTTTGTCACTAATTCATCGACGAGAATAACACCGAAAAATAAGGCCACAACCAACAACGCTTGAGCGCCGATTAACATGCCTCCAATAATGATTGTGAGTAAAACTGCCGCTGAAATTAATCTAAGATTGGTGTTTGTCATTGGATTGATCTAATTCTTCCTTAAATTGGAGCTGGTGTTCCTGGGCCCTATTCGCTATATCCGTATAACTACTGGCTTTCTCATAACTACCGAAACGTCTCTGTCTAGTGGATACATTTTCAATGATAGATCGAAATTCCATTTTAGAAAAGTCGGGCCATAAAGAATTAGTAAAAGCTAATTCCGAATAGGCCAATTGCCACAATAAAAAGTTCGAAATTCGCTGTTCACCACTGGTTCGAATTAAAAGATCAATCTCTGGGACTGCTGGTTGGTATAAAAATTGAGAAATATCGTTCTCTGTTAGTACTTGTTTGCCACTTGCAATTGCTAAATTCGCCGCGTTAACAATTTCACTCCGACCACCGTAATTAAAAGCAAAAATTAACTTTAGGCCAGTGTGAGCAGCTGTTTGTGTTTCTAAGCCTGCTATACGCGAACGTAGTACTGCCGGAAGTGACTCGAGATTACCAATCACTTTAAATTGAATTTTATTTTCAAGAATTCGGCCTGTCTCTCGTGCTAAAAATTTATCCAATAGTTTTATCAAAACTTTTATTTCACTAACGGGACGACTCCAGTTTTCCGTCGAGAAAGCAAACAAAGTTAAGGAATTTAGACCAAGATCTTGAGCTTCTTCAACAATATCACTAACGACAAATGAACCGCGAACATGTCCCCATACTCTTGGATGCAAACGTTTCTGTGCCCAACGGCCATTGCCATCCATAATGATTGCGACATTTTTCGGTAAATTTGCCATCAGATTGTTAGAAGTTCTTTTTCTTTAGCTACAACGAGATCATCAATTTGTTTGGTGTTCTTGTCTGTAATATCTTGGACTTCTTTCTGATATTTTTTTGATTCGTCTTCACTAACTGTTTTATTTTTTTCGCCAGCTTTAATTTTTTCATTCATATCACGGCGAGCATTACGAATAAGAACACGCGCTTCTTCCGCTAGCTTCTTTACGTCTTTAACGAGGTCCTTACGTTTATCTTCAGTTAAGGCCGGAAATTGAATACGAATAAGGTTACCGTCGTTCGATGGGGTTAAACCAATGTTCGCTCCAAGGATCGCTTTTTCAATGGCGCCCATAATACTTTTATCAAATGGCTGAATTTGTAATAAACGAGCTTCTGGAGTTGAAACTTGGCCAACTTGTTTAATCGGAGTTGGAGTGCCGTAGTAATCCACGATAATCCCATCCAGAACGTTGGCATTTGCTCTACCAGTTCTTACTTTAGATAAATTAGTTTGAAATGACTTAATCGCTTTCGACATAAGGTCATTCATTTCTCTTTTGATTTGATCAATCATATATACTCCTGTGATTTTTAAAGTTTAGTTACTAATGTTCCTACCATCTCGCCAGAAACAATTTTTTGAATGTTGCCGTGTTTAAACATATCAAAAACAATAATATCCATATCGTTATCCATACAAAGTGTAATCGCGGTTGAATCCATGACTTTGATGCCTTTGTTTAAAACATCAATGTATGAAAGTTGATCAAACTTCGTCGCATTTTTATGCTTATGCGGATCTTTATCGTAAATACCATCGACTTTAGTCGCTTTCATAATAACGTTCGCATGAATTTCATTGGCACGAAGAGCTGCCGTTGTGTCAGTTGTAAAATATGGATTACCAGTACCCGCGGCGAAAATAACCACACGCTTTTTCTCTAAGTGTCTCATAGCACGTCGACGAATATAAGGTTCTGCCACTTCTTTCATTTCAATGGCCGAAAGCACTCGAGAATAAACCCCGTGCTGTTCAATAGCATCCTGTAGGGCCAGCGCATTCATGACTGTCGCCATCATACCCATATAATCAGAAGTAGCTCGGTCCATACCAGCGGTAGCACCTGCAATCCCGCGGTGAATGTTTCCACCACCAACAACAATCGCTATCTCAACACCTGTTTTATGAACATCGACAATTTCAGAGCTAATTTTTTTTAAAACTTCACCATCAACACCGTAACCTTGATTACCCGCTAACGCTTCACCTGAAAGTTTTAAGAGGATTCTCTTGTACTTCACGAAGAACTCCAAAAAAAAGGGGCCTTAACAGGCCCCGTGTTGTTTTGATTATAAATTATTAGTCATTTTTGCGACTTCGTCAGCAAGATTGTCTTGCTTCTTCTCTAAACCTTCACCTAAGTTCAGTTTAGCAAAACGCGCAACTGTAATCTTCGCTCCAATCGCCTTAGACACGTTTTCAACTAATTGCTTAATTGATTGGTCTGGATCTTTAACGAATTTTTGTTCAAGTAAACAAACTTCAGATGCAAGTTTGTTTAATTTACCTTTAACGATATTTGGAATCATTTTTTCGTCTTTACCTTGCTCTCTTAACTGAGTGGCATAGATTTCAGCTTCACGATTTTTGTAAGATTCATCAATATCACTTGCAGATAAAAAACGTGGATCCGCTGCGGCTACGTGTAAACAAAGATCGCCAACTAATTCGTTGAACTGAGCATTTGAATTCACATCTTTATCTGTATTCATTTCAACTAGAACACCGATTTTACCGTTATGAATGTATGAACCAATTTTACCGCTTCCGTTAAGTTTGAAAGTTGTGAAACGACGGATATCAATCTTCTCACCGATTTTAAGTGTAGCTTCATTGATTGCATCGTTAACAGTTACTTTCGCGCCAAGAAGAGTTTGTGATTTCAAAACATCTAAATCAGCTGGATTGTTTTTTACAATATGAGCTGAAACGTCTTGAACGAACTTCTGGAAGTCAGAGTTCTTCGCAACGAAGTCAGTTTCACAATTAACTTCAACAATTGTCCCAATAGTTCCTTGAACTAATGCACCAACGATACCTTCAGCCGCGATTCTGCCTTGTTTTTTTGCAGCAGCCGCTAGACCTTTAGCACGTAGATAATCGATTGCTTTTTCAAAATCACCTGAACATTCTTCAAGCGCTTTTTTACAAGCCATCATCCCGGCACCAGTCGTTTCTCTTAAGTTTTTTACATCTGTAGCTGAAACTTGAGTCATCTCTATATCCTTAGTTTAAAAAAATTATTCTAGCTCTTCTTCTTCATCGACACTTGTAAGTTCGATGTCGTTTTCATATTTCTCAAGAATTTCACGCTCTAAAGAAATGTCACGTTCCATATCAGCTGAACCAGCTTCACGCTTCACTTTTCTTGAACCTTCGTTTACCGCTTGAGCGAAATAATCTGTGAAAGTCATGATTGATTTAATCGCATCGTCGTTACCTGGAACAACATAATCAACATCAGTTGGATCACAATTTGTATCTGTGATTGCGACAACTGGAATCCCTAAGTTTTTTGCTTCTTGAATGGCAATTTTTTCATTATTTGGATCGATGATGAAAACTGCACCTGGAAGTTTTCTCATATTCTTAATCCCGCCTAAGTTCTTTTCTAACTTAGTAACTTCTTTTTCAATTTTTGATTGTTCTTTTTTAGTTAACAATTTGTAGTCACCATTTTCTTTCATTTTTTCTACTTTACGTAGTTTATCAATTGAAAGAGCAATCGTTTTATAGTTCGTTAACATCCCACCTAACCAGCGGCTAGTAACATGGAAAGCGCCACAATCTTCAGCCGCTTTTTTAACGACAGCAGAAGCTTGTCTTTTCGTAGCTACGAAAAGAACTGACTTACCTTGCTCAGCAGTTGTCTTGATGAAGTTGTAAGCTTTTTCAGCTAGTGGAACTGTTTGTTGAAGATCGATAATGTAGATACCGTTTCTTTCGCCAAAAACGTATTTCTTCATTTTTGGATTCCATTTTGCAGTTTGGTGACCGAAGTGTGCTCCAGCTTGAAGCAGATCTTTTAACGCTAACTTAGACATAATTTTCTCCTTGGTGGTTTGGCAAATCACCCATGCCGTTTTACCGGACCAACCAATATTGGGTGAATGACGTTTATAATGGGTGGAACATAGCATGATCAGAGGGAATAAGACAAGGGTTTGAGGGGTTTAATCTGCTGGAAAAAGAGTGAATTTGCTTTGCGTTACAGGTTGTGGTTTCCGCCTGAGAGAATCTCACGTGGCTTTGAGCCTTGTTGAGGTCCCACAATGCCTTTTTCTTCCATTTGTTCAATCAAGTTCGCAGCACGGTTATAACCAATTCTTAGGCGTCGCTGAAGCATACTGGCGCTGGCCTGACGGTGCTCCATAACCACCTGAACAGCTTGGCCAAAAAGTTCGTCACTATCTGCACTTGGAGTATAACTCACACCCTCTGGCAGGGACATCGGGTCTAATTCCCCATCATTTTGAACGAAATCCAGGGCGGCTTGGTCATATTCATTCGGTATTTCTGCTAGTTTTCCTACGAGGTTTTCTATCTCTTCTTCATCAACATAAGCCGAGTGCAAGCGCATCATCTCAACCCCATGCTTGTACAACATATCCCCCATACCTAATAACATCTCAGCACCTTGAGCATTGAGAATAGTGCGAGAGTCGATATTTGAACTTACCCGGAATGAAACGCGGGTCGGGAAATTGGATTTAATTAAACCCGTAATGACATCTACTGACGGTCGCTGAGTCGCAAGTACTAAGTGAATACCTGCTGCTCGGGCCTTAGCCGCCAAACGACAGATGTTGATTTCGATATCTTTACCCATTTTGGTAAGAATTAAGTCTGCAAACTCATCCACGATGATAACGATATACGGTAGTTCGTAGCCTTTTTCTGTGTCAGTGTAGAATTGATTAATGCGAGTAATACCAGCTTCATCCATCGTTTCTAATTTTTTATTGAAGCCTTCGATATTTCTCACGCCTAATTCTTTTAAAATTGAATATCGTCGCTCCATCTCTTGGCAGGCCCATAACAAGGCCATCGCCGCTGATTTACCTTCCGTAATAACTGGTAGTATCAAATGTGGCAGCGTTGAATAAAGCGCCAACTCAAGTTGCTTTGGATCGATCAGAATCAATTTCATTTTTTGCGGTGATAACTTAATTAATAATGAAACTAACAAAGTATTAATAAAAACTGATTTACCAGCACCGGTTGCTCCGGCAACTAGCATGTGTGGCATGCCTGCCAAGTCGACGACAAATGGTTCACCAAAGGCATTCTTGCCCATGGCTATTGGCAAACGTAAATGTGAACTCGCAAAATCCTGACTCTTTAAAACTTCATCGAGATAAATAATTTCACGAGGATTTCGAGGTACTTCAATACCCATCGTCGTTTTACCTTTCATTGGGTAAACCATACGAATCGGAGCTCCGCTTAGAGCTAAACCAAGATCTTTTGTGAGTGAAGTAACTTTCGATACTTTAACTCCTGAGCCTAGCTCAAGTTCAAACGTATCAACGACTGGACCTTTTAAAACATTGATAATTCTTCCCACAATTTTAAATTCAGTAAGTTTATCTTCGATCGAATGAATAATATGTTCAAAATATTCTTTATCTGGATGATGAATTTTATTTTCTTTTGATTGAACAGTGATCGTTTCAATGAGTGAACTTGAATCAAAAAATGTTTCTTGAGTCTTATCAATTTTTTTCTTTTTA
>JAEUWD010000007.1 GCA_016786485.1 Bacteriovoracaceae bacterium | reverse complement strand
TTTGTAGTTCTGGGTTAAAAATTCGAAAGTACGGTTGGGCGTCACAACCTGAAGAACTTGACCACTGCCATCCACCATTGTTGGCGGCCAGATCGAAGTCCAAGAGCTTTTCAGCAAAATATTTTTCACCTCGTCGCCAATCAATCAGTAGTGTTTTGCAGAGGAAGCTTGCGACGATCATACGCAAGCGATTGTGCATGAGACCTGTTTGATTCAAGCAGCGCATGGCCGCATCGACAATCGGAAAACCAGTACGACCTTCGCACCAAGCTTGAAAGTCTGAATCACTACCAAGCCATTTAATCTTGTCATACTCTGGCTTAAACGCTCCACGTGCCACATGCGGAAAACGATCGAGAATCATTTGATAAAACTCGCGCCAGATGAGCTCCGACCTCCATATCTCATGGCCCTTGCTTTTTCCAGCGTATGAAGCCCGTAAGAGTTCGCGCACGGAGATATTACCATGTCGAATATAGGTCGAAATATTTGAAGTCCCTTCAAGTGCAGGAAAATCTCTTTGCTTATCATAATCGGCAATCGCTTTCTCAAAACGTTTAAGCTGTTGTAACGCTTGGCCGCGACCGCCAGTGAGAATTGGTAGCTCGGTTAGCGCCCAGTTAAAATCTGTAAGTGTCTTTTCGGTTTTGGTACGTGAAATTTTTTTTAAGTTAACCTTGAATTCAGAAATATTCTGGCCTTGCTCTTGAAATTTTTCTAACCATCTTTTTTTATAGGGAGTAAAAACTTTATAAGGTGTACGATCATCTTTGAGCACTTCATGAGATTCAAAAATAACATGATCTTTAAAATCAAAAACGCGATCGTGGCCTATCTGTTCTTTGACTTTTTGATCACGCTCTTTGGCATAGGGTTCATAATCACGATTAAAAAACAATGCCTCGGCCTTGAGGTGTGAAAAGAGTTTAGGGATTTCTTCAACGGGATCACCGTGAAGAATATGAATGGGAGCAAGCTTTTCAATTTCGGTTAAACTCTGATAAATAAAACTCAAACGAAGATCGTTTTTTGGTAAGTCTTTTAAGATTTTTTTATCGAAAACAAAAACCAGCTCAACCTGATCAGCTTGTTCTGTAGCAGCTGAAAGAGCAGCGTGATCCTGCAGTCTTAGGTCGCGACGGAGCCAGCAAAGTGCTTTTTTCATAGATTCTCAAGATATCATGGGGTAGGTTGGGTCGAAAGGGAAAATTTTATGCATAAGTTAGACAAAGAAGAATATCCACAGGAGCACTATCTCCCGCTAGAAAATAATCCGCATTATTTAGGGAGAGTTGTGATCAATAAACTCAAAAAATCTTTTTTTGTGGAAGTCGATATTATTCACCAAGAAAGTCATAAAATTTTTCATCACGTGGATTCAATCTTTGATTTAGATGAAGAACAGGATGCGCTGTTTACGGCGGTTCAATCTTTGGCCAATTTTTTACAAAAAAAAGGGGCCCACAAACGTGAGCCCCTCTGAGTACCATCAAACTATTTCTTGATAGCAGCTTTTAATTTATCGTGGTCAATTAATAGTAAGAAACCACTGTTTGTACCATTTGTATCATTAGCTAGAGCGTAGATACGAGCGACTTTTTGCTTCTTAATTTTGATTGCGTATGGGATAGAGTTGATATCACCAATAATGTCTTTTAGAACTGGGATTTTATTTTTGAAAGCGTTAACTTTTGAAATTAAATTTCCAACAGTATTGAGGTTGAAGTAGATACCTACAACTTTATAACCTGGGTCTAGGTAGAATTGAGCTTTACCATCTTTAATGTTGAAGCCCCAAAGATAGTCAAAAGATTCACCATCTAAGAATTTTGGAAACGAGCGACCTTCAGAAGTTTGAAGATTTTCACCTGGTGTCCATTTCTCAAGATCAGTTGTGTAGATAGTTAGGCTTAGCGTTTTTGTGTCACCATCGGCGGTAACTGCAATCGTTGAATCGATGCCGCCTGGTTGTTCAGAGAAAACGTCTAGTTTATCCACTAGTTTGCCTTTGAAAGAAACGCGAACGTATTCGCCGATTGAATCGTTACCAAGTTCATAGCTCACTTTTTTAGCTGAACCAGAAACTAGTTCAACCAGTTCTGCACGTTGGTTTTTGTACTCTTTTACTCTGCTAGCTTTTGCATCTGAGTTGAAGCCAACTAGTGCAAAGAAAACGAAGAAAAGTGAAATGCTTTTTGTTAATGTCATTTTGTTCTCCTGTGGTTAATAATTTTATTAAGTAACTACCCATCGAGGATTAAGCGATTTGACTAAACCTCGTTAGTATTCGGTGGAAGAATTTTCCAAAAAAGTTACTTAACAGCTTGAAATGTGTTGGCGGGTAAATACTGTTTTAAAAAAGTTTGGTTGGTGGGGAATAAAATATTCGTGAGAACGTTACCTTGCTCGTTCGTATATGCTCGTTTGATTTTCACATCGGGCAGGAGATTTCCTTTGGCATCTAAGAGTTTATGATCTTTAAGAATTTTTTTTGCCTCAGAAATTTTTTTCACGTCGACACTCGGGTCACCCCAACCAGCGCTAAAGGCAGCTTCCATATTATTGGCCGCTATATTTATGATTTTCCCATTTCTCTCTATCCTCAGTTCAGCTTTATCAGCGCCTAAATCAAGGGTGTTTGAATTAATCGAAACAAGTAGTGTTTGACCGTTATCCGTTTTAATAAAACCACCACCGCCTGAATCGCCATCAAAAAGTGTTGCTTGATTAAAGCTCACCTTACTCTTTTCATTCTCAATCACGTGGGTAATGGTGGAGGTGAAATAATAAAAAGGCTGAATGTGTTGTGATTCATTCAGAATTTTCTCGACCGCTGGAAACTGATAAAAATAATCATCACTCAGCGTGCAAGTGAGTTTTACGTCGCCACTTTGCAATCCTTGAATATTTTCATCAGTTTGATCGATAAATTGATCATCTTCTTTCGACCAGACAGTATAGTGATCACCATAACCGCTGATATTAATTTCATCCACTTCACCCACTAGGCTTTTCGGTGTTGCGATTTTCGGAAATTGAACTCCATTCCAGCTATTACCTTGCAACTCAATCAAAGCAGTATCGTTGGCCATGGCAAGATTCTGATATTTTTCGGTGGCATTTTTTTCATAAGCGGAAAGTAACTTTTTAAGCGAAAGTCGCTGCCAGGCGGTCTCATTTTTTATATATTCGGGATTGACGATAACTCGCTTGACCACGCCAGTTTTAAATTCGACTCCCGCTTTTAGTGCCAGTTCGATGCTAATCAGCGGTTCAACCGAATTCTCAACCACATTAGTCACGCAATGAGCGGCAGTGATCACCCAATCAGGTGAGAGGTGTGTTCCCGTACAACTACCTTTAAGTTCCTCATGCTCCTGGTTCACTTCGTACCGAATCACAAAGAGTTTATCGTTATCTTGCTTGCCACCGCCAATAAACTCAGCGCGAACTTCGAAGATAAAAACCATAATGAATATGAGGACAATCAGTAGTTTAGGCATCATGAATATATCGGCGAAAAAAGGTGATTTCATAATCGAAAAACTCACGAGTGAATCAGTCGGATAAATAGGGTTTGTAATCGCTACATGCTATAAATGATTAAGATTGATTTATTACACTATACGGTATAGTGTAATAAATATGATTAATAATCCATTACCAATGCATCCAGGGAAGGTCTTGGCTGAACTTTATATGGAAGAAATGGGGCTAAGCCAAACCGCTTTGGCCAAGCTTTGTGGCTGCTCACACCGAAAAATTAATGAAATAGTAAACGGCAAAAGGTCTATCTCAGTTGAGTTTGCACTGGTACTAGAAGATAAGCTTGGGACATCTGCAGAAATGTGGGTTCAAATCCAAGCCGAGTATGATCTGTGGCGTGCGCGTCAGCGTGTGGCTTAAGAGATTTATCCATGAAAAAAAAGATTATCATTCTTTTAAGTCTGCCTGTTATTTTGGTATTATCATTTATATTTTTAATGCATTTGATTGCTATGAATTCTGGTTTTAAAGGTTATCGTGGTGGTCAGCAAGATGCCCTTCGCCATACTCTGGCTTCAGCTTATGTTTCGAAATATATCTCACCCAAAGCCGTTGATCTTTTCACGTTAATAAGTGAGCGAGATCCGACGGCCAAACATGACAAAATGGATATTCATAATAACCGGATTGGTAAAAGACTTGGGCCTTCGCTTTCCAATGTTTATTCAGAGATTAAGCGGAAGGTAGAAGAGGGCAACGAAAACGCCACTGATGAGAATACGATTACCTGGCTACCGAAGAAAAATTGGGTGAATTTTTGATTGCTTATTTCTTTTATTGCGGGTAAGTAACTGAAATTATTATGTTTTTATTTTTTTATCCATTAACTATGACTTATTTGTAGTTAATGGCTGTAAAAATATAAATAGTAATCCATAAAATATGATATAATCGTAGTTATTGGAGTAAAAATGAGCGCTGATTTTTTAGATAGAGTCGAAGAAAATTTAAAAATGCTCTTATTTACGGATGATGATCTCAAGCTCGTTTTTCGGGATAAAGATTTATCAACCATCTATAATTCGCTGACCTATCATTTAAAGAAAAAAAATTTAGTGCGATATAGAAGGGGACTTTATTCGCTAGCTCCTAGGAGGCAAGGAAATTATGGTTTTTCGCAATTTAAACTGGCCAATAAATTAGTCTTACATAGTTTTGTTTCATTTGAATCTGCCTTATCACACCATGGTCTAATCCCTGAAGCTGTTTATGAAGTCACGTCCGTATCGTTGAGCAAGAATGTTATTTTTGAAAACTCGATGGGCAGATTCAGTTTTACCCATTCTGCGATAGTGCCATTTTATTTGGGGGTTGAAAAAAATGAAATCGCTGAAGCTAAAATTGCGAATGCTATCCGGGCCTTGTTTGATCTTATTAATGTCAGGCGAAAACTCTACCGAACTGCAGAAGATTTAGAAAATGATTTTAGAATTGATTTAGAAGAACTAAAAAAAATTCTGATGAATTTTAAAGCCGGAGAGATTCTGCAACTTGGAGAGCTCTATAAAAAGAAAACAACGAGAACACTGGCAACCATTTTAGTGAGGGATTTAATGTGAAAGATATTATTCAAAACAGATTAGATAATTATTACGAAAAAAAAACGCCAGAGGATGAATTAAATGCCCTCAAAGAGATTACCCAAGAAGTGGCCTTGTATGCTCTTTATAAAGTTGGTTTTTTTGAAAAGGCTTGTTTTATTGGAGGAACCTGCTTGAGAATTGTGCATGATCTCGATCGTTTTTCTGAGGATCTCGATTTTTCAACCAGAAGTACTGCCATGGATTTTAATCTCGATATGTATTTAGAAAAGGCGATGGTGGTGATGAAGCCTTATGGCTATGATCTTAATATCGATGATAAGGATCTTAATGATAAAAGCGTCCAAGGTAGATTTCTCAAAGATGATTCGATAAAAAAAGTCCTCACTTTCAAGCATCGACAAGATGAGCGACAGAAAATTAAGATCAAGGTAGAAATCGATACGAATCCTCCGATTGGTGCTGTTGAAAAAGTAGAATATATCGGTTTTCCTGAAGATTATTCAATTTTGGCTTATGATATTCCTAGTTTAATGTCAGGGAAAATTCATGCACTATTATGTAGAGAATATTCTAAAGGACGAGATTGGTATGATTTTTCTTGGTATGTGAAAAATCGATATGTACCAAATTTAAAATTATTAGAAAATGCCTTAAAGCAACTTGGCCCATGGAAAGGAGAAGACCTGCATTTGGATGAAAGTTTTTTAAAAGAGGAATTACTTAAAAGAGTAAAATCGCTCAATTGGCCGGATATCAAAGCAGATGTGAGAAAATTTTTGAGGGCAGAGCAGGCACAGTCTTTAGAACTTTGGAGTTTAGATTTTTTTGAAGACAAGATCAAGAAGCTGCTTTAGATTAAACTGATAGATTCGGGGGTGCACTGGTTTCGACAGGGACCTAGAAAGTGACAGATGCGTGTCGAGGTTGATCACCAGGCCTCGTAAAAAGGGGATCAAATTTTATTTGGCGAACAAAACTTCGCTATGGCAGCCTAGTCTAGTACTACGCTTACATTGAGGGGCCGACTCCAATAACAACAAATCGGTAAAGTGAGTTGTGTGTCTCACGATAATCAAAATGTTCAGGACTGGTCGGTGGCGTCCTTAACCAACTACCGAGGTTTTGCGAACTTTCACAAAAATTCGAAAGAGCGTTTGCCTCTCTGTAAACTACACACGTAGTATCTTCACCGGAAAGATCTTTGGACGCGGGTTCGATTCCCGCCACCTCCACCACACGAAACACTTAAAACTGGACTCATTGAGTCCTTTTTTATTTTCAATAATAACAATAACCTAGACATGAGAAGTTCTCTAAGCTCACTTACCAATATCACTGGAAATCACTCAAAATAACGGGGTTTGCAAGACTTTGTATCGACTGGCCGTATTTACTCAGTTTGAGTAGATACAATTTAAAAACATGTCTCAAAAATGAAGTTTAAATGAAGTCTCGGAAACCACGTGGCAAATAATTCCCCAAAATGATTTAAGAGATCAAAACTTTATCCTTTTTATGAGAATTTCCGAAAAAAAACTATAGATAGATCTAAATTTTATTTACATGGAAGTATATGGAAAGAAATTTATCAACTCTCAATCATCGTAGTAAAAAGCGGATTCAAGATCTAGGAGAAGTATTCACTCCTGAATCATACGTTGAAGAAATGCTTGATCTGCTTGCAAAAGATAAGAAAAACTTTTGGTCTGACGAAGATATCGTTTTCTTTGAACCATGTTGTGGCCATGGGAACATTGTATTACCCATTTATAAAAGAAGATTAGAAGCGATCTATAAGAAAGCAATTACTCAAGGCTTTGGAAAATCAAAAGAAGCACCTCTCTATGCTGTAGCAAATGCCATTAACACTCTATGGGCCATAGATATCGATTCAGAGAACATTGAGAATACTCGGTCTCGTGTATTGCATGAGTCTATTACGTTCCTAATGAACAAATTAAATTTCAACAACAAAGTTAGCCTAATATCAAAACATAAAGAGTTCTTCGCTCACGTAATGTCTGCACTTAAATGGCATATCTATGAGAATGAAACACTTTCTGCATTGAGCACAGATAAAGATGCTAAGGCTAATGCTTGTTTAACTAAGTCGGGCTCAAAATGGCTTTCAAAAAATGGACATCATGAACTTGATTTTGATCTAACATGGGTTACTTTTTATGAATCATGTGAAAGGTCTAAGACGGTTCCTCTTGAACATGAAAGATCAGTAAAATTCATTCAAGCATTTACAAGCGGAAAGATGAAAGGCTTTGAAGATTTTAACTTTGCTAAAGCTGTATTAATAGAAAAGAAAAACAATGTAACCTTGGAATTAGGAGCATGAGTAGATGGGTGTATTGGATTTAAAACCCACAGCACACGTAGTTGATGTACTTGGAAATGTAATTGGCCGAGATCAGCCTATTCTACGCATGGAGAAAGCTCTAGAAATGGTCTCTCTTCTTGGCGAAGAAGTATTTGCTGATGAGAATGTCGTTTTCTTTGATCCTTTTTGTAAGGCTGGAGAACTACTTCTTGCTTGCGCATTTTTAAGCTGCAAAGCTAGATCAAAAAAAACTGTACTAGATTTGGATATCGTTACGAAAGAAATCTATGAGTCTAATCGTTACTTTGGAATGGCACCAGATGAACGCCATCACAGACTAAGTCTAAGAACTTTTTTGGGCAATGAAGTAAGTCATAATGAAAAATATAACCACATAATTCGAGATGGTCACTATGTATCTGAAGAAGATGGCCGTTTAGATCAAGATAAATTTGATAAGGAGTTCAAATCTATGATTGATTACATTAAATCAAAAGCAGGAAGCAAAAAAATTGTAGCTGTTGGCAATCCGCCATACCAAGAGTCTGATGGAGGGTTTGGAGGAAGTGCAACTGCAATTTATAATCACTTTGTGAATTCTTTAATGGACAACAAAAATGTAAATCAATTTATTGTTGTTATTCCTTCAAGATGGTTCACTGCAGGGAAAGGGGTTGAAGATTTTAGAGAAAAAATAATCAATTCAAACCAAATTAAAACCATACAACACTTTAAGCAATCAAAGTCAGTTTTTCCAACCGTAGATGTTCTCGGCGGAGTTTGTTTCTTGCACTATGATCAAGACCATTCAGGTAATACAACATTTATTGATGAGTACTCTATTAATGAAATTAATTTTAAAAAATATGACATTGTTTTAGATGATCCGAGAGGATATGCATTGGTTGAAAAAATTCAAAAACGTTTTAAAGAGAAATTTGTCTCCGATATTGCATGGTCAGGTAAGCCTTTCGGAATTAGAACATTTTATTTTGCAAGAAATGGTTCATTGAAAGTAGAAACAAAGGGTGCAATACCTTGCTACTCAAAACGTAGAAAAATTATGTACGCTCATTTAGATGCAGTAGATAAAAACAGGTGAGCCAACCCCCATTTTTCGTTCCAAAACTTGAGTGCTAGACTGCACTTATGATAAGGAGTGAATTATGCCAAAAAAACGATTCTCAGAAGAAGAAATCATCACCAAACTACGCCAAGCTGAGGTTTTAATCTCGCAAG
>JAEUWD010000063.1 GCA_016786485.1 Bacteriovoracaceae bacterium | reverse complement strand
CACCGTAAAATCTAAGTTATTTCCAGTAGAGTAAGCAGCATTACTTGGTTGTGAAGTACTGATAATGGCAGGAGAGAGATTATCATGCAGAATCGAATCCCCAACGCATGTACTGGCGTTACCCGCAGCATCTCGTACCTTAAAATAAACATTGGCCGTCGTATTTAAATTCGTGAGCGTAAAAGCTTTAGTCGCATTAAATGTTTCCCAACTTCCACCTGAAGCACAAGTTGCATTTTCTGTTACATACATATCAACCGCACCTGGTGCGACTAAATTTAATGTTACAGCTGCTGTAATAGTGACAGGTGCTCCTGCATTGATCGCTAGACTATGTCCGATCGGGCCAGTGGTATCCAAAGTATAAGCAAGCGATAAATTCGTACAGCTTGATGTATTGCCTGCAACGTCTTCAATGAGTCCATAAAAATTTAATGCTCCATCATCTGAACCATCATTGGCCAACGTAATGGTATTCACACTAAAATTTCCGCCTGAGATGATATCGCTTCCTACTAAATTAGGAGCGGAACAACTAGCATCGTTAATATAAACTCGTGCTTGAGAACCATTTTCAGCTGAAAGTCCACTGCCCGAGATAACAGGAGTTATGTCATTACTAGTGCTCGCATTCACTGGTGAACTTAAACTCCATCCTGATGGAGCACTCGGCGCTGCTGTATCAACAACAAAATTCAAACCGGCCGACACACATGGAGTAACAGTTCCTCCGATCGAATTTAAAGTGAAAATTACGTAAATTGGGTAAGAACCATCTGGTAAAAATCCACCACCATAAACGGTTGGATCACCAGTGAAAGAACCACTAGCATAAGCATTGGTACAAGTTGCATCAACATAGATGGTGATATCATCACCAACCACCACACTGCCACTCACTTCAAAATTAGGTGACACAGTATTGGCCGGATTACCAGAGAGCGAAGTTAAATTGAAACTTGGAGTGCTAGTCGACCCACCATTATTGGGAGCAAAGCCACCGCTACAACCTACGATTGTCACCAGAATCAATAAGGATGTATGTAAACGGCCCAACATAGATGTCCTTGAAGTTAAGAGGACTTAACCTTTACTTACTATAACCCAGAATATGGAGTTTGCACGGATCTACGCTTTTTCAGAGAGTTAAAACTAGGAATAAACAAAAAATAATGTAAAAAATGCCACACTAAGCCATCAAAATAACAGACTTTCTTAAGCTTTTCTTTACAATTATTTAGCGTCGTTTTGTAGGCCCTGAATTTAATGTCATTTGTAAGCTGCCACCAATATAGGTTTTGGTTTGTTTTGGATCTCGTTGAATTTGAAGTGAGGCCGAAGTTGGTATACGTAACACGCGCATATCATGACCAACTTGCAGAAAAAGAAGCATATCTTTTTGCGCTTCAAGAATTTTGAAATGGCTAATTCCCACATCCCATTTAGTATTTTCAAATAAATAATGAAGCAAATACTGATTATTGATTTGATCGATATTTCTGATAGAACGAAATTGTAATCCGACACTTTCAGCGTGACTGGTTTTCTTATTTATTTCAGCAGAAATGACGCTATTTTGAGTTCCTGCCACTAACCTTTTTTTATCCGTTAAAGGATGTGTATCAATAAAGACGTGAGAATTTAATAATCCTGTCACGCGGGCAGAAATTCCCTTTGACTCGTTTTTGTATTGCAAAGTTGCACTCGGGCGTAAAAGATTAGAGCCAGAAATTCCCCCATCATCATCAATCTCTGTTTTCGAGTGAATATAACTAAGCTCAGTCGTCATTCCTAGGCCAAGATTAAGTGCTAATTGATTGGTCTTTTTAGTAATCGGGAATGAACGAATATAGTCGCCATCAAAATAGATTACTCCGCCGTTTTGTTTGAGCTGACCGTAATCTTCCGTTGGTGCTTCAGTCCGATTAAAATAAAGCAGTCCGACGCGGTAACGTTCATAGCTTTTTTCATTGGAATTACTGTCATCACTAATTAAAAATGAAGTCGAGTTAAAATGATTTTTTTCGGTGTTTGCGACCACCTGCTTGATTTTATAATCAGCGTATCGACGATCGGCCTTGGCAGAAAACTCAAGATAATCATAAGGAGATGTATTCATCATCGCTTGTTGATCGTCAAAAGCTCTACCTACCAAGTTTCCAAGATCATTTCGAATATAACCTTTAAATTCTCCCTCTGGAGAATAAATAAAATTACCCAAACCAGTATTTCGAATTCCATCTGAGCTCAAGTAAGTGGCCAGACCTGCAAAATTACTCTCGACTTTATCTAAATCACTCCAATTGATGGAATACTTTGCGCTAGAATTGGGATCTTGAACCGTAACAGCTTGATGCATACTAGAAAAGGCATCAGGACTTCTTTTATTAACTTCATCTCGATAATCTTCATAAACTTTTTTATAACTTGCTTTAAATTCTGCTTCATTCTGAAAACCATGAGTCTGATAATAATTTTGAATATAGGCTTCTTGGGTGGCAAAACCTAATATTTGATAATCGCTCGGTCGATAATCTTTTGGAATAAAATCGTTAATATCCACAATATCATCCGAGTTACCTGCTGTTACATAAACTTCACTTTTACTTTGAATACCACAAATACTTAAGAGATCGCTGACAGCAATCGCAGCATGACGGCAAACAGCAGAACGAGCATTGGGATTTTTATTAATGTAGTAATCCTTGAGTGCAAGATACTGAGACTGAATAGTAACCTTGTTATCACCAAGTGTTTGTGAGCTACTCAGAATTTTTGAACTGTCGTAAACCGGGCTTAACATGGCAAACAAGCCACGACCAAGCCTGACTTTTTCTTCAAAACTTAACCCGGAGCAAGCCTGGGCGAGATATGCTTCTCTGTCACTCTGATTCTCAATAGCAATCGCGTTCATCAAAACATCTTTTCTGAGAGCAGCATCTTTTTCGTTAGATGCAAGTTTGGTTCTGGTGACAGTACCGATGCCAGGAATAAATTTTCCTTCTATTACCCATTTTACTTTCGATTGATCATTTTCGAGTTCTTGATACTGACATGTGTTCTTCATACCCATTTCAAATTTTTGGTTGGGAATAAATTTTTCACCTAAAGCCGCTATCTCGCGCGGAATCTCTTGAGCATGCAACTCAAACAAGAAGTAGCTGAGGTATTTTAAGAAGATTAACATGTTGTTTTTTGTTGCATTTGGAGTGCCAAATCCAAGTAGCTAAGCTACTGATTTCACATGCTCAGAACCTGAAATAATGACAAGTGTAAAGATTGTCACTAAACCAGCTTAATTTTTCTTAATTTCGGACGATGAAGTTATTGATAACACTACAAAACTGCGAGTCGTTGCTTGAGCTCAGCCGCTAAAAAACTCGAATTAAAAAATACCCATCTCGCACTGATTGCTGATGACCAGGTCGACATCGTAAACATCATGAAATTTTTTATCGAAAGTGAATACAATTTCGATATTATCGTCGCGCAAAATGGGATGGAAGCCATCGATCTGCTGAATAAATTTCCAAACGTAGATATTATTTTTTGTGATCACACAATGTCTCCAGGAAACGCACAAACTGTTTATGATTTTCTTAAAGATCAAAATCGTGAAATTCCTTTTATTTTCACCAGTGGAAAACAAGTTCAAAATTTTAAAGGTTTCGAAAATGCTGCGCTCGTAAAAGGGATCAATAAGAAAGAAATGCTTCTTGAATTACCACAAGTCATTCAAAGTTTTTTTGAAGTGGATGTGAAAATTCCCCCCAAAGAATTTACCGGTATTAGTATTGAAACATTACTAAGCTTCACGCAATTGCACGAGGATGTTTACATTCAGCTTTCTTCTGGCCGTTACCTCAAATATTTTAGCAAAAAAGATCAAGTGTTGAGTGATGATGTCAAAAAACTAAAAGAAAAAAAGGTCACAAAACTCTTTTTAAAAAAAGAATCTCTCACTTGGATCAAACGTGAATTACAAGAAAGCTTTCCGGCCATCGTGGCAGGTAAAGCTAAGCTGGAAGATTTAAAATTTGTGAAGGCCGTACAAGAAGACCGTTTAAAAGTTTCTTCCCCTTTTGAATATGAAAAAGAATTTCTGGATCAGATTCAAGAAGAGCGAGACCATGCTCTTCGTAAAATTGCCATGAATCCAAGACTACGAGCACTCCTTAAGCGCCTGAAGGTGAATAAAGATGATTATTATAACGGCCATATTGAACTCCTCTGCAGCGTGGCTTGTGCCATTGCAAAAAACTTAGAATGGGCGACCCAAGAAACCATGGCCAAAATGATTTACGCGGCTTACTTGCATGACATCCTTTTTGTCGATCACCCACACTTGGCCCGTATCCCGGACCTGGCCGAATTCAACAAAATGAAACACGAACTCACCGACTATGAACAAAAGATTTTTTTAGAGAACCCTAATTACATCACCCAAGTGGCACGGGAAGATAATAAGGCCCCACCAGACATGGAATATATTCTGTTACAGCACCGCGAACTGCCAGATGGTTCAGGCTTTCCTCGAGGCTTAAAACACAACCAAATGAATGCCCTGGCTTGTTTATTCATGGTTGCCCATGACCTCGTGGATGAACTCTATATCAATCCTAATCTGGATTTATTTAGCTATGCAAAAAAGGCCCGGAAGAAATTCTTTGGAAAGCACTTCGAGAAAATCTTCAAAGGTGTTATCAATTCAGGTGGCGGTTCAGCGACCTAACTCTTTATAGACATAATCAAAAAAACAAGGAAAAATAGCTCCAGTATTGCTTAAAAATAATCGGAGATATTTATGTCTAAAATTAAAGTGAAAAACCCTGTTGTTGAGTTAGATGGCGATGAAATGACCAGAATCATTTGGAGTTTCATTAAAGAAAAGCTTATTCTCCCATATCTTGATGTTGATATTAAGTATTATGACCTCGGTATGGAAAACCGTGATAAAACCGATGACCAAGTAACGGTCGATGCGGCAAACGCCATTAAGCAATATAATGTTGGTATCAAATGCGCCACCATCACTCCAGATGAAGAACGAGTAAAAGAATTCAAATTAAAGAAAATGTGGAAGTCACCTAACGGGACAATCCGAAATATTTTAGACGGGACCGTTTTCCGTGAACCTATCATTTGTAAAAACGTGCCTCGTCTTGTGCCAAACTGGACACAGCCTATCTGTATCGGCCGTCACGCACACGGCGATCAATATAAAGCACAAGATTTTGTGACGAAAGGCAAAGGAAAACTAACGATTACTTTCACTCCAGAAAATGGAAAACCCGAAGTTCATGAAGTTTATGATTTCAAGGGTGACGGTGTGGCCATGGCCATGTACAACACGGATGAATCTATCCGCGGTTTTGCTTATTCATGTTTCAACCTAGCACTTGTCAAAGGTTGGCCACTTTATTTATCAACTAAAAATACCATCCTAAAAAAATACGATGGTCGTTTTAAAGATATTTTCCAAGAAATCTATGAAAAAGATTTCAAGAAAAAATTTGAAATGAAAAAAATTACTTATGAACACCGCCTAATTGATGACATGGTGGCAAGTGCACTTAAGTGGAATGGCGCTTTTATTTGGGCGTGTAAAAACTATGATGGTGACGTTCAATCTGACACCGTTGCTCAAGGTTTCGGTTCACTAGGTCTAATGACTTCAGCGCTTATTACTCCAGATGGTAAAACGATGGAAGCTGAAGCGGCACACGGAACTGTTACTCGTCATTACCGTGATCACCAAAAAGGTAAAAAGACTTCAACCAATCCAATCGCATCAATTTTTGCTTGGACTCAAGGTCTCGCTCATCGCGGTCGCCTTGATAATAACGCAGAACTTGTACGCTTTTGTGAAGTGCTTGAAAAAGTTTGCGTGGAAACAGTCGAGTCAGGCAAAATGACTAAGGACTTAGCGCTTTGTATTCATGGTAAAGATCTAAAAGAGTCGCATTATTTATATACTGAAGACTTCTTGGAAGCGATCAATAAAAACTTGAAGAAAGCCCTGGCTTAGCTTCAAGCATGAAGAACGTTGCCGTCATTGATATTGGTTCAAACGCACTGAGAGCAACGATTGCATCTATTACAAACTCCAAAAGAAAAATTCTTTTTGAATATCGCTATCCCTTACGCTTAGGCGCGGATGTTTTTCATCGTAAAGGACGAATTTCTTCCAAGAAATTGACCGAAACGGAAAACGTTTTCATTGAACTTCTCCACTACTTTAGTGGTTATAAAGTCACGGAAGTTGTTGCTTACGCCACCAGTGCCATGCGAAGTGCAAAAAACTCGAAGAAGCTGATTGAAAATATTCTTAAATCAACCGGAATTGAAATCGTTCCGATCAATGGAAAAATAGAAGCTGAGTTAATTTATAAGGCAGTGCGCGCCGAAGTGAATTTTAATGGTAAAAAAACACTCCTAGTTGATATTGGTGGCGGCAGTACTGAAATCACTTTAATTAAAAATAAAAAAGTTCTCGGAAGTTTTAGTTTTAATTTAGGAACGGTTCGCTTACTGCATTTTAAAAATATCAATGCAATGGAAAAAGAAATTGAAAAGCAATTAAAACCCATCAAACAATTTTTAAAACGCGTACCAACCCAAGGAATTCAATTTTCGATTGGCACAGGCGGTAACCTCCGTCGCATGGGGAAACTGAAAAAAATAGTTTTAGATAAAAATAATATTAACTTTTTTTCACAAAAAGATATCGAGCACATTTATTATATTATCAGTCGTTATAGTTTACAAAGACGAATTGATGAACTGGATATGCGTCCTGACCGGGCCGATGTGATTGTACCTGCTTCTTATATCGTGTTTCGCTTAATGCAAGAATTAAACATTCAAAAAATGTTTGTACCTGATATTGGTCTCAAAGATGGAATTTTACTTAAGTTGCAAGAGTAACGTTCTTTTCTCGTTCGATCGTTTGTTTCATCATCTGATCGTGAATGCCTAGCTTAGTTTCATCGATCGCTAACTTTTGATAAGTCCCGTCGCTATTTAATAACCATGATTGATTAGTATCATTTTTCAGCAATTCAAAATGCTGTAGAATTTTTTGTTTCAAAGGCTCATCGATAATAGGTGTAATCACTTCAACTCGATTGTGCAAATTTCGATGCATCCAATCCGCTGAGCCCATAAAGATTTTACCTTTCACCAATTCTGCATTTCCATCACTAAAATAATATAGGCGCGAATGTTCTAAAAAACGGCCAATCACAGAAATAACTTTGATATTTTCACTCAACCCAGCTACCCCTGGGCGTAAACAACAAAAACCTCTGACAAAAAGGTCAATTTTAACTCCGGCCTGAGAAGCTTCATAAAGTTTCTGAATAATCGCCACGTCTTCCATTTGATTCATTTTGGCAAAGATATAAGCGGGTTTCCCGTTTTGAATATTTGAGATTTCTTTTTGAATTAAATTAAGAAAAGTTGATTTCATATTGAGTGGAGCAACTAATAATTGCTCGTAATCCGTTTTCAGTGATTTACCTGTAATATAATTAAAAACCTCAAGCACCTCCGCGCAAATTTGTGGACGGCAAGTGAGTAAACCTAAATCAGTATAAAAACTAGTTGTTTGCGAATTGTAGTTTCCAGTTCCAATGTGAGCATAAGTCACAATTTGTTTATTCTCACGACGTACAACAAGGGAAATCTTGGTGTGAGTTTTAAGGCCTAAAATGCCGTACACCACGTGCACACCTGCGTCTTCCATTTGTTGCGCCCAATGGATATTTCTTTGCTCATCAAAACGCGCTTTCAATTCAATCAGACATACTACCTGTTTGCCTTTTTCAGCAGCACGGATTAAAGCGTTAACAATCGGACTATTATCTCCCGTTCGATAAAGGGTCATCTTAATCGCGAGTACGTCGGGATCAGAAGCTGCATTTCGAATAAAACGTTCCACGCTGGCATTAAAACTTTCATAAGGATGATGAATCAAAATATCACCATCCTTAATTGTCTTAAAAATATCTTGAGTCACTTCCCGACCTAGTAAGCGAGGTACCACCGGTGTCCATTGTGGGTATTTGAGTTCTGGAAAATCGAGATCAAGTAATGGTTTTAACTTAGTATAATCAATAATTTGCTCAGACTCATAGACGTCTTCATCCTTAAGCTCTAATTCATTTTTTAAAAATTTTAAGATCCATTTATCTTGTTTACGTAAATGCTCAAGACGAATACATTCCGCAAAACGACGTTCACGTAATGATTCTTCTACGACCTCTAAAAGATCTTCGGCATCCTCATCATCATGAGCGAGCTCGGCGTTTCGCGTGACACGAAATAACATAGAACTCAAAACATCCATACCAGGAAACAAGAAATTTAAATTTTGCTCCACCATTTCTTCCGTACGAATAAAACGATATTCATTTTTATTCGATGGCAATTTTATTAGTGACGGTAGTGCATCGGGAATTTTCAGACGTGAGAAATATACTTTTTCTGGAACTTGTGGATTACGAAGTCTGATACCCAAAGAAAGCGATAAGTTTGAAATAAAAGGAAAAGGATGTCCCGGGTCAACCGAAAGCGGAGTTAAAACCGGGAAGACCTGATTCTTATAATAATCAATGGCAAACTTCTTTTCTTTTTCATCCAGCTCCGACCAATCTAAAATATTAATTTTTTTCTCTGCTAATTCTTTAATAATTCCTTTAAATATTTGGTGCTGTTGTTCAGCACTCTTTTTAATTTTATCTCGCATTAATTGCAGCTGTTCTTTTGGTGTTTTCCCATCCACAGAAAGATAAGAATAACCAACGGCGATCTGTTCACGCAAACCACCTGCTCTTTTCATTATAAATTCATCTAAATTGGAGGTGAAAATCATTAAAAAGCGCAGACGTTCAAACAGTGGGTTCTTCTTATTTTGGGATTCAAAAAGAACGCGTTCATTGAATTCAAGCCAAGAAAATTCACGGTTTAAGAAGATTTCATGACGAATATTTTCGTATTGAATATGATCGCCCTGGGGGCCGGCCTTAAAATTCTTCTTTTTGCGTTTCATGCTCTCCATTTAAAGAGCTTGATAGGATTTAGTCAATTTCAATTTCGTTTAAAGCTTACTTCAATTCTAAGATTTTTCTACAACGTGCAGGTAACTTATTTAAACGTCTTTTTAGAACTGATGCCTAAAGAGGTAAACTTAAAAGAAAAGAACACATTTTCCCATCCTTTGGTTGTCGAAATAATAAACAGCTGTCAGGTTTCACAGGCCTAAACTATCCAATCCTTAATTTTAGACCCTTTCAACGCCAAAATTGGTTGGCACCAAAATTGTATAGAGAGGGTTATGGATTATGTTGATCCGTTTTAGGAGTTTTTATGTTCGCTAGAGAATTAGCTGTAATATTTATGCTAGTGTTGACCGCTCAAGGCACTGTCTTTGCTCAAGATAAAGACGATGATACCCTTAAGACAGATGTCATGGAAGCTGAAAACTTGCAACCAACTGAAGAACAACAAAAAGAAGCCAAAGATAAGGCCGAAGCCGAAGCAAAAATTTTAGCTGCAGCTGCGGAAGAAGAAGATAGAATCAAAAAAGCTAATGAATTAGATGCACAAGTCGCTGCGGAAGAAGCGGCTGAAGTAGAAAGAAAAAGAAAAGAAGCAGAAGAAGCCGCAAAAAATAAGCCGAAAGAAGAGACTTTAGAAGAAAAAGTCGCAAAATTACAAAAAACAATTGAAGAGTTAGAAGAGAAATCGAAGAAAAAAGACAGCGAGCTAAAAACAGTAAAAAAAGAATTTGAAGACTATAAATGTACGGCTGAAAATCCATTTTGGGGTGTCTATCAATCGATCCAAAAATCAGTTGATAGTAACAGCCAAATGGTGACTCAATTATTACAACAAAATCAGACACAATTTAATAAGTGGTTAGATGTTACGTATCAGGCCATGAACCGTCCAAGTGTGCCAGTACAAAGTCCATTTGATATTAATTATACAACAGCATTACGTGAAAGCTTTGATTCAAGAATGAATGCCATCATGGGAAATATGGGGCGCTATGATTTTGGTCAAGGGCGTGATTTTGGAAATATCTATAACGGCGATGTGACTTATAATTTCGGTAATGGATTAAATTTAAGTGGTGGACCAAGAGGAGTCGTAAACTTTAGTGACTTCGGTTTAAATGACCAGAATTCTTGGCGTATTCCACGCACAGATTTATTCAACGATAACATTTCACCGTACGCTAGTTCGGCCATCAGTTTTGACCAAAATTTCTACAGAAATCCGGCCAATTTTATGCAAGATCCTGGCACTTCTTGGTTAAATAATTCGATTCGACCATATAGTCATGATTTTTCTGGGTTGTCTTCCCCCACACCCTGAAATAATAGAAAAAGCATAGTCCGACATAACCTGTCGGGCTATGCCTTTTCTATTTAAACGGCAAAGTTTTCCTCATTTTTTTTAGCAAAACTTCGAATAGTTTCGTGTAGGACATAAAAGGTTTACATGACGACGAAAACGAAGCCTAAGAAAACAGAAAAACTCACCAAGGTGATTATCAAGAAATGTCATGTTTGTGGCGCCCTGACTGAATCTGAAAATGAAATTGAACGCTGCGCAAAATGTAACAAAGCTTTTCTACCACTTAAATATTTTAATAAAATCCATGAAAATCAAAATACCCAGTTTAAGGACCTCTTCTCTTCTAGTGAAGATATTACTGACGAGGACTTGATCAAAGGTATTTACGTTCTTTGGTAAACTCTTTTTTGGCCAAAGCCTAATTCCCATTATATGTTAATTTCATGACCCAACTCGGATCACAGCAAGAATCATTCACTTTACTAGCACCGATCAGAAGACTTTTCGAGAAGCGCCAGTTCTCACATGAACAGGTTAAAGAATTCTTCTCTTTTAATCTTTCTGAGTTACCTAAACTGACCAAAATGAACGATATGGATAAGGCCGCTTTGCGAATTATTGAGGCCATCGAAAATAATGAACAAATTGGCATTTATGGTGATTACGACGTGGATGGCACAACATCTTGTGCCCTGCTTTATCACTTTTTTAAAATGCTTAAAGTTGATGTTTCGCTCTTTCAACCAAGCCGCTTTATTGAAGGCTATGGTATTCATCCTAGCTCGATTGATAAGGCACTCGAAAACAACGTTAAATTACTTATAACCGTTGATTGCGGTATTACCAATGTGGAAGCCGCCGAATACGCCCAATTGCGTGGATTAGACCTAATTATTACTGATCACCATAAAGACGCTGCCGAGGTATTACCTCCGGCTTACGCTGTCGTTAACCCCAATCGTCGCGACGAAGATAAAAATTCGGGACTAGGTGTGCTGGCCGGTGTTGGTGTCGCTTTTGCACTCGCCGTAAGAGTTCGTGAATTACTGATTGAAAAAAAACAAAATGTTCCCTCGATTTACCCACTACTCCAATTTGTGGCGATTGGAACTATTTGTGACATGGCGAGACTAAGTACTTTAAATTTGCGTTTAAGTCGTCACGGTTTAATGCAAATGCCAAATAGTCAGTACCCAGGTATCTTAGCTTTTATTCCACCTGAAGAACGGACAGTGGCAATTCTTCCGAGTGATAAAATTTCATTTAATATTGGGCCTTTGATTAATTCCAAAGGTCGTCTGGATCATCCTGAGCGTGCGTTGAATGTTCTTACTGCTATGGATTCAACTGTTGCTCGCGAAAATCTCGCCCATTTAGAGATTTCAAATCGCGAAAGAAAATTTATTCAAGGTGAAGTTTTCAATCATGCGAAAAAAATTGTTATCGAAAATATGAAACATCAATTTAATCCGATCAATATTGTTTACTCACCTGAGTGGCATGAAGGAGTGATTGGGATCGTGGCAAGTAAATTGGTTGAGACCTTTGAAATTCCAGCGATTGTTTTCACCAATGCTGAAGAGCATGGAGTTATCAAAGCTTCTGCGCGTACCGCTGGTCAATTCAATATTTTTGATGCACTCAAAAGCTGCGAAGATCTTTTTCTTAAATTTGGTGGCCACCATTCAGCCGCTGGTCTTTCAATGAAAAAAGAAAATTTGAGTGAATTTGAAAAACGCATGAATCAATATTTGAAAAATGTTCCCGAAATTGCTCGTACGGTGCAAGATCATTTCGATATTGAATTGGATTTTAATGAAGTCAGTGCAGAACTCGTCAAACAAATAGAACTGCTTGAGCCATTTGGTAATTACAACACTCGCCCTGTCTTTCGTATGAAGAATGTTAAAATCCATTCATTCCGAATCATGAAAGACCAGCACGTACGTTGGGACATTGTGCAAAAGAACAATGATCAAAAACGTTTGCAAGGCATTAGCTTCTTTTATGTCGGGAAATGGAATCAACCGACGCCGGAAGATATTTTTTCACGTCAAGAAAACGAAGATATCACTATTCAATTCAGCTTAGGCATCAATCGCTTTAACGGTAAAGAGTATATCCAACTCATGGTGGATAAAATTTTTATTGGCTTAGTTCACTAAAAATTAACGACTTGAAATTTTCCCGTAAATTCACTTGGTAGGTATGTTCTTGGAGAATAGAAATATAATACCTGATCTGCATTGAACACTTGCCCGAATGACAAACTCATTTTTGGTAGACGCTTGAATGTGGCATCATAGGGTGTAAACATCTCACGTGATAAACCAATCACCGATGAATTATTAAAACCAAATTTATTAATATAACTATCGAGTTCTGTTTGTGCTAAACATAGCGACACAAAAACAGGATGCCCTTCTTCCATCGCCTTGCTACTCATGAGCTTCTGAAGCTCTGCAAGCGGGCGAACTTCCGTTACGAAGTCATCAACCCAAATCAAGTTGATGCGTTTAAAAGTCGGTGGAATAAATTCTTTCGTACCAGCTTGGGCCTTATCGTATACATTATAAAAAAGGTAAGCTTCATCTTGTAGACTCAAATACTCGCGCTGATTAAGTTCTTTGTTGATCATAAGTTGCAACTGAATCATTTTGTCGTAAGTCAGATTGTAGGCATTAGCAAGTGATTGAAAATTTAAGTAACGAGTTCGTTTAGCAAAATTACATTGTGCAGTCTGAGAAAAATTAATCCAATCCGGAACATCCGGTAAAAAGAATTTTTCAATTCCATCACCAATATAATAATTATCTAGGTTACGTTTACGAAATCCGTTTGAACATGATTGGAATTCAAGAACGATAAAAATACTGAAGCAAAGACTGAAGAAGAACTTCGATTTCTTGGTGAATATTTTTGCAATCGTAGTGATTTTCATGAAATTGTTTGCTACCTAAAAAATACAGGCCAAGTTCCGTCTGACATAATTGTCTATTATATGATTCTAGCCTCAAACCCTGATATTTGTCCAAATTTCTTTGGTTGCCGGTCAGGGCAAAAACCTTATCAACACTGATGGTTTTGAGAGATCTTTCACCATTCTCTTTCTGCACGAGAACCTTACGAAATTCTGGCAGTTCAAGCGTTAAGAAAACCTTCCCTTTTCGATCACTAAGCTGGTTAATCGCCATTACATTGTGACCAGCAAAAATGACAATTTTTGGAACTGGCTGTGAAGGCTCAGAAATTTTGGCCTGAACAAAATCATCAAGCTCGCGCCACTCATTTAATTTTTGGAGATAAGTATTTTGCGCTGCTAAGTATTCTTGTTCATTTTTCTCGAGAATCTTTTTTAATTTTGTATTTGTTTCTGAATGATTTTTCAACAAAGCTTGAAACGGCACTGCTTCGTGTGAAACCAAATAAAGTTGTCCACCAGCATTTAACCAATTTTCATTTTTAATAATAAACTGAGCTGCGAGTAAACCTGAACCAACTAACGCAACTTCCGTTTCACTTTGCTCCAATTGTGTAACAGCATTCGCCCCATAATAAAGTGGAGCTTCGGAAGCCATCTGAGCTTCGCCAATAGCAAGCGTGTTGTTGCCTAAATATCCTGCTTTAAAATCACTATCAATAACGACGTCAAAATCCAGAAAACTTTCATAACTTGTTTCAAGCGATGAAATTAATTCTTTTTCCTGACCTGCTAAAAGCGCAATCGTTTCTGGACTTGGAATCACTTTGAACACAATTCGAAACAGATCATGCAAGCGCGTGTGATTTTCAATTTCCTCATCCAAAGCAATTGAACGTTTCGAAACTCGTACTATCTCATGAGAAATATTTTGAATCGCGTTGCTTAAATATTCTTTCAGAGGATAAAAATAATTTTCGAGATATTCCCCAACACATGGCGAACGCTTAAGATCAAAACCTGCTTTTAAAATCTCACGTCCGCGCTGAGATGTGAGTTCTTCCCAAGTGGCATTCAGTGATAACTCTTCTACCCCGCGGCCCCAGGCTGGTTTTGAATTAAAAAGAACTAAATTAGCTTCTTGTTCATGGAGCAATAAAGCGGTTTCAAGACTGTGTGGTGTAAGACCAATAAGAGCTACTTTCATAGCTTCTTATACAATGAATTTCACTTAGAGGAAATAGACTTTACTGTCACCTGTGTCATTACTCGAGAATTCAGCGAATTTATAAAGAAATTCGATAAATTTTTCCATCGCCACGAAGCTCGGCTGAGTTTTATCGAATTCACAGCCAATACGTAAGGCCTTTTGCTGGCCTAGCTCTTGTGTAGGCGCCATGTGCTTAATATCTGCAATGACTGATAGAAAGGTTGATTCCGTGAAGTAAAAGCGTAACGTTATTTCTTTATCGACTTCAAAAAAATGATTCTTATTATCACTGGCCGGGATTTCGACCAAACAACCGTTATGAGAAATATCAATAAGTTTTAAGGGATAGTTGGTGCCGGCTTTATCGACCACAGAATAACAGCCCATAATATCGTTCAGAACCACGCGTTCAATATTCCGTCGTTTCTGTTCAACTTTGCGTTTTCTCTCTTCATTAAAATCGATAACTTTCTTTGCCATAACACCTCTAGAACCTCTCGGATATGAACCGAGAATTCTTGATTCTTGCTAAGAATTACGCCAGAATAGGAAAATTCAACCGCTGCAATAAAGGAAACATTTGGGTAAACCTAAACGTCCGCTCTGGAAATTTCTACAATGGGGATGCCTGACTACTCTGGTCTTACTTTTCGTGGCCAGTGGTGCCTTTTACACCTTTCTAATGCCACTCTATGAGGTCAATGAAGACGAAGAACGCTTCAGTTTATTCAATAATTATATTCAGCTCAATGGTAAGCATGGCTTTTTTAAGATTGGAGATGAGACTATTTTTATGAATTCGAGCCAGGAAAAATTTAATGGTCGTTATGATACGGCAGAAAAAAATATTGGTCTTTTAACCGTTCATTTTAGTGATGCTCAAGTGGAAGTTTTCCCATCAAGCGATGCTTCTCTTCACTGGACTTGCTCGATTGGTATTCGTACTGATGAATCACTCGTGGATGATAAAAACGCGAAACAACTCATTATAAACTTACAAAAAAGTCCTTTTAGTCAGTGTCGTTTAGAAGTGCCACTTCATTTGCAAATCGCGATCACGGGAGTAAACCTGAATGGAAAGTTCCATCAGATGAATTATCCACTCGATATCAATGCTCAAATTGGAAAAATCTCACTGCAGGTGAAGCCTGAATTAAATTATAATTTTGATATCTATCCGCTTTCTGTGCAAAATGGAAATTTTCTCTCATCCAAAGCGGCCAACGCTTACCCGATTAAAATTCAATTAATTGATGGCGAAGTAAAATCTTTATAATTTAACACTACTATCGAGTGCGAATTTTTCAGGATTTTTCGGATGAACTTTTTGATAAAAACGGCAAATATTGGTGAGATCTTTTTGGTAATCACCTGAAGGATAAATCAATTGTGAAACACCACAAGTTTTGGTGGCGTAATCAATATAACCTAAACCAATTGGAATTTTCGCGGCAGCGGCGACATGATAAAAACCGGTTTTCCATTTATCCTGACGACTACGAGTTCCTTCCGGCGTCACAACTAAAATCACTTGAGACCGTGAGTTGACGTAACTCACCATCTGCTCAACCGCGCTAGTTTTCTTTGAACGATCAATTGGGAAAGCTCCAAGCGTCCCAAAGAAAAGATTAAACGGGAAAAACATCCATTCTTTTTTTATGGTGAAACGGGCCGGTTTATTCATAATATCTAAACAAGCTACACCATTTAAAAAGTCCCAATTACTGGTGTGACCAGCAACTATGACCACGGCCTTGTCCACATCCTTAATGGAATTTTCAACGAATTTCCAGCCTCGCAACCAGAAGAACAAATGCAGCGACTTTTTTAACAACCAAAGCATGACCCTATCTTAGGGCCACCCCGAATGGCCGTCAATAAACTCGACAGGTAGTCGATTTTATTAGCTTTAATACCCCTTAAAATGGCTTTAAATACCGCTTATTTTGGCATCAATCTTGTATTGATATACCGTATGGAAAAACAAATTAACCAGAACCTAGAGCAGAAATTTAACCCTGAAATCGCTTCTGAGATCCTAAAAGATCTTAAAGATATTGGGGTCGAAATTGAGAGTGAAAGTGATATTCATTGGAATGAAGATATCTTCCGTGAAAAACTAACTGCTCCAGAAGTGGCCACTTTAGTTCGTCAACAAGACTACACTGATTATATCAATCCACTGGCGACTGACCTGTCGATTTTTAGTGCTTATATTATCGACTTAGTTTCTATCTGCACGCTTACTTTCAGTGCCGTTAGTATCATCCTACTTTCATTTAAAACATCACTACCGCAATTAAATGCGGCGATTTACTCAAATAGCTTAGCTGAGATTATTATTTGGACTTTCGCTCTGACTTACATTGGATACTTTAGCTTTCTTGAATCACGTCCTTTTTCAACTATCGGAAAAAATACCATGGGCATCCGAACGACAACCCAATTAGGATTGCCTCTATCCATCGCTCATAGTTGTGTACGTACCATTGTTTCGATTTTAACACTCGGTCGTATGCAAGATGAGCTGACAAATACCAAAGTTATTCGAGCTTAATTTTTAATTCCTAAACTACGTAAAACCCAAAGTGGACCAATCAACAGGAAAGCTAAATCTTTCGCGAAGCTTGGTTTCTTGCCTTCAATTTTGTGGCCCACTAATTGCACCACCCAAGAAAGAACAAAAATAGCAGAATTAAAATAGATAAAATTTAAATGACCAATGGTTTGATGGAGATGTGCAATCATCAAGTACATAATAACCGTTTCAACTAACATCGCAGCAAACATTTTTAAGCTTAAAAGTGCATAAAAAATCAGTGCACCAAACATCGCAAGCGTACACCAATTAAGATGTGCGGTTGATTCAAAAGCTGATGGAACGGGAATCACATAGAAATAACCAAGCACTGAAAACACAATAAGCGGTACACAAAATTTATGAATAATTTGATTGGTACGATTTTGATGACTTTCGCTGTATTCACTCATCCATTGCTCTAAAGTTCTCATGAGTTCGATCCTTTGATTAAGTTTTTCTTATATTTAAACAAAAAATACCTTAAAATAAAACATGCTCAAAACAAGAATTAGCTCTTTTTTTCTTTTTATCCTACTTGGATGTAGTTATGGTCTCTATAAACCTGAGCAAAACACTACTTTTAACCCTGGAAAATTACATCTCATCTACCAAGATTATTTTTTTAAAACCAAAGATGGTGTGCTTCTTCATTCTTGGAAAGTGCAAAATCAGCGCAATGAAGATCCAAAAACAACAATCATTTTTTTTCACGATAGTAATGGCAATATTGGAACCCACTTAGATAATCTGGCTTGGCTCACTTTGTATGCTCACGATATTTTTATTTTTGATTATCGTGGTTATGGAAAATCGGAAGGCAAACCAGATCCAGAAGGCACTTATCTCGACGGCCTCGCGGCTTTAAATGAAGGTGTTCAATGGGGTATCAAACGTGGCAGTAAAAAAATTATTGTTTATGGCCAGGGACTGGGTGGGATTGTGGCAACTCGTTCACTCTTTGATTTTAAACGACAAAACGAAATTTCACTTCTGGTATTGGAATCGAGTTACGACTCCTATAGTACCGTTAGCTACTTTCAATCGAATAAAATGGGAACGAAAGATATTTTAAAAAACTTCAATATGCCAAAACTGATAATTCATGGAACCCGCGATCAAGAAGTTTCTTATGAAGCCGCGGTTCAGATGTATGAAAATGCGAGTAACCCTAAGTGGTTTTGGAGTGTGGACCAAGGCAAACACCTCGATGCGTATTTTATTCAAGATGGAAAATACCGCAAAGACTTTTTGGATTTCTTAGAGCACAATATCTAACATGCAAGAAAAAAACTTGGGACTTATTTACGCTGTTATCACGGCCGTGTTTTGGGCGATCCTCGCGATTGCTTTAAAAGTTTCACTTAAAACGCTAAATGCCATGACGATTGTCTGGTTCCGTTTTATTTTTTCGGCTTCGGCCTTACTGATTTATTTTATTTGGAAAAAACATACATGGTTATCTTTTAAAAAATTTCCCACTGACTCGGTACTGGCCGGTTTATTTCTTGGTCTGAATTATTACGGCTTTATGAAAGGCATTGAATACACTTCACCAAGCGTGGCACAAATTATTATTCAAATTGGCCCGCTCCTTTTGGCCCTGGCCGGGCTTGCTCTTTATAACGAGAAACTCAATCCAATACAAATTTTTGGGTTTGTTATCGCCCTTGTTGGTTTCTTTCTCTTCTACTCGGACGGACTGGATTCCGTTTCGTTGGGGCCTGACTATCAGACCGGAATTACTTGGACCGCGGTAGCTGCAGTAAGTTGGACGATTTACGCTCTTTTTCAAAAGAATGCTATCAAAACTGTTTCGCCCCAAGAAATTAACTTTATTATTTATATCGTAGCAGGAAGTATCTTTTGTTTTTTGGCCGATTACCAAAGTTTAACTACCGTTCCGCTCGACGTTTGGCCACTTATTATCTTTTTAGGTTTAAATACGCTCATTGCTTATGGAGCTTTGGCCGAGGCCCTCAAGCGCGCACCATCGAATGAAATCAGTATTATCATTACCGTTAATCCGATTTTAACCATTATCATTATGGAGATCTTAGCATTTTTTAATGTCGGTTGGATTAATCCCGAGGATATTTCGTGGCGCGGTTATTTAGGGGCTTTTTTGGTAATTCTCGGTGCCATCACGGTGGTGTCTTTAGGAAAAAAATATTATCAAAAATTGGTTCTTAAAAATAATCCTACGTCGCCTTGATCATCTCGTACACGTTGCGAGTAACGAACGCCCCAATTAAAGGTAAAATTCATATTTCTAAGCAGACTCGTTTCAAATAAAACTTCGACACCATAAGAATTAAATAACTGACGGTCGGTCGCACTTCGTGCCAGAAGATAATCGTAGAAAAAATCCAGCGCGATTCGGCGAAAATAAACATAATCCCAGATGCGAAAATCAGGATACACTACAGGGAGAAGATAATCCGCTGAATATTTATTGTATTCCGGGAAATAAACCGCATCATAACCACGGGTGAAAGTGAACTCGGAAGCATACTGATAATTGTAATTATCCTGCTTTTCATAAGCCGCGAAAAAGCTCAAGCTGTGATGATTGAATAGGCCCGGCAAATATAATTGTACCTGAGTTGAAAATAACTCAGCCCCAAAAGTATGCGCGGCTGTTCGTGGAACTTTTCCACGTTTGCTTAAAGCATCGAAGGAAATTCCCCAGCGTGGATTAATATCTCTGGTCGCGAGCTTACGTAAAGTATCAAAATGAAAGCTTAAATTATAACCATGCAAAGTATTGTCGTTCAGATCATTCGTGAAAGGCACAGGACGATCATCAACACGAATTAATTCAAACGACGGGGTTAAAGTCATTTTTCTATCATAAGCACCCGAAGAAAGATTTAAAGGCAAAGTAAAACCCGTTTCTAATTGCAATTCTTTCCAAGGAACATAAATAGGATTCTCGTCAGTTCCCTGATTGATAGAACGTTGAGCATTTTCGACATTCACAAAGAAAATGGGATACCAATAAGTCCAGTTCACTCCCATAAACTGTGAATTGGTTTTTTCGACATAACTATAAGTCAGACCACCATAAACATTGAAAGTATTAAAGAGGTCCGTGGATTGGATTTGCGTTACGATAACCGGATCAAAAGGCCAGGCAAAAATAAACCACGAATGTGGATTAAGCGATTGCTTAGCAAGAGAATAATTCTCTTCCAGTGTTTCTACCAGAGTTGGTGTCGGCTGGCTTAAAATATCACTCTGCCCTTCTGTCGCTACCACTTCTTTTGACCATAAAGTTGCTTGGGGATTAGTCGTAATTGGAGTCATTTTATCTAAATCGACACTGACTGGTTTAAATCCACCTGCATGATAATCGCTATAGTAAAGTTTTTGTCCTACGACGCTTGGAATATGAGCACCGTATGGGCTTTGCGTGAGTTGAGAAATTTTTTGCGAATTTAAATCCAAAGAAAAAATATTATCCACACCTGAAATCGAAGAACGATAATAAACTTTTCCTTCGGCATAGAATGGATGTGAAATAAGTTCGAAGCCTGGTTTAATTAATAATTCTTCACTACCACTTTCAGTATCAATACTACTTAAGCGTAATTGACCGAGCTGATTATCTTTTTTAACTGCAATGATTTTATTATTGACCCAAACTGGATGCATGATTAGTTCATTATTTTCACTAGGGATTTTTTTTATCACTTCCTCTGTTTTTAAATCAATAATCGCTAGCGAGAACTTTTGGTCTTCAGAAAATTCTACCGCGATCACTTTCTGACAATCAGGTGAGAAATTCGGTGAAAAATAACGTGAACGTGAAGTTAAATAAGTACTTTTATTTCTTTTCAGATCATAAAGTCTTAAAACGGAGTAATCTTTAAGACCCCAGCGATAATGAAAATCCAGCTCAGACCACACCACTTTGTCTTGGCAGTAACGAGGGCCACCAGCGGTTATCGTCCCTGTCGTCATTAGATGACTTTCATCTCCGTCAGCATCAAGTCCGACCAATTCACCGACACTATTAAAACCGGTTTTATAAGCAATCTTCTTATCTTCGTAAGGATAAAGAAATTGGTAATTGGTCCAAGTTGGTGAGTTGGGCGTAACAATAGCATCATCCTCTCTGACTGTTATTTTATCAAGCTCAGCTTGCCATCCAGCTTTTAGTGTTTTTATCATTTCTGAATAAAGATCTTCCGCCCCCACACCCGTGATGGTTTTTATTGCATTGTAAAAAGCGTAAGGATTATAACCACGCATAGTCGTTTCATTTAAAATTTGTTCAAAAATTTTCGCTCCGAATTTTTGCTTTAAGAAACTCACGTAAAAATAACCTAACTCGTAATGATTAGGCACATATCGCTTATAGGATTGCAAAATGGCTTGATCTAAATTCACACTTTCTGCTTCCATTACGAAAGCTTTCATACGTGAAATAAATTCTGGTGAGCGACCACGACCGAAAGAAGTCAGCGCCGTTTCCATCGTGACAGCATCTCCTTCAAAAAACCAATTCGGTGTATTCCAAACGGAAGCGAATGACCAACCCGTTTCTCCTAGGAAGTAATACATCCCTTTATTAAAACCACGGAAGAGATAATCAAATTGAACCACATGACGATACTCGTGAATCGCTAAAAGATCAGTCCAGTAACCAGCACCAACATCAGTATCCATCATCGGAGTTAACATCCACTCACTTCGGCGAGGAGCAAGTGTCACAAAACCATTTGAGATAACTGTGTGTGGGCGAAGAAGAATGTCGATTTTTTTATGAGGGGCCGAGAGATTTTCTCGATCCGGCGTTTGAATTTTATTTAAGGTTGAAAGCACTCGATCGGCTTGAGACTTTTGACCGTCCAAATAGATGATTTTAAATTCGCTATTTTCAATACTTTTCCAGTTTTCACCAGCGGGAGATTGATAAATATTAAATTCGTTCTGCTCAGTCACCTGGGCCATGAGTTGGGTCGAAAGTAGGGCCAGCACCAAACAAACTAAGTTCATGAAAAGACTACCTTTTTTACGCTATATCACTATGTAAAAAAGCCTACCCGTGTTGACTCTTGCTGTCAAAAAAACTAAATTTCGCGAATGGTCATTCGATTGCTTTTCACCCTAACTCTCGGTCTACTAAGCTTTGCTTCGTCTGCTCAAAATACCCATCAGCCTGAGCTTGAATTCTTAAATACCTATCTGACACTAGTACCACAAGGACTTAACAGTACAGAACGCTATGGCGGTGATATTTTTTTAAAACTACAAAAAATGTTTCAACTTGAGGAGCAATTAACAACTGAGTTTTCTGATAAACGAAATTTTATGGAAATTGCTCCAGGAATTGCATTTGATAAAATCGACATTCGAACGACAGGTACTCATGAGAAAAAAACAATCGAACAAAAAGTCCTCATTATGCAACGACTGCATGATGCTTGGAATACCCAGTTTTCTGATATAAAAACGAAAGAATTTATTATTGAAGGCCTTACCACTGGCCTTATCTTAACTTTTATTCCGAATGATAAACAAAAACAAATTTTAGAAGCTGATATCAACGAAAGAATAAGTCAATTAAACTATTTTTTGCCAGCTTTAGTTAACTTTCAAGAAACAGGCTTTAACTTTGAACTCTATTCACTTCCGCCTCAAATAAATAAAGACGATTTCATCAAACAATTGCAAATCCAAGCTTCATACGAAATTCGCTTAATCGGTACGATTAGAACAGAGGCCATACATGCAGAGAGAACACCTCATAACAGGGCCTTGATTGAAGAAGACCTAGACACCATTCGCGATCTACATATTTATAAGAAGCACACCAAATCACTAGAATTATCCGAAAAAACCTTAGCCTACGCTCGAAAAAAACTGCTGAAACAAATGCAGGCTTTTTATGAAACGACGACCATGACCATCGACCACGAAAATTCTCATCTCAGTTTATTGCACGTGCCAGCACGTCTAGCTGCTCTTCGTGGTTGTGTCGGAAAGGACTGCTCAACTAGCAATTCATTCTCTTTTGCTTATGACCCCAACGAAATGACTTTTTATATCTATCCACATTTTAAAAATCTTAATGAAATACCTGAACCTTTAGGGCATGCGACTGGAACTTGGCTCGAGAGTGAGGGGCAAAAGCATTTTTATCTTCACACCGTGAATGGAACTACACTAACGACAGCTCAGACTTATTTAATTGCTTCAGGTATCGAAAAATGGGTGAAGGAGCAACAGGCAGAAGCAAAACTCCTCCTTCCGTCGGAAACAAATCTTGCCAGTAACATCAACTATTCTACGATCACTTCCGCTCTAAAATCCATGCTTGATCGTGAGAATGCCATCTCCGTTAAACATACTAACCCTGAGCTTCGCAGTCTTTTTGAAAAAATCACACCAAGTATTTACGATTCGATGGCTAATAATAAAAAAGCTTACATCGTATTAACCCCTCACTTACTAGAAATAGCACTCCAGACAGAGATGTTTGAAAAAATCCCCGCAAGACCACTTGATGCTCTTGCAAAAATTCGTATTTATAAATCATTTGGTAGTCGGATTTTAGAAAATGACCTTTATTATCAGTTCGTCAAAAATGTTCTTCCGAATGACACTTGCCTTAATGTAGATGAATATCATCGAGAGATGAAAGAATTTTTTGCGAAAGAAGGAATAAATTATAATCGAAGTTATTATTTAAAAAAGATCGATCTTTTTTATCCGGCCATTATCTTCTCACCAGATAATTTTTCAGAGCAAAACAAAGCTACTACTATTAAGGATTTATTTACATATTTAAAATCATCTACACTTGAAATAGATATGAATGATGAAGAACCCAATTTTGACGGAATGACATCAGCAGAAATAGCGAATTATAACATGTGGCACAGGCAAAAAAATAGCTTTGTATCTAAAATAGCTGATGCTATTGAATTTAAAACTTATGCTTTAATTTTTCTAAAAACTGCAAAAAGACAATCATTACTTCATTTTCTTAAATTTATGGGACTTGTCTCAATCAAGGAAGAAATAGACCCAGATATTATGAGTGCTATTTTCAAAAAAATTGATTTACTTGAGGGTGGTGACTTCACTGAATATATCATCCCACTTTTTAACTATAGAAATACACCCACTTTTCAAAATTATTTAATCGAAGCGATAAAACGAAGTATAGAAAAAAATGCTAATCCTGAGCAATTTCAAATAACAATTCTCAATCAACTTTTAAAATATAATACTTTACCTGACCTCACGAAAGTATTAGAAACGATTATAAGTTATGTCACTACGACCGAGGCTCCAGTTGAGCACTTGGAAAAAAAACTTTACGATACATTCTTAACCAAAGCTTATTTTAAGAAACAAACAACACTTTTTCATAATTTATTTGAGCATAAGCTTAGTAAGGGCAATATAAAAAATCTTCATTTTGCCTATGACCCGACACAAATCGCAATACAGGCGGAGTTAATGTTTACTAAGTATGCAGATTTAAAGCGAGAGGGATATAAAAACGAACGCAGAATGACATACCGTACTTTTCTAATCAATGCTCGGCCAAACAAAGAAAATATTTCGCTATTAAAAAAAATGCTCAACCAACTCATCAAATCTGAAAAAGATGTAGCTTATTTTGATTATTTTGCTTGGGGATACAATTGGTTTGACGCTGAAAATGGTGAAATCCTAAAAACCTTACTTGATAAAATCATAAAACTCGATAATTCTGAGCTAATCAAAGCTACTATTACAGGCTACTTTCAAGCACGCTTTAATAAAACTGTAAGTAAAAATGAACGTGAAATATTTAATAGTTATTTCCAGAAAATCCTAAAAGACAAAAAAACCGATGAATTTATATACGAGATTTATAAGTCATCTTTTCATGCTAGAATATATCTACATAAGTTAAAAAAGTTTACACCGGAACTAGAATCATTTGAAAACTTGATAACTCTAATAAAAACAGGCGACAAAGATAATTACGCTAAAACTACTGAACTTTTTCAAGATATACTCAATATTAGTCGTAATGAAGGTTACTTTACTTTAGATGAGGACATACAAAGCCTTATAAATATTCTAGCTGCTTCATACAAACATAACATGCATAAAAATATTATTTCAAAAATGTACACAAACCTTTTGCTGGATGCGTTTACGCATAAAAAACATTCTGAATTAATAACCAACAAAATGATTGATGAGCTCATCCATTTTCAGCAGTACTCTGCTTTGGCGTTACTCTATAATATACAGCCTGAAACTCCTCGTTCAGAAATTACTCAACAAAAAATATATAATTTTTTATTAAATAGTGGCAAAACATCCTTAATTTCAACTAATGTTCAGTGCAATAAATATTTAGAATAAAAAAGACCAGTCCTAAGACTGGCCCTTCTATGTGTGTGTTTTTTCTTAGAGACTAATTTACCTTAAGTCCGTTTCGTTCAATCCAACTTTCTGTAACTGAACGTTGAGATCGAGAATGATTGTCATCCTTCGGAGTTTCGCCGTCATCAGTTGACTCTCCTCCGTCTTCTTTTTCTTTCTTAGCTTCTGCTTTTTTCGTCCAACGCTTTCTCACAACAGATTCACGACTTGAATCTAAGTAAGGCAACTGCTCGCGTAGTAAGAAATAAATAATAACATTATCTCTGTACCACTCCGCAATTTCCTTTGATGGAATATACGACAGGTGGGTTGTTACGTGATAACTCATATAATTAACAACAAATGGTAATATGTCATATAGGAAATTATAAAAGTTGGTATACAACGGCACCGCACGTTTTTCTTTTAAAGCATAGTATTCAGATTCAGTTGTTAAGTAAGGAACTGCTGCAAACAAACGAGCACGCCAAGTATATGAGTACTTTGGCAAATTGAACTTGGTTGAAGAATACTTACTGATTTCTTGCCCTTCAAGATTTACTTGTTCAGGTTTCTTATCTTTAGCTAATGTGACTTGCTCAAAATAATGTTCATAAATACGTGCCAAACCTAAAGTCGCAATACCATCACGAGTTTTTACTTTCCCTTCAAATAATAATTTCATTAAGTCTTTACGAATAATACCCCATCCAGTTGATGGTGGATGATAAATGATGTTTATCAAGTCTGAATAGCTACCTATAGGATAACCATTCATAACTAAGACTTGTCTTTCAACTAAGTCTTTAAATAATTCATCATAAATTTCGTTCGTATGCTTTTTCAAATATTCGACTTCATTTGTACTAAAAGCATATTCTTGACCGTTAGGAGAAATACCTTTTAAGCTCTTCGATTTTTCACCTAAAAGTTCTTGGGTCGCTTGTTTTAGCTTATCTTTAAGTTCCTTTCCATAGACTTCATAAACTAAACTTAGACCTAAAGTGGATAATTCGGCCGTAGCATCTGCATCTGTAAGTTCTTTATCTTCTGGAGTGTTGTCTTTCATATACTGAACAACGGTTTTCATATCGCAGACTTTTAAGCCATAAAACATCTCAAGAATACCTTGAATTCGAGGACAAATAGCTGCCACTCCAAGATCAGCAAGTTCATTCGCAATTAAAGCTTGCTCTTCCTTGGCCACTTCTTTTTTGTTGTAGCGATCGATTCGATTATGCTTTCTTTCGATTTTTAAAAACTTCGAATTGTTTGTCATCGCGTGGTACGCTAAATAACGAGTCCAAGCCAGTTCTATCGCATATCTCTCAACTGGAAAACGTGCATCTTCAACTGCAATCGGCGCGTCACCTTTTCTTGGCGTTTTTATACCAATATAATAATTAAGAATCTTATTAGGAAGTTGGGCAATCTGTTCAAATTCTTCTTTGAAAACATATTTAACGTGTGAATTACCATAATCGAAACGATCGCAACCAACGAGACCTTTTTCTGCATCGATATCATCACAGTAATATGGTAATTCGGCCTTCTTGTAGTCTTGGCCAGAGTAAAGCACGGCAAAGGCTTTCTTATCATAATCAAAAACTTTTCCTTCCTTAATTTGTGCACCCATCAAAGTTGATTCAATCCATTGATTGTAGTCCATAACTGATGATGAATAATTCGCATTCACATCAACTTTGGTATTCTTTAAAAATTCCTTCATCGTTTTCTCACGATTCATAATATCGTAATCAGAACCCATCGAACCCGCGAAGTTATGCATTAAACCTAGAACGTGACCAACTTCATGGGCCACAACTTCAGTTAAATAATTATTTGAGACTTCCAATAACTGAGCTTCTGGTAGCGTTGAAAGTTCATTTAAGTACTCAGCCGTAACTAAATTGACACGAGCATCATGCATTTGATTAAACACTAGCTGTGAACCAACACTCTTTGCATCAACGCGATTCTTTTTATGGGCATTGCTTAACAACGAACGCATCTTGCGTTGAGATTCTTTAGAAAATAAATTATTTAATCCTAAACTCCAGTTGTTTGGATCAATATTTGGAAATGGATTAAACGCATTATCAGTTATTGATGTTTCAGAGTTTTTAATTAAATCCGCAATATCAATCATTTTTGTCATGTTAGTGTAATTGACTGACATGTTTTGACCAGCAATCAATGTTTCTTTTGTGTATAGCTGATGATTTCCAGCATCGCCTTCTTCCGCATCGTCCTCGGGATTACCTTCTTTAACAGGCTCTTCTTCAGCATACATTTGCGATAGTAATTGCATGACACGCTCTTTTGATTTAACCGCAAAAACGCTAGTTAAATAAACTTGAGCATGAAGTGTTTCACCGGTTTTTGGGTCAGCTTGCATATCTGCATAAGCGTAGCCAGCATTATCATTTTTTACCCATTGAATAATATTATAGTTGATATCTGGAGCAGTAATGCCTGCTGGAGCATCAACCACTTCGATAATTTCTCGACCAGCTACTGCGTTCCAATAAAGGATACCGGCCCTAATACCTGGCTTATACTCAGCTGGAGTATTGGCCGAAATAGCGAAACGGATTTTCTTTCCATTCGAAAGATCAAATCTCATAGCATTGGCTTGAGTTGTTCCATTTTCATTAATTAAAGCGTTAGCTTCAAAGAATTTTACTTTGCTATAGCTATCAGGGTTGAATGAAATTTTTTGATATGAAGGGTTGGCTTCATAAGGCGAAAGGTAATATCTCATTTCTACCGGAATCGCGACATCAGTTAAATCAACCTGACTAATCTGACGAATATAAAGTTGGTTATGTTCATTGATATTAGCTTCTTCAATATAATTAAACTGAGTATCAACTTTATAAATATTGTCATCATGACCATAAACCATACCTTCGGCTGCAATCTCTCCATAGAGATAAAGACTCTGAGTGCCAGCACTAAAATCGATTGTGATAGCTTCATCAGTTTGGCGAATAATAGGATATTCTGCGATAACTTGGCTTTGTTGAAAGTCTTTGACATAAGTCTGACCTTCGTTGGCCTGTAACATATAGACCTTACCGTTACGTTGCTTGAAATAAACGATACGACTACGAAGACCATGAAAGCTTGGTACTTTTAGCTGAAGAACTAAACTGGCCTGTAATAAGAATTCTTTTTCCAAAGAAGATTTCACGATCGAAATCAGATACTTATCCCCTTCTTTTTCCAGCTTAATGGATTTTTCAACCGGTCCATTTTTATCGTTCTTAATTTCATTAACGATAAAAGATGAAGCAACCATCTTTGGGGCCTTAAAACTCGCAGCTGAATAACAAATATCTGATGCGAGCGCAGAGACTAGGACTAGACCAAGATTTAAGAAAATTTTCATAGAACCTCACATTAAGCGAAGAAAATGGGTTATAAACATCGTGTCATAAATAATAGGTGCATATTAACACAGTGCGCGATTTTAACGAAATGAATTGTAAACTTTACAGATATTCGGTACTTAAGGCTTCGCCCCAAAACAAGGATTATTTACTTGAAAGAGTTAAAAAGTGGCGCAACCGACACGATTCGAACGTGTGACCTAGCGCTTAGAAGGCGCTTGCTCTATCCAACTGAGCTACGGCTGCGCTGAATGATGAGATAGTTGAAAAAATTACTTTGATAGGAACACCTTGTCAATCACTGCCCATAAGATTATAGGTGAAAAAAAGGAATATTTATTAAGGCCAGAATCATCAAATCTGCAAAACGTGAGTTTTCATGCAAAATCCTCAAAACAGGGGAAATCGTCCAAGCCACGGCCCTCGGTAATCTCTTAAAAGAAGACGGATTGGTGGTCGGAGACTACGTAGAGGTTAAAATCGAAGCCAATGCCTGCACCATTATGGAGTGCCAAAAACGTCAAAATGAAATCTTTCGCTTTATTGTTCGTGAGAGAAAAAAGAAAGTAACTGCCTCCAACGTAGATTGCCTGCTGATTGTGATGGCCGCTTCAAAACCTGAATATAAAGAAGGTTTAGTCGATCGTTATTTATTACGTTCACAACAATGGAATGTGCCTGCCATCGTTATTTTTAATAAAATGGATGAAGCCGCAGATGATTTCGATATTCAGTTTGCAACTGAGCGTTTAAAAAAAATCGCTCCTTGCTTTGAAATCTCCGCCAAAAATCCGGATTATAAAAAACGTTTTCTGGGTAACGGCTTGAATGAATTAAAAGAATATCTCAAAGGGAAAACGGCGCTTTTCTTAGGTCAATCAGGTGTTGGTAAAAGCCGTTTGATCACCTGTCTCTCTGATGGCAAAGCCGAGCTTTTAAGTAATGACTTAGCGAAAGTTGGAAAAGGTGCTCACACCACCACTTGGGCCGAAATTATTGATTGTCATCATTTTGAATTAATTGATTCGCCTGGAGTGCGATCTATGGCGATTGAAGATATGGATATTGAATCTTTAAATTCTTATTTCCCCGATATCTTTCCCTATATTTCTCAATGTCAGTTTAGTAATTGTCTGCATGAAAGTAATAGCAAAGGTTGTGCCTTTACGACACTTGATCCAGGTAATGTTGAAAATCAGTATCTTTTAAGTCGGCTAAACTCTCTTAAGCGCTTTCGCGAAGAGTTGGAGCTTACACCAAGTTGGCAGAAAAAATATTAGCGAGTGTTTCCACGATACTCAGGTACTTTCGAGCCTGAACATTCTTCTAATTGTTTATTCATCTTTTTTGTACAATCGATCGCTGTAGCGGTTCCACGTGTATTTTTAGTCTGAAAATAAGAACAAGAAACCAGAACGAAAAAGCTCAATAAGAAAAATAACTTCATATGGACCTCCATTGATTACCTGGCTTTTCGGTATTTGAGGTCAGAATCCAATCTTTAGTTTGTTGTAGGAAAGTCTTGCCAACTAAATCGTCTTATCACTTTCAAACCCTTTTAATAAGGGTCTACGCTCTGAAGGTGTTTCTTTTTTTAACTGAGTTTTTTGCTTAGGAAAAATGACTTCATAACGATCATCGTACTTTTTAATGTCCTTAGGTTCCGGGCCTGCGTCTTCCGGAACAGGAAACACCTGGCTGACGTGTGAGACTGATTTTGAATAAGAAGTTCCTTGTTCTGATTCATTTTTCTTCTCAATCACCGTTTGGCCTTGCACAGTAATCATGTTATTGCGGACAATGATTTTGTATTCATCGCCCTTGTTTTTTAAAGGAATAATAACTTTTACTTCATCTGCTGTTCGCTCAATGCTGGTTTGCAATTGATTACCGTTCACGTTCCAGCCCATATCCTTGAAAAAAGGATCGTTATGAAAACGTGCAAAGTTATCTTCTTGCTCTTGTAGAAAACGCTCCATCTCTTCCTGCATAAATTGCATGCGTTCTTCGAACGTATCTGCGTGCGCAAGCGATGAAATAATAATAAATAATGTTATAAACTTCATAATTTAAATATAAGTATGATCTTATACGTGTCAATAGTCGGTTTCAGCCCATTTAAAAAAATAATGATAAAGAATATCTAACCCCTCTAAAAGTGGTGCGGGTCCCGGTTGTAAGAAAATACTTGGGTCAAGCTCAAAAATTTGCTGATTTTTCACGGCGGAAATGACCTCATATCCATCGCGCTTGGAAATACTGGAAAGATTAACTTTTTTTCCACACCAGCAAGCAAAAATAATATCTGGATTGGCCTGAATGACTTCTTCATGGGTAGTAAATCTTTCTTTGGCCAAAACACCTTGTGCGCGATCTTTAAAAATATTTACTCCACCCGCCATTTCAATCAGCTCACTCACCCATTCGATAGCACTGATCATCGGCCCATCCCACTCTTCAAAATAAACCCGAGGATGACGTTTAAGTTGCGCTGATTTTTTAGCGATAACATTTATTTTTTGTTCTAGGATTTGAATCAACTCTTCTCCTGCTGACGCATTTCCCACCAAATTGGCCAAAGTATAAACGTAATTCAAAATACCATCGACTGTCCTATGATTGGCGATAAAAACATTCAAACCTTTTTCGATTAAGTCTTTAGCGATATCTTTTTGGATATCGGAATAGCCTAAAATAAGATCCGGTTTCAGTGCCAGAATCTCGGAATATTTGGCCTTCACGAAACTGGTGACTTTGGGTTTTAGTTTAGCCGCTTCAGGTCTTTCCACATAGATAGAAACCCCACTAATTTTGTCCTGCATTCCCAAGAGGTAAAGTGTCTCGACTGACTCCTCAGTCAGGCATATAATTTTATGAGGTAATCTTTTGGCCATTTTATTTACAGGTGTAATATGAAACTCCGCTTATTTTCTTTGCTCTTTATTCTAAATACTTTTTTCGCTTTTGCCTATGCTTCTCAGGGTGATGAACTGGTCGATATGGGAATACAAAACCTCAATATTGAAGGCAAAAGTTATGTGGCCGTTTCACTTAAAAATCAAGCTGGCTGGCATACCTACTGGAAAAATCCAGGTGACGCAGGATTACCAACTAAAATCACTTTCTTCGATGAACAAAAAAATCCTATTCTAATCAAAGAATTAGAATGGCCACTGCCCCATAAATATCTGGAAGAAGGCGGCTTGCTCACTTTCGGTTATGCTGACTTACACACTTTCTTTTTTGAAATTACCGAAGATATTAGAACTAAATATCAAAACAAAAATATGACGGTGCAAGGTCAGTGGCTAGTTTGCAAAGATATCTGTGTTCCAGGTAAAGGCGAAATCAAAGTTCAGTTGGTAGACAAAGAACTACTAGTAAAACAAAAAACCGAATTGGAAGTGTCTACTTCAGATTTAGTTTCTGCCTTTAATAAAATACCTAAGCTGATTGAAAAACCAGCTAACTTCGAGCTTTATTTAATGAAAAGTTTAGAAGGAAATAATTTACTACTTCATTACACCCTTAAAAATGTAACGCTCAGTCAGTACGACACTTCCATGAATTTACTCACCCCTTTTCCGGCGGTACCGTTCGGATACAAGCATGAAAAAGTGCTTTATGATGCTGACGAAAAAACGTTGTATGGGGTGATTAACGTTGATTGGGATGGTCAATTGCAAGAACCAGAAATTCCATTTCCAGCAAATGGCGTTTTCACTAAACCGATTATGGCCAAATTCCTTATCAATCTACCTGGTTCAAAAAATGTTAATTACATCGAACACAGCTTCACTGACTTTTCGCTTGTGGGCCAAGAGACTTTGGATAATTTCTTAAAAACTTTGAGCGAGGTTATACCCGGTTCGCATGCTGAGAATAATGATGCTAAATCGATTTGGACTTATTTATTATTCGCACTGCTTGGCGGTTTTATTTTAAACCTCATGCCATGTGTGCTTCCGGTTATTTCATTAAAACTTTTTGGGCTGATCAAGCATCAGCAAATGCCACGGGCAAAAGTTTTAAAACATAATTTAAGTTATACCTTTGGTACAATCGCCACCTTTTGGTTAATGGCGATTATCGTGATGCTTATTAAATCAAGTGGTGATGAAATTGGCTGGGGCTTTCAACTGCAATCACCGATTTTTGTTTTTGTGATGGTGCTTTTTCTTTTTATTTTAAGCCTCAATCTTTTTGGACTTTTTGAATTTAAAACACCTGGTGGAAATTCACTCGGAAATCTCAAGCTACAAGAAGGTTTCATCGGTGATTTTATGGCAGGCGTGCTAGCGACGGTTCTTTCGACTCCTTGTAGCGCACCTTTTTTAGGCACGGCCTTAGGTTTTGCTTTCACCACAACGAGTACGAATATTTTTCTGATTTTTACTTTTGTGGGTATTGGTTTGAGTTTACCATTTTTAATCACTGGGGCATTCCCGCAATTGATTTCGTTCCTGCCAAGACCTGGGGCTTGGATGGACACACTCAAAAAGTTTTTAGGCCTCACCATGCTTATCACTGTAGCTTGGCTTTACGATGTTCTACTTAGCCTCGTCGATGCCCCGTTTTTCAATTTACAACTTAACGTTTTGTTTATTTTTGTTTTCTCAGCTTTTTATTTTCCAAAATATTTTAAGAAGAATTCTATTCTAAGAATCATTCTGATTTTAATTCCACTGGTTCTCACGACGCTCTTTTTCTCTTCTTATTTTAAAACAGGAAATACATCAGATAAAAAGACGACGGAGCAAAAGGCCCATTGGCAAAACTGGAGTGAACAGGCCATGCTTGCTCAACCGGGGAATGTTTTTGTGGATTTCACCGCGAAGTGGTGCTTGACCTGCAAAGTGAATAAGAAATTAGTTTTAGATACCCAAGCGTTTTTAGAATTTGCTCAAAAAGAAAGCATCACTTTAATGCAAGCCGATTGGACTAAACGTGATGATAATATTACACAGTTTTTGAATAAACATAAGCTTGCGGGTGTACCGGCTTACTTCTTAAAAACAGCAGATGGTAACGTTTTTTTCTTAGGTGAAACTATATCGATTGCAAAAATTCAGGAAAAACTTTAATTATTCAAATTTACTTGGCTGGCGCATGATTTCGACCAGAACGTCTTTCGGGTCGCGGTCTTCATAAAGCACTTCGTAAAGGCCACAAATCATCCTAGAACGGATATTAAACTTCTTTGCCAACTGATAGGCAGCAGCGGTGGTTTTATAACCTTCAACCACAGAACGTTGAGAATTGATAATATCCATCGGCTTTCGACCTTTAGCAATTTCGTAACCAAATAATTTATTTCGAGACATGCCACCTGAAGTCGTAAGAATCAAATCGCCCATGCCACTGAGACCATAGAAGGTTTCTGGTTTCGCATTGAATGCTTCACCAAAGCGTAGCATCTCCACGATTCCACGAGTGATCATGGCGGCCCGAGTATTATGGTTGTATCCAAGACCTTCGATAATACCGCTCGCTATCGCCAAAGTATTTTTGAGCGCACCGCCTAATTGCAGACCCATGACATCATATGTTGCAAGTGCTTTAAAATAATCGGTTTGCATCATCTTCATCACATTCTCAAGATGCTCAGTTGAAAGCCCCGCGAGTGAAACTAAAGTCACTTGTTCATCCAGAATTTCGTTAGCGAATGAAGGGCCTGAGAGAAATAAAAAATTTTCTTTATAATCTGGAAAAACAGAAAAGAATAAATCCGAAGGTAATTCCAAAGTTTCGATATCAATCCCTTTGGCAAGATTAACCACGGGAATTCCTGCTTTCAAATATTTTGAAAGTTGAACTTTGTTTTCTTGAAGATAAGGACGAATGGCAGCGGTTGGCAAACCGGAAATAATAATTTGGATTTGATGATTCTTGGCCTTCTCATCAAATTCTTTCCAGCTTAGAACTGGAATAATATTGGCGTTTAGTTTTTTCCCTGGCAGATAAACTTTGTTTTCTTTATCTTTTAAAAGACCATCGTAAATATCTTGCGAACGTACCTTAACAAAAATGTGTTTAAAATTATTTGAAAGAACTTGGGCAATAGCCGTTCCAAACGCTCCGGCCCCAATAACTAAAGCCGATTCATATTTCATAAACTAATGATCCCTTCACAAACTTTGACCTTCTCATAAATGTCACAAATTTCTTCAGCTGATTGAACTAATGCTCTAGCGCTAATACTAGTATAGTTCCCATTTCGAGACAATTTTTCCTCGATCTTATACCCGACTAAAAGCTTCAGGAGCTCGCTCTTGTTGGCGGTCTTTATAATGAATTTAAACAGGTAATAGTCGGGCCAATCGTACTCTTCGTTGAGAACTTCAATAAATCGCAATCGCTGATCGTCGCTCTGGAAAGGCATTCCCACTCTTTTTTAATTTTTTAAATTTGCCATAATAATAACAGCACGGTTGTTCGGACGCACCGAATTAACTAAATTGACGCGAGGAATCACCGATACATTACTTACGACTACTTTATAGGAAATAAAGACGCATTTGCCAAGGATGACATGAAACAAATTATCAGCGGCCTGATTTTCTTTTTCTCCATCACCACTGCTCACGGTCAGCACAATTTTAAGCATTTTACTCTGTCTAATACCCTCAAAAATATCTCCAATGCCAGTAGTAATAAAAGTTTTGAGTCAACTCCAAGTTCAATGGCAAAAGATAAACTCAAAATCAGAAACGTGCTTTTCCCTGAGCTGAACACCAAAAGAGAATCTCTGACTGTCGTTGGTAGTGTTGGTGATTTTGATGATTCATTAATTGTTGAGAAAATTTTTAATGCCTTAAATACTGAGTACCAAGCTGTGGCGGGCCGAGAAGTGCAAACGCTCCTTCATCATAACCAAAATTTTGGTGGTGGAAGCCAAAACTTTTCAGGTTTCACTTGGGAAAAACCGATGGGAACTTTTTCCATCGGAGTCAATCGTCAACTTTCTCCGGATTTATTTGATACTGAACGTTGGATTGTTCATGACGTTTTCGTCATTCAAATCGATGCTTCGACTTTTTTAAAGAAACTAAGCGATGCCGATCTGATTAATATTTCTTCGACACAAATTGGCGCCTTTGCTGGTATCAGCTTCCAGCGCGTTTATGAAATTTATCATTTTGCTCCAACATACATCGCGGGACTAACCTCTGACTTTAGCAAACTCTTCTTACCTTTTTTAAGTTTTAGTCGAAATAAAATTCTCGACCTTAATGGAGATGAAGTCCTTAAGCGTGAAGACTACTTAAGTTTTCAAGCAGGAGCTGCGATCACCACACCACCGGTTTATGGTTTTAGTTTTACAGGTGGAGCGCATGTGGAATTTAACAAAACACAAAAAACTAGTATTCAACGATTAACAGCTGAAGATCAGAAGGCAAAAGATGAATTCTTGCGCGTTTCAGTTGAAACTTTTAAGTCGGCAGCTGCCGGAGTCTCTGCCAGTCTACAATTAGATTTTTTTAAACTCTTAAAACTCACCCTTTTTACTTACGATCTTGAGTATGAATTAGAAGAAGGAACTCGTCACGACTTACGCTTTTTTAACAATGAAAAACCAGAACTTCGCTCCAACTCAGCTTTAGGTGAAGAATTTCAAAAATTAATTAAGGGACGTAAAATCCTGATTGATATTTTTCATGGTCATATCGTTCAACACGAAGAGCGAACCAATGAAACACTTAATTCTCAATATGGTGCATTTATTTTTGGTAAAATGAAGAAAAAGAAAACAGAAATGGTACGTGTTATTAATGAGAAAGAAACTCGGACCTTTTTCAAGTTTTATTCAGAAAGTACTAAAATTGTGCAAAGTATTTTAAGTAAAATTTTTAGTATTGTGATTCATGAAATCTTAGACCTTGATACGGCCGTTAAAAATACCGCTCTTCTTTCACGACAACTAGAAATGGAATACGAATCACCAAATGAAATCAATGATGGTGTTGTAACAGAAGAAGAAAAATTCTCAGTTGTGATGACCACTCAATTTAAAGTGGACAAGACACATAAAGGTGGAAATCACCGTTATTATCGTAAGAAGGCCATAGCTGCTGTCGCTGGTTTAACCACCCTCGGTAGAGAATATGAGCGAATGATCGATAAGGATCAACTACGTGGCCCGATCGAAATTCATTCAACCATTCGAGTAACGCCAGAATCACTTAAAATCTTCCACAGCAAAGATGATGGCCATGTTTATTATGTGATTGCTAAAAACTGTGGTCATGATTCACCGGAAGAATATAAAAATGAATCAACTAGAAAGCGCCTTATTCGTGGCTGGCGCGTAGGTAAGCAATCTTGCGTAAAACGTACTGGTCAGCTTTATCACGAATACATCGACCAGGTTCGTGGGCGAAATATTATGAATTTAAGAGCGCTTAAAGATTTTCTAGAGAAATTCTTCAAGAAAAATAGCTCTTCGGCGTTAATCGTCGAACTCTTTGGTAGTGAAGGTGTTTTTTATCATGGCAGCTTGAAGGCCATCTCTGAAAATGGTATGCCTTACCAGACCTTTTTCAACCAAGGAGAATTTAAGGGACTAGGAGTTATCGATAATTTCCGTCGCAGTACTTCGGTTATTAGCCAGCCAGTTCCTATTGTTAATTAATGCCACATCTTCAAACCGCACTGAAAATTCTTAAAAATGGCGATGTCATTGGTATGCCCACTGAAACCGTTTACGGTTTGGCGGGTGATATTACCCAAGAAGTGGCCTTACGAAAAATCTTTGAAACCAAAGAGCGACCTTTTTTTGATCCGCTAATTGTCCATGTGGCAGATATTGAACAAGCTAAAACATTAACGACGGAATGGAGCGAGCTCGCCGATTTTTTGGCGAAAAATTTTTGGCCAGGTCCCATGACGATGGTTTTGCCGAAGATAAAAGCACTTAATCCATTGATTACAGCGGGCCTTGATTCAGTCGGCATTCGTTGTCCAAATCATCCGGTGGCACTGGAATTATTAAAGCAATATGGAAAACCTCTGGCCGCCCCATCAGCTAACAAGTTTAAAAAAACTTCACCCACACTACCTGCACACGTAAAAAATGATTTCCCTGATTTATTTGTTTTAGATGGTGGTGCTTGTGAAGTCGGAATTGAATCGACAGTACTTGCTCCTATCGGAAACGAGATTCATATCTATCGCCTAGGCATGATCACCGAAGAAATATTAAAAACGTCAGTAAAAAAATTTCCAAGAAAAATATCGGTTAACATCACTCAAAGTCCAGCTGCTCCCGGACAACTCGAAGATCATTATATGCCACGCAAGCCGCTTTATATCATCGAAGGGAAAACTCAGATTCCAAAAAACGCAAAAGAATTAATTTTACCTGAATCGGCAACACTCGCCGCACGTCTGCTTTACCAAAGATTGCATGAGCTTTCCATCGGTTCACATGAGAATATATATTTTCTACGTAAATCTCTTCACAGACATGATCAGTGGCATCCAATCATGGATAGATTAATTAAAGCTTCAACCAAGTAGACCTAGAAACCGGTGATTTTTGGCTCGATATTTTGAGCATATCGAAGCATATCGATCACTTCACGAACAGCACCCTCTCCACCCTCACGATAGGTCACATAATCCACCTGTTCGCGGATCTCGAGACTCGAATGAGGAACCGTGGCCGAAAAGCCCGAACGCTTGAGTAATGGGAGGTCAAAAAACTCATCACCCATATAAAGAATCTCATCGTCCTTAGCACCAGTTTGCTTCACAATATCGTTAAAAGCTGCACGCTTATCTTCGTTGCCTGTGTAGAGGTAATCCACATCTAAAAGTTCGAAGCGTTTTTTTACACCGACGCTATCGCCACCGGTGATAATGCCGACTTTAATTCCTGCGTCCATGAGAAGTTTCAAACCATAACCATCTTGCACGTGAAAAAATCGGTTAAATCCAATCTCTCCACCTTGAAAATAAATATGACCGTTGGTTAAAATTCCATCAACGTCAAAAAGTGCCACCTTAATTTTAGCGAGTTTCGCTTTAAAAGGTTCACCGATTTTTCTTAAATTCAAATCTCTATTTTGCATTCACAACTCTTTTGATTTCTAATAATTTTTCAACTAAAGCGCGAACTTTAGGCAATGGCATTTGCGTGGTTGGATCTGATTTAGCTTTATCCGGATCAGGATGTGCTTCCATAAAAATTCCGTCCGCACCTGCTGCTACTGCCGCTCGGGCCAGAACTTCAATCTGCTCACGCTTTCCACCAGTCGAGGTCCCTAGACCGCCTGGACGTTGCACACAGTGAGTTGCATCGTGAATGGTACGTACGCCAAAACTTTTCATAATTTGAAAACTGGCCATATCGACCACGAGATTATTATAACCAAATGTTGTTCCACGTTCCGTTAACAAAATTTGTGACTTAGGAATGAAATTTTCGGCCTTCTCTACAATATTTTTAGTTTCTTCCGGACTTAGAAATTGGCCTTTTTTCACTTTTAGTTGGCGCTTAAATTTTTTGCAAGCTTCGCCACCGGCGATGATTAAATCGGTTTGTCTGCAGAGAAAAGCTGGAATCTGAAGCGTGTCACAAACTTCCGCTACCGCCATCGCCTGATCCACATGGTGAAAATCCGTGATAACAGGAATCTTAAAAGTGCTTTTCACTTTTTGTAGAATTTTCAAACCTTCCTCAAGTCCTGGTCCACGATAAGAATTGATCGATGAACGATTGGCCTTATCAAAACTCCCTTTAAAAGTAAGCTGAATATCGTTTTTTAGATGTTCGAGATCTTTAACTAGAGTCTCAGCCACTTTCATCGCAAGCGCTTCGTTCTCGAGAACACACGGGCCAATAAAGAAATCCATTTTCATAACTATTCCTTTACCATATCAGCTGAAGCTTCCACGAAAGTTTTAAACAGCGGATGTGGGGTGAAAGGACGAGACTTAAACTCAGGGTGATACTGGCATCCAATAAAGTATGGATGATCTTTAAGCTCGATCACTTCGACTAAATTCAATTTCTCATTTATACCTGAGAAAGTTAAACCATGATTTTTTAGGATATTAACATAATCGTTATTGACTTCCAAACGATGACGGTGGCGCTCTGAAATTTTTGATTCAGAGTAAATCTTATTCGCTAAGCTGCCTTTCTCGAGCGTACAATCATACGCTCCTAAACGCATCGTAGCACCTTTCTGACCTTCCTTCGATTGACCTTGCATATAATGAATAACAAAATCACCTTTATCTTGAAATTCCTGCGACTGTGCATCTTTTATCCCAGCAATATGACGAGCAAATTCAATCACCGCCATTTGTAATCCGAGACAAATTCCAAAGAATGGAATTTTATTTTCACGCGCATATTTAATCGCCTGAATTTTTCCTTCAGTCCCGCGTGCACCAAAACCACCCGGCACTAAAATGCCATGCACTTTATCCAAGAGTTTGGTTTTGCCTTGTTCGATATCTTCTGCATCGATGTAAACTAAATCGAGCTTCACTTGATTGGCGATCGCTCCGTGACGAAGAGCTTCGTCGAGTGACTTATAAGATTCAATTAAATCCGTATATTTACCAACGATTCCGATACTTACCGTTTTGAGTGGATGGCTTTGATTATAAACCACTTTTTCTAGGGCCTTGATATCTGGACGAGTGGCCCATATGCCTAACATTTCAGTCACTCGCTCATCTAGACCTTGCTTGTGAAATTCGAGTGGAACTTTATAAATTGAGTCCATGTCGATCGACTTGAAAACATTTTGTGGAGAGACGTTACAGAAAGAAGAAATTTTATCGAGTGTATCTTGATCGATTTCACGATCAGCACGACAAATAATCATATCTGGAAATAGCCCCAATGAAGTTAAGTCCTTCACCGAGTGCTGTGCTGGTTTTGTTTTTAACTCTCCAGCTGCTGATAAATAAGGAATGAGAACTAAGTGAATAAAACAAACATTCTCCTGACCTACATCATGAGCAAACTGACGAATGGCCTCGAGAAATGGTAACGATTCAATGTCACCAACCGTTCCACCAATTTCCCCCAAGAGAAGATCAGTATCTTCTGCAGCGAGATGAATTCGGCGCTTAATTTCATCTGTGATGTGTGGAACAACTTGTACCGTTTTTCCTAAATATTTTCCTTCACGCTCATTTTCAATAACTTTTAAATAAACTTGGCCGGTGGTGAAATTATTCTTTTTCGAAAGTGTCAGCGAAGTAAAACGCTCGTAGTGACCAAGATCCAGATCAGTTTCAGCTCCGTCATCCGTCACGAAAACTTCCCCGTGCTGAGTGGGACTCATTGTTCCTGGATCGACGTTGATATATGGATCCATCTTAAGCATGTTCAGTTTAATACCTCGACGCTCGAGTAGAGCCGCCAAGCTTGCAGCTGCGAGTCCTTTCCCTAGAGAACTCGAAACCCCACCAGTAATAAAGATATACTTCTTCGTATTCTTATTTCTTCCCACTTAACACCCCTTCGATTTTTTTTATATCTTCTTTCGTATCAACACCAATTGATTCGTACTTTGTTACACTTGCTCCGAGAGTGAATCCCATTTCTAAAGCTCGTAATTGCTCAAGCTTTTCAATTTTTTCGAGCACTGAAGCCGGATGCTTTAAAAAAGCTAACAGCGGCTCGGCTTTATAAGAATAAACTCCCACATGATGAAACCATGAAAAGTTTTTTTCATCATCGCGATCAAACGGAATTGAAGCGCGTGAAAAATAAAAACAGGCACCAGTTTTTTCCGAGTACGCCACTTTCACCACATTAGGATTTTTATAATCAGCCTCCTCTGGTTTTCTTTTTCGAACCAGAGTCGCCACATCAAACTGACTGTCCAAATGAAACTTTGCCAGTTTTTTCACTTCTTCTGCATGCAGAAGTGGCTCATCACCTTGAATATTAATAATCAGTTTATATTTTTTCTTTAAAAAATTTCTTTCATAGGCCAGAGCGATTCTTTCCGTACCGCTTGGAACATCATCATCCACACGAAGATATTTAGCTTTGATGGTGTCCAAATGCTTGGCGATTTCATCACTATCCGTCACCACAAACGTGTCATAACCACTCTCACTAACGTTCTCGTAAACTCGCTGGATCATACTTTTACCATTTATGGGGGCAAGTGGCTTTCCGGGAAATCGGCTGGATTGGTAGCGAGCAGGAATAAGAACCAATACCTCTGACATGAGCTTCTCGAACCTAGTAGTGTGTGTTTCTGGCCAAGACCTATCAGTTCATCTTATGATAACTCTCGTTCATTCGACAAGGAACAATTCCTAGTTACGCAGAGAGGCAGACATGAAAAAAACCGTCTACGATTTCAAGGCCAAAGACATTAAGGGAAATGAGGTTTCCCTGGAGCAATTTAAAGGAAAAACATTGATGATTGTGAATACCGCCAGTGCTTGTGGCTTCACCCCTCAATACGAAGAACTTCAACGAATTTATAAAGAATACGGACCGAAAGGTCTCGAGATTCTGGCCTTCCCTTGTAATCAGTTTGGTCACCAAGAGAAGGGTTCCAATGAGGAAATCGCTCAATTTTGTAACCTACGCTTCAATGCCACCTTCCCACTTTTCGAAAAAATCGAGGTAAATGGGGATAACGCCCATCCTTTATACCAATTTCTCAAGGACTCACTACCGGGACTGCTGGGAAGCAAACAAATTAAGTGGAATTTCACTAAATTTATCGTGGATAGTAACGGAAAACCAACCAAACGCTACGCTCCACAGGCAAAGCCGCTGGATATTATAAAAGAAATCGAATTTATGCTAAAATAAGACCATGATCTTATGGTTATTATTCATTAATCTCACTTGGGCCCAAACTCTGGAAGAACAGATCTTGGAAGACCCAATGGTCAGCCTTTACTGCAAAGAGATGATTGCGGAAAGAAACGATAAAATTACCGTTAAACAAAAACTCAATGAACTCCTACAGCGTAGTCAAAAGTTACGCAAAGCTGCTCCAACGAATAAAAAGTTGGCCGCCCTGAAACTTGATCTGAGTCAAAAACAGATTGAGATGGATTTACAGTCAACCGTTATCCGCATCCGTGAAATGGAAGAAAATATTGTTCGCGGTGGCTGCCCCGGTATCAACCTCTAAATTTACACCGTCCGTTTCATTTGTTAAGCTGACAGCATGATTCCACGTTATAACTGTCCCGAGATTGAACAAATTTGGTCTGAAGAAGCCAAGTACAAAACTTTTCTAAAAGTGGAATTGGCACTTTTACGTTCACTCGAAAAGGCCGGAAAAGTTCCAAAAAAAATTGCGGCACGAATTGAAAAGTCTGCGGTTATCAAACCTGCGCGTATTGATGAAATCGAAAAAACCACGAAACACGATATTATTGCTTTCTGCACGAGTATCACTGAGCAGTTTGATGCCGAAGTCGCCAAGTACTTTCACTACGGAGTTACCTCTTCTGATATTATCGATACTGCGGTTACCTTGCAGTTAAAAGAATCGATTAAAATTATTCTGCCGGAACTTAAAAAACTTTGTTTGAGTCTTAAAAAGTTTGCGAAAACACATAAGAAACTTATTTCAATTGGTCGTTCACACGGCATGTTTGCCGAACCTATGAGCTTTGGTCAAAAATTTCTTTCATTCTATGCCGAGTTCGCTCGTCGTTATGCTGAACTTCAAGCTTTTTATGAGAACGATCTGACAGGCCAACTTTCTGGCGCGGTTGGAAATTACTGTATTCTCACTCCAACGATTGAGAAAAGTGCTTTAGATGAGCTTGATTTAAATGTTGAACCTGTCAGTACCCAAGTTATTCCGCGTGATCGCATTGCTAAATTGATTTCAATCAATGCATTAATTGCAAGTGCGATGGAACGAATGGCGGTGGAAATTCGTCATCTTCACCACTCTGATATTGATGAACTTCACGAAGGATTTACTTCGGGCCAGAAAGGTTCATCCACCATGCCCCATAAGAAGAATCCTATCTCAGCGGAAAATCTATGTGGGATGGCGCGAGTGTTGCGTTCACATCTTCTGATTGCTCACGAAAATATTATTTTATGGCATGAACGTGATATTTCACATTCAAGCACTGAAAGAATGTACTTACCCGATCACTTAAATTTGCTTTATTACTCACTCAAGCGCTTAACTTCGACCGTTAATAATCTACAAGTTCATACAGACAAAGTTCAGGCCAAGGTCACGCAATCTTTTGGTTACCTTTCTAGTTTTTATCTGCATTACCTGATTGATAATACGACGGCCCATCGTGAAGTCATTTACGAAATTGTCCAAAAAGCCGCTTTTGAAGCTAAGTCGGCGAAAGAATTTACCAAGGCCATCGTGACTCTCTCTAATGAAAAAGGCTTGGGTCTTAAGGCCGTACCTGCCATGGATGAGAAACAGATTCAAAAAATCTATTTGGCACAAACGGAAGCTGTCTTTAAAAGAGTTGAAAAAAAATATCCACTTAAATAATTAAGTATAATTTAAATTTAAAAGCATATTGGCCTTAACGGTTCTTCTCATTTCGTTAACCAATATTTTCATTTCGCGATTTAGTTTAACTTTTTTACCAGCGACGTACAAAAACACCATCTCTTTCATTTCTTGAAAACTCATATTGAGCTCCTGAGATAATTCTTCGAAACGTTTTCTGAAGCGGAAATCTTTTTCCATCAACTGAGCAATTTTTAAACCAAGCTCTTCACGCAATTTAGCTGGTGAATAAGCGTTCACGATTTCAATTAAACCAAGTTTCGCAAGAATAGTGATATAAAAGAAACCGATATCAAACTCATACCAACGATGACGGAAACTGCATGACTTCGGGTGTGCATGGTGATTATTGTGATCAAGTTCACCGCAGATAATGAAATTCAATGGAAATAGGAAGCCGATATTTCGACTGTTGTCATTTGACTCGTGGTTTACATAACCCCACGTGTGGGCCAAAGCATTTACACCACCAACAGCAAAAAGTGGAGAAATTAAAAAGTTAATGACTGCCAATAAAGTTCCCATTTTCATTCCAAAAGCGATGATAAGAGTCGCAGTTAAAAGCAATGGCCCCAGCAACATATGATCCGCAATAAAAGCTTCAAATTTTGTATGTTTAATGTTTGCTCTAATTCTTAAAACTTCGGGTTGATTTTTCGCGCGACTGTAATCGAAAACTCCAAGAAAAAAAACTCTCCAAAAACCTTTTTGATATGGGCTATGAGGATCTTTTTCAGTATCGGAAGTAGCGTGATGATAAATATGTACCGAAACCCAATCAAGTTTTGACATACTCGTTACCATCCATAACCAAACCTGAAAAAAACCATCCAGATATTTATTAATCTTAATGCCTTTATGAGTGTGATAACGGTGAAAGCTCACGCTCATGGCCGTGATCGTGAAATGTGCCATTAAAACAGTGTAAACAATCAGCTTTAGCCAGAAGAAATTATCCCAAGTTTGAGCAAAAATTCCGTTTGCTCCCCAGCTAACTTCAACCAAGAATGTAATTGAGATATAAGCGAGGGCCATCCCTAAGAGTGTCTTTAACATTTGTGTTCCCCTTGAATATAAGACTATTTTATCTCAATTCAAAAGAAGTGTGAAAAGAATTTTTACTTGATGCTTGTGATAATGTAATCGTGCCCCTGGAATAGAGACTTTTCTTTCTTAATGTATTCTTTGGCTTCGGTCATCGTCGCGAAAATACCTAAACTTACACGATACCAAACACCTTTGGTATTCACACTAACTTCGTTAATAATGGGATTATAACCACGAGCAGTAAAACCTTCAGCAAACTTCTGCGCATCTTCAATCGTTTGATAAGAACCTAATTGAATCGTGAACTTACCTACTAAATTTGTTGGCGAAGTCGCTTGGGTTGCATTCTCATCCACAACACTAGAGCTTTCAACTGTGTCATCCGCATCTAAATCTGGCTCGTCTTTGGTTTCAGTTGGAGTTGCAGAAGCCGTTTCTCCACTATCTAATTGTTGAAATTCTTCCTTTAAGCGATTAAACGTATCAGCTGTTATTTTTTCATTTTTGGTTTCATCTGTGATCGCTTCATTTGAATTTTCTTCTACAATTTTATCTACGTACTCTTCTTTTTTTGATTTAAGTTCGATGTTCTGAACGTCTTCTTCAGTGTATTCACCCATTTCGAGAGCAAACTTCTTACCTAATTTAATACCTAGGGTGAACGATGTAATCGTTAATACCACCATAAACAAAAAAATCAGTATGACTTCTTTTCTATCAAATACTACTAAGCCGCTTTTGTCTTCCATATATAACTTATTGTAATGTGGCTCCGAGTTTGCTGCAATAGAAGAAATTATTTTTCTTCTTTGATGCTTCAAAAATGAAATACCTTTTTATTTTAATCGGGAATTCTTCTCTATTTTGACATTATTTTGCTACAAAAAGCTCCTTATCAAAGGAGTAAAAATGAAAAATTGCAAATGGTTCACACAAAAAGGTCAGGGCATCATGGAATACATTATCCTTTCCTCCCTGATTGGTATCTTTTGTTTGGTCGTACTCAAACAATTTGGCGGAGTTTTAAAGAAACGCATCGAACACATGAAAAGTGAAATCACTCGGAATATTTCTGTTTAATGAAAATATTCATAACCCTACTTTTCATGAATGCAATGCTGCTACTACTGATTCAGACCCAGAATATTTTCCGGGATGAAACCTGTCATTGGAAGAATAATCAGCAAAATGTGCGTCGGATGGCGAGGTATCTTTTTGAGCGGGCCAAGACAGCGACACATTATGATCGTAAGTGTGGAGTCTACACACAATTACAAGCATCCCTACTGATTCAGCAAAAAAGCAAACTCACTTCCCAGCAACTCAAAATCAAAGTGCCTCCGATGTTATGACAGCACAAAAAGGCAACATTACCATTTGGGGTATTTTGATTTTGTATTTTCTGAGCTTATCTTGGCTAAGTTGCGAATATTATTTTCGGTTAAAAAATCAAAAGATGAAAAACTCTTTCCAGCTTTACCTTGTGGTCAAAAAACAAGTCACTGAACTACGGGCCTTTACGCAAAAAATTAACAGGGCCAACTACTTTATTAAAAACGCACATAATGTGAAAATGTTAAGCCAATTCTTCCCTCAATTAAGCAGTGTCAAAAACGCTAGTGAAATTCTGATAAAACAGATGAAACTCTTACAACAAGTAGCTCTCATTTCATTTCAGAAAAAACAGCTGGAGTGGCAGCGAAAAAAATGGGCGAAATCTTTATGTTTTTATACAACCCCTTACGTAACGAGTAATCCGCTTCTCTTTGTGCGAGAGAAAAATGAAACGGTAAAACTGAAGGAACCAAAATGGAAATGCCAATATTATCAAGACAAAATGCTAATCGAAATCGCTTATCAAATGAACAACGCTACCACCGCCAAATTACAACTCCAGTCTCACGTCAAGGATTGGCTGTTTTAGAGGGGCTTTTTTGGATCATGTGTATTTCTCTCTTATTAGTAACCTGTTTTTTGAGCTTGCGAAAACATTATCAAATTCGGGAGCGAGTCTTTAGAGATTTTAGTTTAGCTTGGAACAAAAATGATTAAAAAAGAACAATATCCCAAAATGCTTATTTATTTGATGATTCTTTTTCTTTCAAATCTCATCACGCTTTTTATTTTTCAAGATACGCCAGAAGCAGCAGATAATCGTCCCAATTTTATTCAAGTGCGAATTCAAGCCAAACTTAAAACCTCTTTCGTCTCTCAGAAAAAAGTGATCCTAACTAATTCTTCCGAAAGCCAATTCATCAACGAAGCTTATCTGGTTGAAGAAATTGTCAGCGAAGAAAATTTCTCCGAAACACCGACGCAACAATTCGTGGTCGAAATCCCAGCGGAACAAATCGATTTCATTACCCAACATCAACATTTTCATATTTATCCCTACAGTCCGAACTTCAAACAAAAAACAAGGAATGCTTATGATCTTACTTTTTAGATTTTTGCTTTTAACCGAACCGGCCCTCGCCCACCGAATTTTTATCGATCATCTCGCTGCTCATGCTAGCGAAGCGACGATTATTGAAAATATTTTTCGAGAGCAATATTCAATACCAAAAGAATTTATTCAGAAAAGAGAAGTATTTGTGTGTAACAAAACTGAAGACCAAAGCGTATTGCATCTTTGTGTTGATCAGAACGAAGGATTTAAGATTCTTAACATTAAAGAGAAGATTCTGAGAAAGTCATTTGCGATTTTCTCAGAATCTATATAATCATGAATTCTTATTTTTCGTGGACAGCAAACTTAGGTGTAGTACCTTTGTTTTTGTTATGGGCTTTTCTGCGTTTTCCCATTCCTTTAACTTTGTTCTTTCTTTTAATTGTCGTTACCTGTGTACGTGAAGGCATTGTATCCACCTTTAATTTCAAATGTTTCTATACGTTTAGCTGTAGTTTTTTAACGTTTTGGACAAATAATGTCAAAATATTATTACTATGTTCTTACCTTTTTACGCTACCCGCCATGGCCAGTCAAACGACACCGGAAACGGTGGTGATCGCCAAGGGCGAACAGCATAGCATACCTCTCAAGCCCCATGAGCGCTTCTCTGTCGGCAATAAGGAAATCATTCAATATCTACATGCCCCGAATGGCCAACAGCTTAAAATTAAAGGCCGCTCCATTGGTTTCAGCGATATTGTCCTTACCCACAAGAACCTCACACGGACTATTAACGTTTTTGTTCTGGATAAGCGGGCCTATCTAAAAAACTACCAAATTATTGAGGTCCTCAAGACCAATCAGATTGAATTCAATATCCATGGTAGGGGTATCGTCGTGTCCAAAGGAGAGATCGACTCCTTGGCCAATTATTCGATTCTGCACCTCTTGGCCCAATCACAGCCTCAAAGCTTTCTACTACAGTCCAAGCTTACCCCTCGCCTACGCAATGAGATTATCGGGAAGGTCTATCAAGAGTTTTTTGAACTGGGTTTTGATGATATCTCCTGCGATATCGATCACACGCAAATCAATTGTTATTTTTATGACGAATTTAATCGCTACGAAAAAGAGCGAATGAATCTCGAAAAAAAATATTATGTGCATTTTATCTCAACCATTGGCATGAAAAACGAAGAAAATTATCGTATTTCTTTTAAGCTCATTAAAATTGAAGACGTGGAAGGCAAAAATTTTTCCTTAGGCCTGGACCAAGTTCATTCCCTAGTGAGTAGTGTATTTGAGCGCGGAGGACAAGCCTTAATTGAGCAGAATACGATTAAACTCGGGCAACAAGAATTACACATCGAAACACTGGCCGAACCTGAAGCTTATGCAGCACTCGAAAAAAATGTAAAGTTACAAATTGGCTCGGAAATTTTGTTTCAGAATTTGAATCTAGAAAGTAATAATATTATTAACCAGTCTAATTGGAAATTTGCCGGCCTAAAAATTCAAATGAAGCTGGTGAAACAAAATCAGCGCTATCGCTTAGATTTTATGACCGAGCTTTCTCATCCGGGTGAAAATACCATTGATGGGAATAAAGAATCTTCTAGTCTCAATATTTCCTTAAATAAAGCGGAAAATATTTTTAAAATTGGCGTGCGCTCTACGAGCACTCAGAAAAAAGGCATTGCTGGCATTAGCAGCATTCCACTCCTCGGACGAATTTTTCAAAGCCAGGATAAAACAAAAAACTACCAATATCTTTTTGGTCTCGCAAAAGTAGAAAAGTTATGAACGAAGTTTTAAAAGAAATGCAAGCCGGTTGTCAGCGAGGGCAAGTAGTAAAACTGGATACGATTCTTTATCAAAAATTAGTCGAGTTGCATTTTCTCTATGACCTCATTACACCTACAACAGAAGAAATGATTTTTCATTCTTATCAAGTTTTAGAACGAAAAGAGTCACTCGATAAGATTATTCTTACTCCACCGCTCACGAGTTTAGAGTTTGATATTCTTTTTGATATTTTAATGATTAATAATCATCAAGAATGTAATTTTCATCATCCCTTTTGTAGCTTTTCTGGCCACATCAAAGAAATCCCTGTCAGAATCACTATGCTTCACCAATCCTTAAGTGCCGCTAATCAGAAGAAGATTTTTATTCGGGTTCATCGCACGAATAGTATTTCTCTCGATAGTTTTGGGGCAGAAGAATTACTCGCTAATTTTATTTCGAGTAAAAAAAATGTCCTGATTGCCGGCGCAACCGGCTCAGGAAAGACAACCCTACTCACATCAATCGCCAAACTCATTCCTAAAAATGAGCATCTAGTTATTCTGGAAGATGCTCATGAAATTTTTCTCGAAGGTGAAAACGTCACGAGTTTTCTGAGTAACGCCAAAAATGAATTAAATGATTTTTTTGCATATAGCATGCGCGTTTCACCTGACCGGATTATTTTAGGTGAAGTGCGTACCAAAGAAGTCATTCCCTTTATTATGGCGATGAACCATGGTCATCGTGGATTACTCAGCACCATTCATGCTGACACCGCGATTGATGCTATCTATCGCACGGCCTTACTCTTTTGCTTATTTTCCAATCAGAAAAATATTGATTACGCCACCGTTCTGAAGTTAGTAGCGAGCAATATTGACTATGTAGTGTATGTTCAAAATAAAAAGATCACAGAAATCATCCAGATTTTAGGAAGTGAGCGAGATCAGTGTTATTTCGAAAAGCTCAATCTAACGAGTTAACTTCTTATATGAAATACGATGTGGAATATCAGCATCATCACCTAAACGTCGGCGCTTATCTTCGAGATAATCCTGGAAGTTACCTTCGTACCACACCACCTGACTGTTACCTTCAAAAGCTAGGATGTGAGTCGCGAGACGATCTAAAAAGTATCTATCATGGGAGATGATAACCGCACATCCAGCGTAATCCTCAAGAGCTTCTTCCAAAGCACGCAGAGTATAAACATCCAGATCGTTTGTCGGCTCATCTAAGAAGAGAACGTTAAATTCTTGCGTTAGCATTTTTGCCAAGTGGACACGGTTACGTTCCCCACCCGATAACTCGCCAACTTTGCTATGATGATCATCGCCAGTGAAGTTGAATTTTGAAACATAAGCACGTGCATTGATTTCACGTCCTGCAATATTGATGACATCACGACCTTCCGAAATTTCTTCCAGAACGGTTTTGTCCGAATCCATGATACGACCTTGATCCACGTAAGCAGGGATAACAGTTTCACCAATAGTGATTGTTCCTTTATCAGCTTTTTCCTGGCCCATGATCATTCTAAATAGTGTTGTTTTACCAGCACCGTTAGGTCCAATGATTCCAACAATTCCACCTGCAGGTAATTTAAATGTTAAATTTTCATAAAGTAATTTATCACCGAAAGTTTTACTTACACCTTCGATCTCAATAACTTTATTTCCAAGTCTTGGACCTGGTGGAATCCAGATAGTATTTGTTTCATTACGTTTATCTGTTTTCGATTCTTCTAACATTCTTTCGTAGTTCGCAATTCTCATCTTACCTTTAGACTGACGGGCTTTTTGAGAACTACGAATAAATTCAAGTTCGCGCTCCATAGCCTTTTGGTTTTTTGAAGCCTGTTTTTCTTCAATCGCTAAACGCTTTTGTTTCTGTTCCAACCATGAAGAATAGTTACCTTCCCATGGAATACCCTTACCTCTATCTAACTCAAGAATCCAACCTGCAACATTATCCAAGAAGTATCTGTCGTGGGTGATGGCAATAACAGTCCCTTTATAACTTTGAAGATGGCGCTCTAGCCAGAAAACTGATTCAGCATCTAAGTGGTTGGTAGGCTCGTCTAATAATAAAATTTTTGGTTCTTTTAAGAGAAGGCGGCACATGGCCACGCGGCGTTTTTCACCACCTGATAATGTTCCGATTTTTTGGTCAGCTGGAGGACAGCGAAGTGAATCCATCGCTAAATCTAGACGACTATCTAAATCCCAAGCGTTTGATGCATCCAATTGGTCTTGCAACTTACCTTGCTCTTCTAATAATTTATTCATTTCATCATCGCTCATGGGCTCAGCGAATTTGGCATTTAAATCTTCGAAACGTTTAAGTAAATCCACCGTTTCTTGTAAACCTTCTTGCACGATTTCTTTAACAGTTTTATTCGGATCAAGTTGTGGTTCTTGTTCTAAGTAACCAACATCGTAACCTTTGGCGATATTCAACTCACCTTCAAAATCTTTATCGACACCAGCGATAATACGCAAAAGAGTCGATTTACCAGAACCGTTAAGACCTAAAATTCCGATCTTAGCGCCGTAGTAAAATGACAAAGAAATATCTTTCAAAACCTGTTTTTTACCAGGGTAGATTTTCCCACATTTATGTATCGAAAAAATGATTTTCTTATCCATGCCTTACCTCTTTTTGCTGAGGCCATAATATAGCTGAAAAGGGCCTATAAGGCCATTCCCTTCGAGAAAAAGTGCATCAAATAGAAAAAATGGGCCGGTAAATAGAAAATAAAGAGCACGAGAAGTCGTAAATTCAAGGAGGCTTTTTTCAGCTTCTGAAATTCCCGCAGATACTTCTCCCAAAGCTGCCCGGTAAGAATATTCATTTCTTCGTCAATACTTCGCCCACTCGTGTGTAGACTGCTAATAAGTCCTTCCATTTTGAGTTTAAAACGGTCCTGGTGATAGGCTTCTCCCTCAAGGATTTGCGACTCAGAAACGGCTGTTTTAAGGGGGATTTTCGAGGTAATAAAAACTTTAAATAGATAAATTTTTTTGATTAGGTTTTTGTAATAATTGTTTAATTTTTTAATACGATAATTTAAGAAAAGAAAATAAAAAGCCGCGCCGAATATCTGCAAAATTAAAACGACCGCGACAACACCAAAACTTAAAGCATGCTCTAACATAAAAACGGTAAACAAAATAAAGGTCCAAGTCATAACCGCAAATAGCACAAATTGCATACTAGCACTTTGCCGATGATCTTTTATTTGATCCGATAATTGTGAATAAAGAACGGCACCATTTTTTATTTCTTTTAAAAGTTCGCGATGAAAACTTCCATATTTGCGGGCCATGGTAACGGTAATTTCAATCAGATCAGGAAAAAAGCCTAATTCAGGGAATTTCATCGGTGCCAAATGCATGGTAAGGCTTAAATCATTAACCACTTCGACAAAAGCATCTATCTGCAGGATTTTGGTCTTGGGGCCAAAAGAAATGCTTATAACACTCACACTTTGCATGAGGTATGCTAGAATCAAAAGAGAGAGCAAATAATACATGAGTTGCATAAATTCCAATTGACATACTCGGTCATAAAGGTGAAAAAAAGCTATGCAAACACAAACGAATGAAACGAAGCCTAACGATGAAATGCAGTTAAAGAAATTGCAATATCTCGCGCTTAATTTCGATCCATACAATCCGTATTACAATCATGAAATTGAAAATATCCTCAAAGAATTTAATCTTTCACAACTCACTGAGAATCCTTTCAGTTTCACCAACCGATTATTGCAATTACTGGATAGTTACGACAACAAAACTAGGGTTACTGAGTAGCCTATTTCAAATATGAAACCGAATCTTAAGTCATCTAAACATCAACTACACCCTCACTCTATTAAATATTTAAATTTGGGGCATCCCTGGATTATTAAAGACACTTTTACGGAAAAATTTAATCCAGAAGCTGATTTTATTATCAGTTCCGAGTTTGTCCTATTGAATGATCCTGAGCATAATCGGATCAAGGCACGCTTGTGGCAAAAAACCAATCAATCTGAGCAAGAAGTTGCTAAAAATTTCGAAGCTGAATTAGTTAAAAGAATTGTAGTAGCACTTAAAAAAAGACAAGGGTTGCCCTTTCATAATGAAAGAGAAAACTTTTTTTGGATTTTTAGCGAAGCTGATTTTTTACCGGGACTACAGTTACTTTCACTAAACAAAAACTTGATCATTTCTTTTTATGCTTATTACTGGAAGAAATACGAAGATATTATTGTAAAAGTGATTCAGAATGAATTGCCAAATCACACTTCACTTTGGATTCAATATCGCAGCGAAAACCAATCCAAGCAAACACCACCGAAATTTATTTCAGGCAAACAAGAACCGATTTTTTTGATTGAAGAATTTGGCTTGAAATACAATATTGAAATCGGCAATGCTTACGACTTTGGTATCTACACTGATATGGCCAGCATTCGTAAACAAATGGGCCGCGAATTATTTGCACAAAAAAGTGTCCTTAATCTTTTCTCTTATACTGGTGCCTTCACGCTACAAGCGATGAAGTATGGGGCGAAGCACGTGGCTTCTGTGGATTCTTCTTCAGTGATTTTAAGTGTGCTTGAAAAAAATCTGGCCACCAATTTTTCCGATATTAGCACTCATCAAAGTGTTTGCAAAAAAGCAGAAGCGGTTTTGCGCGATTACGCAAAAAATAAAACGATTTTTGATACGATTATTTGCGATCCGCCGAGTGCTTTTTACGATGGGAAAAAACGTAAATCAGTAAAAGATTTTTATCAGGAAAAGCTGATGGAACTTTTTGATATTACGGCCAAGAATGGAAACCTAATCGTTTTCTGTAATACCCATACTTTTTCTGAGGATAACTTCGTTCAACTCATCAAAAAAATTCTAGGTTCAAAACCGTTCAAGATTAAAACTAGCTATCGCCTAGGCGAAGATTGCCTGCCCCTTAAGAATTTCCCTGAAGGAAATTATCTTAAGGGGATTTGTATCCAAAAAAATTAGTTTTATTGTCCGCGTAGTTCACGACGTAAAATCTTACCAACGTTAGTCTTTGGAAGATCTTTTCTAAATTCGTAGAACTTAGGAACTTTATAAGCCGTTAAGTTTTCTTTGCAGAATGATTTTAATTCTTCAACTGTTAACGATTGATCTTTTTTCACCACAAAAACTTTCACCACTTCACCAGACTTTTCATCTGGAGCACCTATAGCAGCGACCTCTAACACTTTTGGGTTAGTTGCAATAACATCTTCCACTTCATTTGGATAAACATTAAAGCCTGAAACGAGAATCATATCTTTCTTACGATCAACAATTTTAAAATATCCATCAGCATTCATAAAAGCCACGTCACCAGTGCGGAAATAACCATCAGTTGTCATAACCTTGTCTGTTTCATCTTGGCGATTCCAGTAACCTTGCATTACTTGCGGACCTTTAATGCAAATCTCGCCCGTTTCACCTTGCTTTAAAGTTTTACCATCATCGTCTTTAATCACAACATCAGTTGATGAAATCGGAAGACCAATAAACCCGTTATAATCTTGTAGCGTCATTGGGTTAATACAAGCCGCAGGTGAAGTTTCTGTTAAACCGTAAGCTTCAATCAATGGAACACCTGTGATGTTTTTCCATTTCTCAGCAACTGCACGTTGCACGGCCATACCACCACCCAAAGCAATTTTCAGAGATGAGAAATCTAACTTACAAAATTCTGGGTTGTTCGCTAGTGAATTAAAAAGTGTGTTAACCGCAGTGAATGCTGTAAATTTCCACTTTGATAATTCTTTTACGAAACCAGGAATATCACGTGGATTGGTAATAAGAACGTTAAGCGCACCAATTGAATTGAAAATGAAACAATTCGCAGTCAATGAGAAGATATGGTAAAGCGGTAGCGGAGTAATAATAATCTCCTGGCCTTCGCTTAATAAATTCTTAATCCATTCTTTTGCTTGTAGAACGTTGGCCACAATATTTCTGTGAGTAAGAACTGCACCTTTAGAAACACCCGTTGTTCCACCTGTGTATTGTAAAAAAGCAATATCAGTTTGAGCAATGTCAGCAGCTTTGAATTTTGATTCATCACCTAAGTTCAGTGCTTCTTTAAAATAATGAAATTTCTCAATCGAATAAGGTGGAACCATTTTTTTGATGTATTTAATCGCAAAATTCACCACATAATTTTTTGGAAACTTTAACATATCGCCTATTTCAGTTACGACAACATTTTTAATTGGAGTCTTTTTAATAACGGCTTCAAGCGTATGAGCTGAGTTCGCAAAAATAATAATAGTCGTTGAACCAGAGTCTTTTAACTGATGTTCTAATTCGCGAGCAGTATAAAGTGGATTTACGTTCACTACGATCAAACCCGCACGTAAAACACCAAAGAGTGCAATTGGATATTGCAGAATATTTGGCATCATGATCGCAACACGATCACCTTTTTTATGACCTAAAACATTTTGTAGGTAACTAGCGAATTTACGACTGAGAACATCGAGTTCAGAATAACTGATGGTCGTACCCATGTTGGTGAAAGAAGGAAGTTTGCCGTATTTGCTGAAAGTTTGTTCCAAAAGATCTGGAATATTTTTGTATGTGCTTAAATCAATCTCAGCTTTAACACCCTTTTCGTAATTCTTAACCCATGGATAAGTCATGTTCACTCCTAAAATGATTATAATAAACCCAAATAGTTTAGTGTGTAGAATTACCTTTGGTACAGAAAAATATCATGATTACTTGCGATAAACTGGTTCTTTACCAACAATTCTCGGTTTCCAAGCAATTACTTCTGGCGAGAGGTAATCATATTTCATATCTCCCAGAGTATATTGAGCAAATTCGTAATCATTTGAATGTGTTAACGATTCTGTCGGACATACCGTCGTACACAATCCACAGTAACAACAAAGAGCTGTATCGATCACATATTGAGTAAGAACTTGTCTCATTGGTGTACCATCATCTGTTTTTGGTACTTCCTGACCAGCCGGTCTTGGAACTGAAGAAATATAAATACAATCGACAGGACAAGCAATCGCACACATATTGCATGAAATGCAATTGTCGACGTCGTTGAAAAGTCTCATACGAGCATTTGCTGGAAGAACTTCGCGAACTTCAGGATACTCAATTGAAACGGCCTTATGTCCCCAAACATATTTGAAAGTAATCCACATCCCTTTTACAGTCGATGTGACACCTTCGTATAAGGAATGAAAATATTCTTTTACCGAAACGGTTTCTACGTTCGTGCTCATCGATCTACCTCGCCTAATACGATATCTATACTTCCAATAGTCGCTACAAAATCTGCAATCAATTGTCCCGGAGCTACTTCACCCAACATTGAAACGTGAGTGAAACATGGAGACTTCACTTTTAAACGATATGGTTTTGCTTCACCGTCAGAAACTAAATGAATACCAAGTTCACCACGTGGACATTCTGTTCTAACGAAAACTTCACCTTTTGGTAATTTAATAACTTTTGAAACTTTGCCCATAATTGGACCGCTTTCAATTTTTGTAAGAACTTGGCGAATAATACGAACTGACTCGCTCATTTCTTTCATACGAACAATGTAACGACTATAACAATCGCCAATCGTTGCTCCACGATCGCCATCAGCGACTGGAACATCAAATTCAAATTCATTGTAAATGCTGTAAGGTTTAACTTTTCTTAAGTCCCACTTCACACCAGCGCCGCGAAGAACCGGACCAGTGGCACCGTAACGGTAACACATATCCGCATCCATGATGCCTACATGACGAGTTCTTTCCATAAAAATTTTATTTTGCGAAACAAGCACGTCGTATTTTTTTAATTCTTCTTCAAAATTATCGCAGAATTCAGCCACGCGAGCTAATTGGTCTGCTGTGATATCATTCCATACACCGCCAACCCAAATATAATTATAAAGAAGGCGAGCGCCGGATAATTCTTCAAATAAACGAAGAATTTTTTCTCTTTCATCAAAAGCATATAAGAACGGAGAGAAAGCACCCAAGTCGAGCGCATATGTTCCGAAGGCCATTAAGTGGGAAGCAATTCGTTGTAATTCGGAAACGAGAACACGGATGAATTCTGCACGACGAGGAACTTGTGTCCCTAACATTTTTTCAACAGCTAGTACGTAACCTAATTCCTGGTTCATAGCACCGAGGTAATCCATTCGATCAACAAACGGAATAACACCACGATAATCTAAATTCTCAGAATGCTTTTCCATACAACGGTGTAAATAACCAATGTGTGGTATTGCGTGAGCGACGACTTCTGAATCTGTTTTTATTTCAACTCTTAAAACCCCGTGAGTTGCAGGATGCTGAGGGCCCATGTTAAGGGTCAACAATTCTGTTTTAAGTTTTTCGGTTTCTACCGTTCGCGTTGGCTCTATTTTCTCGCCAGGTACGTCCCACCCTTGCATCTTATATCCTCTGAAAAAGTTTTATTTCTTGCTGGCCTTAGTTTGGGCCTTAGTAATTTCTTCTTGTCTCTTAGCAAACTCGCGATCACCCCAGTTCATCTTTGCATCTGGATTGACTTCCATTCCGCGATAAACTTTCTGAACAACGTAATCTTTTCGAAGTGGAAATCCTTCCCAATCATCTGGACACAAAATGCGTCGATGATCTGGGTGATTATTAAAAGTCACTCCGAGCATGTCGTAACATTCACGCTCTTGCCAATCAGCTGCTTTGTAAACAGAGCTAATTGATTCAAGTTTCGCGTCGTTCTTATTTTTAACTTTTGTTTTTAAGGTAAATTCATAAGCGTTATTTAAATCGAAATTTGCAAACATGTAGTTCACTTCAATGTGATCAGGGTAATCGACCCCTGAAATAACTTGCAGGACGTTGAAAGGATATTTTGAATTATCCTTTAAACTTTTTGCCACATCAAGAATGCTCGCTGGCGCCACTTCAATCGCGCTATCACAAACCGCTTCAGCAGCCGCATTAACTTTCGCTGCAGCTGAGGGAACTTTTGAATTAATAAATTGAGCCAGGTCGTTAAGATTAAGCATGCTTCACCCACTTATCTCTTAACAATCTTTCGTTCGCCATTTTCTTTTGAAGAGTTAGTAAACCTTCAATCAATGCTTCTGGACGTGGAGGACAACCAGGAACATAAACATCAACAGGAACGACTTCATCAACGCCTTTTAAAACGTGATAACCGTGTTGCCAGTAAGGTCCACCTTTGTTTGAACATGATCCCATTGAGATAACATATTTTGGTTCGGCCATTTGTTCGTAAAGTAATTTTACTCTGGTCGCCATTTTCATGGTCACGGTTCCAGCTACAATCATTAAATCAGCTCTTCGTGGTGTCGCCATGAAAGCTCCACAACCGAATCTTTCAAGATCGTATTTCGATGCACCTGTCGCCATCATTTCGATCGCACAACAAGCTAAACCAAACGTCATTGGCCAAAGAGAATTTTTACGGCCCCAATTAAAAAAATCGTCCAATTTTGCTAGGACAATGCCACCTTCTTGCATCGACTCACCTCAGTATATATTTAATGAAACTTCTTATCTAATTTACCTTTGGGCCGCAGAATCGTCAACGAGTGCGAGATAAGAATCGAGCGATCCACACCGATGATCATAACTTATTTTTATGTTTTGGAAGATGACCTCGTCGCTGCCTTTGGATGCAGGGCTTCGGCCAAGGTTTTCTTTCATGTAAGACAAACGATTTTTATCGTTTTCGCAAACGCGATTAAGAATGCTCACAAATTCATAAAAAGCTGCCACAGGGTACGGCAAACCGTACGCTGATGAAATAAAAACAGGCTCTCCACCGCTTAAATCGCGAGGAGCTTCGATATTTCGGCTCTTGAGTTTGTTATGAAACGATTGATAATGCTCTCCGACACGATAAAATTTATTAATCGCAAGATCGCGCGAGAGAGTTGAGGTATTAGGATCAACAATTTCTTGGCAATTGTAACGTTGTTTGACTTCTGAACTGTAAAGTTCACGCATGACTCGACACTCCATAAGGTAAGCATCGACTTCACCACCAGTTCCTTCAATAGTTGAGCTGATAAAAGGCTGAAGCGAAAAATCTTTTTTGTATGGGTTAAATGGCTGACGGTAAATGTAATGAGTTAACTCATGGGCCAGATCCAAAAGCGCATCGTAGGTCGATAAATCTTTATCAATATAGACCACTGAAACTTCATGGAAAGTGATAGAGCCTGGTTCTGAAGTTGAAAATCTGCGAGTCAGCGTCGTATCGGTGATAGAAACTTGACCGGGTTTAATCACATCTAAAAGGGTTTTACCGTGTTGTTCAGCTTTGGTCTTGGCCTCAGCAAGCAGCTCCCTCCCCGTGCTCGAGCGACTTAATAATTCAATCAAGTGCTTGATGTTGTCTTCTGGATGACGAGAGTATTCGTTCCATTTTCCAGGCGACATGGCATGAGCTTTAAGTAATAAAAATAGGCTGAGTAAGAACAAAACTTTCATCACTAGTCGTTTCGACTAGGCGTAGAAAAAAGCGAGTGAAAGCTCTATTTTTAGATTGAGTAGGAAAAAATGTTCTGACCTTTGGGTGTAACCGTCACAGTCCCCAAGGTTTTTGCCTGACTAGATTTCTCTGATTTTATTTCTGCGCTCACTTCGTACTCACCTGCCGGTAAAGCTAACTGAGAGATACGGAGTGAATTTGGCAGCGTACTCCAATAACGAACGTCAGCTTTTTCGGAGGCTGCAATCCCTCGACTAGCGGCCAAGTAACTGGCGAGAGCAAAGTACTTCGCGGCCAGCGGATTATTTTGTTTATTCGATTCATAAATTTTATGAGCAGCTAAGATCGCCACTAAATGTTTAATCGCAACCCGTGTACCGGTTTTCATAAGTGTAGAATAAACTCTTTCTTCCACGGCTTGGCTGGCAATATCTGAGAGCGGGGCCATGAGTGGTGAATTTTTTTTGTAAACTTGCGAAGTCGCTTTATTTTTAAATTCTACGGTTACCGTATCATTAACCGCTTTAGCATCAACTTTTGGGATTTCAAACTCAATAGAAACTAATTCTGCACTTATTCTGCCCATCACTTCAGCTCCCGCAAATTGAGAGTAAGTAATGGGGCCTTTTTTGGGTAACAAACCTAAAACATTAACCATAAAAATTGTCAGTACGTCGGACCCGATGCGATGAACGGAAGCTCGCGTTTGTGGATCTTCGATATTGTTAAGCAAACCATGTAAACCGAAATTGAATTTATCTGGTTTTTTCTCTGCCACTAATCCTTCTTGTAAAACGATTGTCACGTTCGGCGTGGCATTCGAATTAAGTTCAGCTTTTACCGCGTCTGATGGATTTAATTCTTTTAACATTTTCGAATAATCGGTTGAGCGAATATTTTTGGTGAGTTTTAAAATTTTCCAAACGAGAAAATCATTTAAATCACTAAATTGTGAAGTTTTAACAAAAATATTTTCTGGAATTTTCCATTCGAACTTATTTTCGGCTTTCACAAATTTTCCGAGAAAATCTTTGTCTTTTAGATTATAACTTGGATAAGTCGCACCTAAGTATTTGAGGACTTTAAGAGCATCTTTATAGAGCTGCAAAGCAATTTGCTGGTCCGAAGATTTTTCCATCGCTTCATGGATAACTCCACCAAAAATTTTTACCATCAAATCTGTTTTATAAATGGTGTCGTAACGAGAACTACGTTGAATATCTTGAAAAAAAGTATCCCAAGCTAAAATTTCAGCTCGAGCACGACCGAGGTACTGTCGACGGGCTTGTTCTGAGATAGTTTTTCTTTCGATAATTGTTTTTTTGTCTTTGTCTTGCGTAAAACCGGCTTCGATGCCCGTTTGGTAAATCATATAAAAGTTGAGCGCTTGATAAAAGTGCATCAGCGAACGTTCAAAAATTTCTCCGTAATAATTTTCGTAATTATCATTCAAAACGTAAGAGCTCGCTTTCTGCGCGATGCTTTTGGTGTAATAAGACTGAGATAACTCAGAAGCAGTGGCCAAGTAGTCGGCCGAAATTTTATATTCACCCAGGTTGTGATAAATTTTGGCCAATTCTAATTGATAGAGAAGTTTTTGATGTTTATCTTTTTTGATTTCACCTTGCTCAAGCAAGGTAAGCGCTTCTTGCTGCTTATTTTCACTAACAAAATGACGAATTTTCTCTCTCTCCTCCCGATTTCCACTGGCACAGCCGAGTAGAATAACAAAAAGAGAGAGAGAAATATATTTAAGCAAAGAAATTATATCGACCATCCCTTCTGATCAGAATACTTATAGATCTTTGTTCTCACGCGGAAAACTTCAATCCCTTTTTCAATATCAGTCATGCGTAAGTTAACTGAGTATTCCTTAATGGTTTTGCCATCGCGCTTTTCAGGTTTCATATAAACGTTACCGAAAATCATGAGATCAGCGCCGACTTGCTTACCAACTGTTTTAGCTGTTTTTGGATCAACCATTCCGTCGTTTTGATAAGTGATTTCTTTTAATAATGAATCTCTTGCTGCTGCATCCACTAATGTGAATTCACCTGAAGAAGATAATTCATTTAAAAATTCATCGTTCATATCATCAATTGGAAAATAAGCTTCTGAAGTTTGGTTTTGAACTTCGGCCACAAATAAAGTTGGTGAACCTTTATGTGACTTTAGCCAATTTTGAAAACCACGGTGCTCTTGCATTTTCTTCAAAACATCTTCGATTGCTAAAGATGTATCTTTTGCCATCCAGTTATCAGTAATTTCTAAGCCTCTTTCGTCAGACTCTTCAGCTCCAACACGCTTCGCTTTGAAACTGCCGCAACCGACTAGCCCTAGAACTACGGCCAAACTTAAAATTTTCAACATAAATTCTCCTTATAATAAACCTTGTTTTGTCTTTAGGAAGTTTTCTTCAGCTTTCTTAAGCGCATTTTCTACGTTTTCTTTTGTTTCAGGATCATCAACTTTTTCAGAAACAATTTTGCTCGCGCGATCTAAAGCCGCTTGCAATCTTTCATTTGGAATACGTACAAGTGCGGCACAAGTAAAACCGATGAAGTCTTTAGCTGCGCCTAAACGCTTCATATAAGCACGTTTTTCCCAATATGTTTTACGGATTTCAGCGCCAATGATGAGGCCTTGGATTTTTTCCGCTAACGTGTTTTCAACAAATTCTCTTAACGCAACAATCTCAGGATTGTTTTCGTCGATACTGGCTGAACCTTCCTGTGAAGATCCTAAACTTTTTTCTAAGTAAGTTGAGATTTCACCAGCGATATCTGACTTAATGTTCGCTTTAGCAAAATCACAAGCAAAGTTGCGATTTACTTTTGGTTCTGTTTCATATGAAAAATGACGGAAACCTTTCGTGTCTTGGTCATTTTCTTCTGCCCACTGATTAGCATCTTCAATCCAAGCTGGTCTTGTCGTTGAAGAAGCGTCTCTCACTTCATAATCTTTCTTAATCGTTTCAGAATTGTCTGTTTCTTTGAGCTTCTTACTCGCACACGAAGTTACAAGTAATAATGCTAGTAATCCAATAATACTTTTCATAGTTCCTCCTTAGGACAAGTCCTAATCAATATTGAGTTCGTCGATGTGTTCTTCGATATAATTTTTAAATTTTTCTTCTACTTTTAAGTACGCATCTTTTTCGTCGCGACCAACCGCCACTTCTTTATAAGTCATGCCGCCTATTTGTTTACCGTTATTTTTTTTGACCGCCAAATAAAGTACAAAAGAATATTTAGTGAAGCCCTTCACATTCATGTATTCTTGTTTATTGGTGAGTGTGCCAGAAACTTCAACATCGTAATCCTGATCTTTGTCGACAACGTTGTGACCGAAACCAACCAGTAATGATTCCAAATGTGAAGTCGTACTCGGTGAAATTTCGTTTATCACTTTAAAATAAATTTTTTGAACTTTCTGACTTGAGCCGTATTGAATTTGTTTAATATCAGCGAGAGTGACAACTTGTGGTAGTGCCTTCCCTTTTAAGAAAGCATAACGATCATTAATCTGATTTCTGACTTCAAAAAGTGTGTACATTTTTTTTAAACTCGAACGCTTTTTTAATTTTTTATACTCTACTAGTTTAGCGTCCATTTCATCCATTTCTTTTTGAAGTGCAGTCCAAGCTTTCATTTTATCTAAATAAGCGAGAGCAAAATAAACACCGTCAGTTTGAAAACGTTGCTTAATTTCGACCCCTTCTAAAACCTGATCGACCTTTTCATGAATTTGCGTTTCCATCTCTTCTTTCACGCTTGGATCGTCTTGTCCGACCACGCCTTCAGTGCTGGCAGAAGCGGTCACATCAGAAGAAATTTCGGTTTCAAAGATAGAAGCTAGGGCCTTTTTAGCGTTGAGATCTGCTAGATAAAGGCTATTCCCCTCTCCAGAAGCACAGATTTCGAATTGATCCCGGCAAGCCGCCATCGGGGAAGTTACCCAATCTGGCAGGTTCTTTCCAATCTCAGTTGGATGCTGATTTTTAAGGCCGGCACAAGAGCTGATCAGGGCAAAAACCATGTAAAAACCATATCTTGTCAAAAGAACCTCAATTTTAGAGAGAGCGTTTTAAGTTCCTCAATTCTAAGGCAACAGCTCGAGCTCGCCAAACAGAAAATTGTGCTCAAAATTGATGCACCGTGTAATAATAACTTCTTAACCCAATCTTGATAGAAAAAGTGCGTCATTTTTGCTATATTGAGTGGAGAATATATAAGGAATTCCAATATGTTAGATACAGCCCCTCGCAACAGCGCGCCGAGTCTTGGTAAAATTTTAATTGTCGAAGACGAGCAAGATATTCGTGATCTCATGTTCATTTATTTAAAGAACCAAGGCTTTCAAGTTAAGGCGGTTGAAGACGGTGAACAAGCACTTTCAGAAATTGAAAAAGATAAAAATATTAATCTTTTTATTCTCGATTGGATGCTACCGGGAAAAAATGGGATCGAACTTTGTCGTTTGATTAGAAAAAATCCGCAGACCAAAAACACTGCCGTTCTCATGGTGACAGCGCTCACCCAAGCGGAGAATATTATCAGCGGTCTGGATGCAGGTGCTGACGATTATATTACGAAACCTTTTGATCTTAAAATTCTTGCTGCTCGAGTACGTGCTCAGTTGCGAAGAAATGTTATTGAAAACAAGCCGATTCGTGAAGTCGTCTTTAAAAATCTAAAAATTGATTTTGATAAATGCCAAGTGACAGAAAATAATGAAAACATTCAGCTGACAACCACTGAATACAAAATTTTAACACAACTAGCGAGTTTACCAGGCCACGTTTTCACACGAGAAAAACTCATTTCACAAATTCAAGGTGAGAATGTTCATGTCACTAATCGAACGATTGATACACATATGGCCGGCCTTCGAAAAAAGCTAGGTGAAAGTGCTGATCTCATCGAAACCATTCGCGGTATCGGTTACCGACTGGTAGAAAATGAAAACTAAAAATATTTTTCCTTGGAAATTCTTTTTTAGCACCATGAAATTTCAGGCCGTTATCTTGACCATCAGTATTTTTTCGACCATTTTCGTTTATCGGGCCAGCTTCAAAGACGGGTTACAAAATCATATTCAAGCTGAATCAAAAGCTATTCTAAGAACCCTAAAGGCAACGCTTGAAACTTCACCAGTTAATTTCCAAAACTGGTGCAATGAAATGAAACCTTCTAAATCTACTGCCTATTCGATTCTTGATTTACAGGGCAATATTATCTGTTCAACCAGCCACGAAGTCCTTCCGAATCATAAATATTTTCATGAACGAATTAAGGTTAACAATCTTCAAACCGTTTACCTGAAACGTTCTGTTTCACATAAAGTGATCAATGATAATATCCAGGATATCGATAAATCGATTTTAAGTATTGCGCCTTTTTTCATTTTTGCATTGGCCATTATCCTTACCATCTTATTAGTTAATAAATTTCGCCCGATTGCTCGCGTGCTAGCGCAAATTGAAAAATTGCAAAAAGATCTACCATTTAATGTTCAATTAAAACTCTTCTACAAAAATGATGAGTGGTCACAGTTTTATGAATCCCTTAAACTGGTCGAAGAGAATCTAGAAAATACACTAAATAAAATCAATGACGAAAACGAAAAGACCGCCACCCTACTCGAATCCATCAACGGTGCGGTTATGGCGGTAGATACTTTTGAAAATATTATTTTCAGTAATACCCATTTTAATAAGATTTTTTCTATCGAAAAATCGATCGTAACTGATAAACCAAAGCTATGGAAAATTTTTAAACAACCAGAAATCCTTCAGGCGTTCCAAGCATCAATTCGAGATGATTTGCCTCGTAAATTTAGCGGAATTGAACTACAACCAGGAATTTTCTGGGACATTTCGATCAACACTCTTCATAATCGAAAACAAGAAAATATCGGTGCTGTTGCCATTCTCCACGACGTCACACAAGCTAAACTTACAGAAAAAATGCGTGTGGATTTTATCGCAAATATTTCTCATGAAATTCGTTCACCACTGACATCAATTAAAGGTTTCGCGCAATTATTAGAAGCTGAACAACAAAAATTACCAGAAGATATGCGCAAATATCTAGCAAAAATTCTTTTCAATAGTGAAAGATTACAAGGTCTGTTTAATGACCTTTTAAATCTTTCAGTTATCGAATCTCAAAATGATATTCTTTTTGAAGATGTTGAATTAGAAAAAATGATGGGCATGATCAAAGGTAGCTTACAACCCATTTATCAAAACAAAAAACTCGATATTCAATATAATCTACAAGTAAAAAATATCAGCGTGGATAAAAAGCTTTTTGAACAAGCCCTTATCAACCTGGTAGATAATGCTTGTAAATATACCCATGAAAATACGCGAATTTTAGTTTCGAGTTTTCAAGAAGATGAAAATATTATTATTACTGTTGCCGATCAAGGTCCTGGTATCTCAAATGAACACCATAAACGCATCTTTGAACGCTTTTATCGTGTGGATAATGCTCGTGCGCGTACGACCGGTGGCGCAGGTTTGGGTCTTTCTATTGTTAAGCACATTATCAAAAAACATCACGGTACTATCCGTGTGGAAAGTGAGCTTAATAAAGGAACTATTTTTGTTATTACATTGCCGAATCAGCTAAGTTTAAAAAATCCACTCCAAGCCAAAAGCAGCAGTGAATTTATTGTAAGCGAAACTATCACTTCCTGAAGTATTCTTCATATAATCAAATTTCAAATTAGCACGTAAGCTATCGTTAACGACGCGAGTGAGCTTGAAAGTGGGGTTAATGAGTGTCTCAGTCCCACGTGAATCATCATTAATAACATCACTATAAGTATAACCAAGGCCCAAAGTTGGTGTGGCGTAATCAAAAATTCTCGGAGCGATCCAATCCAAACGAAATGTCATCGAATTTGTATCAAAGGTATCCGTTTCAACTCGAGTCAAACTCATATCGCCGTAAAAAAGAAGAATATGGCCGGACTCAAAATTCACCATCTGTTCAAGAATCCCACTGGTAATAGTTGAACTTGAAGTATCAGTCGTATTAGTAGTATCGCGATACTTTAAACGCATAATTGTTTCACCAGCATTAAACCAATTAAAACGCTCGCCAATCATAAAAACATGCGCTGATGAGTTATAAATAAGTGAATTTTCCGCATTAAGATCTTTTAAAACGTAATTGAATTCATAATCAAAAAGCACAGAAGCTGGTTTACCCCACATCCAGTGTTCAAAAGCAGTTCGAACAGCAGCAGTTGAATTCAAATTATCTGAAGCATAGATGGTTTCATTCGAGCGATTGGCGTGAACCGCGAGATTTGAGCGAAACTCTGGCTGAATACTAACCGAGTTACCTGAATAAAAAATATTACGCATATAAACGTCAGTACGAGATAAAAAACTGCCGGTATCAGAAGCACTTAATTGCAGGTTATCGGGCGAGAAAATAACGTTACTGTCATAGGCAATTTCTTGACCTACCTTCACAAAAGCACGAGGGAAAATGGTCGGACGACCGTTGCGCATTTTTAACAACAACAAACCATACTTGTCTTGCACCGCTAACATTTTACGACGAATATCACGTGAAAGATTTGAATCAGGTTCAAACTTTAAAGCTTCTTCAAATTCTCTGATGACCCGCTTTTGTAGAAAGCCAACCTGGTCTTCTTTTTTATCAACGGCGTTTAAATAAATTTCAGCAATCTGCATTTTAGAAGCTTGGATAACTGAATCTTTTTCTGGATCATCTAAAGTTTCAATTCGGCGATAAGCTTTCACCGCCACTTTAAAATCACGCAATGTTTGAGAGATAAAAGCGACGTAATAAAGCGAAACGGCAGCTTTGTATTTCCGAAGCGCTGAACGCATAAAATAGTCACGGGATTTTTTTAGCTTATCCATCGCATAGAGCGCTTGTGCGTATTCATAATAAAAATCATCGGGGCGATAAAAATTTTCATCGGCCTTAGCAAAGTTATTAATCGCTTCGCTGTAATCTTGAATACGATTATTGGCAACACCACGCCAGTAAGCTAGGAATGCGTTTAAAAGGTCTTTTTTCGGGCCGGTATAGTTTTGTTCTAATTCACTAAGCTTTTCTAAACTACCAGCGTAATCCCCTTGCTTAAAGAGCGTGTGGATTTTCAGAACTTTTTCTTTTGTAACAGCATCAAATTCGGTGGTCTTATCTGCTGCAAAAGTCAAAAATGAAGTGAATAAAATTAAAAGGGTCATATACATATATGACCCTATTATAACGAACTTTAACGTTCAGAGTAAGGCGAAACTTATTTACTGCACATCAATATTGAATCTAACTAGTGTACTATTCTGCTCATGTGTTGATGGAACATATGTTCCGGAGGCACTCGTATCAATATTGTCTCGAAGTTGATTCAAGCCACCTTGGACAAAGCGCGGATCAAGGGCATCTGGTACTGGAGGAGGAACTAAACCACCAAAGTGCTTATCAGCGGCACCTAGAATTGGGTGAGGTGGTTCTTTTGCAATCACCCGACCATTTTCACTCACTAATATTTTTCCATTTTCATTAATTTTAACACTATCATCCATCGGTCGATAATCACCTGAGTCTTTTAAGACTTTTCCGTCAGCATCAGAAATATAAGAATTGGTATTTTTATCAAACTGACTTCCTTCAGCAGGAGGAATAATAACTCCTGTTTCTAAGTGAACCATCGAACCGTTAGCTGGTTTTATAATTCCATCTTTGACAAAGCCTTCAGCATTATCACGAACTTTTACGTTTGCCACATCACCTGCTAAATCCTTAACACTCTTATCAAGTGCTTTGTTATCGTTAGCAACCACCTGACCATTTAGACCAGCTGGTACTGTACTCTTATGAGCAACTTTTTCTTTATCCGCACTCGCAGGAGCACGGCCTTTGTCTTCCTTACCGTTATTGTGATTCTTAGTTAAAAGGTCTCTTTGCTTAATATTCAAAACAGCTGGAATAGTTGGCTGCTTCATTTCCGGTTTTGCGACAGAGAACTCACCTGGATACATCGTAACAGAGTCATTGATAATCGCACGTTTGACATCATCATATCCCGCATTAGGATTATCCAACTTCGCAAACGCAACTTCCCCTTCCATTAGTACGGCAGTGGTTGCATCGTTATTTGGGTTAAATGAATAGATAAAATCTGTACCACGAATACCCATGGCCGCAGTTTTAGATTTTACATACAATTTATCACGTTCATCTTTTGAAATTTCTAAATAGTCTTTAGTAACTTGTGAACGAATTTCACCTTTTACAACTGATAATAAACCTGGCTTATCTTTTGAGAACTGCTCGATCTTCATTTCTGAATTTGGACCAACGTTAACCACAGAGTTATCAATGAAGCGTAGTTGAGCAAAGCTGGCGTTCTCAGTTGTAATAACTGTTCCCTCCACTACCGTCTCACCTGTTGCCTTCATGGTTTCTTTCACGCCATTTGGAAGTATTTTGACAACTTTACCTCTCATCATCTTGACCGTTGCAACCACTTTCTCAGGCGCTGCTTGGGCCAGTGAAGAAAGAAAAATTAGAGTAACTAATAAATTTTTCATAAAATTCTCTCTTTATAATGGAACAGTACCTAGTAATAAAACTTTTACTGTTACAATATCTAAACCTTTATTAAATTTTACTTGCATAGTTCTATATTGATCGACTGAGGCTGCCGCAGGTACTTGCAATTCACATGTACAGATATTACCCATATCCAAGAAATTAACATTGCATGGTGGGCCTGTTATAATAGCACCTGGAAAGCCAGCAACTCCAGTCCAACGAATGAGATTTAAACCGGGATTTGAAACATCATCTAGTAAACTCACTTCATAATCATCAATTGGAACACCTGTCCAGTTGGCAAGTTTAAGAGTTACACCACTTCCAACATTCTCAGAATTGAAATCAAAAGCTGAACCCGTCGGTATGGCCGCTTCAGCAGCTGTTAGAATCATTTCACCAACCCCCATACCAGTTAAACTAACTGATGGATTTATGCCATCAACCCCTATACTTAAGGTGTAACCGGAAGCTGAACCAGTCGAAGTCGGTTTATATTTTACATCAATCATACAAAAACCACCGGCAGGAATTTGCCCAGGACTACAACCTCCGGCATATTGGATTTGCGAGCCTCCGCTAATTGTTGGAGCATCCGTGATTGTAACTGACGTCGATTTCGGATTAATCAGTTTAAATTTGTGTAAACTCTCACCTTGATAAACAGGGATTGAACCAAAGTCATAAATTGATGGACCAGCAAAACCTACTTGCACAGGTGCCATACTTAATTTTAAACTAACATCGGTTGAAACGAATAAGCTTACCTGCTCACCTATTTGCTCGTGAATAGTATAATCAAGTCCCCCGTTCCACACAAAAGATCGCACAGGTGTTAAGGAACAATTTGAGTTACCAAATGGAAAAGCTTCTATTCCAGTTCTAAATAAATTTGTTCCGATATCTGTGTGATCAGCTCCTGGCCAGCGTAAATACTTATTCGCATAACCACCACTCACACTGACACAAACTCCGAGTGGTTGTGTGTCTGGTAAATTAGCAAATGGCCCGGTTTTGTACGGCAGTAAATTTACGCGTACCGAACCAACCGCACTGGTCGCCGGAGAACAGGCAGTAGCACTACCATTACAAAAACTTATATTTAGATTTTTTAAGACATCCGGATTTGCACTTGTATTAACCCAACCTTCATGACTAAAAGGACCAGCAGCACAGCCATTTTGCGACATGGTGACACTTATATCAACGAGTCCGCCCGCCAATTCAAACTCTTCCAAGCCACCGACTTTAGCTAGACCACATTTTGAAATATAATTACCAGCACCATCGTCAACAATTCCAACGAGTGCCATATGATATTTACCATTTGGAAATGGTAATTCAGAAGGTGCATTTATAAGGTTAATCGCAGCACGAATTGATTTGTTTTCTATATTCTCAACATAAAGCATAAGCCCCAAAGGAAAATTATTATTCGCCAAGTTTTGTAAACTCAACACATTCACCGGCGTGTTATCACCTGTGCCTCCGCAGCCAACAATAATAAAAGCTAAGATATAGCTTGAAACCAGCAGTCTTAACTTTTCATATAAATGTCTTAGTCGCATAAAAAACTCCTAGGACAGTGACTTATCGGAAGTATTACCTGTCTTCTGTAGTCAATTTTACGGCAATAATAGAAAAATGATTTAAGTATTTGAAATTTCGAATAAACGTGGTTCGTTGAGATAAGAAAACTGCCAATCTTTTAGGGCTGAAGCCGTGTTATAGACGTTTTAAATGGGCCGATTTCATACAAAAATCGGTCGTTCAATCGGTGCTCACGGTACAGGAAGAATTCAAAGCGAAGAGGCTTTAATAAGAAACCACCCCAGTTTTCTGGATAAGGAATCTCTTTATTTTGGAGTGAGCTGAGTTTTTCATTAAATAACTTCTCTAGTTTTTCACGATTATCGATAGGACTCGATTGTTTCGAGATAAGTGAAGCCACTTGGCTCTCACGTCCGCGCGAATGAAAATATTTGCGCGATAAATCTTCCGGCATTTTTTCAACGTTAGCTTCTATTCGCACTTGGCGACCTAACTTATGCCAATAAAAAGTCAGACTGGCCTTAGGATTTTCCGACATCTCAATCGCTTTGCGAGAATGATAGTTAGTATAAATAGCGAATTTTTTTTCGATAAGACCTTTATAGAGAATTAATCTTCCCGACGGAAAACCATTCTTACCTGCCGTCGATAAAGTCATCGCCTCAGGGTTTTCCTCGACTTTCTTGGCAGCTTCATACCACTTCAAAAAAGTGTCAATGGCGTCAGCTTCCAGAAAATATTTTTTAAAATCATCCATTGATCTGCCCAATCGCTCGTAACCAATCTGGTGTGGGTTGAATTAGTTTTCTTTCACGTATATCAAATAGACCAAGTGTTAACTTAGCTTCTAAACAGACTTGATTTTCTTCATTTAAAATTGTTTGGCGAAGATAAGTGATTTTTCGCTCCACGGCCAATGTTTCCGTTTCAATCACTACGCTTTGACGAAGTCTTAATTCTTTTACAAAACGCAAATTGATTTCAAGAATAGTGGGACCCTTTCCTGTTTCTTGAATGGTTTTAACACCCATACCTTTCGATGTGATAAATTCCCAACGAGCTTCTTCTAACACTTGCAGGTAGGCGGCATTATTCATATGTCCAAAGGTATCTAAGTGACTTTCTTTGATCATGAGTGGATAACGAAAAATTTCAAATTTCTTTTCTGACATAATTAAACCTTATCCTTTTTCTTATATAAAACCAAAGTCGTTCCAATAATAATGATCACGCATCCGATTAATACTTTAAAGGTGAGAACTTCACCTAAAAAGAGAACACCCCATAACAATCCGAAAACTGGAGTTAAAAAAGTTACAGTAAGTGCTTTTGACGGACCGATATTGGCCACTAGACGATAATAAATCACAAAAGCTAAACCACTACATAAAAGTGAGAAACACAGAATGGTGATAATGATTTTGAGATCAATCACACCGTTAATCGTGGTGGTGGTAAGTGCAAGTGGTAGTAAAACCATTCCGGCCAAAAACTGGCTGGAACCGGCGATCGCCATCGGTTTTAAATTGGCACAATATTTTTTAAGATATACTCCAACCAGACCGTAACAAAAAGCTGCGAACAAACAAGCCAGAATTCCAAGGTAACCAAACTGATCCATCGCGAGTCCACCTTTAAGTGCAATCAGCGAAACCCCAACCAGACCTAGAAAAAGTCCTAACATTTTTAATGTAGTTAATTTATCCGCCAGAAAAATAGCCGCTAATAAAGCACCAAAGTGTGGAGCGGTCGCATTCAGAATAGCAGAGAGCCCAGCCGGAATATGAAGAGCAGCATAAGCAAATAAAGTAAATGGTATCGAACCATTAAGAATAGCGATGACCAGATAGTGTTTCCAATTGGCCTTCCAATCCACTTCGAGTTTGGTTAGATAAAAATAAGCAATCAGTGTCGAACCCGCGATGGTGACGCGCAAACAAGCCGTCATGATCGGACCTAAAACAGGAGCGAGGATTTTCATAAAAATAAATGAACTACCCCAGATCGCTGCAAGCGAAACTAGGCGAATTAAATCGGCGATACCCATAAATTCCTTTGGGTGGTTTATACTCTATTTTTTACATATTTTGCACTTTTTTTGCCTAAATATCCTGAGCTTGGTATAAACAGATATGATTAAATCACTTCACTTTCTCGCTCTATTGTTTATCGTTTTTGGCTGTTCCAAAGGATCTGAAAGTCTGCTTGGTAGCGGTGGCGATCCAACGACTCCACCAACTCCTATTACAGGTAAGTATTGCACTAGTTGGGTGAATTTCCGTGCCAGTGCTACGACACCTTCGATGTCTCTTGTCTGCTTAAAAGACAATGCATGGGTAGAAGATACTAATCCGATTGACGAAAGTGCTGAATGCGGACCAAGCAAGATAAAACACTATGGATACCCGGAACTTTTCCTAAACGAAAATCAAGAAATCCTCGTGGGTTATGAAGAATGCCCCGGCTTTGGCGAAGAAACGATCATGAAAGTTCGTAAGTTTGATGAAACCACTGGTTGGAGTAATTTTACCGATCAAAATATCATTTATAATCTTCCTTCGGGCAAGCCAATTGAAGTTTATAGCCAATTCGGCGCCACTTATTTTAGCGCTTTTAATCGCGTGTATTCTTTTTGGTCAGCCGAAATGGGAAACAAAAGTTATCTTTCATATACCCAAGAAAATGGAAATTGGACTCGTATCGCACTTCCTGAAACGGCCATGCTTCGCCATCCTGAACATTACGCCAGTCCTGATGGTAAACATTATGTTTATTATGCTCAACCACAACCGCGTGCTTTTGAAGTTCTAGAAACTGGGATTGTGGATTTAGGAAAAATCATTCCGGCGGCCAATGAGTACACGCTTTACTCAAGCTTTGTGATACATAACGGACAAGCCGTCATCGCTTACTCGAGTGATATCAACGATGCTAGTTGGTACGATCAAGTTTCGAAAATTAAAGTCGCCTTTCACCAAGGCGGAACGACTTGGAATATTAATACAGATGCTATTATTGAGACACCTGGACGCGATGGGATGACTCCACATCTTTTCTCGCACGAAGGCGAGCTCTATATTATGTATCCAGACCAAACGACAACAGGACCATCTCCAAGCTACAACAATATTCGATTTAGAATGCGTGTGAAAAAATATGATGGCACAAACTGGATTCGCGTAGGCGGAGAATCAGAAACCATTTGGTTATCACAACGTTTTGAATACACTCAAGATGAGGGGCGAATTTTATTTACCGCCTTAGCACTTGATCCAGACGATGCGACTCAACTGGTGAAACGAGTTATTGCTTGGGAAAATGGAGCTTTTGCTTTTGTAGGAAATCCGTTATCAGTCAAAGGCAATAAAGCCGCCGCCGAACACTGGTCACGCCCAGGTAAAGTTATTGTTCTGGAATCAGATATTTAATAAGAGGTTATTATGATAAATGTCTTATTAGTTGGGGCGGGTGGTTCGCTCGGTTCGATGCTTCGTTATACTCTAAGTCTTTATCTTCCATACCCAACAGTCATTGTAAATCTGGTTGGATCATTTTTTATAGGAATTTTATTGGCCTTCGGACAATCTCGACTGGGTTCAACCTGGTATCACCTTCTCATCCCGGGATTTCTAGGTGGGTTCACAACGTACTCAGCATTTTCTGGAGAAATACTAGGTCATCTAAAAGAACAGCTTTATACTTCAGCCTTTCTCTATATCGCCACCACATTAGTGATAGGATTACTACTCACTGCTGCTGGTTTTTTTACTACTCGATTACTTTTGAATTAATTCCGTTATTTTTAAAACGCTTTACGAATGTATCAATTAGATAACGGCCTTGAGTTGAAACTTGCTCTTTCTACTTAGTTTCAGCTGGATAGAAAAGAACATAAACATCATAGATTTTTTTCAATTTCTTTACGAACCGTTTCTGAATCGGGAGTCATGTCTGGTGCGAAACGGGCCACCACATTACCTTTTTTATCAATCAGAAATTTTTCAAAATTCCAAAGGATACCTGATTCACTATCAGGGCGCTCACCGATTAAAGCAAGCTTCATCGCAAATCCACTGCCTTTCTCTGTTTGGGCTTTTGGTTGAGCTTCCATTAAAGCTTTATACAACGGATGTGTGTCAGCACCTTTTACGGAAATTTTTTGAAAGACTGGAAAAGTGACATCGTACTTTAATTTACAAAATTGCTGAATTTCTTCGTTTGTTCCTGGTTCCTGACCTTTAAAGTTATTCGCTGGGAAACCTAAAACGGTAAAACCCTTTTTGCTATATTCGCGCTGAATTTTTTCAAGGCCTTCATATTGAGGAGTTAAACCACACTTCGAAGCTACGTTCACCACTAAGAGAACCTTGCCTTCGAATTCTTTTAGTGAACCTTGTTCACCATTGGTCTTTGTAAAAGAGATCGTTTGAATTTTTGTCATAATACACTTCCTGTTAGCATCATAGGATTCACATTGAGTCGTTGATGCAAAAACGGCTAGAGAAATAAAAGTCATGATTATAAAAAGCGAAAGATTTTTTATGATAGTCATGGGCACATCATATGCAATTTTTTATTGGAACTCAAGAAGCTCACATTGCTTAATTCGTAGCGCTAGTTTTACCGATGATGCTTCGTCAAAATGCAGATTATCAGGGCGCACCAGACTTTTACTCAGCTCATAAACATCGCAATATTTAATGCCTAACTCAGTCATAACTTCCTTGGCCGCTTGATTACGTTCCACTGCTTCATGATCAAAAGCATGTTCATAAGTAGGACTAAAACTCGTGGTCGAAATAAACATCACCTTCGCGCAACGTTTTTTTAGCACTTCGCCTTCAAAGCGTAGATTCTTTTTATAGTCATCAATGCTGCTGGCCCATCTC
>JAEUWD010000056.1 GCA_016786485.1 Bacteriovoracaceae bacterium | reverse complement strand
TGCGAATTATCATCGGAAGCATTTTCACAAGCTTTGCGAATAATATCTTCAGGCACTTTGAGAATGGCGTACATAGTACCTTTGCCATTTGGAACTGCTTCTTGCATAAATTTTCCGCGATAATAAACGGCTTGGATGGCGTCGTTAAAAGTTAATGCACCAGCGGCCACAAGTGCACTGTATTCGCCAACGGAATGGCCTAAAACGAGGTCAATTTTTAGGTTTTTTTCATCCAGATAATTTTTTAATTTTTTTAACATGCCAATTGAGTGAACGAGAATCGCTGGTTGAGTATTTTCGGTAGATTTCAGTAAGTCATTCGGACCATCGAGCGCCATCGCCAAAAGCGAATAACCTAAAACTTTATCAGCTTGCTGAAATTCTTCTATGAAATTTCGGGCCATGCCGACATACTGTGAACCTTGCCCTGGAAATACGAGAGTAATACTTCTTGTCATTTGTTCCTAGTAGCGAATGAGAACGCCAGCAGATGTTAAACCTGCACCGAAGGCGGTCATGAGGATAGTGTCTCCTCGTTTAATTTTTCCACTAGCGACAGCTTCATTGATCGTAACTGGAATTGAAGCTGATGAAGTATTGGCATATTTATCAACGTTAGAAATAATTTTATTGGCTGGGCAATTTACCATTTGAGCGACTGCTTCAATAATTCGTAAATTCGCTTGGTGAGGGATAAACCAATCAAGTCCATCCAGACCTAGTCCTGATTTTTCTAATAATTCAGCACTGTATTGGGCCATAGTTTTTACCGCGGTTTTGAAAACCACTTGGCCATTCATCACAACCAGTTTTTCTTCCCCACGTTCAATAATTTCTTTCGTGATAGGAGAAGCAGCGCCACCATTTGGCATCGCTAGGGAATCTTTTTTCGAAGAATCAGAACCTAAAATTGTTCCTAAAACTTCTGAGCTTTCACTTCTTTCAGCACGTGAAAGGAGAGTTGCTCCAGCAGCATCACCAAATAAAACCGCTGTGTTTCTGTCCTTAAAACCGTTGAAAGCACTAGTTTTTTCAGCTCCAATCAGAAGGATGTTTTTATAAATACCATTCTTAATTAAAGAGTCCGCAATGGTGAAGCCGTAAAGGTAACCAGAGCAAGCAGCGTTGATATCTAAGCAAGCACACTTATTTGTAATGCCTAAAGCTTCTTGTAAAAATGAAGCTGAGTTTGGAAAGAATTGGTCCGGCATGGTGACTTGAAAAAGAATCATGTCAATTTCGTTAGGATCGATACCCGCTTCGGTGATTGCCATTTTGGCGGCTGCGGTCGACATAGAAACAGTTGTTTCTTCTGGTTTTGCAATTCTTCTTTCTTTAATCCCGGTTCTTTCGGTAATCCACTGATCGTTAGTGTCCATTAACTTCTCGAAATCGAAGTTGGTCATAACTTTAGTGGGATGATATTTACCGGTGCCTGAAATCTTGGTCTTAAATGAAGCCATAAACGAGTCCTTTCTATGTAAAAAAAAACTCCCTTTTAAAAGGGAGTTTATATGGTTTGGACTATGTTATGAGCTAAATTGGGTTTTGAGAACCCCAAAAATGTATTAAGCCTGAGCTTGCTCTGCAGTAGATTTGTCAGCTTTCATCGCAAACACTTCTCTACCTTTATAAGTACCACAACTTGGACATGCATAGTGTGGCATCGTTGGTGCCTTACAATTAGGACATGTCATAGGGTGTTTTCTATATAATTTATGATGTTGACCAGCTCTTCTTTTGCCTTTTCTTGATACTGAGGTTCGTTTCTTAGGTACTGCCATGGTTTAGCTCCAGTTAAATTGCCAAAAATTAATTAGCAGTCTTTCTAACGCAATCAGGCCATGTTGCCAAGAAAAATATGGGTACCCAAAAATTAATTTAGGGGTCCATCCGCTTCTAGGGTCGGGTAAGCCGTGATATTTAGAAAGATTTGCTCATGGAACATCTCTTTGATGTCCACTTCGTTATCTTGGTAAAAGTACAGTTCATAAAGGTCATTATTGATGTAAATTTCAGTCTGATCGAGCAAAAGTTCACTTTCACTGAATGTCTCGGCCACAAAGCAAGCCTGGAACTTCACATGAAGCATATCTTCCATGGTTTTAAGCGTTTTCACGCATTCTGTTAGGAAGCGACCATTGATTTCGGCCATGACCAGGACAAAATCTCCGTATTCGGTCTTATGTTTCTTTTCAATCTCAAAATCGATATTCAGTTCAGTTCGTTCAAGCTTTTCCTCTTCACTTAAATCTGTCACTTTTTCGTTTAATTCAATGAGTAATTCTTTAACCCAAGGATGGGTTTTATTCAGTTTAAATCGAGCTTCGCCAGAAGGAATTTTAGATAAATTGACCTTGCTGCTTAGCAAACCGTTGGGAGTATCGTTTTTATTTTTCATAATGAGGAAACTAATCAATTCTACGAAAAAAGCCTAGTGATATTTAAAAAATGGTGTATGTTTTTACTATGAATATTCTGATTTGCGGCCTTCCCGGCAGCGGAAAAACACAACTTTTGGCCAAACTTAAGGACTTGAAGGAATTCAAGGCATATTCATTCTTGGATTTAGATGCGGAAATCCTGAATCGCTACCACCAAAAAGACGGCAAGTTAGGCGAGTGGATTGAAGCCGTGGGATGGGCAGAATTTCGTGATAAAGAACGTAGTTTGCTGGAGGAATTACTCAATTCTTCTAAGCAGGTTATTTCCCTCGGCGGAGGGGCCTTATCCGAAGATTTCTTGCAATTTTATTTGGGCGCACCCAACGTGCAATTTATATGGTTAGAATGTTCTCCGGAAGAGTCTTGGCTTCGCATTCGTGAAGATAGCAATCGTCCGCTAGTGAAGAAAGGCTATGAGCAAGTTTTGGCGGTTTTGCGTGAACGCGAGCGCGTGGGACGTAAAATTCCTATAAGAGTTTCACAAGACGAGCAAATCGCTCAGGTTATTAACAAATTAAACTTGTGATTTTTCTCTGATTTCTTGTCAAATGAATGACATAGCGGGATAATTTCTGAGAATGAGCTGATAAGGGTTCAGTTCCAATAAGCAGGTTACGGCATGACGTCAAATACGAAAAAAGAATTAAGTGTAGCCCTACTTTTTAGTGATATTAAGAAGGCCCGAGATATTTCTGAAGTCCTTCGTGAATTTAAAATCTTCGCTCATTTCTATCAAGATTTAGATACTTTCTGGGTTGATGTAAAAAACGAAAAACCAGATTTAGCGATTGTAGATATTACTAATATGAGCCAAGATGAACTGCTGCTAAAAAATCATCCTTTCATCGTCGAAAAAATCCTTCCTTTAGCTTTTTATTATAGTGAAGAAACAGAAGCTCTTTTAAGTTCAACTTATAATTTGCTTCATTATGGTTACATCAAAGAAGAATTGAATTTGCGTGGTCAAATTCTTCAAATTTTAAATCGCCGTGAGGAAGATATTAAAAACCTAGATGGTCGCATTTATCTCGAGCAACGTGTTTCTCGTTTACGTAAACAAAATGCACAAACGATAGCCGCGGTTTCGAATATTAAATCGAGTACATCAAACTATGAATGGACGATTAATTCTGTAGCGAAGCTAGATGAATATCTCACTCAAAAAGATTATTTTTCAGCTCTAGGTCAGTTATTGGATGGAATTCGCGGAGTAAGAAAATATTCTTTCTACGAACTTTCTCCAAAGAAAACAAAGCTGGTTACTCATGCTGTTTTTTCACTCAAGTTTTTATCGCTGCCTGATTTGGCGACTGGTCAAGAGCAAACAGAAGGTGCGGAATCATTAGTGCAAGATATGGCGTACCAAGTAGTGAGAGAAGTTCTAGGGCCAGAAGTTAAAACAGTAAAAATTAAAGGCAAAGGTATTAATCCAGAAATTCTCCTTTATTTAGATATTGATGAAGAGGCTTCTGCGCAAATTTCGTGGTCACTGTTAGAAATGTTATTAAGTGCTAGCTATTTACGTAGTAATACAGAGAAAACGAACCCATTGATTAGTTCCGTTCCAACTTTTAGTGCTTGGGATTTTGTCGGTAAAGTGGATGATATTCAACGTTCAGGTGCGGTGGATAAGTATCGCATCTTCCATATTTCTTTTGCTCAATTAGTAGGTGTTGTAAAAAATAATGAAAAAAATAAATTTTTCTGGGCCCCAAGTTTTAAAGAAATTCTGAACGAAGTTCAAAAACTGGCCGGCATCAAAAGTATTGTTTGCCCAATGGGTATTAAATCCATTTTTATTATGGTGGAAGCGGATGCCGCTGAAGCTAAATATAATAATTTAAAAAATTATCTCGAAAAATTTCCATTCTATAGATATTTCGAAGATGCAGCACAAATTTCAACTAAAGATCTACGTCCAAGCATGCGTTTGGTAAGTCCAAGTGCGAATAATGTTCTAAGACATTTAGAGCAAGAGTTTGAAGGCTTGGATAAAGCGATCGAAATTGCGAGCCAACGGGCAGCGCAAATTATGTCACGAACGCAAGTTTAATGCATGCGAGTATCCAGTTATTTAGAAGTTAATTTAGGGTTGCTCGAAGAAAACTTTAACAGTTTAAAAAAAATCACCAAAGCCAAAGTTCTTTTTATGGTTAAGGCCAATGCTTATGGACATGGATTGGTGCCCATCACAGAACATTGTTTAAAAAAAAACCTGTGCCAAGATTTCGGATGTGCGGCCTTAGGGGAAGCTCTGATTTTAAAAGAAAAGTTGGCCAAGTATAAATTCACAGTTTACGTTTTTTCAGAAACAGATTTAGCGGAAAAAGGAGCATTAGAGCATTATCGCTCTGACCTTATTCCCGTTATTCATCAACTGGATGATCTGAAAACTATTCTTAAAAAACCAGAAGTCCCCATCGTTCTGAAATTTAATACAGGCATGAATCGTTTAGGTATTAAACCCGATGATGTGGAAAATATTCTTAAACTGATGAAGAAAAATAAACGTACTAAAATTTTACATGTGATGTCGCATTATTCGCTCTCATATTTGCCTTTGGCCAAGCAGAAAAAAACGCAAGCACAGTACAAAGTTTTTCAAGATATCTTAAGAGAAATACGAGATTCAGGGATTGAGATTGAACATACTTCTATTGCCAATTCTGGTGCGATTGAACAAAGTTTTTCGACAGAAGAAAGCTATGTTCGTCCGGGGTTAATGCTTTATGGTCCGAGTGCACTTTATCCTCATTATAGTAAATGGCCAGGCAAAGTGATTTCCAAAATGGTTACTAAGATTTTAGATATTCAAAAAATAAAAAAAGGTGAAACGGTAGGCTACGGTGATCATGTTTGTTCACAAGATGGTTTACGTGTGGTCGTTCCCGTGGGCTATGGTGATGGTATTTTGACCTCGTACACCAATGCCAGTTTTACCTATAAAGATTTTCCCGTGAAGTTTTTTGGTCGTGTGAATATGGATCTCTCTCAGTTATTTTTCCCACTTAAGGCCGAGAAAAAAATTAAAATTGGTGATGCTATTAATCTCTGGGAGCATGATGGTGCTTCTTTACAAGAGATGGCCCTACAAATGAAAACTATTCCTTATCAGCTACTTTGTGCCCTGAATGAAAGAATTCCAAGGGTGTATAAGTCCTAATCTTTGCCTTTTTAGATTTACCTTAATTTCCGTCAGTGGTAGAAATAATCTCTATGATTAGTCGAGAGCATGCGGTCACTAAAACAGTTGAACTGTTAGGCGCTAAAGTCATTGAGACTTTAAATGGACTTGGGCGTTTTACCAGTTATTTAAACAGCGTTATGTTTTGGATGTTTCGCAAACCATACCGTTGGCATCTTTTTTTCGATCAAATGTATTTTGTCGCGAACAAAAGTTTATTTATTATCGGTCTTGTTTCTATTTTTACTGGTGCCGTTTTTGCTTACCAAACATATCTAGGTTTTGCAGGGTTAGGTTTTGATTCTTTTATCGGCCCTGTTGTTGCTATCAGTATGGCCAAAGAACTTGCACCCGTTTTAGGTGGTCTGGTTATTTCTGGTCGATGTGGAGCAGCGATGGCGGCGAACATCGGAACCATGAAAGTAACAGAGCAAGTGGATGCGCTTGAAGTTATGGGCATTAACAGCCACCAATATTTAGCGGTACCAAGAATTGCAGCGACTGTTGTGAGTTTGCCTATTTTATCGAGTATCTTTTTATTAATTGGAAATTTCGGTTCATGGTTAATCGGAACAAAAGTTTTGGCGATTGATGAAATGACTTATCTTTCAAAAATTCCAGAATTTGTAGAGATGAAAGATGTTTACGAAGGTCTGATTAAGGCCATGGTATTTGGATTTTTAATTTCTATTATTGCAACTTATCACGGTTTTCAAGTTAAAGGTGGAGCTGAAGGTGTAGGTCGAGGGACAAACCTGGCCGTAGTGTGGGGGATGGTCATTGTACTGGTTGTCGACTTTTTTCTAACCAGTATTTTAACCTTAATTTTATGAACATACGTGATCATGATGAATACGCTATTGAATTTAATAATCTGACTAAAGTTTTTGGTGAACATACTGTTTTAAATGATCTGAGTTTTAAAGTTCATCGTGGAAAAATCACAACTATTTTAGGATTTTCTGGTGCTGGTAAATCAACCTTACTGAAACACATTTTGGGTTTGATAAAGCCGACTTCAGGAGAAGTCATTGTTTTGGGTCGTGATATTGCAGAACTAAGTGAACTTCGAATTCGCGAATTTAGAAAAAAATTCGGAATGCTTTTTCAATACGCTGCTCTTTTCGATTCTTTAAGTACTTTTGAAAATATCGCTTTTCCATTACGTGAGTTTACTAAATTAAAAGAAATCGAAATTCAGGGCAAAGTTGGAGAACTGATGAAAGCTGTAGGTTTGGCCGAACACTCGATTCATAAGCTACCGTCTGAAATTTCGGGTGGTATGCGAAAGCGAGTTGGATTAGCACGAGCGTTAGCACTAGAACCTGAAATTATGCTTTATGATGAACCAACTACGGGTCTCGATCCGATTACCACTAAAATGGTTAATGATCTGATTAAAGAAACCGCCAAAAATAATGTCGATAAGCGGATGACTTCAGTTATTATTTCGCATGACGTTGAAGCCACGCTTAAGATTTCTGACTACGTGGCTTTTTTAGAGAATGGGCAGATGGTTGAACACCTACCTGTAAATGAGTTCAGAAAATCACAAAACCCTATTATAAGAAGATTCCTTGAGTTATAACTTGAGATATTATTTAATATTAGTACGTGTCATATCGACGGTGCGCATTGGAGAACTTTGATTGAATGAATTAAAGGTTGGGCTCATTACATTGGCTGCTATTGTATCCACTGTCCTAGTGTCACTAAAAATTACATCAAATCAATCGGGTTTCGGAACTTATTACGGTTATCGAACCATTATTAACGATGCGTCAGGTATTTATCCAAAAACTCCTATCAAAGTTGCCGGTATTAATGCAGGCCGAATCAAAAATATCGAACTACAAGGCACTCAAGCTTTAATCAATTTTGAAGTTTTAGAAGATGTTAAGATTACAAAAAATTCAGTCCTGCAAATTAAGACAGTAGGTTTCTTAGGAGATAAATATCTCGATATCGCTTTGGGACCCGAAGATTCACAACGTCTGAAAGAAGGTAGTTTAGTTCCATCGAAAGTTGGTGGAGGGATTGAAGACGTCACACGCGACATTTCTGATGTCATGGTAGATGTGAAAGAAGTCGTAAAGAAAATCAATGCCGCCCTAGAAGATGATCAAAAAAGAAACGTCGTAAAATTAATTGTCGAAAATATTCGTGATGTAACTGAAAATTTAAAGCAAGTGACTGGTACAATTCGTGAGAATGATAAAAACATCGATAAGATGTTAAAGAATTTAACTCGTGTTGCAGAACAATTGGCTTATGAAACGGATCGATTGGAGGAAGGTTCAACCATGAACAATATTGCTCCAATGGTAGCCGATGCTCGAAAAACCATGAGCGATATTCGTGAAGTTATTGCAGATTTAAAAGCAGGTAAGGGAACCGTCGGTAAACTTCTCCGTGATGACGAAGTGGTTGATCAAGTTTCACAAACACTTTCAGGTATTAATCGTTTAGTTAATCGTATTAACAATATTGAAGCTGAACTGGCCCTTTATTCAGGCGTAAATACGGATAATGGCGGCGACACTCGTATCGATATTGATTTGTACCCTGGTCCTGAAAGATTTTTTAGACTTGGTCTCGTTTTAAATGATTATGGGCCACTTAATGCCGAAGAAACTGAAACTACAGAAACAGTTGGGGCCGTAACGACTGTCACGAACAAGCGTGTTTTGGATAAAGATCCAATGAAGATAAACCTACAATTTGGTAAAAGAATTCAGCGTTGGGCATTCCGTGCAGGTCTTTTTGAGACAACCGGAGGTGTTGGGGTCGATTACTTACTACCTCATTATGGTATGCGCTATTCAGCAGAACTTTTTGATTACCAGGAAGATATCGGACCTAACCTAAGACTGATTACAGAGTTCAGGTTTTGGAACGTGATGTACTTACGATTAGCGGGTGAGGATCTTATTTCTTCCGAGAGTAATCAAACATTTACCATTAGCGCTGGCCTAAGATTCACCGATCAAGACTTAGCGTCGTTAATTGCCCTTATTTCTAATTAACTTGAATTAAATCCCTAAATTCATTACAGTTTAATTATGCAAAAGAATTGGCTAATTCGAACTAAAGACAATCATATTTGGGGCCCGGTAACAAAAGATAAAATCCTTGAGCTTTACCAAAATGGGACCATAAAACTTGAAGACGAAATTTGTTCGGGTAATGGATATTGGTTTCACATTAAAGAAAAAGAATTAGTTGATCGTTTTTTACTTAAAGAAGAAATGCAAGGCTTTAATCCGCTTTCAACCTACGATGATGATAGTGAGCCAACACTTGAAATTGAGTCCCTACCAACCCCAGTCGCTGAAAAACATAGTACACAAGTCATCAACCTTAAAGAGCTGGAAGCGAGTGGTAGTTTTAATGTGGAAGAAGCAAAAAAACCTGAAGAAGCCGTAGCAGCACCAGAGCAGGAAGAAGTTGTGACGACTGGTGAATCAGTAGAAAAAAAAAACGAAACATTTAGTATCATCAGTGAAGAAAAAATAGAACCAGATGCTGTACCGGAAGAAGTAGCGGCAGCTCCAGTCTCGACCGAAACCATTCCTATTACAGATTTTGGAAATAAAAAAGAATTAAGCGATATCTTACTTTTAGTTTTGGCGGCGATTTTACTAGTCGTGGCCGTACTGGCCTTTAATAATCGTAATCTTCTTATAAAAACTTTTTTAGAACAGAAATTTTCTTTTAATTCAGCTCATGCTCAAGAGGGATCAGAACATCTCGTAAAAAAAAAAGAATTTTTATTCCTGAGCCGCTCGAATCTGAAAGTTACATCATAGAACCAAGCATAAGTTTATTCGGCTTCAAGTTTCTTCCGCGAGTTTTAAATGAAAAAATTGATTGCGACAATTTATTGTCATTGCAGTGGCTCGTGACTTTAAAGTACCAATTGGAACTGACGAGTGTACTAAAAAATAATGTTGAAGCATGTCTTAAAACCAAAACGAGTCAGCCGAGTTATTGGTACGATATTCACGGAATAAAATTTCCGCTTAACACCAGTAAAGACTATCTCGCTTTAATTGCATCTAAAAAAAGCAAATTAAACAAAAATATAGCGCTCGAACTTTTTTTGAATAATTCACTTTTTAATGATGTGCCAGGCAAACAAAATGAAAAAATTCATCTTTTTGCACCGATGCTTGAAAAACTAGAAAAACACACTCCAGATTATTTTAGTTTGTTAGCACAAATTTATTTTTATGCTCAGCTAGGCAATCAAGCAAAGGTGAATTTTTATTTAAACCAAATTTATATTTTGGATTTACACAGTAATATTTTTTCGCCAAATATATTATCGATAGAGCAAGGCAAAAAAGTTATTGAAAATATTTTGGCAACCACTAAGTATTTAGAAAAGTATCTCGAAGAGTCTATTAAGTATGAAATGTTACTTCTGGTAACGAAAAGGTTTTTCTTAAAAGAATACGAAGAGTTTGCACATTTCTTTGATGTCGAACGTTCATTGCATTCGTTGCGTGAGGAGAGTCGTAAAATTACCTCCGGGCTTATTTATCCAACTATTTGGTTTCCGTTGCTGCTCGAGCGCACTAGTTTGAACGAAGCCGTTGATTATCTTGAAAAAGCGCTGCAATTGCCAATTGTTAAATCGCAAATTCAAAATTTTCTTTGGTTGTTTGAGTATCACTATCCGCGTGATGAACAACTTCGGGCCGATATTCTTAAGCTGGTGGCCGAATTAAATGATTCGCATTTTTTTTATCAGAAAGATTTGTTCTTCCGCTTAATGGAAAATATAAGTATTAAAAATCATTATTCTGAAGTGAATCAGAAATATAAACGTCCGATTTTTGTTGAGAAGCGCGCTTTCTATTTATCGATGCTTGAGTCCAATACTGCCGTTAGTTACGCTATTTATAATTTATTGTTTATTGGAGATTACAATCTTGATTATATTCACTGGCTGAGTGACTAATGGATTATTCACAACCTGATTTTTACCGTTTCTCTGAAGATTCGATTGGTTTAGTTAAGTTTGCCAATTCTTTTTTACCGCAGTCGAAGTCTTTTGATATTTTAGATCTCTGTGCAGGAAGTGGAGTGATCGCTTTGGAGTTTGCTCAATTAAGACCAGTAAATAAAATTGTGTTTGTAGAAGTCCAAGATGAATTTATTCCTCATCTAAAAAGAAATGCAGAGAATTTTTTTAAGCATGAATATGAAATTGTTCACGCGCCGCTGAGTCAGTTTACTCATGCTTTAAAGCCAGATATTATTTTTTCCAACCCACCTTATTTTGCAACAACCGCTAATCTCATTTCTCCGAATAAAAATAAGGCAATCTGTCGCAGTTTTGTGATTGATAGTTTGGAGATATTATTTCAGACCGTCGGTAAACAATTGGAAGTTGGTGGATATTTTTTTCTGGTACATATAGAGCCACCAGATTATTTTTTTACTCTTTCACACAAATATAATTTAGATATTAAGAGCAGCCAGAAGTTTAAAACCTGTCACTTAATCTGTTTCGTGCGTTTGTAGGTAAAGTGAAACGAGCAAGTCTTTAGCTTCCCGATCTTCCAGATGGGAAAAGATTTTTTCCGCTTCAGCTTTTTTTTGCAAATAGTAAGGTGATTGTGGGTGATTAGTCTGTGAATGTTTTATTTGTTGCTCTAATTTTTGTTCCGCTTTTTTCTGAAAAAATTGCGGTGAGCTTAGGTATTTTATTTGATAAACAAAACTTCGTAACGAAGGGAAATGTTCAATAATTTTTTGCTTTAAAGTTTCACTCAAAAAATTGAGTTCCTGTGAAAAAACAGAATGTTTTACCAGTACAAAAAGCGTGCTGTTTTGAATCTTTAAAGGTTGGCTATTTTGGGCCAAGCTGGTGCCTACAATTTTGTCCCAATTCTGCACCAGTTGCACGAAATCCAAGATGTCATCGCTATAGTCACGGTACGAGGTTTTTTGTCCTTTTTGCCTTTTAGCATTCGGATTATTTAGGATTTCATTCAGGTTCTTAAACATTTTAGGAATATACTTGATTTGAGTGAAAATAAGTAATAAATCCTTATCTATGAGAACTATTCGCGTTATTCAATTTTCGCTATTATTCCTACTCGTCGCGTCATGCTCATCGTATACTTTTACCAAAAGAGACAATCCTTTTTCTCAATATGGAATCAACGTGGTTTATGTTCCAACTTTTTATAATAAAAGTGTTTTTTCAAACGTTTCTGCCAATTTTACACGAGAAATAAAGTGGTTATTAAGTGAATATCCAGGCCTTGAAGTAACTGAGTCGCCAGACAAAGCTGATGCTGTTTTAATTGGTATTATTGATTCAAAAAAGAAAATGACTCAAGCTATACAAAACGAAGGTTACCGAGTTTCAAGTGAAGTGGCCCCTAACAGCGTGAATCCGGCCAACCGAAATCAATTTTACGTTCCAGCGATCACTTCAATTAACTTGAGTGTTCGTTTTATCCTTATTAAACACCCAACGGAAAGTGAGTTAGCACTCCTACAAACTTCTTTGGGAGATAAAATTGAATCCAGCTCAAAGGTTGTTTTTAATCAAGAGCTTTTTTTAACGGAGCAGTTTAACCGCGAAATTTACGATAAGACCGCAGGTAACGATGCGGGTAACGTGAATGCTACACAGAACCGTGGTGCGCTTCAGAGAACACTTAAAAACTTAGCTGTTTCAGCTAAGCAGAATTTTAAGGATTTAATTATTTATGCATTCTAAGTGGCAAGTTTGGGATTTCACCAAAACTCGTCCTACGATTGTGGATGAGAAATTCCAGATAACAGCGTTCCAAGTTTTTGATCCGTTGATTCCGGTTTTATTTAATCGTCGTTTACCTTTGTACTTGAGAGAAAATAAGAAAAAACTTTATTTAGGTGCAGAAGTGAATAGAAATGTGATTGAAGCCGAATTTGAATCACTTAGCCTATTTGGTCAGCAGGATTGTATCTGTATTCTTAACGCTGAGGATATCTCAAAAAATTATTGGGAAAATTTAAAGAGTGCTCTTGCAAAAACGACAGCTCGAGTTTTATTTTATTTCGAACACAGCAGTGGTTTATTTGATATGCTTTCAAAAGAATATTTTGCTGATTGTGTAACGATTGAAGCACCGAAATTTTGGGAAATCGGGAAGTTGCTGGACTTAATTTCAGACGAACTCAATGTTCAGTTGTCATTTGAGGCCAAAAATTATTTCTTAGAAATTATTCAGCATAAGCCTTTGTCTATCTTTAATGCACTCAATGTTTTAAAAATTAATTTGCCAGAAAAAAGTGAGATTCAAAAAAGTGATCTTGAGGCGAATTTAGTGCTCGAGCGCATGGATATTTTTTCTTTAGCCAATGATTTTAGCAAGAAGCATTTCTCAACTTTTTATGAGCAGCTATTAAATTCAGAAATGGATTACGACGAGTTAAGAAGTTTTTTCGCTTTTATGCAGTCGCATCTCGTGAAATTGGCCGATCCAAGTTATCTTGAGAAGAAAAATCGTGCTTCTAAGTATGATAAAGAAATCCTTACGCTTTCAAAAAATTGGAAGCGCCCTGAATTGATTCATTTGATGAATGAGTTCTCGCGTCTAGAAATTATGTGTAAGCAAAAAAATGTTCAGCTTAAACATGAATTACGTCGAGAATTTATGCGTTCATTTGAAAAATAAACTTATCTTTTTCTTTTATTGTTATTATTTTTCTTATTACTGTGCTGTTCGTTCGGTTGATTGATTTTAAAACAATCATCCATGGTGATTTGGTGATAATAATCCGCTTCATCTAGTAGCACACTCGCGGTAGTTTTTTGCACCGAGCAGATTTCGACTCGCACCCCTTCCGATTTTAAGTGAACAACTAATTCGACATAATCAGAATCGCCGGAAAGAATAATGATAGTATCAACTTTTTTGGCAAGTTGAGTTGCCTTAATTGTAAGCGGGATATCAGCTGACTTGTGACACGGGGTTACCGACCCGTGATAATCTTTGTGTAAACGTTCGGCCAATTTGGATGAAATACTTTTACCTTCGCGGAAATAAATCAGACGGTTAAGTGAGCGATTTCCAAGAATACGTGGGACCAAATGATCGAAATTGATCATGAGGCCTTTGTCGCCATAAAGTTGATGTAAACTAATTTCAATATTATTACCGTCGATTAAAATCGCAACGGATTGTCCGATATTCATCATTGAAAACCTCTCTTTTCTTAATTAGAGATTAGCAGTTTATTCTTTGAGTGACCAATCAATTCCAGGCAGGTCGTGATCGGCCAAATAGAGATTGGTTTTACTGAAATGTTTATTACCTAAAAAATGATGTGCTGAGAAAGGAGAAGGGTGAGCACTTTCAAGAACATAATGTTTTTTACGATCTACAAGAGCACCTTTTTTCTTCGCATCATTGCCCCAAAGTAGAAAAACTAAATTATTTTTTTCATGATTCAGAACTTCGATCACTTTGTCCGTAAATTTTTCCCAGCCTAAATTACGGTGTGAACCTGCTTTACCTGCTTCAACGGTTAAAACAGAATTGAGGAGTAGGACACCTTGTTCTGCCCAGCTGGTGAGACAGCCATGTTTCAACTCGATGTCACCAATATCACTTTTTATTTCTTTGAAAATATTTTTAAGTGAAGGAGGTGATGGAACATTTTTTTGTACTGAAAAACACAATCCATGCGCCTGTCCTGGGCCGTGATAGGGATCTTGCCCTATGATAACGACTTTTACTTGTTCAAACGGTGTGAAGTTAAAAGCATTAAAAATTTGATTCATCGGAGGATAAATCACTTTTTTATGGGACAATTGTTCCTTAAGAAAATACTTGAGCTCCTTCATATGAGATGAGCTTAATTCATCTGCTAGAACCGCTTTCCAGCCTTCTTCTATTTTTATTTCTGACATGTTGGACTCTGTTGGTTGACAAAAATTTGGTTCAAGCTTCTCATATAATAGAGGAAAACACATTTAAAAAAAGTAGGCAGGATGCTAACAATTTTTAAACTTCTCTTCGGGATTACATCCCTATGGTCATCAGAGAATATCTGTACTGGCGTGACTTACCAAACCATCAATAGCAAGGAATCTTATTGTCGTGAAAGTGATGAGCAGAGTATGCAACGCTTATGTTCATTTGAAAACACGATGGGGTTCGAGAATGCCGGCGGTCTTTTTGGTTTACCCACGGGCGTATGTTGGTGGCATTCAGAATTCATGCGTAACGCGACTTACTTAACTTATTATCGAAATGAATGTCCACGTTGGGATGAAACAACTCGTGACGGCCGTAAAAAAATTCGCCAAGCGCTTAATGACCTTATTTTTAATCGCGAGGTCGTCGTGATTCCTGGTTACGATAACCTACTTCAGTTTACCAGCGATCCTTACGTTCAAGCCAAATTGCAAAAAAAATTACAGCAGTGGATGGGGCGGGATAGTTTTCTGTACTTTCAGTGGGTGAACGGTCTTGAAGGTGTGGCCTATCGACCTGGTAATGAGCGTGCGATTAAGCGAGAATATAAAAATTTAAGACAGCTTTATCATGAAGTGATTAATGAAAAGAAAATTTCATATGTCATGGTTCAACATACTGGTGTTGAGGCCCATGCGTATTTAGTTTTTCATGTTGAACGCTGGAATGTTGAGGGAGAAGATCATTATGAGATTTTTGTCCAAGATTCCAACTATCAAAATTTTTCTTATAATGTCGGTGGAACTCGAATGAGATTAGCGACCCCTTATAATAAGTATACCTGGAATGGCGAATTTTGGATGCAATCTAGCGATTACCGTGCTGGTTATAGTAAGCCGCTTGATTTTAATCTATATGTCCAAAAATCCCGTGATTTAAAGAAAACAGAAAGAGTGAGAACTCGTTATTGTGCGAGAGCTCCAGCTAGTTCGCCTTGTCCTTAATCGACTCAACAAATTCATAAGCACTGGTGGCCATAGCACGTAAGCTCAAACTACCCGTATAATGCGAAAATAATAAAATATTTTTTCCATCAAGTGCTGTTTCGATGGCATTAATACTTTGGTGTCTTTGCTGATTGTAAACCGGGATACCTTTCTCCCAGATCTTCACCTGTGACAATAAGACATCTTCATCTAAATCATGTTGAGTAAGTTTTTGATAATCGTGTTCAAGCGCGTGCACTTCAGAAATAAAGGTATAACTGTAATGTGGGTATTGGCGAGCGCGATTAAAAATAGCAAAGTTATTTAAGACTCCAAGACTTTTAAATTCTGGCCCACGAGCAAAGAGGGCACCGAAAGCTTTTTTTAAAACAGGAATTTCTCGTCGAGTGAAGATGGTAGCAGATAATACTTTTTTGTAAGGAATGCGATTTAATTCATTTTGTAACGACGGTATCAACTGCGCGGCTTGCATCGTATCGGTGCAAATAATATTGTTCACGCTTAGTTCTAAATCTTTTTTAGTACTTAAAAACAAATGTTCTTTTAATTCCTTTTCTAAATGATTGACTAATTCACCCATTCCTTTTTCGAAACTGACGGAAACAAATTTTTTTATTTTCTTCTTATACTTTTTATTTTCTTTAAAAAATCGAAGAATGAAATCCAGGTAGCTTTTGGTGGTGGCAGCAGAAGGAAAAAGACTGTGTAAATGCAATTCATCAGCACGACTGGCATAAATCCCGCTGAGTGCCGGAGTAAGGACTTCGTTCACAACATCTGCACCAAGCAGCGGAATGAAAAAATCGCTGACGGTGGCCGTTTCACTTTTGGCAGAGACTGGTATTTCTTTTAAAAGTTTAGGAATAATTTTAAGCACGTCAGATAAACTAAGTGGGTAAGTTTTCATTTTGCCTTGGCGAAAAATAATTCGTTTTAAACCATGACGAGCATAGATCGGTCTTAGTTTGAGATCGTTTAACATTTCGTCAATAATGTCATTCATCACGATGGCATTCGCGGCTGTTTCGATTAAACCATAGTCGGTTAATTGGCTCGAAATTTTTCCACCAACACGATCACTGGTTTCAAAAATTTTAAATGGGATGTGATTTTTCTTGAGAAAATAACCCAAAAACAATCCTGCCATTCCCGCTCCATAAATATGTATGGGTTTGTCCGGATCGTATGAGCCTAAAACTGTCATAAAAAATTAGCCGAATAATTCTTGTAGATCACCTGATTGATACATTTCAGTAATGATATCATTTCCACCAACCAATTTCGTCTTGAAATAAAGTTGTGGATAGGTTGGCCAGTTAGAATATTCTTTAAGCGCTTGTCTTAATTCAGGATCTTTCAGAATATCGTAAGTTTTAAAATCTTTTCCTAGGTGCTTTAAAATGGCCACAGAGTTAGCTGAAAAGCCACACTGAGGAAACTCGGCATTACCTTTCATAAAAAGGACAATATCATTGCCGTTGATAATTTCTTTAATTCGAGTTGAAACATCTACACCTTCGTTTAGCATAAGTTCGTTGGTGCTCTTTGTTAAAATATTAAATGGATTCTTCATAAGATCTCCTTATTTGGTTTGTTTAAATTTATCTAAAGTCATAGTTTTTAATTTCACCGCATGAATTCTTTCTTTCAAACTTTCCTTCAGAATATTCATAATAATTTGGTGTTGATCAATTAAGACCAAACCTTTGAAAGCATTTGAAGCTACAAAGATATCCAAGTGATCGGCAGTGCCGGTGAGATCACCCACTTCAACGTGAGCGTCTTTCAATTCAGTCATAATTAAATTTTTGACAAAAGCTAAATTATCCATTGGTTACCGCAAAAAAACTAGTGACAAAAGTTAATATTCTCATTCCTACTGTTAGCATGCCTAAACGACGATGCCATGGGCGATATTTTTCTTGGCCCTTGAGCAGTTTTCTTCCCAAATAAATCAGGACCAAATAAAGAATAACGGTCGATACAGCAATCGAAACATGAATATTAAGTAAACCAGAGTTCGTCACAACTCGTGAGGCTTTATCGATTGCGCTTCGAGTCAGTTCGATTTGCAGCACCAAAAGAATGTCCCAGGCGATAACAAATGACATGATTTTTATGTGTCGAGCACGATTTCGGCGAAAATAAACCCCAATAAGCAATAAAGCCAGGATAAGGGCAGACTGAATTTGAAATATCGTCGCAGAAGTCATAAAGTCCTCAATGTTTTGGGTATTAAATAGCATAAGGTCAAAATAATGTCTTTAGGGAAATGGTCTTTTATCGACATCGAAACTACCGGAATTGATGAGTCTTATGACGAAATCATTGATGTGGGTTTTTTGGCCTTCGAAGGGACTAAACTCGTCAAAGAATACTCATCCTTGGTTCGTACCGAAAATGAATTATCTCAATTTATTCAAAAGCTAACCGGCATTACACCGGCGATGATGAAGCGTGCTCCACGGTGGGAGGAAGTCTCGCAAGAGGTTTTGGAGCTCGATGGTTCTGTTCTAATTGCCCATAACGCTGAATTTGAGAAAAAATTTCTAAATCCACATTTCGAAAAAATAAACACAGCGCCTCAAAACTTTCAAGATACTTTATTTTACCTGGCGTTGCTAAATCCTGGTCGTGCCAGCTTAAACTTGGAATCTTTTATCGTTGAATGCCAACTCAGAGAAACCGAGGTTCATCGTGGTTACGAAGATTCTCTGGACCTACTTAAAGTCTTATTGATTGCAACTTATCGTACATATTCACAATTAGAGTTGCGGACTTTTATGTATCAACAACTTTCGGTCTTTGAAGGCGATGAGTTTTGGTTTAAACATTTTTTCAATCTCACACAAGAAGAGCTTTTGGAAATCGCTGAGCAAATCAAATTTGATCTAATAGGACAAATAAAAAAAATCGAAAAAGTTGAGAAGCCAAACACCATTACTCGCAAAAAATTACCATCCAAATTTGATGGCAAAGCTATTGCTGATATTTTTCAGGGTGATGAAATAAAAAAAAGATTACCGCAGTTTCACTACCGTGAAGGCCAAGAGTTACTGGCCAAGCGAGTAGGACAAGCTTTTACACACAATGTTCATGGACTTATTCAAGCACCGACCGGAACGGGAAAAACCTTAGGTTACTTAGTTCCTGCCACTTTATTTGCTTTAACTAATAATCAAAAAATTCTCATTACGACCGGAACCAAAACATTGCAAGAGCAATTAATGAGTAAGGATATTCCTATTCTTCGTGATGTTCTAGGCTTGGATGAAAGTGAATTTCGCATTAAAAAATTAATTGGCTCGGGGAATCATTTGTGCGAGTTGCAATTCCGAAATCAAAATGAAGCGCCATCGTTACTTGCAAATTTCCAAGAAAAAATGATCAATTCGTATTTAGAAGTGGTCTTTTTTCAAAATACACAACATGTGATGAATGAAAAACGGATTACGCGGCTTGATTTGCCTTACGTTTTTAAAATGATTTTGGATGATTTCGAAGAGACAGAAAAGAAAATAGCGGTGGATTTTAGAGCATGCATAGGTTTTAAGTGCCCATTTAAGGATTCATGTTCATATTACCAAGGTATCCAAGAAGCCAAAGACGCTAACATCGTGGTGGGTAATCATTCGCTTTCATTTCAATGGCCAAAAGCTTTGGAGCGTCCTGCTTATGTTATTGTCGACGAGGCCCATAAGATTGAAGGTGAAGCAACGAAGGCCTTTGCACTTGAATTGGATCAGAAATCATTAGACAAATTTGCTCGTTCGATTTTAAATTTTCAAGGTTTGGGAGCTCTCTTTTATTTAATGAATAATCATCTTGATCCGGCTTTTGCTGAAAAAGATATTGAATTTATTAAACAAGAATTTACTTCGCTCAATCAAGTTCTGATGGAACACTTAAGTCAATTGCCTCAACTGATTGAAAGCTATTTTAAAAAGTCACCAAAGTTCAATGGAACATATTGGAACGAACTCAATATGATTTCTAAAAATGACCGCACTGATGAAATTCGGGCCAGTTTGTATAATCGTTTTGATAGTATCAAAAATATTTTCCAAGCCATGTACGAATTACTTCTACCGAAATTGCAAAATTACGGGTTTGAGAATCTCACCGCTGATTTAGATACTCAGGCGTGGTCACGTTTTGAATTCTTCTGGGTGCAAATTGAAGACTCATACAAGATTTTAAATTTATTATTAGAATCAGATGAGACTTATTATCGTTCGTTAAAATATCATGATAGTCATGGTTATGAAGTTCATGTTACTCCGATTGATGTTGGGGCCATGATTCATGAGCAACTGCTGAAAGTCTCATCTTCGGTCGTCATGACTTCTGCCACACTCGCGGATGAAGAAGGGAAGTACGGACAAACTCGTGCGGAATGGATGACCGGATATATTTATTTGGCGCCTGAGAAAAGATTTAAAACTAGTTTATTTATAAAACCTGTTTTTGATTATGCGAATAAGGCGAAAGTTTTCTTATGTGATGATACACCTTCGCTTTATGATGCGCAGTTTGTACCAACACTCATGCAAAAATTAATTCCCGTCATGAAAGATATTGGTGGTAGAACTTTATTACTTTTTTCTTCTCGTCAACGTTTTGAAGTGGCACGTGAAATTTTATTAAAAGAATTTCAAGGCAAGATTCAGGTTTTTGTCCAAGGCATGGGACAAAATGTGGTGGATGAATTTAAAAAGAGTGAGCAGGGGATTTTACTTGGAATGGAAAGCTTCGGTGAAGGAATTGATGTTCCTGGGGATAAACTTCAATTAGTTTTTATTGATAAGATTCCTGATATTGGAATGGAGCTTGTTATCGATGCCAGAAGAAAATTTTTTGATAAAACCTTCGGCCAAGAATTTAATCAATACTTCCTACCTTTCCGAGCTCAATTATTGCAACAAAAACTTGGCCGATTGCTTCGAAGTGAAACCGATCACGGTGTCGTTATCGTTGTCGATTCGCGAATTAAAAAATGGCAGCCACGCACCATGAAGCATTTTTATGAATTGTTGAAGCCGTATGCACTAATGAAAAGCAATTTTGAAACAGCTTGTAATGAAGCTAGGACTTATTTATTAGGTCCGAATTAAGATTTAAAAACATCCTTAAATTCGTAAGTTTCAGTTTGCCATTCTTTGAGATTGGAAATGACAACTTCGATTCCTTCACCTAAATCGGCCTTGTAGGGAATTCCGATATGCTTACTCTGGTAATAAATCACAGGGTTCTCTTTCACGTTATGAATGGAATCGTGTTCGTAAAGCATACACTTAGTTGATGAAAGTGATTGGCCATTGATTTTGAGTTCTTCTTTTTCACCAGTTTTGTATTCCAAATAAATAAATCGGTCTTCAGGTGCACCTTCATAAATCCAATCATTCACACTTACGACAGTATAATATTGATTTCGACTCACAGAGTTGTAGCGTTTTTGCATAGTGAATAGAAGTGAGGTTAGAACAGCAGGCGTGGAAATGTGAAACTTTCCACCAATGGCCCGTTCCACCTGGTGGGCCGGTCCATCCGAGAGAAAAGTGTATTTCAAAATCTGGCTGGAAGTATCATATTCGTAAAGTTCATCTGCAAATTCATTACCCAAGCTTTTTATTACATTAACCTTGGTCGGATTCCATGAGGAATTGACTTCATAGTGGCATTTGATTTTCAAAAACTCGCCGGTTGAAACACGGGATAGAATTTCGGAAGAATATATAATAGTTTTTGCGTCAAGATTCTTGGTAACCGAAAAGATTTCTTGCGAATACTCATTCCCATCTTTCAAGTATCGATAATGCCCATCAAATAATTTTTCGCTGCCCTTATCTTCTGCTATCATAAAGAATATTGTACTCGAAAAAAGGTTTTGTTTCATGATTAAAATAAAGAAAGGCTTAGATATCCCTATTCAAGGTTTACCTAAACAACTGATTGAAAAAGCTAAACCGATTAAACAAGTGGCGCTACTAGGTCGTGATTATCTCGATCTTGAACCTCATTTTAAGGTGAGAGTAGGCGAAGAAGTTAAAATTGGACAAGCTCTCTTTGAAGATAAGACCAATCCTGGAATCATATTTACATCTCCGGCCAGCGGAAAAGTAGCAGAAATAAAAATGGATACTCATCACCGATTAGAATCGATCGTTATTGATTCTGAAGGTGAAAAGAATATTCAATTTACTTCTTTTAAAAGTAAACCGATCAATGATTTAAAACCGGCCGAGATTCAGCAGCTACTTATTGAATCAGGTGAGTGGACGTCTTTTCGAACTCGACCTTTTTCTAAGGTTCCAAAGATAAATAGCCGACCTTCAGCTCTTTTTGTGACGGCAACTGATACGAATCCGCTAGCAGCAAATCCTGAAATTGTATTGAATGAAAGAAAAGAGTATTTCCAAGCTGGCGTTAACGTTCTGGCAAAATTTTTAGAGTGCCAAATTTTTGTATGCGTGACTGAAAAACAGAAGTGGCAGTTTACTGAAAAAAATATCATTCAGAAAAAAATCAAAGGACCTCACCCGGCCGGAAATGTTGGGACACATATTCATCATTTATTACCAGTAAGTTTAAAAAGCGCAGTGTGGCACATTGGTTATCAAGATGTGATTGCCATTGGTGGGCTCTTTTTAACCGGCACACTTTATTTACCTCGAGTTATTTCTTTGGCTGGACCACAAGTGAAAGTTCCAAGACTTTTAAATACTCAACGTGGAGTTAATCTTTTGGAACTGACTTATGGAGAATTATCTCTAGGACGAAGTCGCATTATTTCAGGTTCGATTCTTAATGGAAAATTTGCGAGTACTACACCTTATTGCTATTTAGGCCGCTACCATAATCAAGTCTCAGTTATCAAAGAAGAAAGTTCTAACGACTTTTTAGGATGGTATGGGTTCGGTATTGATAAGTATTCATATAAAAATGTTTATCTATCAAAAATTTTTTTTGGTCGAAGGTTTCCTTTCACCACTAATTCTGCTGGTAGTGAAAGACCGATTTATCCTTTGGGAATTTTCGAAAAAATTCTACCCATGGATATTCAGCCAACGTTTCTTTTTAAATCTTTGGTTGGCAATAAACTCGAAGAAGCAAAAAAACTGGGTTGCCTTGAATTAGATGAAGAAGACTTGGCGCTTTGTACATTCGTTGACCCAAGCAAAAATGATTATGGCGTTCTATTAAGGTCAGTTCTTAACCAAATTGAAAAAGGTGCTGAATAATGTTTCTCTTAAAATTTTATGAGCAAAATAAAAATTATATTTCTAATACCATCAATGAGTTAATTTTTTGTCGAAATGACGAAACTAAATCGGATACTCATATTCGTGATTGTCTTGATTTAAGACGAGTCATGTTTATTGTCGAATTGTCCTTAGTCCCGGTTGTTATTATGGCCTGTTATAACACTGGTTATCAAGCTCACATCAATCATACCTTAGAGGGTGTTGAAACTTGGCGCTCAGCTCTTTTTGATTTATTAGGATTTTCTTTAGGTCAAACTTCTTTTTGGTCGAGTTTTATTTATGGCCTACTTTTTTTTGTACCTGTTTATCTTACCAGCATGTTGGTAGGGGGAGCGTGGGAATTATTTTTTGCCATCATGAGAAGAAAAAAAATTAGTGAAGGTCTTTTCGTGACAGGCTTAATTTTTTCATTATTAATGCCAGCTTCTATTTCCCTTTGGCAAGTGGCACTCGGTATTTCATTTGCGATTGTGATTGGAAAAGAAATTTATGGAGGCACTGGCCGTAATCTTTTTAATCCGGCTTTAGTAGGCATGGCCTTTTTATATTATGCTTATCCTCAAGCTATTAATACTTTTGATGCCAATAATTTGAACTTTACGCTTGAGCAAGCTTTCTGGGGAACCATCCCTGGCCAATTAGGCACAACCTCATTTTTTGCTTGTTTGGTAGGTGCGGTAGTATTGCTGATTTCAGGTCTAGCTTCCTGGAAAATTATGTTCTCGATGCTGATTGGTATGTTTTTTTCATCTTCCGTTTTTAATATGATTGGTGCAGGAATCAATCCACTTTTTGGTTTAACGCCTGAATGGCATTTAATGACAGGTGGTTTTGCTTTTGCCTGTGTTTTCCTCGCCACTGATCCGATTAGTGCCACTACGACAGAAATGGGTAAGTACTATTATGGTTTCTTCATTGGAATACTAGGTGTTATCTTCCGAGTGATGAATCCCGAATCAACAGCATTTTGGATGTTAGCGATTTTGGTGATGAATGCTATGGCCCCATTAATTGATCATTTAGTTGTGAAGAGTAATATTTATCGTCGACAAAAGAGAGAGCTGAGTAATTTATGAAAACATTTCAAATTATATTAAATGAACTTTTAGTTTATCAGGTGTTTGCTGTTTGTTCGGCCATTTTCTTTGCGACCAGTGTTGAAGCGATTTTACCTCTTTGTCTCATCGTGATCGCGACTTCATCTCTCTGCAACTTTTTTATGAGTCTCGTTCGTGAAAAAGTAAAACTACAAACATTTCTCATTTTAGTTCTAGTATTTACTTTAAGTTTAATGACTCTAATCGATTACCTTTTAACTATGTACTACCCTGAAATTCACAATGGATTAAAGTGGATGGTGGGCATTACCGCCCTTAATACTCTCATTGTCGGAAATGCTTTTAGCTTTGCTAGAGTGAATCGGCCTTGGTTAAGTTTAGGGATTGGTTTTTTAAATGCTCTTTCGTATTCAGTTATTTTGATTCTTATTTCATTGATTCGTGAATTCTTTTACGATGGTACTATTTTTGGCAATCAACTTTGGGAGATGTCGAAAACAAATAATTTCTTTCTCCTCCCATCATGCGGTTTTCTTCTAATCGGTTCGGTGATTTGGGTTATTCAACATTATAAAAATACAGTTTTGACCAAGGAATAAAGTATGGAACATTATTTAGCCATTTTTTACAAAGCTTTATTTAATCAAAATGTCATTGTCGCCTTAGGCCTTGGTTTATATTCCGTTTTTAAATTCTCTGAGAGAATTCGCATGGCCTTTTGGTTTGGCTTGGTTATTTTTCTTTCTGTGACTTTATCCACTATAATTAACTCAGTTCTTTATCACTATGTGATCAAGCCAGATGCGTTAGCATGGGTCGGATATCATGGTTTGGATCTCTCAATCCTTAAATATTTTCTTTATTTCGGTACAATTGCAGCAGTAATGAAATTGATTGAGCTTGTTTTAACTAAGCTTGATTTTATGGATTTGAGCACGGTGGAAAATTTTTATCCTTTGGCAATTTTAAACAGCGCCATTTTGTGTGCTGCACTTTTAGCTGAGCAGAATAATTATTTGGTACTTGAGTCAACTATTTTTGGAGTTGGCAGTGGATTAGGTTTTTTATTTATGATTATGGTTATTGCAGGACTTCGTAACCGTATGGAGTATTCTGACATTCCCGAATCACTTAACGGTTTAGGAATTTTTTTCATGACGATCGGAATATTAGCGATGGTCTTTTTGAGTTTTTCCTCTCTGAAAATTTAAAAAAATAAAATTCCAGATTCAGCACGGTAGTATTTTTTGAATGTTAGGAACGTGTTAAGCTTCTAACATCTTCTTTCATTCGATCTTTTTTTGATTGTCATCCATTTTCCAGTTTCATTACACTATTCAGTACAAACATTTATCAGAGAAAGAGGTATGGAGTATGGGTTCAAAAACAACCACAGGCTTAACGAAGAGCCAAATTAGTATTCTGAAGGATAAGCTTCTTACTGATTCAGAAAGAATTAAAGAAAATTTCAAAGAAAAGAAACGTGAATATTTGGAATCAAGAGTCGAAATTAAAGATGATGTCGATGCTGCTAATGATGCTATCTTGATTACCACGGATATGCGTTTCACAAATCGCGAAGCGATTTATCTTAAAAAAATTATTAAGGCCCTAACAAAATTTGAAAATGATGAATATGGAATTTGCGAAGAATGTGGTTGTGGAATTTCTTTTGAAAGACTAAGAGCGCGTCCTACAAGTGAGATGTGTATTGGTTGCAAAGAAGAATCAGAGAAAGAAGAATTACACAGCATTCATCATAAAAAATCGAAATCGCTTGGTAAGACGCTTAACTTTGCTAGAAGTTAAAAATCATTGAATGCGCTTTTTAAATTCGTTAATAATTTTAGTGCTCACAGCTTGCGCGTCAGCTCCGTTGACGGGAAGAAATCAACTCAAGCTAGTTCCAGAGTCTCAATTAATTTCGTCGGCCACAGCTGAATATAGCAATGTTTTAAAAAAAACAAAAATTTCCACCAATACTCAGCAAACTGCCATGGTAAAGCGAGTTGGTGAAAGAATTAAAAATGCGGTGGAAGGTTATCTCAAGTCCCAAGGTCAAAGTGAATTAGTGAAAGATTATCACTGGGAATTTAATTTACTGGCCGAACCAACAGTGAATGCTTGGGCGATGCCAGGAGGCAAAGTCGCTTTCTATGAAGGCATCATGAAAATTTGTGAAGATGAAACGGGAGTGGCGGTGGTCATGGGTCATGAAGTCGCGCACGCCATCGCAGGTCACGGAAATGAGCGTGTGAGTCATGGATTGATTCAACAAGGCATAGTTTTGGGTGCAGGAGCATTGACACAAAAAGAATCAGAAAGAGTTCGTCAAATGGTGCAAATGGGTGCGATTGGTTTCACTACTGTAGCTGGTATTCTTCCATATAGTCGCTTACATGAATCGGAAGCGGATGAGATGGGGCTTATTTTTATGGCGATGGCGGGATATGACCCACGCGAAGCACCAAGATTTTGGGAGCGCATGAGTGCGCAGGGCAAAAGTAAAGTTCCTCAACTTTTATCAACACATCCTTCTGATACAACAAGAATAAGAAAACTGAGGGCGCAAATTCCACGCGCAATGAAATATCTACCTTAAATCTTCTTACTGGTTTCAATTTTGATGAATGTTATTTTTTGTCAGAATTGGTTGTGAATGGCTTCACGCAAAAACAAGAATTTATTGCACACTCGTACGCACTTCATAAAATAGCTTCACATTGCAATCAAGCAATCAATTCTCGGGGGAAAATATGAAATTGATGAGTCTTTTTATTTTCATGATCATTTCTTTTTCTACGGCATTTGCTCAAAACGTTGAGTTTAGAGGCGAAGCAGGTGGAAACGTTAAGGTTATTATCAGTGGAGTTAAAGGTGGAACACACACTGTTAACTACTATGTAGCTGCAGTCGATGAAGATGGTGGTCAGTCAAAGCCAAAATTTAAGTTTGATGCTCAAACGAATTCAGGCAGCGTGACTAACACTGTTTACGGTCTAAATAATCGTGACCAAGTTGTTGTTAAAATTCTTAACTACAATGGCAATGGCCAGCACGAAGTTCGTACTTCAAAAATTTATGAAAATCTTTATCAACGTTCAGGCGGCGGTTCAAATGATCGCGACAGAAATCCGCCACCACGCACTTGCGAAACTTCAGCCGTTAGAACAATTCAAAATGTTTACCTTCCAACTTGTGGCGGGCAGGCTTACTTAAAATTGACTCAACAGTCAGTTAACTGTGAAAACGTTTATCGTATTGATTTCGATGATGCCGTTCTTTGCGATACAGTTCAATTTGCATACACAAGTAAATCTTATCAATTGCAAAATGGTGAAGGTAACTTCACTCCAAATGCTGATGCTGTTCGTGCGTCTGAAACTTGCTCAGGTTTAAGTTTCACTGTGTACGGCTCTTTTGGTTCAGAAAGTTTTGTCATGAAACCTAGTTACTGTGGCACTCCTCGCCCAGATACTGGTGGTTCAGATGAATCTGGTGATTACTAGAATAAAAATTTTTACCTTCATAAAGGGAGCACTTTGGTGCTCCCTTTTGTCATTTTCGGCATTTGCTCAAAAACAAATTCCACTCAGTGATATTCGCGAATTTCAGGCGAAAGTTATTTATAAAACTTTTTCTCCCTGGTCAGATGAATTGGATTATAAATCCAATGGACCCATTTCAAGTTATGTCTCAGCTGTGGTTAAACAACTTGAGCATATTTCCCAGAATAAGTCTGATGATAAAAAATCAGGTCTCGAAGCGTTACGTGGAAAACGTGAATATTTATTTAAGCGCCTTTCTTATCTCGCCAATTTTCACTGCATGCTTTCACCCTTACCATTGGCCTATAGTTGCATAAAAATCATGAATGAAATATTAAGCGATATGAAACCTTTCTGTGCGCATGTTCAGCTTCTTGCTCCGTGGGTTGAAAAACTTGATGCTAATCCTTGCGCAGCAGGTGGAGAGCTCGTTTCATCGCTGCTCTATCAGTCTCAGGATATGGAACAAATTCGTTTGCAAATGTTTCTCACACGGCTATCAGAACTTCCTGAAAAATCTAAAGTTGATTTATGGCAAGTCTACAAAGCTGTTTTTCCAAAAGGCAAAGCCCAGGATTTCTTAGCGGCACTTAATTTTTTCTACAGCGCTGCTCACAATAATATTGGCTTTGTCGATGATTTTTATTTTTATTATCTTCAACGTTCACTTAATGAAGGGCGAAGTGGTAGTTTTGTTTTTGAAGAATACATGAATCTCAAAAGAAAAAAATCTGGCTTCAAGCGTTTAACTCGTGGACATCAACTTTATATAGGTGAGGTGTCACTCGCTAACTGGAATCGTCACAACTTTATGTCGGCTTTTCTTGCTTGTTACTATCGAGCAAAAGGTCAAACTGTGGCCGAAATGATTCCGGTTATTTTAGGCAGTGTTTACGAGAGCAAAGATTTTGTTTCTCATTTGGAAGAAGGTACGAGCTGGAGTCAATCTCGCCGTGCTTTCGAGCGCGATGTTCGTCGATACGTTGAATCGGCCAAGTGGGGATTTCGTTTTTGTCAGATGGACTAATCTAAAATTTTTGACATTACCATTATTGAGAAAACGTAAAAGGTGGCCGTAGTCTTCATCTATAACTTTTCGCTATCTTTGCAGGAAAAAACAAAAACAGGAGTTTTTCCTGCTTTTTCAAGTTATTTTAAAGAGTTAAGTCATTTCCAAATAGACAATTATGTAGGCTTAAGTTTTAATTAAAAGAAATGTGGTGCCCGGGGCCGGACTCGAACCGGCACGGAGGTTTAGTCCGCAGGATTTTAAATCCTGTGTGTCTACCATTCCACCACCTGGGCACTTTTTTGAGTATGGAGATAATGAACTTTGGCAAAGAAACTGTCAATTAAAACCAAAGCCTTGATGACGTTATCGCTGATGACGCTGTGTTTAATTACACTAGCTTGTTCTAGCGATATTTATCGCCATGATTATTTGGAAGTAAAAGCAGGAAAAAATACTTCAAATGTGAAGGCCAACTGGTTTAATAACAGAAGTCCTCATTATTCGGCCCAAAGTTTAGACAATGGAGTTTTACCCCATTACTTTTTTGACCCAAATCCGAATGTGAATGTTGCTCAATCGAGTTTGAATTTTATTCCCGTCACGCCTATCGACAGCAAGATTCGTTACAACATAGATACTTTGTCAGGGCAAATCTATAGTGAGATTCGATATTGTGCTCAAGATGACGTATACAAAAAATTTCCAGGCCAAGTGACAACTCCGCCATACACCATGGGAATTGTCCCGCGCATAATCAATCAGGTCGGTGAGCCACAGCAAATTATCGTTTTTGGTAATGATGAGCGCTACACCAAACCAGAAGATATGAACTCGAGTGAAGTTCGCGTAGTCGGTGGAATTATTGAACAGGTTTGTTTGTTAGGCAGTTGTCAAAATCAGAAAAGTTGGATTTCGCAAATGACTCTCGTAGCAGTCGATGCCAAAGATCCTGACTTCCAATATATTTTCGATTTAGTGAATCTTAAAAACAAAGTGAATTGGGAGAAGGTGAAAGCTTTCTTTTTAAATGGCCGCGGCCGCAACTATATTGGCGATAAGGCTTTCCCGGCTTTCCGTTATAAGGGTGAAATTCGCGCTGACCAGGCGATGTTATTTATTGGTTCACATGGACATGAATTTCATGAAGACGAACTTAAGCGCATGAAGCTTTCGTGCCATAAACTCTACGACCATGTTTGGGAAAAATTAGGTAATCCAGAAAGCACAGATTTCTTAAAACAATTCCAGCTTTTTGCTCAGAAATTTACCAAAGAATTTCAAACCTGCACTCGATACGTAAAATACTCTAATATTAATACTGATTATGAACGTCATTGGTTTTTCACTCACATTGCCGCTTTTATGGATTTATATAAGCTCGGGTATTACTACAATTGCGACAATGGAATGTGGGGCTCAAATCCAGTGGATGAAAATGGTAAGAATATTTATGGTGTGTACAAAGAAGTTATTCGCTGTAATGAAAGAAAGTTGGACAGTGCTTTCCCACAGGCCATCTTTTTTCTTAGAAACTTGCAGCGCTTTGAGAAAGAGTATTATCGATATATCACCTACGATGAACTGCCTTTTGGCACACACCACAAAATTTATTCGTTTGTGAAGACCAGTGCTAAAAAACTGGCTTGTGAGAGTAAAGAATTCGAAAAAATTAATGTGAGTTATGATATATTTCCAGAAGACATAAGTTGGAACAAGTTACCGCAAGCGCTGGTAAATAAAAAAGCAAAAGACAAAGATGACATCATCAAATAACCAAGTTCCGCATTTATCCTTTTTTAAAAGACTCGGCTTATCTTATAAGTTGCGACCATACCTTGTGGGTTCTTCGGAAGTTTTAGCGGAGTTTAAAGCGCTTAAAAGCAGTAAATATTTCTTTGATCTGATTGATAATGATGAACTTTATTACGATGTGAGTAATGCCGATTTGATGGTCATTCTTGGTTCAGTGACACTCAAATCACTTAATGTCATTCTTCGCGCTTATGAACAATTACCGCAGCCTAAATTAGTCATTTGGTTTGAGAGTGCGGAACTACATTTATTAAACCAGCACTCAATGGTGGTGGACTTAGAAAAACATATGAAAATTAATTTGAAAGTAAATACCAGCGTGGATTCTCCTGAGGATATCATGGACGCTTTTATAAAATTAAGAGAGCAGTTATAAATGAGCAGCAATATATCAAACGTTCTAAAAAAATACGCGAATGACTCCGAATATGTGAAGGAAGGCAACACTCACGTTATTTCTTGTCAGTTAAATAAGTTTGATTTTTTTATCAATCTTATCAAAAAAGAACTCGATTTCATTCTATTGATTGATATCTGTGTGGTGGATAACTTAAAGCGTAATAATAAAAATAACTCGAATAAAAGATTTGAAGTGATTTATCAGTTCCTTAATATGGAGCTTTTTGAAAGATTGCGCCTAAAACTATCAATTTCTGAAGAAGAGTATATTCCAAGCGTGAAGAAGTATTGGTTGAATGCTCAGTGGTGTGAAAGAGAAGCAAAAGAAATGTTTGGGATAGCTTTTGAAGATAGTAGTTATCAAAATCTTTTATTAGTTAAAGACGATATTAGCTTCCCTCTACGCAAAGATCGTAACTATCAAACAGCGACTTTTTCCCAGATTGATAAGTTACGCAAAGACCGTTCTTCTGAAAATACTTTGCTTTCAAAATATCAACTGGCCCGTAATTCTCACCACGTAACAGGACTTTCTGAAATTGAAATTCAAGAGCGAAATGAGCAGGTGCTAAAAGTTCAAACAGAAATTGGGTTGTATCATCGTGGTCTTGAAAAAAATATGGAATCCATCAGCTATACACAATCGATTAATTTGGTAGATCGTTTAAATTATTATTCAGCACCGATTAATTCGTCTGGCTGGTGTAAAGCAGTCGAAGATTTACTCAATATCGAAATTCCAGAAAGAGCAAAAGGCATTCGTATGATCTTTTGCGAACTTTCACGCATTTCGGATCACTTAAATTGTCTCGGCACTATGGCATCAACCGTGGCCGACACCAATTATTATTTCTTCTCAATTGAACTGCGTGAAATGATTCTCGAGCTGGTTGAAAAGGCTTTAGGTTCACGTTTAGGTTTTGGTTTTGCTCGCATCGGTGGAGTTGCCACTGACTTACCATCTGGATGGATTTCATCTTGTATGGATCTTTTGAAAACACTGAAACAGGCCATGGATAGTTACTCAAAAATTTTAGTTAAAAATGAAATTTGGATGAGAGAAAATCAAATTGGTGGGATCTCTGCTTATGATGCCATCAATTGGGGCTATACCGGTCCGTGTCTGCGCGCAGCAGGTGTAAACTATGATATGCGCAAAAATATTCCGTATTACTTTTATGACCAAGTGGATTTCGATGTTATCGTTGGGACCACTGGGAATTGCTACGACCGCTTCTTAGTTCGCATCGAAGAAATTAAGCAGTCGATCAAAATTGTTTCACAAGTTCTGGATAATCTTCCTCCGGGTGAGTGTCGTGTGGTGGATCTCAATAACGATCTTAAGAGTAAAAACCCGAATGCGGTAGCAGAATTCTGTCAGCTACTCAATCAAGGTATGAAACCAGTTTCAAATGAAGTTTATTCTTCGATTGAATCACCGAATGGAGAGTTAGGCTTTTTCATCGTTGCCGATGGAGGCAAGCATCCATACCGCGTGAAAATTAAGGCGCCTTCATTCTGTACTATGCAATCGTTTCCGAAATTAGTTCGTTATAATAACGTGGATCAAATAAAACCCATCTTATCATCACTCAATATTGTGATGAATGAAATTGATCGCTAGGAGTCTAAGATGATTCTCGACCGAGAACTTTATCGTCAGGGTAATGTCTTTAAAAGGAAAGTTGATCTAGTTTTATTATCTTTTTTTCAGATCATGAAAAATATTAATATTTTTGATAATAAAAAATCTTTAATGTATCCCAAAGAAAAATATTTCTTTTCTCCTCGTTACAAGAAAAATTCACAATTTGCGAGTTGCCCTAAATGCCAACGTGCTGGGACTGAGATTGAGTTAAACATTGGTGGAAACACTTTAAACAAAGTGAAAATCATCGAGTGCATCTCATGTTCGTATTATTGGCCGGCCAACGATAAAACTTAATTTCCTAAAAAATATTCTCGTGGCTTCTTGGTATCCGATTTTTTTATGGTCTTAATAAATAATTGACGGGAAATTTCTGTTCCACCGAGGCTTTTCACTACCGGGGTTACCATCTGTGTATCGAGAAATTTAATTTTCTTTTGTTTGAGCTGAGTAAGTAGCGCCACAAGGCAAGCCTTCGAAGCATTGTCTTTTTTATAAAACATTGATTCGCCTGAAAAAATTTCGCCAATACAAACGCCATAGACGCCACCAACCAGTTCATTATCTTTGTCATAAGCTTCCACCGAATAAGCGAGTTTATGCTGGAACATATTGATGTAAGCTTGAATAATGTCTTCGGTGATCCAAGTACTCTTTTGTCCTTTACGCACCACTTGTGCGCACTCTTTTATAACAGCAGCAAAATTATGATTGTACTTGATAGTGTAGGGCGATTTGTTGAGAAATTTTTTTAGTGAAGCTGAGATATGAAATTTGTCGGTGTAAAGGACACCTCGTTGCTCAGGTGAGAACCATGCTAGGGGTATCTCGGGACCAATCGGCCAGGGAAAAATGCCTTCCGTATAGGCCAAAATTAATGATTGGACTTCGAGATCACCACCGAGACCGACGATGCCATTCTCATCAGCACTATCAACTGGAGGAAATTCAATGATCGCCATGCATGACCTCACTCAAAATTTTTATTATTTGAGTTGCCACCATTAGGGTTGAAAGAGGTTCTGGCGCCAGTGGATTGTTATTCGTTCTTACGTGTGGAGCGACTTCCACTAAGTCGGTGGAACCAATAGTAAAATGTTCGGCCAATGTTTTAATAATAACGACTGCTTCGTGTGGTAACATGCCCTGGGCCTCAGGTGTTCCCGTTGCACTGACATAATCACTATCAATAGCGTCGATATCAAAACTAATATAGAGTTCTGTTACTTTTTTTGCCTTCAAGTGAATGATGATTTGCTCTAAAATGTTATTAACGCCCAATGTTTTAATTTCATTTGCCCAAAATTGTTTTATTCCAAGCGTGTTTTCCCAATGGGCCTTGTCTCTTCCGCTCGAGCGAATACCGATCTGAATTAAATGATCAGGCGCTGCGAGTTGCCCTAAAATTTGATAGGCCCAAGTACCAAAACAACGTTCAATTCCTAAACGTGTATTTAACAAATCGGTGTGCGCATCAAAATGAATGACCGCCACTTTCTTTTTTTGGTTTTTTTTATGCAGAAGCCATTCGTTACAAAGTGGGTAACTTACAGAATGGTCACCACCTAAACCTAAAATTTTGTTTTTTGGAAATTGGAGATAGAAGTTTTTACAAAAGTGCTCAGTGATACTTAAAGGCGAAACAGGTAAGTGATTAGCTTTTCCATAAAGTGCTTCTTGGCATAAGCGAATGGTTTCAGAATTGAGATACTTATCATCGAGGAGATGAGGAATAGTTCTCACATCGCCGACATCGACTAATGGCAATTGTTCATTTTTATATAATTCTTCACGTAAATAAAGGGGACCCCAATTCGCCCCACGAAGAATCCCGCCGCCAGCATCCGAAGTCACACCGAGCAGAACATGCTTAGGACTTCTGAATAATTTTTCGACTTGTTTTTTCCAAGCTTGATTGACCTCTTCTTGATTAGTTTTTCCAAAAAGTATTTGGTGCAATTGAGAACGTTTTTCACCACCAGTATGAACGGTATAAACGCCATTTCCTGGAGGGCAAAGTAATTGAAGAAGATCATTTTTTAATTCTGTTTTCATTTAAATCAAAATTTTCTTATGAATACGGTTTTGCAGGATGACGTTTTTGTATTTTTCACGAAAATTGTCAGGCCAAAATAAAAAATCATTCATCACTTTTACTTCAAAGTCTAACATACTTTGCTCAAGTTGATGCGAACAACCAGCAATGTGTGAGGACATTTTAACATTTGAGAGTTTTTGTAATTCACTTTTCTCAAGTGGTTCTGTTTCAAACACATCCAAATAAGCAAAGGCTTCTGGATTTGTTTTCAAGTACTCAGTTAGGTCTGATTCTTTCACTAACTTTCCACGAGCGGCATTAATAAAAAGTAAATTCTTTGGAAACTTCTTTAGAAATTTCCCGTTAACCAGATGATGGTTTTCGCTATTAAGACCGCAGGCCATAATGAGAATGTTAGACTTATAATCGATTTCAGAATGCGCGAGATCGGTGGCATAAGGATCAAATATTCGAACTTTCATATTCAACGGTGCTAAAGTTTTTTCCAGAATTTTCCCAATGTGGCCGTAACCGATAATCTGGCAGCTGAGACGCCCCAACAGATCTCGATTCCAAAGTCGTTTCTTATCCCACTTTGGATTAAAAGGTGGTGCCACAAGATGATTGAAAAGGCAGCTGAGAATATATTGAGCAACTGCTTGCGCCCGGATCTCATTCCCTATAAGCACGGGAAATTTATGTTCTTCCAGGAATTTCAAGCTAAAGAGGTCGTAACCCGAATTGGGGTGAATGATAAGTTGGCAGCGTTTTAAGACCTCCGCATCGATATTCTGTGGAACAGTATTACTGGTCGTTACTAGGATACAATCAGATTTAGGAGGGTTTTTTACATACTTAAGGCCTGAAATAGCATTTATGGCAGCTTCTTCCTGTGTAGAAAAATCAGAGCTTAAATAGCTAGAATAATCTGTGCGGTAAACTTCTAATGTCATGCCTTATAATTAACGGTTTATCGGCACTTGGTCTAGGTATTCCTATTGATGCCTTGTATTATTGAGGGTATATAGTGTCTATGATTTCAATAAAGTCCGCTCGAGAAATTGCCCTGATGAAAGAAGCCTGCCAATTGGCATCGCGTACGCTTGATCACGTGGAAAAATTCCTCGTTCCTGGAATTAGTACCTTGGAAGTGAATGATATTTGCCATGAGTTTATTATTAAGCATGGCGGGATCCCATCTTGCTTAAACTATAACGGCTTCCCAAAAAGTATTTGTACCTCACTCAACAATGTTATCTGCCACGGAATTCCGAATAAGAACGATATCGCTAAAGATGGTGATATTTTGAATGTCGATGTGACGGCTTATTTAAATGGTTTTCATGGTGATACCAACCGCACTTTTCATATAGGAATCATAAAACCAGAAAACAAAAAATTGGTTGACGTGACTTATGATTGCATGATGGCCGCGATTAATCTGGTGAAACCAGGCGTTCACTTAGGAGATCTAGGCGCGGTTATTCAAGAGATTGCCGAAGCCAATGGTTATAGTGTTGTTCGCGAATATTGTGGTCACGGAATTGGTCGTGAGTTTCACGAAGATCCGCAAGTTCTTCACTATGGAAACAGTGGAACTGGTTTAAAATTAAAGGCTGGTATGACATTTACCATAGAACCGATGATCAACTTAGGCAAACGTCATTGTAAGGTTTTAAGTGATGAGTGGACAGTTGTCACAGTAGATGGAAAAAATTCAGCACAATTTGAACATACCATTTTGGTAACGGAATCAGGTCACGAAATTCTTACCGTTTCGACTTAGCTTTCTTCTCTTCTGATTTCTTCTTTCGTTCAGCTTCGACTTGGCAGGTTTTTACAATTTCATCAATCTTATGAAAGCCACCAAGGATTTGGATACCTTGATTATCTTCTTGGATGATTTGTTCTGCTTCGACATGTTCACGAATATATTTTGATTGTTCATAAAATTTTGTAATACCTGGAATATGCTTTTCTAAGCATTCAGCACTCGCGGTACTGGCGTTCATGTGTGATATAAAATCATGTAGTAGTGACGGTAGCTGTTGTAAAAACTCATCGATCAAAATTTTCTGTAAAGCGGCGTCGCTCACCCCCAGTTCATCTGAAATAACAAAACAATTTTCTCGATAGAGCATCAGGTGTTCCAGTAATCGTAGCGAAGGATTTTTTTCATTTTCCGAACAAACGGCGTTCAAAGTTAAAGTCTGAAAATTCACTTCTTTAAGTAAAATGAGGTTGCCCATAATTTCTTGATTGAGAAAATAAAAGCCACGATATTTATAACCGTTTTTATGAAAGTTGGCCTCTTCTCTGGCCAAGCAATGTAGCATGTTCTCTTTCGCTTGCAGCGAAACGCTACCCAGAATGTAGATCAAAAAGAGCAGAACAAGTGATTTCATAGCTGTCTTATCGACAATAGTGTTAAAAAACTAATGTTTTTATTGTTGAGTCTTTTGCTTTCGAATAGAATGAAGCCATGAAAGAAATGAGTTTAGTCGAGCATTTAACTGAGCTAAGAGTCCGTGCCATTCGGGTTTTGGTGATTTTAATCATCGGATTCTTTCTTTGTTATAACTTTGGCGAAATTATTGCGGAATTCTTGATGCTCCCTCTGCGAGAAGCCTTGGGAAGTACTGGGAAAGTGGTTTATTTAGGTTTATTAGATAAAGTCCTGGCCCAAATGCAGGTAGCTTTTTGGAGTGCTATTTTATTAACTTCTCCTTTTTGGTTTCGAGAAGTGTGGCTCTTTATTCGTCCGGGGCTACATGATCGTGAAGCTAAAATTATTCTACCATTCTTGGCGGCGGGCTTTTTTCTATTCTGGGGTGGAGTGGCCTTTGGTTATTACTTAGTTTTTCCTTATACCTTTGAAGCCATCATGAGTTTTGGTTCGAGCAACGTGGAAGCTGCGCTCGACTATCGTGAATATCTTATTCTTGCGAGTAAGGTTCTCGTTTGTTTGGGATTTGTTTTTCAATTACCAAACGTCATGTTGATTTTAGGTTTTATGGATTTAGTCACCAAGCAGTCGCTTCGAGAGTTACGTCGTTATATTTATGTTATCTTTTCGGTTTTTGCGGCGATTATTACTCCGCCTGACGTGATTACCATGATGGCGTTATGGATTCCGCTCGTCTTATTGTATGAAGTCGGAATTATCGCCGTGGCCCTGATTGTCCACCCTTATCTGAAACGAAAATATCCGTTAGTTGTTACTGATGAACGTTAAGAATTTCTTCTTCGTAGTTATTCGTTGAATAATGAATCGTAATATTTTTTTCTAGTTCAGCTCTTAATTCTTCAGGAATTGAAAGTGCTTTATATTTTTTGTTATTAGTCGTTCGAATCCAGTAACCTTCAATCACTTTTTTGTTATTCACGATGCGAATCGGTTTAATGCTTACAATATGATCCAAATTCATAAGAATTGTGATCTCATTGTTCATCAACGGTTCAGTCTGCTTTGGATCTAAAATAATAAATTTTTTGAAGTTCATGGGAGCTATTCTATACTGTGTTGTGCGCCGTGTCTGGCCCTTAGGTAAAAATTACATTTTTGTGAATAATTTTAGGGGGTTAGAGGTCCAAAAAAAACAAAGACCCCTCAGAAGAGGGGTCTTTATTTTAATTTTTTGAAGAATAGAAAACTATTCAGCAGCAGCTTCAGTAGTTGTTGCTTCTTCTGTACCACAGTTAGATGTACCATCAGCATTCTGAGTACAGTCAGTAGTAGTTGCTGTAGCTTCAGTTGCAACAGAATCAGTTGCAGCTGTGTCTACCGCTTTTTCAGAGTTACAAGCAGCGAAAGAAACTAGAGAGATTAAAACTAATAAGTATTTCATGGATACTCCTTTAAAGGTTAAGAGCAGATTCTAATAATTTGTACTTATGATAGCAATAAATTTTTTAGAAATTAATGACTGTCAGTATGACCTTCGTGTTGTGTATGAGCAGAACCATCATGATTGTAGTCAGTGTGACCTTCATGTTGAGTCGCTTCGTGACCACAGTCAGTTCCATGAGTGTGACCATCATGACCGGCAGCCTTGTTAGCACAATCAGTAGTTGTGGCTGAAGTTGCAGTTGCATCAGCAGCTTTTTCAGAATTACATGCAGAAATAGTAATTAAAAGTACGAGACTCATAAGTGTTTTCATTTTTTTCTCCTATAGAATTGAGTTCTATTTTATTGTATTAGGCTTTTTATTCATTGCAAGAAGAACTTCTCTTACTACTTTAGAAGCAAAACAAGATGAATTACCTGTTGTGTCAATGTGAGGCGCAAGCTCCACTATGTCGGCGCCTACAAAGTTTTTCTGATTCAGGATTTTGAGAATCTTCATGAAGCCATGGAAAGTTTCCCCTCCAGCCTCAGGAGTTCCTGTCCCTGGTAGATAAGCCGGATCAAAAAAATCCAAGTCTAGAGTCAGATAAACTGGTCTATTGGCCGGAAGCTGATCAAGCCTCTGGCAAAGCTCCTCAAGACTTTGAGAGAGAGTTTTGTTTTTCTGCATAAAGTCGAATTCTGATTTTTGGCCCGAACGAATGCCATACTGGAGCAATTGATGGCCCTTACCAAAGTGATCCCACACTCGTCGAATAACACTGGCGTGTGAGTGATCATCTTCTAAGTATCCATCACGTAAATCAGTGTGGGCATCCAGATGAAGGATAACCAAATCCGGATAATTTTTAAGATAAAGTTTAATCGGAGAATAAGAAATCGAATGCTCACCACCAAGAGTGAGGATTTTAATTTTATCGCTCTCGAGCTTTAAATCAGCCGTATAACTCGCAAACAACTCGCGTAGAATGTCCGCGCGGCTTGGGTGAAACGGAATATTACCGAGATCGTAAATTGAAAAATCCTTAAGATCTTTATCCAGATATGGTGAATAGTCCTCGAGTCCAATGGAAGCATCACGAATGGCGTCAGGACCAAAGCGACTCCCTGGTCTAAAGGATGTGGTGCCGTCAAAACAAACCCCTAGGATGTGGGTACTCTCTGAAAAGAAGCTTTGACTCTTTTCGGTACTGATAAAAGGGCGAGTTATTTCAAGTTCTTCGATAGTTTTAATTTCTTTCAATTTTTTTTCCTGTTTTTGAGACCTATAGTACTTAAATTCGCTCATAATTTAAAGCGAGTTATGTTATGGTTTTGCCATGAGACAAAAAATTTTAATGACGCTTATTTCTGCTTGGCTGGCCACGACCATGATGGTTGATTTTGTGGCCATTCCTATTGTTTTCCGTACACTCAACGATGTGATGCTCGCGGGTTCCGTAGGCATGAAACTCTTTGGCATTTATAATAAAATTGAATGGATGCTGGGTTTAGGCTTTTTACTGGCGGCATTACCATTTTGGAAATTAGCTTGGCGTCAGCGCTCCTTTGCTATCGCTTCATTGATTCTGTTTATTTTAATTAATGTTTACGCTTTTTACATAACACCTTCGATTATCGCGTTAACTCATTCAATGCGTGAAGCTTTATCGGGAGATGTCTCAGTGATTGCGGCCATGAGCCAACGTCATCAATTTTTTCATACGCTGTATGTGCGCTTAGACGGATTTAAAATCCTGCTTCTCGTTTATTCTTTGGTGTTCATGTTTAGGTATAAAAAACAGGGGACTTTATGATTATTGTAACTGGTGGCGCAGGTTTTATTGGTAGCGCTCTGATTTATGAATTAAACAAATTGAAAATTGATAATATTATTATTGTCGATCGTTTACATAAAGATAAGCGTTGGTTAAATATTCGTGGTCTTAAATACGACACGTTTATTCACGCTGATGATTTTTTAAGTTCAAATATTTTAGATAATAGTGCGCTCAAAGGTGTGTTTCATTTAGGTGCGTGTTCGGCAACAACTGAAACCGATGTTGATTATCTTATGAAAAACAATGTGGAATATTCGAAAAAAATTTTCCAAGCTTGCGCAGAAAAAAATATTCCTTTAGTTTACGCTAGTTCAGCCGCCACTTATGGTTCAGGCGAATATGGTTATGATGATTCGCACGAAGTAGTTTCAAAATTAAAACCGCTTAATCCTTACGGTTATTCTAAGCAATTTTTTGATGAATGGGTGTTACGTCAAAAAAGAAAACCTAATAAGTGGTTTGGTGTGAAGTTCTTTAATGTTTTTGGTCCAAACGAATACCACAAAGGCAGCATGGCCTCAGTCGTTTTTCATGCCCATAACCAAATTAAAGATACAGGTAAAGTAAAACTTTTTAATTCCTATAATCCAGAGTTTGAAGATGGTGAACAGAAGCGTGACTTCGTTTATGTAAAAGATGTGTGTTTAGCGATGTTGAAACTCATGAACGATGCGAAACCAGAAGCTTCAGGTATTTACAATCTTGGAACAGGTGTCGCCCGAAGTTTTAATGATCTGACTAAAGCCACTTTTACCGCCATGAAGAAAGCTCCTAAAATTGAGTATATTGAAATGCCAGAAACCTTACGTAGTCAGTACCAATATTTCACGCAAGCCAAGATGGAAAAGTTTAATAACTTATTTCCAGATTTTAAATTTCGTTCGTTGGAAGATGCTGTAGCTGATTATCATCAACATTTAATGCAAACGGATCACTATCTCAGTTGGACGCCCGATGCCCAAGTTTAAGGGATTAGACGAAGCAGCTAAAATTGTTCAGAACTTGACCGGTAAACATCAAGAGAAGTTATTGTCTGATATTTCCAAGCAAAACCCAAAATTGGCTGAATTGATCAAAAATCGTCTGGTGGTATTCGAGGATCTGAGATATCTCACGCCCGAGATGATGCGAGTAGTGCTCAAAAAGTTTCAGGCGGATGAATTAGGTTTGGCGCTCCGAGTGGCCAGTAAGGAACTGATTGCACATATTCGCTCGTTGGTCTCGTCGAATAATCAAAAAGAAATCGATGCGGTTTTAAGTGGTAAACCAAAAAGTGTAACCAAAGTCCAAGAGATGCAAGCCAAAATTATGGAATATGTTCGAGAGAAAATCAAAACGGGCGAAATCGTCATTGATAAAAATTCGAGCGAGACTTACGTCTAATCATCCATGTCACTCATGTAATTATCGATTTTAAATTGGTCATTTTCTTTTTCAAGCACTAACCATACGTGATGACCTTTCTTTTTCGGGCGGACAAAAACCATATTCTTGTCTTCAAAACCTTCTTGTATGTCATACTCTTCATCGAATTGTATTTTTTTAAGTATGGGATGGGTTTTTAGTTTTTCAATTCCACCATGTTTTTTTATAAAATTTTCCGAAAACATTTTGCGGAGAGTTTTTTCATCTGTTTTTTTATTAATATTTTTAATTTCACTCACATGATTTTTAATTAACGCCATTTCATCTTTTTTAAGTTCGGCTTGAGCTGGCAGGCATAATAAAACAATTATTAAGAATTTCATGTACCGCCTCCACCGTAATAGGTTTCATGTTTCGGATCGCAAGGATAATTTACCCAATCTGTATTCACTTCAAATTGGCAATCATATTCACGGGCCTTAGCTTGAATTTGATAAAGCGTATCGAGTAAGATATTTCCCGGACACCCAGTACCTGGTGATTTGTATTTTCCTTTCATTTTATTGCCCTGACCATCGCGAATAAATTGGCATGATTTATTTCTTAAATAATCATCACGACTTAAGTAATTATACTGTCGATGACCACCAATTGTTTTGATGTTTGGATATTTAAATTGGAGATGGCAAGCTAGACGTGCTGCTTGGTCAACTGTGAGTTCATTCGGGTGAGAAGGAACAGCATCAGGAGTATAGCTACCAATGATTGCAATCCCCATGCTCAAGGCATTGGCGCTGACGCCACCTTTTTTATATAATTCATCCTTCGTGATCCTTGGCATTTTTTCTGGTTCAACTTTATCTGCTGGAATTTCTCCACTTTGAACTTTTTGTGCATAAAGATGTTGTGTGTAAAGTCCGTAAGGAATTCCATCCGCTGGGAGTTGGTCATTGATGTGAGCGTATTCAGCTTTCATTTTTATAACGGCTTCAGTTCCAGCATGCCCACCTTTGATATGGGGTGGTCTTGCTTCGTTGATAGTCGCGGACTCATCATCTTGTATAGTGTAGTTATAAGCAATCATAAGCCAACCCTCAGGTTTGTTACGATGAACACGATTGATGGCATAAACCGAAGTATTACTTGCAGTTTCTGTATGATGAAAAATTAAAGTTGTAATCATATTATAGGGTCGTGTGGCATATTCGACTTTATTCCAGTTACTGTATTTTTTAAATTTTTCTTCTCCTGCAAAAGGGTAATTGATCTTTACAGGTGGTGGAACTGGTTTTAGTTCACGCAAATTTTCTTGTTGGTATAAATAAATAGCGAGTTGGTCTAGTATCGAATTTTGTTTAGGTTCTATTTTTTCTTGGCATTTAATATTTAAATCTTTCACATAATCATAAAAAGGACATTCTTTTTTAAATTCATTAAAATACTTGAGCGATAATCGATCGTGTTTGACGATGGGATCAAGACCTAGGCGTAGATCTTTTTGGTTTTTACCATTTAATAACTGTGTTGGAAAAGCTATTGATGAAATTACAAAATGGTCCCAATCATCAAGTTGAAGCTCTGGTGAAATTTTTATTCTATCACCTAATTTGGTCATAAATGATTTCCACAATAAACTTAGTACAGATGATTGATGGGTTTGAATTTTATTGGTGGAGAGTGTTTGTTTGTATATTGGCGGTCCATTTTTTAGTTTCTTTAGAAATAGACTATTAAAGCCTGTTTGAGCTTGGAATTCATGTACCAGTTTGGCAAATTCACTTTGCTCTTCAGGACTGAGGTCATCAAATTGATTTATATTAATATCGTTCAAGGTAAGACCCATTTTAGATAGGCTATAAAACATCGATGCGGAGCCTTTCTCAATTTGGATTTTGTAATAAAGCCAGTTGATATAATTTTTGCAATAGGGTGTGGGTTCGTTTTGTCCTAGGGCACTGAAGTTAATAATGTGCAGAAAAATGATAAAAACTTTCATCATTTAAGCCCACCACTGTCTTTAGCGGGTTTTATTTTCGGAAGCTCTAAAGGTTTGAGATATTTTTTTACATCAATTTCGGGCAAATCGAAAAGGATATTTTTTACTTCAATTGATTTATATTCTCGGATCACTGGAGCTTTCATTCTAACACCATACAGGCATGCATTCTTGACTGCGGTTGCCGCTGGAGGGAAGCAAACATGAAAGTGATCAGAGTGCGATGCATTTTGTACGATCTGATTTTCATATTTTTTTAATGTCTCTTTATCAAGCCATGAGTATTTAACGCCTTTTTTGTTATAACAATTCAGATTAATAAGTATCGGCGCGGCACCGGCTTTTGCCAGAATTTCGATAAATTTTTTATTTTTCTCTATATCGCTGTCACTGCGACAAAAATGTCCTTGATTGATATACTTATGGACATCTTTTTCTGTTTTAAAGGGTAGTATATCAACACATGTTCCGTCATAGTGCGCCCGATGACCGTGGCCTTCTCCACTCCATTGTTTACGATGGTAAAAATGTCCCCAGCGAGTTTGACAACTTTTTGGATCAGTTTCAGGGCAAACTTTATTCATAGCATTGATAACTTCTAAGAAAGCACAAGCAGAAGTTGGCTGAGCGTAGTGATCTGATTCTCGATCATTAATAGTCACTTTGCTGTTGTCTATTTTTTTTGTTTCGGCAGTATGGTAGTGGATCGAATTGAAAGGTCCAATATCGGTGTTCTTATCCACTGGAATTTTTACTAGACCCATCGGATGTGTTTTGAGTTTTGCCCAATATTTAAGAAAAACTTCTTTTTCTTCTTCGGTTAGTTCTTTCCATAATTTTTGTCCTTGAGGATTATAGAGATAAAATTTTTCTGAGTAGGAAACTCCTTTCTCTTCATCTAGGGTTTTATTATGGAAATAAACCAGTTTATCGATAGTAAAATCAGGATCTGAAGTTTGGATACTAAGTAATAAATTATTGATGGCATTGGCATGTTCATTCAGTATTGGATAAAGTGCGGAAATATTATGACATTGAAAATTATCAAAATAGATAACTTGAGTTGGGTCATATTCAAGATGAAATTGATATCTCGTTTGGCATTTATCATTCGCTTGGTCACGGCAGCACTCTTGTACTAGATACTGACCTTGCTCATTTCTAAGAATGGTCAGAAGTTCATTTTTAAACTTCTTGGTACTATCATCAAAAAGTATGGCATCCTTGTTGAGAATAAATGAATATTTTCCGAATTCTTCAAGAGCACTTACGTGAAGAATTCCTTCCGTTCCTGGTTCTGGAATTTTTTGCCAATTGTTTTGCGTAGTATGTACGCCCATCCAATATTTCTGCGCTTGCTTTAATTCATTGTTGAGAATTTCTGGTGCTGTTTTGATCACTTTAACTGGAATGTATCGGTCGGCAGTTTTAAGTTTTGTGAAAGTTTTTAATTTTTTTTCATAGAGCTCTGGATCAACCTCAACGATCGAGAGTCTTGGAAGCATATATGTTTTTGTTGGGTTGGGCATTTTGTCGCGTAAATTTTCATACACTTTCTCGCCATTATTAAAAGCTTCTGAAATTAAAAGGGGAGAATAGTCGATCGCCTTTTCGACGCAAATGTACTCACCGTCCTGCGCATGAGCAAAAATAGCAAATAAAATCAGAGCTTTCATCTACAGCTTTATCGGCAGCTTGGTCTTAAAAGTTGAGTTTTATGCTCTGGTTTCACTTTGGCAGTGGCATAAAGGCCATCATGGGGCCATATGTCAACCACTTGCGGCCATATAAAACAGCTAACTTATCGAAATCACAATTTATAAAACTTGGCACACATCATGCTTTATCTAGAAATCAGAAAGCATGAATCACCAAGGATTGGTGAAGGAAAGCGACAAGGATGTTGCAGATTGCTTTTTAACCGGTGGTTCTAAGGATTGAGTCACCAGGTTTAGGGATGAACCATTTTAAACTTTTAGGCCTATTTTCTACGGAATGAAAAGGAGGACTTTATGAAAGGAGTCGACGTGGAAAACTTTAAAAATTACTTTATTTCAATCATTGAAGAGTTTGATGGTGAAACCAAGGTAAAGGAAGAAATCAATTTAAGTACAAGAGGTGATGAAGTTGATCTCTACAATTCTGAAAAGGAGCATAGCTTAGAATTAAAGCTACGTGGTAGAAATCTTCATTATATAAAGAAAGTTAAAGCTGCTCTTCAGCGAATCGAAGAAGGCCATTTTGGGGAATGTGCCGAGTGTGGAGTTGAGATTGGCATGAATAGACTAACTGCCAGACCAACTGCTCATTTATGTATCGGTTGTAAAGAAGAGCAGGAGCGAGACGAAGGGAAGCGTGTGGATCGGATGTTCCACCCTTCACAAAAGAAACGTGGAAGCTTCATTAACGTGAAAAAGATGACAGAAGAATCATTCGAAAAATCAGCTTAATTATAAAAAAATAAAAAGGAATAAAAAAAGGCCCTCGTATGAGGGCCTTTCTGTTTTAAAGCGCGTACTGACTTAATTCTTGAATGAGTTCTTGTGAACGAGAAACAAAACTTTCTTTTTCTTTTTCACTTAAACCTTCGCTTGAAAGCGTCGCCAAATCGAGAGTGTGATGACACATTTTCTCAACCAGGTTTTTCTTCTTATCATCGCCCCATAATTTAAGCGCATTTTGAATCATTGGGTGATTAGGATTAATCACTAAGGTTTTCTTCAGTGGCATATCAAATGGCGAATTGCCCATCGCTTGAGTCATCTTTTGGAATTTCTTCATCGCGTGGTCTTGTTTTAAATAAGCTACAGACGAAGAATTTTTCATGTTTTTAATTTCAACTGCTAATAATTTTTTCTCAAGTTCCTTTTCATCTTCCTTAATACCGAAAACATTATTAAACATCTCTTGAACTTTATCGCTGTCCGCATGAGCGGCTTCATCCGTTAATAAAGTTTCTGCTTCAGCATCAATCGCTGAGAATTTGAAAGTCAGACTATCTAATTTCTTCATTTCACAATGCTGTGTGAAGTGCGGATCGATATAGTCATCAGTTTCCACCACTGAAACGCCTAAAGCATTGAGTTGCTTACGTAATGACTCATCTGCATTTTTTGCTTCGAAGTAAATCACTTTGTCTTTTAGTTTTTCTTTGTATTTTTCAGGAATTGATTCTTGATATTCCGTTAATGTTACTAATTTGCCTTCAGTATTTTTGAACAGCACCATCGAGCGCATTAATTCATCAAATTTTTCATCTGAAATACAGCCATATTTTACAAATAAAGAGATATCTTCCCAAACTTGTTCATAGCGAGCGCGATCATTTTTGAAAAGTTTCTTTAAGCTCTCAGCTACTTTTTTAATAATGTAGTTTGAGATTTTCTTAATGTTTGGATCACCTTGAAGGGCAGAGCGCGAAACGTTAAGTGGAATGTCTGAAGAATCGATAGCACCTTTTAAAAGGCCCAAGAATTCTGGAACGATGTTCTTCGTATTATCTGAAACGAAAACCTGCTTACAATAAAGTTTAATACTATTATCGTTCAACGGTTTATGCTTGCTAATTTTCGGGAAATATAAAATCCCTTGTAAGGTAAATGGGTGATCAACATTTAAATGTAACCAGAATAATGGCTCTGATTCCATGGGAAATAATTTGCGATAGAAATCTTTGTAATCATCATCAGAAATGGTCGCCGGATCTTTTTTCCAAAGTGGTTTAGCGTCGTTGATAATGTCATTTGGTAATGGCTTTTTATCTTCAGGCTTAGCAGCTTTGGCATTATCCGCTTCAATTTGCGCAATTTCCTTGGTGTCACGTAACTCAATCGGATAAGGCATAAAGCTACAATATTTAGCGATTACGCTACGAGTTTTATACGACTGAAGGAAATCTTCATTTTCAGCATTGATAAATAATTTAATTGAAGTTCCGATATCTTTTTTATCAGAAGCACTGAATTCATAATCAGTGTCTCCCTGGCAAACCCAACGAGTCGCCACCGCACCTTCATTCATAGAAAGTGATTCAATTTCAACTTTATCTGCCACCATAAAGGCTGAATAAAAACCTAAGCCGAACTTTCCAATGATATCGTCTTTGGCCAGTTCTTTACCTTCCGCTTTCATCTTGCCCACAAATTCTTCCGCACCCGAAAATGCTAGCTGAGCAATATATTTTTCAACTTCGGCTTCAGTCATACCTAAGCCGTTATCAATAAAAGTAATAGTTTTTTCTTCTGGGTTAATTTCCACCACCACACTTGGATTCGGTAATTCTTGGTTTTTATTTTTGCTTAATGTAATGCGTTTTGTAATGGCGTCGCAGGCATTTGAAATAAGGTCGCGTAAATAAATATCGTGTTCAGAATAGAGCCATTTTTTGATAATCGGAAAAATATCCGTGGTATTAACTTTAATGGTGCCTTTGTGTGACATGGAAATCCTCCTAAAAAATGTATTGCCCATAAGTTATATTCATTTTCAAAAGTGTCAACCCTTAAGAACTGTGCTAAGTTAAAAGTATGCAGAAACAACAGTTATTTGTGCTCACCACGGGTGGGACAATTGAAAAAACCTACGATGAAGAAGTTGGCTCGATTGAAAATCGAGAGACCGTCATTCAGGCCAATATCTTAAAAAGATTACGTCTGCCTTATACCAAAATCGATGTGAAATATGTGATGAATAAAGATTCGCTCGAGATGGATGATCAGGATCGTAATATTATTTTTCAGGCCTTAAGCCGTTTTCTCTCTTACCAAGCGCCGGTGGTTATCGTTCACGGAACTGATACCATGACCGTAACCGCTGAATATTGCATGCAACAATTACCGAAGCCACCAGTTGCGGTGGTCTTTACAGGTGCCATGAAGCCGTTAGGTTTTGATGATTCAGATGCCACTCAAAACGTGACAGAAGCCTTACTGGCGGCAAAGCTCCTGGCACCCGGCTATTATATCTGTTTTCATAACCAAGTTTTCACCGTTCCTCATGTCCGAAAAAACAAAGAAAAACGGACATTTGAGTCTTTAAATTAAATTCGACCATTTTTAGTGTCGCTCATCCTAAATTTCGCTCTAGATGACTACGTAAATTCAATGATTTAGCCGATTCTTTATTCCCGAGTGAAAACCTCACTTAAAATAAAGATAAGTCATTATTTTTAGGTCAAGATCGTGACCCAAAATGACGAAAAACTATTAAGGAAAGTTGATGAAATTTGCGTTTCTATTTTTGGTCCTTTTTAGCGCCTGTATCGCACCGGTACCGACGCGTGATCCAAGTTCAAATGATAATTCAAGTTGTAACGGTGGAGATTGCTCCAATCCAGGTAATGGTGGGATTGGTGGCGGGTCAGGAACGCCTGTGGCAAAAGTTGAAATGCGACACTTGGTTAACCCGTATGACGGAACTTATACTCGCAAATTAACTATCCCAAAAAATTATCGTGGTGAACTTTATTTATCAGGTCTGAATTTCCAAACTTTGCGCGACAAACATCTTTTCGTGAAATTTAAATTTGGGATGGCACAAGAAGAAATTACTTACGAAGCTACACTTGGCCGTGGACAAGGGATTACACCTTCAACTGAAATCGATGTTTTAATTTTAGATTTAAGCCAAGCTGGTGAAAACGGCTTACGCTTTGATGATATTCGTTTGTTGTATGATTTATACGATTACAATGATTATGATTTTACAGCTGGCGATGAGCCGGTTCAAAATAATTTAAATACCAATCTTTTCTGTCGTGGCTTGTATTTAGCTGATGATCCAAGTTTCCAGGGTTCTGGGTCTTGCAGTGGTGCTACCAGTGAATGTCGCTACTCATATGCAAAGATTTTAGATAAGGGGTTGATGAAAAATACTAGTGGGGTTTATTTACCAATCGTTCCAAGCCAACCGATGATCGAAATTGGGAGTCTTGGTTACACTCGCGATACAACTGCCAATTCACTAAAAAAATGTTTATCAGAAAAAGGGACACAAGTTATTTATGATAGCAATGCGGCCAACTACCTGTTCAATGCCATTGGTTCAACGAATGTGATCGGGGGAACGACTTATCGTTACGATGGTCCGTACCGTTCTCTGAATACTGGCTTATGGCAAATAAGTGGAAGTGCTATGTATTCTAAATATGGCCTATTTGAAGGATCTCTTTCAGGTGCCGATGCTAATTACGGTTATTCATCTTATTTATTTCCTCGTTATACTAAATTAAATCTGACGGCCGGAGTTGAGCATGTTGCCACTTCGTCGACGGATGCTCAGGCGGCAAAAAGTATTGTAGCATCAGCTGCGAGTGGGGCGACAGGTTGGATGGATGGATGTAATACTCGCGTACAAACACTTGATCCAGTACTTAACGAACACTACGGTTCGTGTAACGTCAGTGCCACGATTGAAATCTATGAAAAAGTGGCTTCTACAGGAGAAATGAAACTGATCGCTGACTCAGATGACGGCGGTAAAGACGTTAAATTACAATTAACAAAAAGTAGTCAGTTAAATACCAGCGGCTCAGATGTCCTTTTCTCAGCGCTCAGACAGTGTAGTTCTTCATCAGCTTGTTCATCTGATGAGTGTTGTTACAACAATCGTTGTTGGTCAAAAGGTGTCGTGTCACTTTGTCCTGAAACCGTTTCAGGGACAGGTGGAGGCTTGTTAGGCGAAATTTGTGCGACTGATTTTGATTGTTCTTCACTATGTTGTTCAACTTCAACTAGCCGATGTGCGGTTCACAATAACTCACTTGAGCCACCGGTTCTGTGTTCAAAACCATTTGGTCAAATCTGTATTGCAAAAGAATGGTGTATGGAGCAAACGGTGAGCGAGTGTTACATCGTAAAAACAGGTTTTACCGTTTTAGGCGCCGTCACTTGTGAAGTTCGTTGTTATAACGTTTCCAAGTTCGGAGATTGTGTAAACGGTGTTTGTGTTCCTCCAACTTCACCGAGTGTTCCTGTCTTTAACCCGACTGATCCGAATGCTTGCGCTCAGGCGATTGACCCTCCTTACTAGTCCGGGCATAATAAGTCTCATGGAAGGATTACATCTCGATCATATTGCTATTGCCGTGCAAAGCTTAGCTCAGGCCCGTAAAGTTTACGAAGACATCGGCTTTAGTTTTTCTGAGCATATTGAAGAAGTACCCAGTCAAAAAGTAAAAACGCAATTTTGTCAGATCGATAAAAAATCACGAATTGAATTATTGGAGCCCACTTCACCTGAAAGTACGGTGGCGAAATTTATTCAGAAAAAAGGTGAGGGCATTCACCATCTTTGTTTTCGTGTAGAAGATGTGAAGGCAAAACAAAAAGAGCTCGCGGCCAAAGGTTATCGTTTTATTTACGAAAAACCAGTGCCGGGAGCCGATCACTGTTTGGTAAATTTTATTCATCCGAGTTCAACGGGTGGTATTCTTATTGAATTATCGCAGAAGGTATAAAGATGAATCCGTCTATTAACGTTCCAAGATTAACGAATATCAATCGCACACTTTTAATTACTTGCGGTGCTATTTTTTTGATCAATTCTATTACTGTGCTTTTAGGATTTTCGCTTAATGCCTATTTAGGACTTTCAACCGCTGCTGTTTTACAAGGACATGTCTATCAACTCTTGACCTATCCGTTAGTAGGGCGTGGTTTGATGGAATTATTATTTAACGGTTTGGTCGTATGGTTTATCGGCTGCGATCTTGAGGCCCGCTGGGGGCGAAAGACCTATAGTTGGTTCTTGTTTTGGTCGGTTTTTGGTTCAGGACTTTTTTATCTCGCGATGACAGCTGCTTTTTTTCGGGATTCATCGCTCTTTGCTTTTCCTTTGGTTGGCCTAAGCGGTCTTTGTTATGGACTGCTCATCGCTTACGGTATGATTTTTAGCGAAAGAATGATGACTTTTATGCTTTTATTTCCCATGAAGGCCAAGTACTTCTGCTGGCTTTTGGTGGGAATTGAGCTCTATATGGGGATTTTCTCACCTTATAATAAATCGTCTTGGGCCCACTTGGCGGCGATTGTAAGTGGGGTGACTTATCTCAAATGGCAGTCTCATAAGTCTCAGGGTGGAAGCTTTTTAAGTCTTTTTAGTGGCTTAAGACGTCATCGGGCCAAAGGCAAGTTGAGCTTGGTGGATGACGCCAAGAAGGATAATGGCTCTAAATACTGGCATTAATGCTCTCCTCAGTTGCAAGAATATGATTTTCTGTGTTAAGAATGAACAAACTTTGACTTAAATAAGGATATCCAGATGAAATTGAAAATGGCACTTGATGAGAAAAAATTAGACCTTAGACTAAGAGACCGTTTAGTAGCTGAAGGCAAAGTGACTCAAACTGAGCTAAATAAATTTTTTAAAGACCTTAAAGACGAAACTGGTAACTACAAAGTAGTCGATCCGTCAGCTCGTTTACAAGACGAACAATAATTTATTGAATAACAAATTTCGAAAAATAGATTTTCTTCATGAGCGGTTCGCCGACCATGGAGTTAACTTGTTTTTTAATTCGATCTTCTAAAATAATTTTTCCCGAAACAGAATTAAGTTCATCCGGTTCCATATCGCCTGCGATAGTGATGACGGTATCAGCAATAATAGATTCTTTTTGTAGAATCAATTCAGCTTGTGAGCCATTGAATGGTAAGACGTTGATTTGAATATCTAGAAAACGTAAACGCGTTGAACGAGAGTAAAGATTAATCACCATACTCTTGAGTGCCACTGTTTCCACTTGGCCAGCCACTTTGGCATTTTCCACCATCGCACCGTACTCAGCCTTTGGACTAATAGGGGCGGTCTTAATCATATTGTAAGTGTAATAACTTAAGCCAAAACAAGCCAAGCTAATGAAGGCAAAAACGGCAACCAGGATTTTATCAACTAATACATTTCCAGTCATAGTTGATATTGTATCAGGGGCTTAAATAATATTCAAAGGGCTATAAGCTAAATTATGATCCTTAGCAATTTGCTCATATACTAGTTTGCCTTTATAGGTGTTCACACCTTTGGCCAAGCGATGATCACTTGCGATAGCTTTTTCAAGGCCAAGGTTAGCGATCAAACGAGCATATTTTAAGGTTACGTTAGTAAGTGCATAAGTTGAAGTTTGAGCAACGGCCCCTGGCATATTCGCTACACAGTAATGAATGATACCATCTACTTCAAAAGTCGGTTTTTCGTGAGTGGTTGGTTTACAAGTTTCAATACATCCACCTTGATCAACTGCTATATCAACAACTACTGAACCTTTTTCCATGCGTGAAATTAAATCACGAGTCACGAGCTTTGGTGCCTTCGCACCAGCAACTAAAACGGCACCGATAACTAAATCAGAACGTAGAACTGCTTCTGCGATATTAACTGGGTTTGAATAGAGAGTTGTAATTCTGTTTTCGAAAAGATCATCAAGTTGTGCCAAACGAGTCGCTGAAAGATCGATAGCTGTTACGTCAGCTCCCATCCCCATCGCCATTTTAATCGCGTTAGTACCTGCGATCCCAGAACCAATGACAGTTACTCGACCGCGACGAACTCCCGGAACACCTCCAAGAAGAATGCCTTTACCACCTTTATCTTTTTGCAAATAAGTGGCACCAACTTGAGTTGCCATACGACCAGCTACTTCTGACATAGGCACAAGTAGAGGGAGTGAACCGTCATCTTCCTGAATCGTTTCATAAGCGATTCCAGTACAACCAGATTCAAGTAATTTAACCGTAAGTTCTTTATCTGCAGCTAAGTGAAGATAAGTATAAAGAATATGATCTTTGCGTAACAGTTTTAATTCATTGTCCTGAGGTTCTTTAACTTTGATGATCATTTCACCAACTTGATAAGCCTCTTCGAGCGATTTTACAATTTTCGCTCCTGCTTTAATATAATCTTCGTCGGTTAAACCAATACCTGAACCAGCTTTTGTTTCAATAAAAACTTGGTGACCATCTTTCACTAACTGGACCACTCCGGCCGGGACAAGACCAACACGATTTTCGTTATTTTTGATTTCCTTTGGAACAGCTATTTTCATACTTCACCTCTTGAATAATTTCTTTGGAGAAAATTAGCATTATGATCTCTACTTGTCAGGAGAAAATCGGATAACGCTAAGCGTATGATAATTTTAGTGAATCATAAACCGGGAAATAATTTGGTGAAATCTTTTGGGCCTCAGCAAGCAATCGATGGTGTTCCAGTTCGTGGGAGATATGTATAAAGCCGGTTTTTTTCGCCCCAATTTCTTGGGCATAATTAAAAGACTTATCTTTGGTTAAATGGGTTTGATGTGAGCTTTCTTTAAGGCAATCAATTAAGAGTAAGTCCAATTGTCGGGCCTTAAGTCGTTGGATAATGTCGGCTGGAATTTCATGACAATCAATGACATAGGCAAATTTCTTATGCATAAAACCCATGGTGGTAAAACGACCATGCGGTAATTCGAAGAATTCAAAAGTTTCGCTACCGATATTAACGGGAGTATTAATCGGTACTGTGGTTAAGTCGAGAAGTGGAACACCACCACCTAAGACGAGATTATTTCCAGGTTGTTTATCTCTTAAAAAAATATAGGGAAAACGAGTTTTGAGTTCGGCACTAGTGACTTGATTAGTATATACCGGAATGTTTTGAGTTTGAACGAAACACATCGGGCGGAGGTCATCAATCCCATGAATATGATCGGCATGAGCATGAGTGATAACAACGCTGTCGACACGTTTGATTTTCTCTCGAAGCAATTGAGTGCGCATATCCGGTGTGCAATCAACGAGAACATTTTGTCCCGATGATGTTTCTATATAGATACTGGTGCGTAGGCGTTTATTTTTACTATCAGTTGAAGTGCAAACCAGACACTCACAGGCGATTTGCGGCACTCCAGTACTGGTTCCTGAACCTAAAATTGTTATTTGATTCATAAGCTCACTCAGCATAGAATTAATCCCAATAGTTTATCTCACAAAAAGAATAAATGTATATATGAAAGCCTTGATGTTGTGGTGTTTGTGTTGTGTCTCCTTGGGCTGTGCGCTTAGGCCTGAAGTCAGTAACGAAGTTATTGATCCTAAATCTAAAAACAAAATTGATTTTGAAAAAATAAATATCGAGATAACGGAAGAAACTTTAAGTAATGGGCTTAAAGTGATTCTGATTCCCAGCACGACCACCGAAACGATTAGCTACCAAACGGTTTACGGTGTGGGGTCACGCCATGAAGCGCTTGGAAAAACCGGTAGTAGTCATTTCTTAGAACATCTTCTTTTTAAAGGAACCAAAAAATTTCCAGAAGGAGAGTTTGATAAAAAAGTTGAAGGTGGTGGCGGTCACAATAATGCTTATACCACTTACGATCAAACGGTTTATTACGATAATATCCCGGCTTCAGAACTAAAGGCCGTGATGGAACTCGAATCCGACCGTATGAAATCGCTGGAATTATCAGATGAAGCCTTTCAAGTTGAGAAAAAAGTTATTTTAGAAGAGCGACAATTAACTTACGAAAATTCACCAATGGGAAAATTATATGAAAGTACTATCTCTTCAGTATTCGCCGGCACGCCTTATGAACATTCCGTTATCGGCGAAATTGCGGATATTGAAGGTGTGACTAAAAATGAAATTATAGATTTCTATCGTCGCTATTATTCACCAGAGAATACGACACTGGTTATCTCGGGGAGATTTGATAAAAGTAAAGCGCTACGTTTAGTCAAAAAATATTATTCCGATTTGGAAAACGGTGAAAAATTTTCGGCTGAGAAAGCGGAGCCTTCCTCGTACAAACTAAAAAACGCTTCTTTGAGTTTGAGTCTGCATGGCGATTCACCAGATCCTTTAGTTATGTATGCTGTTCCACTTTCCAAAATGAATTTGGAAGATAGGGCCGCTTTTGATTTACTTACTATTATTTTAGGTGATGGGAAAAGTTCCCAATTAATGAAGCGATATGTGGAAAACACAGGTCCTAAATTAGCACGGATTGGTGCTGATTATTATCATTTAGAAAAAGCAGGGGCGCTTTTAGTCACTGGCCAAATGTTACCAGGGAAAAAAATAAGTTTGTTTGAAGAAGATTTACGTTCTTATTTGCAAAATTTTTGCGAAGAAGAAATTACTGAACGTGAATTACAAAAAGCCAAAAATAAGTGGTTGCTCGAATCGTTTAAAGAGCTTGATACTAATTCAGGCGTAGCCGATTTTATTATTACGATGAAGAGTGACTATAGCGAAGTGGAAAACTATAAAAAATTATTTCAATTATTTACTGAAGTGAATCTGGATAAGGTTCACTCGGTTTGCAAAAAAAATCTAACGACCGAAAATGGTGTTTTTGCCAGCGTTTGGCGTAAGCATCCGGTGGTGAAACCATGAAGTTTATACTGATGTTATTTTCACTTTGCTCTTTTGCTCATGCGACTTATGAAAAAAGTAATTGGAACGGGGTCGACGTTCATTGGATAGTAGATGAGCAACGTCCGCGCTTTTATCTAAAAATCTTTTTTGATGACGGAGCTTTAAGTGATCATGAAACACGTTTGGGAGAAACTCAGGCCTTATTCGATCTGTATTTATCTGGTACCAATACATACTCAAAAAGTGAATTGAGCAATAATCTGGAATTTTATGGCGTGGAAGTCGAAAATCGCACGACTCATGAATATTCTGAAGTTTCTTTTGCGGGGTTGGTAAAGGATGCCATTCCAACCATGAAAATACTCTGCCATGTTTTCCGTCACTCAATTTTTCCGCAAGAAGAGGTCGAGCAGTACCTCGCCCAAAGAAAAAGTGAGATCAATAATATTGTGATTTCTCATAGTGCTTTGGCGGATAGGGCACATCGCCAACTTTCGTTAGTGGCCACAGGCCTTGAAAATCCAGTCGAAGGAAAAATATCGACTCTCGGTAACATCGATTCAAATAGTTTACGTCGAAAAAATGATTACTTTCAAAAACAAGTGAATAAAAAAATCTTTCTCTATGGGCCGCGTGAGTTAATGGTTTTAAAGAATGTTATTACTAATGATTGTGCTTGGACTGGAGATGTTGCTTATATCAGTCGTAAAAATTTGACAAAACCGAAGTTTGTGCAAAAGCCAGCGGCATACTTAGTGACGGTACCTAATGGCAACCAAGCGCAAATTCGTATTGGCAAAATGATAAATCCTAAGGCCGATTACTTTGCAGATGAATCATTGGTGTTGGCTGGAAGTTGGCTAGGGGGAGGTTTCACGTCTTTACTCATGGAAGACTTAAGACAAGAAAAAGGTTTAACTTATTCGGTGAGTGCTTTGGCCGCTACTCAAGCTAGCTATGGTCGTAGTATTATTGCCACTTCAACTAATAATGAACAAGTAAATGATGTTTTAGACTCCATTAAAAATCTGCTGGAGAATATTTCCCAAGAACCTAGTAAAAAAGAAGTTTCATTCAAGCGAGCGAAAACTTATCTTGTCGGTAACACGCAAATGTTGGTGGATGCTCCAGAAGAGTTGCTTGAAAGATTAACCGCCAGCATTCATCAGGGGCGTACCTATGAAGAGATGATGGATTTTTCAAAACGTGTTGATAGCAAACAAATGGAGCAAGTGGAAAAAGTTCTTGGTGATGTGTTTGGTTGGAATGAACAAACGATTGTGATTGTGGCGCCAAAAGAAATTAGCAAGAAAATGAAATTACCAAACGTTGAAATAATTGATTATAAGAAATTACTTTAATTCTTCAGTGGTTTCACCCTGAATATTGATAAAAGCACCAGGGTAGATGGCCAGACGTGCACTTTTCATTTTGCCCGAAATTTTGGCGGATGAACGAACAACTAAAGCACCAGTCGCTTCAATTTCACCATCGATTTCACCAAATACTTCAATATCATGACCTTTGATTTTGCCTTTGAAATATCCTGTTCTTTCCAGAATAATTTTGCCTTCTTTCTGCATAATGATTTCGCCTTCGATATTAGCGGCAATTGTCACGTTCCCACTGACATAGAAAGTTCCTTTGAATTCACTATCCTTACCAAAAACCGAAAAATTTAAATTACGAAAATCGCCAAAATTCATTCGAACTCCTAAATAAGGCTAAATGGTCCGTGATACTCTTCGAGAATCAAATGACCTTCTTTGCTGAAAAGGAGAACCTTATAATAAACTTCTTTCTCTTCTTCCGGTAAGTCAAAATTGATGATAGTTGGTCTAAATCTTGAAACAGTAAAGCTTTCGCCTTCAGTGAAATCAACTTTGAAGTTTTTGGCCGCTAAATCGATTGGCGGATAAAACTTTAAACTCTTCGAACTGTACTGAATAACAAAAATAAAACCTTTAAGCTTTTTTACGGTTCCAATATTAGCGAGATTGAATCTGAAAACAATCTCATCTTTTTTAACACGAAAATTCAAACGTTGAATCTCTGCCATTTTTTCTGTGGTTAAATTTTTGAAACCCGGAATGGCCTTGAATAAACTTAGAACTTCGTTTGGACCAGGAAGAGTATTCTCTCTCTGAATTTGTTCCGTTGGAACTTTTGGTTCAGGCACCACTTCGGCCTTCGCTGTTGTTGGATTCTGCTCTAGCTGCTGAGTTAATTCATTATGAATGGCTTGCAACTGATTAAACTTTGTCGTCAGTGCTAGGTTTTCATTTTTAAGTTTTTCTACCACTTCTGATTCTGGCAGTTTTCCATCGATACGATTTTGTAATTGCTTAATATAGCTACCTAAGAAAATAGTGGTAATTGCCATAATAAGAATAAGCATTGCTGCAAAAAACAAAACGGTTTTTAAAACCTTTTTATTAATTTTGAGAAACCGGGGTGGTTCAGGGGATTCGTAAACGATTAATGTAATTTCATCATTATTTTTGTGAAGCATGAGAGATAGTATAGACTGAATTTCTTAATTCTTAAAGAATCTCATCGCTGGAACGAAAGCTAAATTTCTTGACTCGCCGTCTAATTTTCTCCACTGCTCTGCCACAATTTTCCAATTGTAGTTTTGGTCTTGCTGAAGATAGAGGATTTTCTTACCAATATCGTTGATATTGGTTGAGCGATAATCTTGCTCCATCTGAACCACAGCATAGTCATTCTGAACTAAAACCGAAACATGATTAAAGTTGATGACAGGGGTGCCTGGATTCGAGAAAACAGCTTTCTTATAGTGTTTGTAAGCGTGAAAATTACCCTTTGAATCATGGAATTTCTCAGGGTGATAATGACCGATATAACTATCAAAGTTTTTGTTTTTCCAAGATTCTTGCCAGTTAGCAACCACACCCATGATATTGTTCTTTACGCTTTCCCAGGTTTTCTTCTGCTGAAAGTTGATGTTTTGAACAATAACCATCGAGGTATTAGCTAAGTCGATATACTTTGAGATATCTTTTAAATCTTCATCAACAACAACGACGCATCCACGTGAATCAAGGCCTTTATTAATACGGGTATTATCATCAGTTGAGTGTAACCAAATCCCGCTTCCACCTTTGCCTAAACGTTCATCAATAACGTTAGGGTAGTTAGTCGTGAAGGCACCAGCTCCATACATTTTCGATTTTTCTTCGCCGTACATACCTACAAGTTCTTGAGCGGATAAAAATCTTTCAAGTAGATAAATCCCTTCCGGTGTTTTGTGGTCGCCTTCAGAAGCTTTGTTACCAGTAAATTTTCCGGTCGCAACTTTATACTGTTTTAGGAGTTGTGGAGTCCCATTATTGTTTTGATACAAATAAAGTGTGTGGCTTGATTTTTCTACCAGCGCAATGTGATGAGAAAACTTATCATCTAACTGAATAATATTTTGTGGAAGATACTCTTGGGCCTGGGCCAAAGTTCGAGTACTAAAAACAACGAGTAATAAAATCAAAAACTGCTTCATATAATCACCTTCTGTATCATGAATAACTATCGGAACGCTAGTTAGCTACTTTAATACTAATATGAACCCATAATTATAGGCAATAAAGGTCATTTTTCACTTCGCGAACAGGCATTTTTTCACAGATTGCGTCAGTTGTAGGCTTTGGTAACATAAAATAAAGGATATAGAAGCAAATATATGAGAATCGTACTTTTTCAGTCAGGCACACAGAATACTAAAGACTTTTTGGCGAAGATTCCCAAAGAAGCCAAGTCGCAATCGATTTCAACTAAAGAAGAATTATTCAAAGACATTGAGAAGAACGGCCGTGAATTAATTGTGGTTTTTGATCTGGATCAAATGCCAGACGATCACGCCAAGATTGTAGAAGTCATCCTTTCGACTTATACCGAGGTCAAAAGATTTTATCTTACTGCTAATAAAACTGCTAAAGAACTTCGTGCCCATCAATTTTCAAGTGAAGGTGGGGATGCTTATATTAAAATACCAATTCAATCGGCGACCCTGGTTCGAATTCTGGAGCAATTCGGCTTTACTGGAATGACCATCGAACCCGAGATTTCGGCCACGGAAAGTAAAGTGCTTGAAGAGCACGGTATTTCTCCTGATCAAACTTTGGGAAATTTTAATTTAGGCACCAAGATTCAAAATGCCTTTAATCAGGCAATGGGAGAAGGTGGGCTTGTGGATACTAAAAATGATTCATCGGATGATAATTCCGAGAGCTTAGTCTTAGATGAAGCGAGTGCTGGCTATGAAGTGGCGATTGATTTAGGTGCGAGTGACACACAAGAAAGTATCGAAATCACCCCGCAAGCTGAGCAAGGAAATGAAATCAGCTTAGACTCTGGTGCTGGCCTTGAATTAAGTTTGGATTCTGGTCCAGAAGCTCCGACAATTGCCGATGCTAAAACTGATCCAGCGGCAGGTGAATCAGGCGGTATTGAATTAAATTTAGATAATTCGATTGAACTTAATCTAGAAAACGGTGAAGCTGCTTCTGCTCCAAGTGCAGAGCTTGATTTAGCAGCAACAACGGAAGATGCGACTCAAGAGAGTTTTATCGCCGATCCATTGGCAAGTAACGAAACTTCAGTCATCGGTGGTGAGTCTTTAGATCTGTCTGAGCACGCGAAAACACAATTACGTGAAATTGATAACTACTTAAACGCTGCTGAAACGGCGGAAGCCCAGAAGTCTCAACCAATAGATGTGGGTGATGTCAGTATTAATTTTAATACAGACAATAGTGATGCCATTGAGCCTGCGGATGAGATAGGCGATATGCTCGCCAGCGCTGAAATTCAAGGTGACAATTCTTTGAGTGGAGCTGAAATTCACAATGAAGAAGTGGCGGTTGCGCCAGTCGATAGCATAACGGAAGAAGCCATTTTTAACTCTGAACCAGAAGAAATCGTTCAAGCAGCAACTCATCATGAACCGCAGGTTCGTTCACATCGTCATGAAACAGAAGAAATGAGTGCATTGTTAGAAACATTAGAATCATTGCGTGCTGAAAAAAATCGTTTGATGGTGAGATTAAGAGAAGTTGAAAGTGAAAGAATTGATAAACAATACGATGCTATTCGCCTTGAACTTGAGTCTAAAGATTCTGAGATTCAAATTGTGAAAAAACATTACGAAGCTCAATTGTCAGATATGAAAAAAATCTTATCAGCAGTAGAGCAAAAAGCAGAAGTGGCCAATAGCAAACAGCGCTTACTGCAAAAAGAAGTCGAGAAGCTCAATCAGAAAGTAAAAGAAGACTACCGTATCGTTTACGGTCGTGAAAAAGAATTAGAAGGTCAGCTAGAATTAGTGAAAGCTGATGCTCAAATTCAAATCCGTAACCGTGATGCAAAAATTCTTGAATTAAAGCGTAAAATCGATTTACTTGAATTTGATATGGAAAACATCGTAGTTCATGAAGAAAAACAAGTACAATCAAAAGAAGAGTTAGAAGGAAAATTGAATAATGTCATGAAAACTCTTCGTACTGCGATTGGTTTATTAGAAGAAAATACAAATACGAATATTGATGATCTAAAAAAGAATTTAGACATATAGGAAACATGTTTGAAGTCGTACTACAGTGTTCTTATTATTGGTTTTTCCGAAGAAAAATCCAAATTATTGGAGCAATACGCTTCAACTAGTCACAGTCCCATAAAAATCAATTTGGCCACGGCTGCTAAAATCGAAAAAATTGCTGAAAATGAATTTCGTACGGCTGATTTTGTTTTTATTTCTCATGAAATTCTGAGTGAAAAAAATCTATCTAAGATAAAAGCTATAAAAGAACAGAATTCTCATCTGGTTATTGCCGCATTGGTTGAAAAACATGATGATGGATTTACTCAATCCACTAAGCAAAACGGTATCAATCAAGTCGCCCTGTTTGAAGAAGAGGCGATTTCTGTGCTTTTTAAAGAATTAATTCTTAATACTGAGCACGTGCAAGCGAGTTATTTGCGAAATCTGGTCGATGTTATTTCGAAAGATATTAAGAACATCGATGAATATCTCACGGTCATTTATCAATACCTCAATATTTACATCGATATTAAATATTATCATGTTTTAAAAGTTTCACTACGTCGTGGTGAAGGCATTATCCAGATTCATGCAAGTACTAAAAAAATTGGGAAGAAACAAAAAATCATTATTGAAAATCAGAATTATGAATTTTTGAAAGTGCGTGAACATAATAGTATGAATGTTTTCTTTGATGAAATTGAAGATGATCAAGCCTTGGCCACTTTTAACTTAGGCTATTACGAAAAATATCCTATTTACGTTCAGGTCATTATTGCAAATTCTGAAAAAAATATTTTACTCGATATTTTAAATCATCATTTTTTTAAAGTTTCACTCAGAACACTGGCCTTAATTGAAGCCATCGAATTTAAAGAAATTTTCTCAGAGTTAGCACATAAAGATGATGTGACAGGACTTTATAATCAACGTCGGTTATATAACGATCTCGATCGATTAGTAAAAAGTTTCGAGTCCAATCAAAAAAACTTTTGTGTACTCTTTATCGATATCGATAATTTTAAATTAGTTAATGATGGTCATGGGCATATTGTGGGCACGGAATTATTAAATTCGCTTTCTCATATCTTCAGAGATTACATTCGCGAAACAGATTTGATTTATCGTTATGGTGGTGATGAGTTTGTTATCATTTTACCAGAAACTCCTGCGGAAAGTGCAACGGTGGTATGTGAACGTTTATTAAAAGTGATTAAAAGCCGAAACTTTAAAGTTTCAAATGGCAATGTTTATCACCTCAGCGTGTCGATCGGGATTGCTGAATTTCCAGTTGATGCGAAAACATCCAAGGATATAATTTCCATCGCTGATAACATGATGTACAACTCTAAGCGCATGGGCCGCGGTAGAGTTATTAGTACTAAAGATATTCTTACAAAATAGGGTCACCTTATGTTGCTTTTAGTTGTCAGTGATTTGCATTTGGGTAAGGGAAGATATCTAAGTAACGGCCAATTAAATATTCTAGAAGACTTTGATGAAGACGAAAAATTTGTTGAGTTTCTTGATTTTTATTCAACTGACAAATATGAAAATGAAGAAGTACACTTAGTTCTAAACGGTGATATTTTAAATTTGATTCAAATCGATGTTGAAGGTGTCTTTACCCATTTTTGGACGGAAGAACATACGCTCAAAGCAGTTAAAAGTATCATTAACGGTCACCCAGATTTTTTCAAATCATTAAAAGATTTTCTCAAGAAACCGAATAAAAAAATTACCTATATTTTTGGTAATCACGATTTTGCGATGGTGTGGCCGGCGGCGCAAGAATTGCTTAAGAGAGTGATAGGAGCTGCGTTAGTTTTTGAAGAGCAAATTATTACTCATGGCGTTTTAGTTGAACATGGTCATCGTTTTGAAAAAATAAATTCCGTGCCTAAAAATAAATATTTTGTGGATGGGCCTAATGGCGTGAAGATTTTAAATCTCCCTTGGGGTAGTTTATTTTGTTTGTATATGATGCCGTTACTGAAAAAAGAGCGCCCTTATATCGATAAAGTTCGCCCGTTGAGCGTGTATGTGCGTTGGTGCTTTTTGCACGATTTTAGATTTTTTGTTACCACTCTTTTTACGACGATGAAGTACCTTTTTAAAACGCGTTTTGCACCCTACACTCGTTATAATAAAAACTTCAAAACTAACTGGAAAGTTTTGGCGAAACTATCGGTTCATCCTAAATACGAGAAATTTGCTAAAAGAATCTTCTTACGTCGGAGCGATATTAATGTCGTTATCATGGGTCACACACATGTTGCTGAGTGGCGTCGTTTCCCTGAAGGAAAGATTTATTTTAATACCGGGACTTGGAATCCCGTTCCTTCCATGGATATCGGATTACATAAAAATATCAGTAAGTTAACTTATGCCTGTATCGAAATCAGCCCGGAAAAAGGTCTTGCCACCAACGCCTTTTTGAATGTTTGGCAAGGAAAGTGGCGCCCTTATCGCGAAGAAGTTTCTACTACAACATAAAACTTTGGCCATCGACAGCATTTTGCGGTAGCAAGAATCACATAAAGGTGGTTTATGCAAAAATTCTATCGATATTTGGCCGTGTTTTGTTCCTTAACGTTTTTCGTTTCTTGCGATAACTGGAATACGATTCAGAACCCTTATTACCTTTTAAATTTGATGAAAAAAGTGATTAAAGGTGAAATGGTAGAAGATCTTATCATTTACTTTGATGGTGCAAAAATGCAGTGTCTTTATGCAAGTCAGAACGGTGTTAACTTTCTACGTGAAAAACTTGGTAAATCAGTTGATTACTTAGAAGTAAGCGAAGAGCTGTATGAGGGTGAAAGCGAATACCAGTTTTTTATTAATGATTCACGAACGAATAATGCTTTATTCGATGTTACTGTAACGTGTCGCTACGATGTTATGGAATTCGGTCGCAAATCAAGTTATTGCAGGTTTAGTGACCTGAAAAATTTAACTGATAATGAAGAATATCCCTACAGCGAAACTTGTCTTGAGCTAGGTGTTGCTCCCAAAAACAATCCTAAGTAGTAGTACTTGCAGCAGACTTACGAGTCGATTTCTTTCTAGGACGACTAGCAGCTTTTGGTGCAGCCATCTTGCTGATTTTATCTAGTTTATTTTGTAGCTTAGTGATTTCTCTTTTTTGAAGTTCAAGAAAACTTTTTGCACGTTTAACTTCGGCCTGAAGTGTTTTTTGAAGAAGTTTTTCCACTTGTTTTTTTTCAACTTGGAAACGTTTTTTAATAACAGAAACGTCTTTGTCCACGAGTTGGTTAATGTCACCTTGAGCTTTGTTAACCATTTTTTTAACCGTAGCTTTTACTTCGTGAATGTTATTTTCTTTAATAAATTTGTCGATATCTTGTTTTAAAGTTTTCCAATTAACGAGAAAGGTTTTTTTAGCTTGCTTGTTCATGACGTCCTCCTAGGATTTATACATGATGTCCGGAATCATACTATCATGAGTTTGGTTAATATAAGCAATAAATTTATCTAATTTTTTACCATCGAGATTTTCGAGATAATCTTGTCCACGACCCAGCATGAATTTCTTTTCATGCGCGATAATCTTTAATACTGCCAATCGTAAATTTTCTTCCATGGAC
>JAEUWD010000001.1 GCA_016786485.1 Bacteriovoracaceae bacterium | reverse complement strand
ATCTTTGTCTTGGTTAAAATTTTCGATATTATTTTTGCTGGTTAAATAATAAACCGGACACTTAATTCCTAAGTCACGAACTTTTGTAATAAACTCCGTTCCATTCATTTGTGGCATACTGTAGTCAGTAATAATCAAATCAATATTCAAATTATCTAAGAAGCGTAGCGCCTCATTACCATTAGTTGAGCCAATGAAAATGTGACCTTCATCTTCGATAAATTTATTCATAATATTAAGAATTTGAACTTCGTTATCCACGACCAGAATTCTTTTGCCATTAATACTACGATTTTGTTGTTTCAAGTATTCACTTTGAGAATAACTACTTACTTCAATGCTTGGTAGTTTAATTGTGAAGGTCGTGCCTTTACCAACTTTGCTATCGAGTAGGATTTGCCCTTGATGAGATTCGACGATTTTTTTAGAAATCGAAAGACCCAAACCAGTTCCTTCGCCTACTTCTTTAGTCGTAAAGAAAGGACTGAAAATATCTTCACGGATTTCTTCTTTGATTCCCGGACCATTATCGCTGACTTTTATATTTACAAAATTTTGGTCAGTATCTTTGCATAGTGAAATAGTGACTTTTCCATTTCTAGTACCGGAAGAATTAATAGCATCCAAAGCATTTTTACAAAGATTGATAAGGACTTGTTCGATTTTAACTTTATTCACTAATGCTACCAGGTTTTCAGGCCCAAGATTTTTCTCAATAACAACTTGATGAGTATTAAAAGAAGGGGATACCATCATCAAAGTGTTTTCAATGATGAGTGATAATTCACAATATTCTTTTTTATCTTCGCTCTTGTGCAGAAAGTTGCGCATGTTATTGACGATGACATGAATTCGCTCGAGCGATTCTTTAACATCATTCACCGAAGACTTTAGTTTCTCTTTGATTTGATTGATATCCTTATTTTCAAGTAACATTTGAATGATTTCAGCATTACCCGAAGCAATCGTTAACGGGTTGTTTATTTCGTGTGAAATCCCCGCAGTAAGTTCTCCCAGCGTTGCTAACTTATCTGCTTGCACGACTTGTGAATGGGTCGATTTTAGCTCTTCAAATTGTTCCTTATATTTATCAAATAATCTTTTTTCGACACTCAAATCATGAAGGCACACAACAAAGTGTTCACTTCCAATTGGAAAAACTTTAATAACTACCGTATAACGAGCACCTTCAGCTTGTAAAAACTCAATATCGCCTTCAGTACTAAGAACCATTTGATTATTTTTTATGGCATCGCTGATGAGTGCACTGATTTTGATTTCACTGCTTTTAAAAAGTTCTTTGATGTTTTTTATTTTTTTGAGAATTCGAGGTGGTGATTTAGAAAGTGTCAGAAGACTGTGATTAAAATAAATCATTTCTTCTTTTTTGTTGATGACTAGTAAGGGCTCAAAAATATCGTCGAACGCCTTGAGATCTTCCTCACTAAGTTTCTTTGCCGTCATGGTCTATCCTTTGTCTTTTTTTATTTTTTCAAAAATCTTAAATACTGATCTTCAATAGCGTCGAATTCCATTTCTTTGCCAGAATCAGGAGATTTTATTTTAGGAGCTTTGCCGTTTTTGATATCGGCGGTATTGAGTAGGATTTTGTGTTCGGTATCACTTTCTTCATCATAGTAAGGGGCGTAGAAAGATTCAATTTCTGCTCCCTTTCGAATAAAACCGTGAACCATATTCATCTGCTCAATAATAATTTGGGGGCATTTTTGATAAATAACTTTTGCTGTAGCTGGAAGTTTTTCAATGAATTTAATCCACTCACGAATACCGCACGAATTAATCATTTTTAGTTCTTCGAAGTCAAAATTATATTGATTGGCTTTTATCTTTTCAATCTCTTGAAAAGTCGCATCTTCATCGATGCTACCTTTGAATTGAACTGTAACGAGATTGTCTTTTACTTGTAGTTTTAATTCTAGTTTGTTACTCACGATTACACCTCTTCATGAAAATGAAACGAAGTTATACGCTCACGATATTTTTTAAACCTTTTGTTTAAATCAATCACTGCGATAACTTCTGTTCGTTTATTACGTTTATAATTTAAAATAAATTGATTAGCGTGGTTATAAATCATGTAGAGACCAAGTCCCGCCCCACCAATTTTTTCCTGGACGGTTTTTTCCTTAAAACTGCGAACAAGATTTTCGACGACCTTCTTTCGGTTTAATTTTCCAAAAGTGTCTTGGACTGAAACGGCCAAAGAATTTGTATCTTTACCGACAGAGAAGAGAATATGTTCGCTTCCCTTTAAGAAAACATTTTGTTTGCGGCTAAGAGCTTCTTGAATATGGAGTGATTCACGAGTAGCGACACCATTGTAAAGAGCATTAGTGACTAACTCATTTGACATCACTTTAAGATATTCCGTAGGTGATTCAAAATATTCACTGAAATCAAATTTAGCTAATGTCTTATCAATTGTCTGGTGGATTTGATGTGATTGCTCAATACCTTCAGTGCTAACTTGTGCCGATTCTTCTAAGTATTGTTTCAAACCCCAAATGGTTTTCTTATGAATTTTATTGAGATTACTTTTTACTTCTTGAATAACCAGATTACCGTTTACCCCAATGATATGATTAAGTTCAAACTGACCAAGATAATTAAGAACATTGACTTCATCTGGTTCTGATGAGAGGAGAATAAATTTTTCAGCTTTCTCTCTTACGTAAGCTGAACCAATTTTATCAAAGTGAGCGTTATCGCAAATAATATATTGAGCGCCTTCAGGTTCACCATGGTGAAGAGTGATTCCCATTTCGCTGATAACTTTTTCTAATTCATTTTTAAGATTCTGATCATTCATTAAAAGAAGTACATTCATTGGACCTACTTTATTTTTATGGCCACCAAGGTGATATCATCATTATAAGGCTGGCCTTGAAAAAAATCATTGGCATCCTTTATGACTCCTGAGCGAATATCTCTGGCACTTGATTTGGCATAGCTAAGGAATGATTTGATAAACCGTCGCTGACCCCAATCTTTGCCTTCTTTATTAGTTGATTCAATTAGTCCGTCGGTGAAAAGAAGAAGAACGTCGCCCGTTTTAAGCTGTTGTTCGGCTTTTTGATACTGAGCCTGAGCATTATGACCAAGTCGCTCCCCATTACTGTCCATCAGAGGAACCAAGTGACTCTTATCTGCCTCAGCGTCTTGATATTGATACAAGAGTGGAGGATTGTGAGAAGCATTAGCATAACTTAATTTTTTAGTTTGATAATCATAGACAGCGACAAAAGCTGTCATCAGAATTTGACCGCCAACACTTGCAACGGCGGTATTCATAAATTTTAAAATCGATTCAGGATTACGAACAATTTCGGGTGTCGTTTCAGACAAAGTTTTTAAGTTTTGCGCGCAACAATTAGCGGTCGCAGTTAGTAGCGCGGCCGGAACACCATGCCCAGTAGCATCCACCATGAACAGCACTAATTTATCGCCGAGATCAATGTGGCTCCACCAGTCGCCACCACATTCAGTCGCTGGTGTATAAAAAGCCGCAATTTCAGCATGATTCAGATTGATTTCATCTTTTGGGAAAAAAGCTTTTTGAACGAGCTTAGCAACTTCGATTTCATTTTCCATACGAGCTTTTTCTTTCATTTCACCAATATAACGAACGATTTCTTTACCCATATAGTTGAAAGAATCGGCCAGTGCTCCCACTTCATCACGCGAGTGAACTTCGACCTGAGTTTCAAAAGAACCTTCAGCTACCTTTTCAGTTGCCACGTGAAGTTTGGCCAAGTCTTTGGTTAGTTTTCGCGAAAAAATAATTGCTACCATAATGCCTAGACTGAGAATGAAAATACCAAACCACAAGCTTTTATTAATTAAGTATTGAGTCGCACTGAAAGCAGTCGTTTCAGGTATTTGGGCGAAAACGGTGAAATTAAAAAAATTATTTTTTTTAAAACTTAAAAGCATGGGCACTGAACCTAAAACTAATTCCTTAACTCCTGAATCCACTTTGCCAATCATAATTTCAAACAAGTGAGGCTCTTGAACAATTTCTGTTTTATCATCGGGATTCTTATTTTTTCCGATGAGAATTTGTCCACGCTCATTCACTAAATAGCTGTCATAGATTTTATTTTGCTGATAGGCCATTTGTAGCTCATTCAACATAAAACGCGAAATAATAATATCATCAGTGACTTTGTCTCGAATAATTAACATGAGGTGAGGGATTTTTTCATTTTGAAATCCCTGAATGTAAATCGATTGGCCAGCAGCTAATTTGGCATTTTCCATTTCTGACGCTTTAAGATTGCCTAAATAATTAGGTGCGACTTGGTAAAGCTTGAGTTCATTTTCTTTTTCAAAACTTACGTCCAATCGATAATCAGCTTTATTGGCTCGGTAAAAATTAAAACTAAGAATGTTTTTATTTTGTTCAAATACTTGTCTGATTTTATCTTTTTCCACATTTTCTCGAATGAGACCGTTAATGGTTTGACTGAAATTAACCGTATCAAAAAGAAAACTTTGCGTTTGTCTTTCAAGAGCTTCGGCCATGGAAAGACCGTTTTCGTAAATATAAGCGGATTTATCTTTTTTAAAGAGGTCATGGGCGAAAAAAACATAAAGACTCAGAGACGAGGATAGGATTAAGAAAAAAATGAAAATCATCTTTAATTTGAGGGGAAAACCGACTTTTCTTATCAACTTAGTTTGGTTCAACCTTGAAATCCTTGCTCAGTATCAATAAATCTTCTTTTTTCTTAGAATAAGAATAAGACAAAAGCCTTGAAAAGACTACGATTTCTAGCTTTTTGTTGATGAAAGTTTTGGGGAGTGGATGAACACCAAACAAATCGATTTGATCGCGATTGTTTTTTTATTTTTTCTCGCTGTTTGGAGCGGGCTCAAGATCATTCATGACGACATGTCACATAACTTTCGTGACGGTGTCGAAATCATCGCGAAAATTCGCCAACAAGATAATACTGTGAAGAAAAAAAATTATGATTTCTTTTCTTGGCTTGATGCTGAGACAGGAGATGAGTTGGCCAATAATGATTTGATTTATACCTACGATAAATCCACTGCAGAAGTTGAATTCTTTGATGGTTTTGAAATTGCTTTAAGTGAAAATACTTTATTTAAAATCGAGCATCGCCCATTGGTAAAAACCTTAGTGGTCGCGCAAGGAATTATGCATACGCAGCTCACGCCAAAAGTGAATCGTATTCAGTTTAACTTGGCCGGAAAAGATTTTGATATTCGTTCACAAAATGCACAATTACAAATTCAACGCGGCAAAGAACGTTCTCGTATCACAGTTTTAAGCGGTGAGGCGGAGATTACAGCTGATAATCAAAAATACATCGTCGGTGAAAATCAATTTTTAGATTTTGAAGAAAAATCAGGGAAAAAAGAAGTACTCAAAACATCCTTTCAAATGCTTTCACCAGTGGCCAATCAGAAATTTTATGCTTTAGGAATGAGTCAGGTTAAATTGCAATGGCGTGCAACTGAAAAAGTCTTTTTAGAATTGGCCGATAATTCAAACTTTGAACAAACCAAAGTCAGCCAGGCAGTCGAAGGAAATGAATTCAGCACGCAGCTGGCAGTAGGAACATATTATTGGCGTCTCTCAACTGAAAAAATGAAGGGGACAATTGGTACTTTCCATGTGATCAAGCTCAACGCTCCAGAAATTATCAGTCCTGAAGATGGAATGAAATATCGTCTAGGCGAAAAACAATTTATTCGCTGGAAGCCCCAGGAAAATATTGTGAATTATGACGTTGAAATTACCAGTGATATCTTTCGTTCACAGAGTGAGACCGATGAAACATTTACGTTAGTTGAATTTGCAGCTGATGATTATCGTTTACGCATTCGCGGGCAAACCAAGAGCGGCGAGTGGACGGAGTGGTCATCTGTCAGAAATTTTAGCGTTATCGAAGATGTGGCACTTGAAACTCCAATCATTGAAGAGCACGAAAAAAATTATGAATTAGTTTATTATTCACCAGAAGTTCAAGCCGGAAGTACCATTCGTTTGAAATGGAAAAAAGTTCAAAACGCTGCCGCTTATCGTGTACAGATCAAGGATGAGCAAGGAACTTTAGTTCACGAAAATGAAAGCAAGATTCCAGGCTACGAGTGGGAACCTAAAAAAGCAGGTGAGTATGATTGGTCTGTCCAAAGTATCAATCAGTTTGGCCGTGCTTCAGCACCCACCCAAGGTGGAAAAATTAAAGTTCAACAAGACAAATCCTATAATCCAGAAACAGGTGCGACTCAAATTGTGTTAAAGAAACCAGATCAAATGGTGAACTTCGAATGGGACGGCGAACTTAAAGGTAAGGAAGTTTTTTTATTTGAGGTCGCCGAAGACAGCCAGTTTGCAAATGTTCGAATTAAGCGCGAGACCAGCGATAATCAAACCAAGTTCACTTTTCCAAAAACAGGAGTGTTCTATTGGCGCACGAAAAAAGTTTTACCAAACGGCAAAGTCGAATTCTCTCGTCCAATAAAAGTGAAGGTTCAACCAACACCTCCACCACAAAAACTAGAAATCGATTCGGAGATTGAAGTTAAGATTCAGAAGAAGACGACCTCCATCTTATGGGATTTGATTATTTCATCTGCTCATGCTCAAAATGATTTTGCTAAGATTAGTTGGCCGGCAACAGAAGAAATGAAAAAGTATATTGTTGAGATTTATAAAGATGAGGCCCTAAAAGAATTGGTTTTACGACAAGAAACAACCAAACCTGAACTGGACTGGGTGAACCCACCAGCAGGAACTTTTTACTGGCGTGTCGCTCAGGTCGATTTCTGGGATCAGCAAAGTGAATTCAGTAATACTTCAAAATTAATTGTCATGATTCCTGAAGACCAAGTCTTAAAAGGGGAGCTGGAATTAATTTACCCTGAACACAAACAAACGATTAACGATGATCAGGAAGAGTTAGAATTCAGTTGGGATAAAATAGAAAATGTTAAGACATACCAATTAGAAATTTCAAACACTGAAAACTTTGAAAATATTGTTTTAGCTTACAGCGTAGAAGATACGAAAATACCAGTTGCTATGAAAAAGCTCGCAAGGCTTTCAGTTTTTTACTGGCGAGTATCAGTCAAAGGAAATTTCTCACAGGTGATTCAAAGTGAAGTCAGAAAGGGTGGAGTTCTCAAAGTGGAAAAACCAGAAGCCGCACCTGTCGTTGAAGAAAAGAAAGTCGTTGAAACACCTAAAAAGAAAATGCCGAAGGGAACTCATCCAAGACATTTAGACCATTATGATTTTATCCAAGTTTCATTAAAGCCCGCGATGATCACGATGACAGTGGAGGATGAAGCCTTTGATGGTGAGATTACAGGCATGGCGATGAATTCATTATCACTAAAAGGTCGTCACATGCGTAGTGATGAATGGTTTTATGATTATGAACTCGTGAAGCAATCAGGCGCCGTTTTTGATGGTCAGAGCGCTTGGAATAACTCATCTGTCACTTTTGAGTTTGCCCATCCGACGCGTATGCTGGGTATGAGTTTTATCGGAAAGTTTGGTCTACAGGCCAATTATGCTTCATCTTTTATTGCTGATACTAATCAGATTCTTTTAAACGAAGATCTTTTCTTGTTTTCAGGAATTCTCGAAGCTGAATTTGAATTTGGTAATAAAAAAAATGTCGGCCATCATTTAACCATCGGCGCGGCGGGCGGACAATTGATGCAGGCACATGTCGAATATGAAATGCGTTGGTATAACTTTGATAATTTTTTAATTAATACGGGTATCCGTTCTCAAATGAAAATGTTCGACTCAGAAACGGCGAGTAATACTATCCTGGAAAATCAATTTTTTGTGGGCATAAGTTTCTTTTTTCCACCGAAATGGGATGATTTAATCAATAAAGAATTTTGGATGAGCAAGAAAGCAGAACCAAGAAATTAACAAAATTATTTCTGAAAACTTAAATTAAAATCTGATGGTGTTTTGATTTTGGCATGAAGTTATTTGCAAGTTCTGTGAAAAATTGTGCCAGTAATGATCAAAGTGTCGGTGGCCTCACGGTGTGTTAAGTTGAGCACTGTGCGGTGAGTTGGTGGAAAGTTTTAGGAAATTTGGGTGGCTTAAGCTGTGAAATGTTTTAGTGGGTCTGTTAAGTTGCATCTATAATTAAATACATATTTTGATTATTAATACTGCCCCTTACAAGTCGACTATCCAATTTAATTATTTTATTAGCAAATGAAAAAAGATCTGGTTCAAAAGCTTGCTCCATTAAAGTTAACTCATCACTTTCAGACACCTTGTTGTTGGTCGTTCTAATCGTAAAATTTGTTTTATTCTTTGAGGTCATTTTTTTTATAAAATTATCTAGATCTAATTTTTTAATGCCATTTAGTTTCCAATTAACTATAGAAAATTGACCATTGTTGTTTTCACACAAGATTACGTCATTTAAATTATCTGACTGTGAGATAAATAAAAGACGAGCTTCATCTTCATTATCATCCTCACCTAGGTTTCTATTAAATTCACTAAAGAGATTCGAGAGGTGGGAAGATAGATCCATTTGAACTTCATGATGCGCACAATTTTTTCCCACCACTATAAAATTTTTAAATTCACTCATAATTAATCTCCCATTCAAGCATTCTTTATGAATTAAGCTAATATTTCTGGCACTCGCTTTATATTGATTGCGGTCTCATAATACTTTAATTAAGCAAAATGAGTCTGGTTCAGGTAATTTATTGGCAATGCACGCCTTATACTAAAGCGAGAAAACTTTATGCTTGCGCAACATAATATCCATAAGTGATCTTGCTTCAAACAATCTAACACCTGAATTTTTAAGCTCATTTTTAATGTAATTTATTTCATTAGATGAAGGTGAATAAATAGAAATTGATTTTAAATTTTTAAAGTTAAAAATAATCACTTCATTTATAATGAAATGCACAATTTTAATATCGCTTGTTTTGTAATCTGAAACTAAAACATCGTTTTGAAAAATTTTAATCCCCTGGCTGAACATAACTTCTCGATTAGCATTCTGTTTAAAGGCAATAAACGGCGAAGCTAGCAAAAAAATCATGCAGATAATTCCAATTGATGAAAAAATTATCAGCACATCTAGCAACCATACTCCATGAAGAATATAGCTGAGTATATTAAAGAAACAGCCTAATAGTAGTAAGCCTACGCTAAACAACATTGTTAACTTGAAGCTGCTTCTGGCAAAGTACCATTTGATAAATTCTACTTTTGAAACTTCTGGTTTTATTAATCTTAGTTTATTTATCATAATTTCCCCTTACATTGGTCCTGGTACATAAGTCGGAGGAGTTGGTGGTGGCGGTGTAACTGTCGGCGGCACCGAATCAATTAAGCCTCCCACTATCGACTTATTAAAGGTATCTAAAGATTGACCAGCTTGTCCAACACCAACAGCGCCTAAGTATCCACTTAAGCCACCTGAAAATGCCCCAAATCCGACTGAAAGCCAATTTGTTGGAGCGTTAGGATTCATTATCTTTTGTACACCAAATGAAAATAATCCTCCAGCGACAGCCCCTCCTATGGTTGAGCCGAGTACCGCCGAGCCTCCCATTGATGTAGCAATTGATGCTCCGATTGCCCCTCCGGCTGCACCGACGAAAACGCTACCAACTGAAATTAACCCACCAATTAGGAAATTCTGATACCAAGGCTTACCGTTTTTAGATGTTAAAGCATTAATCCCACCACCGACTAAGAAAGCGATGGCCAACACAGGGAGAATTTCACCTTTAGGGTCAGTGTTTAGAACTGGATTATTAAGAACATAAATAAAAGAATTAATAAGCGTGAGTGGAACATCAGTTAAACCAGGATGTGGATCTTGCTGCAAGAACCGTCCAGTTTCTGCATTGTAATATCTCGCTCTATAATAATACAACCCAGACTCTTCATCATATTCACGGTTAGTGTAAGAATAACTGGTGTTCAGCACTGGATTCGCAGTGATATCATTTCCTAAATTATCACTTATCTTCAACAATTTACCGTAACTAGAATAGGTATAGGATTGCACCAATGCCGAGCCTCTTTGAATCGAAACAATCGATCCAAGCGAATCTTTTAAGTAATTATAGCTCCCGCTTTGTGTCGCAATCCCGTTACTAACACCATCATTTGTCACATCAACCGAAAGCACATCATCCGTTCTCAAGCTTGAATGAGTGTACTTAGCTAAGATCTGATTATTCTCGTTATACTCAGCAATGATTTCTTGACCGTCATAAGCGTAACGACGAGTGAATGAACCATTAACTTTTTTCTCGACTCTTCTACCGATTGCATCGTAAGTGTAATCAATCTCTTTGATTAAATTATTCAGCTCGAACTCTTCGATTTTTATTAATTGATTTTCAGAAGAGTAAGTATAGTTCGTAAAGTTACCAGTAAATCCTTTTTCTTGTTTTGAAATCAGATTTCCATTGGCATCATGAGCATAGATATATTTATAATCTTCTTGGATTTCAATTTTCTTAGGATCGTACAAATAGAGGCCACTTGAATCTTGAGTTCGGTTTCCAAGCTTGTCGTAATTGAAGGCTTCATTCGCATAAGCTGGGATTGCTGACTCTGGATTACTTGCTGCAATCAACTGTCCATCAGCATCGTAGTCATAATTGAAAGTGACTGACTCATGAATTTCAGAATGTGATTTGAATAAGTTAGAAAATAAAAGTGATTAACAAAAATTGATTTTTTGAAAGTGATTGGAAATATTTAGGAAGCGTGAATTGTTGTAAAAAGTTTTTTTGTGCGTTTCGGAAAAGTTGCTCTTTGCTCGAAGAGTTTTTATTAAGGAGGTGGGGCTTTTTTTGCCAAAAATTTCGGTCAATGATGTTTGTTTAGTATCACTAATTGAATTATGAATATTTAAGTTTCTTAAAAATCTTCGTTGCTTTTATTATGTTTTTCGAAAATTTCTTTAGCCGCTTCTTCGTGGAACAAATCTGTACAGTTTACAATACTATATGGATCAAATTCGTCGATAAAGATGTTAGCATTATCTTCAAGTGTGGCTCGATTCGGATCAAACATTCTTCGATGCTGACCATACGATATGAACCCTAAATCCATTCTGTGGATTTTTTGATTTTTTAAATAACCTGCTAATATTTCTTCTGTAGTTACTTCTAGATAACAACGATCCATTGTTTGAAGTAAATAAACAGCCACCACTTCTTGTCTTAATTCTTTAGAATATTTAACTTTTAACCTCGATAAGATTTCCATTTTCTCTATGTCAATTTTTGATTTATCACTTGTTTTTAAACTAATATGTAGCGTTTGCAATTCACTAATTGCAGCTTTCAAGGGAATTTCAAAAAATTCTTTTTTAGTTGAATGCCTCAATGGTTTTAACTTTTTATGAATTAGCTTTTCAAGTTCTGAATAATGCTCAGTTTCTACTTCGTAGGCGACAATAAAATTACCAGGAACTCCTGTTGGACGTGAAAGTTCTTTTGCTCTTAATTCTGTATCCCTTTTTGTTTTACCGATTTTTACCATTTGCGGAAACTCGGGATTGAATAAAACGTAAACGAAACCGCTCAAATTAGCGCCTTTTGTTTAGAGACTAATAGTTATTTATAAAATTGATTTAAAATAATCCTGAATGCTGGATTTTGTTATTTCTTTGTTTTTTTCTGTTTCTTTCCAGGGATTTTGTTGATGAGTTATATCACGCAATTTCCATGCAGAATACTGTCCATACCTAGAATAGATCATATCCAAATATTCCTTTAATATTTTATTTTCAGTAATATCGGAAATGTCTAAATTGAAGTCGATTTTTAATGGCTTTTTTACATTAGAACTATATTTTTCATATACTTTTTTTACAACAGGGCCATGAGGCCATGCATGAATTTTTTCATTAAGTAGTGACTTTCCAAAGGAAGCAGAAAAATGCCCCTCTGCAAAATAAAGTAACTTTTGTAATTTAAGATTTGTGATCCCCTCATCAGAATCATCTTTTGAGCTTTTTCTTACAAAATATTCCGCAACTGCAAAAGCACTTACTGGTTCAAAAGTATCAATAAAAGCTTTTTCTTCTTCCGATAAACTTTTTGCATGCTCTTTTACCCAATTTCTGCAATATCCCATTTCTTCTATTTCTTTTTTCAAATAGCTAAAAATTAGAATCGAAATTGATGAAGTAATACCGCTATTCTCGTTCATTAATCTACTTACTTGGCTTTTATCTAACCCAAGTAATTGTCCGAGTTCAGTGTTGTTTACATTCAAAAATGCTCTGATCTTATTCAGTTCAGAAGAAGTAAAAACTTTTCTATCTACGGTTATTCTTTTGTTATTTTCTACCCAAAATATTTGAGCTAACTCTCGTGAAAGTCTTGCCACTTCGAAAGAGCTTAGAAAATGCTCATGTTTCTTTGGATTGAAATTACTCTTAGTAACTCCTTTCAATTCTTCCGGTATCAAAATATTTACATCATGAGCTACAAACTCACCCAATAAACCTTTGTATAAAAATTTCTCAACTATTAATGTTTTAAACATTTTTTTCATCCCTATATGCACTACAAACAATTATCAATTTATCTTCGCTTCCTTCTTGTCTTACTTCTACTTCTTTTTTAATCAGAACCACTAATTTGCACTCATTTCCTAAAGCATCTTTCGGATAAAATAAATATGAACCTTTAATTGCAACTTCTGACTCATTTTCAGTAAATCGACCTCTCGAATTTCTAATGAGGTCGATAATTTCATCCGTAGTAAAATTACGCTCTGGATGATCTACATAAGCATGTGATTTAACAATAATCTCACATGTCGTTTTGATACTGAAAAATGTTTGCTTAACCTTACTCAATCCTTGTGCAGGCAAGAACTATCTCCATGGTAACATATCGGTTGTATAATACAACTCTTTAGTTTTGTTGCATTATGCAACTCGTTGAATTCTCAATAGAAAATAATTTAAGTTAAAATTAATAAAATGTCCTGATCTTTCTCTGTTAATCTATCGACACTAGTTCAAGTGAGTTCCCATTCTCCTTCGCCGGGTTTTGTTTCTCTATAAAGCTCAGATGTGCTTTCTAAATACCTGCGTCCCTCATCAGTTAAAGTTACTTCGTAAGGAGCTCGCATTCTGGCGCTTGGCAGTAGTGAGATATATTTAGGACTTAGTCTATATATGACTTCTTTCAATTCATTTGGATTTTTCTCATCCAACGTGTGGGCGTTAGAATGCTTATAAATATTTATCTCTTTTTCCCTAAGCCTATCATTATCAAAATGTATTCGCCCTGTTTCTCTAATAATTATAACCTCAAGTAGTTTGAATTTTTTTTGAATTACACCGATAGCTTCCAATATTGCTTTCTCGTTTAGAGTTAGGCTATCTTCCAATTCAGGGCTTGTCTTTGTTCTCAAATTTTCAAGTTCCTTTTCCTTACTTTCTAACATTTCTTGAAAAAGTGTTTGCTGATTTTTAAGCTCTAGCCTAATTTTTAGTGATTGCTCCACTGAAAGTCTCTCCGTGTCTTCATACTTATTTCTTATCTTTAATGTTTTCTGTCCCCACCATTGCGAAATTTCAAACGCTAAGTTTGAAAAGTAAGGGAAGACACAAATAAACAATATAGTGGATAACAAAGGAAAAAATAGTAAATAACATATGGATACTTTACTCAAATAAAGTTCTATATCCCAAATCCGAGATGATGAGGTGTCATCGCCATATATTAAAATTAAAGGAATCCTCCAATTAATTATCACGAATGATACTAGAAATGCTCCTGCAAGAGGACTGCTAACACGCTCATAAAGAATAGACTTAATCGATTTTATGATGTCTTCCATATCTGCCAATAATCCTTGCGGCCTTTCTAAAACATCACATGTAGCAAGTTTTACAAGGCCTTGAATTTTCTATCGATTATCGTTCTTATCGGCTGTGCCTTATGATGGCCTCAGTAAAAAGAGAGGTCATTATGAAGAAAGTTGCACTTTATGTTAGGACATCTACTGACAAACAAGAAAAAGGTCTCGAATCACAAGTCCGAGCTTTAGAAAACTTCTGTAACGCTAAAGAAATCTTAAACTATTCCATTTATCAGGACTCAGGAATTAGTGGCGGTAAAAACTCACGCCCAGAACTTGACCGCATGATGAACGATATTCGAAACGACCAGATTCATGTTGTAATTGTTTACTCATTCAGTCGATTCGCTCGCTCTACCAAGCACTTACTCGAAGCCTTAGATGAATTTAAACGCTTAGGCGTTTCGTTTATTTCACTGACTGAGAATATTGATACTAACTCCGCAATAGGTGTCGCACTATTCACGATTATCAGCGCTATATCACAGCTTGAAAAAGAACTGATTAGCGAGCGAGTTAAAAATGGTGTTGCTAATGCTCGAGCTAAGGGCAAACAAATCGGGCGCAATAAAGTTAGAAACTCTCTATTGATTCAAGAATTACATAGGAAAAACTTAAGTTACCGTAAAATTGCCAGGCTTGCTAAGTGTTCAGTAGCAACCGTTCACAGGGAATTGCGGAGCGTTTCACAAAGGTAATTATGGAACGTTCACCTAACATATGTTTACGAAACACGATGAATCGCAAATTAAAAACGATACGTCGCAAACAGCTAGAGATGAGCATGAAGATTAACGAAGATAGTATTATGACAATTCAATTTACAAAAAATCTTCAAGAACGACTTGGTGGAAGTAATCTTTCGCAACTTTCGAAAGAATTATCGATTCCAAGAAGCTTGCTTCAAGATTGGATTGTAAACGAAAGGAAACCTTCTTTAGCAAATCTTAAGCATCTTGTAAGTTTAGCTAGTTATTTAAATCTAACGCTGGAAGAACTTCTAACCGACAAACAAGCTAATACAAAGAGCATTACATCATTAACGTTCAAAGACGAATCGAGAGAATACAGAATTAATATCGAAAGATTAAAATAGGAGGATTTTATGAAATACTTTTTTATGCTTACTTTTCTCGCAATTACAAATACACAAGCAGCAGATGTCTGCGAAGAAATCAGAGCTGCGATGCTAGCAACAATCGGTGCCGGAGCTTCAACTACGGTTATATCAAAAAGTGCGGACCAATTATATTCGATAGTAAAGATTGGAGGTAAAGGTTCTCACTGTGAATACTTAAGATACTCATTCAGGACACTAAGAAAGCCATATAACGGTGACAACGTGTCACCTAAAGAATGGACCGAAGCAATTTTACAAATAAAAAATAGAAAATAGGAGCGAATATTTATGAAGAAAATTATTTTAATGCATTTAATTTTAACGTTTTTTGTAAGCTGCGCTGTTTTCACTACTGCACCTGAATATCAAAGAATTGAAGAAAATGGCATGCATCGAGTTGGTTATGAAAGCTCAAAAATTGTTGAAGGCAAATATCATGTTAGATATCTGCACGATTCAAAGCTTACGTTTAAAGGCTTTCTTCGCAGATCTGCTGAAATTGCCATCGAAAACAAGAAAGCTTTTTTCTGTGTGAATGAAAGTAAACAAGGAAGAGAGAAAGACATCAATGTCGACGTCGGTGGTGGTGTAACAAAAAACATAGCACTTGATGAATACAGCGGAGTCATCACGTTGAAAGATTCGAGTACTGGTGAAAGCTGTTACAACGCCAAGGAAGTGTTTTCGGGTTGGACACCTAAGAACGATTAGCTTTTAATTCGTTGGATAAAATAATCCAATGATAAAAAGTAAAAACATAAAAACGATTAAACGGTAATTGGTAATCAAAGATTTGCCTCATCTGGACTAGCATCGAGAGTATAAATGATTTTAATCTCAGGCTGAGCTATAGGCTGCTCTACATCCTTGGCTTCTTTATACCCAAATCGACAGCGCATGAGGAACATCCAGGCTTGGGCATTCTTCAGCGCATGCTCTTTACCAACGTCTTCCCAAAAGCTCTCTGCTTTATTAAAAGCTAGCTTCTTAGCCTCGGAAAACTCGGGGAATTTCTTGCTCCACTCATACAGGGTATCGACATTTACCCCAATTCTAGCGGCGAAAGACGTGAAGGAATTACCGGCTTCCATATGAGAAATTAGCAATTCGCAGTATTTTTGATCGTATAAGGATGTGCGTCCGGTCATCTAGATATGATAAGGCAGGTGATGAATTTTAAATAGGCCATTTGTTTAAAATACTTAATTAGGTTTCAAATTTAGTAAAAATACACTTCCATATCTATTTTCTCTATACAACGGCATATCCAATCTATTAAGGCCGTAGTAATAAATACTTCTATTTATGGAAAATGAATTTTATAAAAAATTTAATATTCAAAATGCAGCACAATTAACTCCGACTAACGAACCAGTGGTTGAAGATTTTGGTGCAATTGTTCAGCTACAAGAACACCAAAATTATATTAATTATCTTGATAAAACTAATAAACTTGAATCTATAAATAATGCCATTCTTGAATTTGGACTAAATCTTACCATGGGTCGTCACACAATAGACTATATCCATTTTAAAAAAGAGTTATGTGAAGAATTAATCAAAAATGACCATTTAAAAAAACAAATATTCAAAGTTGCTAAAAAAATATCATCTAAGAAATATCACAAATTTTATTCTGAAGATTATTCACTCTGGCTTTCCAACGGCTTAAATTCGTTATTAGAAAAATTAAGTAATGAAGAAAATGATTATTTGAAAAGTATTGGTCTTCCAAACAAACCAGCGACGAGCATTGATTCAAGGGCAAAAAACAAACTCATTTATCAGTTAAGTGAGATTTGTAAAACTCAAAGAAACAAACGTGATAATAACGAATTTTATAGGTTACTGATTTTTTTATCTGAGAATTCAAAAACAAAAGGTACCTTTAAAGAGGTGGGGCTGAGTACGAGTGGTACAATCGAGCAGCTTATAAATAGATGCAATAGTTATATTGATACTCATCTATCAAATTCACCAAATTAGGTCTTTTATCTAAAAATCCTCATAGAAGGTCTAATTCGATTTTTCATGGCCGCTTTCGTATCCTGCCAAAATGTTTACAAGAAATTTTACCAAAATTCCCAATCGAGTAATCCGTAGCAAAATTTTATCAAAAAATGCGAAGGTATTATTTCCTTTCATAGCATCTTTTAATCCAAGTTATCCCAGCTATAAATGCATCTCGGAATTTTCTGGTCTAAAAGGTAAAACAACCATTCGTAACACCATTACTGAACTACAAAAGTATCAGTTGATTAGTTATACAAAAGGTCATACGGGTCGCTCAAATCTTTACCAAATTACAGATCCTGCAATATGGCTAATTGAAACTGACCCAGTCCCAAAGCAGGACGCAGTTAGTCCTAAATCAGGAATTGAGTCGGTCCCAAATCAGGACTCCAATAATACCAAGATAAAAAAAATAATAAATAAGTCAGAAATTATTTCTAATATTATTTATGCAGCTAAGAGCATAGGTCGAGACAATCCAGCTGGAGCCCGCAATCATCTCGGCGACAAAATCTACGAACATATAACCAAATTAACATCTTGGTACGACCTTTGTTCAGGAAATGAAAATTTTTTCGAAGCAAAACTTTATAAACTTTTAAACGATTTCAAGGAGAATTAAATGAAATCTTACGATTCAAACACATGCCACCAGTACAAAAAGAAAATGCAATTTCAAGAAGAAGACCGAATCAACTTCGGCTTAAACAAAAACCAAGTGCTTAAAATTTCAGATTTGGAGTTTAAGGTAATTGATAAAACCGACTTAAAAAGTGTTTCGGAGGTCAAAAGTTTTATCGAAAAATACGAATGGTATGGAAAAATCAATAACTATTGGAACTTCACGTTCGCACTTACATACCAAGACAAAATCGTCTGTTGTGTGATGATCGGGACACCAATGATGTTCTCAAAATGTTTAGGTGAAGACACTAAAAACCTTGAACAAACTATACTTCGAGGCGCTTCATGCTCTATAGCACCATTCAATAGCGGCAGTTATCTCATTGCGAAAGCAATCAAATGGGTCCTGGCGAATAGTCCTTATAGATTATTCAGTGGATTCTCAACAACTCATGAAGCTTTTGAATATGGCTATATCTATCAAAGCTTAAATGCCATTTTAGTGTCGGATAAAGCTGGCACACGTTTAGAATATTTAAAACCAGGAACCCAAGATCGCTGGCTTTCAGATCGGCACCTGCGGAAAATTTCAAACTATCGAACTCAGATGAAGATGTTAGGCATCGATTGGAATAAAAACTGGAACGATCGCTGGAGAGTTCTCTGGGAAAACATACCATCAGACATTGCGGATATGTTAAAAGCTCAGGTTAAAGCTGACATGCAAACCCTAACTTTTAGAAAAGTTCCACCTAAGCTTAAATATTTAATTATTAAAGGTGTCGATAAAAGAGAAACCAAGCATCTTCTAAAGCTCTTTAGAGAACATAATCCCAAACTTGTTAATGCTGATGGAAGCCTGGGTTTACCTTATCCAAAAAACGGCCGTGTAAAAAATGAGGAGGATATTGTTCATGTCATCTGAATCTAGTAGGCCATCGTTTTCTTCACCCTGGAGGATTTCACCGATGGATAATAAATTTGAAGTCAAAGTTTATAACACTAACTCTCAAGGGGTTCAGGTTTCATACCTGGACCCTGTTACTAAAAAGCGCAAACGCTTGAAACAGGATTCAGTTAAGGCAGCTAAAAAAGTTAAATACTTTCTGGAATCGAAGTTTCATCAGAAAGATCTTTCCTGGTTTTTGGAACAACCCATTGCTGACCTCATCACACTTCACCTTGAGCGTTGTCCGAACACCAAGCTTAAAGATCGAAGGATTGGGTTTGATGAATTCTACGAGGCTTTTAAGCTTTATAAACTACCAGAGTTAAATGTCGTGACCTTAAACAATTGGTTTTTAAGCCTTGAAAAAAAATATAATTATTCTCCAAGTAGCCTGTGTCACGTGAAGTACTGTTTGAACTACTTTTTTAAGTGGCTTATCGATGAAGGCATTATGAACTTAAACCCCTTAACGGGTGTAAAGCTCAACCGTCGTCCAGCTAAGTCTTATGTTCGGGTGATTCATTCGCAGGAAGAGTTAAAGCACTATCTGGAACTCGCTAAAAACTATAAAAAAGAGTCATTTGATTTAAATTATTTCCACAAAATGCTTTACACAGCAATCCACACGGGAGCTAGGCTTAATGAACTCATCAACCTTAAGTGGAAAAACATTAGCTTTGAGAAAAACACGCTGCTTTTAGATGTTACTAAGAACGGACACCCACGAGAACTGGTAATGTCTGATCACTTAAGAGCGTTTTTAAGTGAGATGAATAAAGCCACGGAATACGTTTTTACTACATTTTACGGAGCAAAGCTTTGTAAGTCCATGGCGACCCGCCACATGCAATCGTTTGTTAATGAGCACGGGATTAAGAAGAGCTGGGCTTGGCATAGTCTACGTCATTCGTTTGCCTATTGGTACCTCAGAAGTGGCGCTGAGATGTATCAGTTGCAGGCAATATTAGGTCACAGTACAGTTGGGATCACCATTGATGTTTACGGAAATGTTCGTGCTCAGGATTGTGATTTTCCATCACCGTTTAACTTTTAGGTGAATCATGCTTAAGCATAAGATTTATAAATTTAAAGACGCTTGGAGAGTTAACTACCAGGACCCGATTCAAAAAGCTCGGGTCCGCAAAACCTTTGCAACTAAAAAAGCGGCTTTAGCTTATATTGAAGAGTTAAGTCAGATTGGACTGGTTAAGCAGGACGTTGCCACGATTCGGATTTTGTATGAGACATACGAGCGTGTGTTTCCAGATAACTCGGCAACCAACCAGAAGTTCTTTCTAAAGCTGTTTCTAACTAAGTTTGGCGAGACTCTCCCGTATTTAATTACCACGAGCGACCTTGAAAACTGGATCTTGGAACTTAAAGAAGTTCACGAACTCACCCACAAGAGTATTACCACCTATAAATCATCCTTAAACGCTTTCTGGGAGTTTCTGCTCAAGAACCGATACATAACTTCAAACAAATGGAAGGCTCTCATAATCAAATCTGAAGCGAACCACAAGGTGTTAACAAAACCTCAGATTGACCTGATTATGAAACACTTATTTATTTGTTCGGAATATTTTCTTTATCCGGTCTTTAGGGTCATGAAAGTACTTAAAATTAGTCTTCACCAAGCAATTAACCTTAAGTGGGAAAATATTGAAGATAATCAGGCTCATATTATTAGCAGTCACGGCAAACACGTAAAAACAGTTTTCTTAAATGAAGAAGCCAAGATCTTTTTACGGTTTATTAAAAATGGTGATGGCTACGTTTTAACTAACAAGCTCGGTGGTCAAGTTAGGCGTAATGTCGTGTGTGCTTGCTTGAGAGTTCACAGGATGAAGTTTCCTGTGGTGTTTGATTTTAATGTGAAGTTGTTTGTTACTTCGGTTAAAAAGTGCCAGTGATTAAAAAAAGTCGGTGGCCTCACGGTGTGTTAACTTGAGTGATGTGCGGTGAGTTGCTGGTAAATTATTGGCAATTTGCTAATTTCAAGAAGTTAAATGATTTAACGAGAGAGAGTTTTGTTCTTCAAGAATTAAATTAAAAGTTAATCTTGTTTTTTTCTCTTTCATTTAAATAATTGATAAATTTGTCTTGAAGAAAAAATAACCCTGAAAATCCTCCCCATAATGCGAAGAAAAAAATTATGTATAAGAAAGAAAAATTCTTTTCTTCCCTCAAAGCTAACATTGTTAAAAGGATGGAGATAGGAAACGGGAGTATTATATTTAAAAGAATTGAATTACTTTTGTTGCCAGGATCATTATCTAATGTCTTTTTGTTATCGACAAAAGTATTTGTTTTGGCTTGCAATAGCTTGCAAAATTCAAAATATGTAGCTTCATTCTTAAAGAGATACTTCGGAAATAAACGTCTTTTGCAATAGTTATCATAATCTATAATTAAACATGAGCCCATTTTGGGCACATGAGCTAGTTCGATTTTGTTTATGCTGAAAAAATCAATCTTATCCATTTTTCTTCCAAAAATGCCTTTTTTGATTTTCATATAATTTTCAAAGAAATAAATATATCGCCTACCTCTTACATCTAAAATAAGAAAATAGATCATCAGGAGCATCGTTAATATAAAAAAGATGCTGACGCATTTATCAAAAAATTCCGTGACCTTAAAAAAATTGTGGATAAAAAATATGGCAATAGATACCAATGCGATAAAGGCAAATTTGAAATTGATCTCATCGAGCCTTATTTGAAATTTCTTCATAATATTCTCACTTTATTATACTATTGGATAATTTTAGAAAAAACTGCAGCCAATATTGCACCAAGAAGCATAAGCATAAAATCTTTGTATTCTGTTAGGAAAATAACAATAAATGGAGTTTTGGCAAATCTAGCACCTTTGCTTGTTAGGTAAATTCCACGACCTGCTTGTTCTGGTTTGTACCCAATAAAATTTTTATCCATTAAAAAGTCATACATATCTCTACCGTTATTATAAACTTCGTACCCATCAGATTCCAAAAATGATTTTATTGATTCTGCACCTATGCCAGTATTTTGACCTCTTCTTAAAATTATTTGCGCTGTTAAGTGTGCTGCTTTTAGTTCAAAACTAGGTAGTAATTTTTTATTCATTTTTCTGGCACTCCGGTTATCTCACCTGTGACCTCATGATGCGTTAACTGGCTGAAATGGGCTGAGTTGGTGGTAAGAATTAGGAAGCTGACATTAATATCTTTGAAGTTCTAACCAATATTTTATTATAAATTAAAATTCGAATAATAAGAATCAATATTGAAGCTTCACCCATGAGTTTGTATGAAACCATTACGAATCCACTATCTACTATCAACAATATACAAAAGAATGTGAGTACTTTCACCGGAAATTTATCAACCAACATTTTTAATAAAATAAAAATACCTGATACTAAAAAGTAACAAGAAGGATGGAGCTCCACCAATTGAATAAAAAGTGAAAACGAAGTGCTTAAAAATGCATAATAAACAAAACCAACCATTCCTACCATTGATGACGTTAGAGGCAGATCAAATATTCCGACAACACCCAAGACTAAATTTATTAAAATTGAAACTAAGAAATAAGCTTTAGCACTTTTAATCAAGGTAGTTAGATGATTATCTGAATCCTTAGATAATACACCGTTAATAAACATATCAAGATAAAATTCATGAGTTAAATAATTTCTACTAATATTAAAGCTTAGAGCAGAGTCACCTTGTATCAGCTTGAACTTTTTCAATTCAGCAGGATTTCTAAATTCATTTACACTTAAGTTATCAATTAAGATCTTTATCTTATCTAGGGTAAAATTATAGTCAATTGTGATTAACTTCCCATTTAAACTAAAATCTTTTCTCAACGTCGACTCCTGTTGTTAGTGGATAGGATAACTTAATGGCGGTGAATTTTGAATAGTAGGGCCATTATAAGTTTTAATATTAGGAATATATTTTAACTTTGGGTCTTGAAGCTCTATATCCCAACAAGTTTCTAGATTATTACCGTTAGTTGTCGGAGCTTCTGCTGTACCTACCATAAACTCAGATATGGCATCCAAAGCTTCCCCTAATGTCTGCCCAACAACCCCAGCACCAAAAGCAGTCCTAAACTTTATACCTACGGAAGGACCAACTAAACCTGCTCCTATACCAGAACCCACGATTTTAAACAATGCAGTTCCAAATGCAGACATTTGAGCAGCACCCGCAATGTAAGCAGCACCAGCAACACCAAGTGAAGCTCCTGCACCCAACACTGCACCCTGAAATCCTGTTTTTAAAGCTTTACTAATGTCACCGTTGCTACTCACTAGCCCAACAGTGAAACCAAGCACCGCACCTGTTATTGCTCCTGATAAAGCAATTTTCCCAATTACTATCAATAAAGGAATAAAAGCAAATCTCCCACTTGGGTCGCTGAATAATATTGGGTTATTTAATGCATAACTATATCTTGAACTAAAAGTGCTTGGTGTTGTAATGTTACCTGCGACAGGGTCTACTTGTAAGAATCTTCCCGTATCCGCCGAGTAATAACGTGCCCGATAGTAGTAAAGCGAACTTTCCTCGTCGTATTCACGATTCGTGTATGTATAGCTCGTGCTTAAAACTGGGTTGCTTGTAATATCGTTACCAAAGTTGTCATCAATTCTGAGTAGCTTACCGTAACTTGAGTACGAATAATTCTGAACGATGCTTGAGCCTCGCTGAATCGAAGTGATCGAACCAAGACCATCTTTTAGGTAATTGTAACTTCCTGACTGTGACGCTAACTGTTCAGTTACGCCATCGTTTGTAATATCAACCGCTAGCACATCATCAGTTCTTAAACTTGAGTGAGTGAACTTAGCTAAGATCTGATTGTTACCGTTATACTCAGCGATGATCTCTTGTCCGTCGTAAGCGTATCTTCGAATAAAGGTATCGTTCACTTTCTTCTCAACACGTCTTCCTAAAGCATCGTAAGTGTATTCGATGTCTTTAACTAAGTTATTCAGTTCAAAGACTTCGATTTTGATAAGCTGGTTCTCACTGCTATAAGTGTAGTTGGTGAAGTTACCAGTAAATCCTTTTTCTTGCTTAGAAATCAGGTTCCCGTTCGCATCGTGCGCGTAAATGTACTTATAGTCTTCTTGAATCTCAATTTTCTTAGGATCGTATAAATATAATCCATTCGTATCTTGCGTTCTATTACCAAGCTTATCGTAATTAAATGCTTCATTCGCATAAGCTGGAATGGAAGCTTCAGGGTTACTTGCAGCTGTTAACTGTCCATCAGCATCGTAATCATAATTGAAAGATCCTGAAGGTTTTCTCATCTGAGTTCTGTTGCCAATAGCATCTCGAGTATATTCAAAGAACGTTAAATTACCTGAAGTTCCTGCGTGAATAATTTGAGTTAAAAAGTTTGAATTATCAAAACTAAATGAACTGCTACCACCTGGACGAGTCATATTAGTGAGGCGTGAATTATTATCGTAAACGAAAGTAAAGTTTTCTGACTTGTGGTTAGCAAGAGAGGTTAAGCGATTAATTTCATCATAATTATAATTTGTTACACCGGCAACAGAGGCTAACGTTTTTCTGTTTCCGATAGCATCATAAGTGTAGCTATTGGTATAAGCAGGGAGATTCGCGTGAGCGCCTTTACCGTTAAAACTCGTGCTGCTGACAATACTTTCACCATTAACAATCGTGTAATCAAATTCAATCTCAGACTCTTGGTTATTAATAAGTTCTAAATTCCCCCTAACATCGTAGACTAGGTTATAAGTATTATCAGGCAGTGTCTTTTTAATTAATTGATTGAGCTTATCGTACTCAAAAGTTTTCGACTGATTTGCCGGATCGATCTCTTGAATCAAATTGCCATTCACATCATACGTCAGCTTAACTTCACGACCTTTAGGATCAACTTTACGAATCAATTTTCCTAAATTATCGTAATAAAATCTGGTTAAATTACTTTCTGGATCACGAATCAAAGATAACTCACCAGTTGCAAGATATTCGTACTCAGTACGATTACCCATTGGAGTTACGACAGCACTCAAGCGATTGAAGTTGTCGTATTCGTAATGAGTGATCTCGTTTTTGGCATTTTTGGTTTGTGTGATATTTCCTGCAAGATCTCTCGTGTATTCTGTCACGTCCCCTGAAGCATTAATTCGTTTTGATAAATTTCCAAACTGGTCGTATTCAAATTTCGAAGTTTGACCGAGTGGCATGATCATTTCTTTGATTAATCCTAATGCATGATAATTTCTCTGCGTTGTGTGATTTTTTGCATTTTGCTGAGATGACACTAGACCTTGAGCATTGTAAAAATTTTTTGATTTATAACCACGAGCGTCTGCTTGCTCTAGCATATTGCCAAATGCGTCAAAAGCTTGAGAAGTTGTAATACCAGAAGAACTATCAAACTGTGAAAGTAAATCATTAGTTTCTGGGTCATAAATAAAAGTTGTAAAACTTAAATCAGGGCGAATAATTTTTGTCGGTAGACCATCAAGATTTCGTTCAACTTCCGTGACTCTATTATCAGCGTCCGTAATTTTTTGAATATATCCTGTTTCATCTGAATTAAATTTTGTTTTATTTCCTTTGGCATCCTTAATTCCATCAACTAAGGTTTCATCGTTAAACGATTTAAGAGGTACGGGATTTGTGACAGTACTATCATTTGCGATAAGTTCTGAAGCTGAGTCTGTAATTTCAATGACTGAATTATCAACTTTTTTAACACCGATCATTCGACGCCATTCATTGTACAAGTACTCAGTTCGATTATCACGCTGATCAGTTTCAGCTGTCATGTTTCCGTGAATATCATATTCAAACTCTCGTCTTGAACCATCAGGGAAATTGACGTGAGTGAGTAAACTTCCTTGGTAAGTAAAACTTGTTATGCGATTTGCTGGGTCTGTCACTGAACGTAATAAATGATTGCCATTATATTCATATTGAATTTGACGGCCTACCGGGTCTGTCACAGTGATAAGCTTACCATTTGAATCATAGTCAAAACTTATGACTCGACCAGTGCGATCAGATTGCATAATTTGTCTGCCTTGATTATCAAATAAAGCAATTGAGCCATTTCGATAAGTTCGAATAAATGTCCCATCTACATTTTTTAGTAATTGCGAATTATCCTTAACTGTTGGTGCATAGGCGAGTGCTGTGTCTTGAGCATTATTGAAAATAACTCTTCTGATTCTATTATGTCCTGTATCTTGAATCAAAAGATTTCTAGCTGGATCCAAACCAATGAATTCGGGAGCACAGAGTGAGGCCGTAAGCGCTGGTTTATTATCCCCAATTTCACCTTGGGTACATTCTCCTGAACCTGCGACTGTTTCGGCCATCATCGTTTCAAAATCAATTCTTAATACTCGGTTGTGTCCAGTATCAGCAACATACAACGCTTCAAGTTCTGAGTCATAGATCATACCCGTTGGTTTATTTAAGAGTAGATCTTGAGCTAGAGTCGAATCAGCTAAAATCCCACCTTGGCCTGCGGTTTTACCAGCAAAAGTCGTAATGAAGCCGTTTGGATCAATTTTTCTAATATAGCCAGCTTCAGTCGTCACGTAGAGATTTCCGACCGTATCGTAAGCCAAACCTCTTGGGTGAAATAAACTGGCAGCAATTGCTTGTCCACCATCCCCATTATCGAAAGTTTGTCCATTTCCTGCAATCGTTGTTATCGTTTGGTCATCTAGATTAATTTTTCTGACTCTGTTATTTCCTGTGTCCGAAATAACTATTGTGTTATTTTCTCCAGCGATGATATCGAGCGGCTTATTTAGTTTTGAAGTAACTAATGGCCCATCGATAAAGCCTGGATCAAAAATCTGACCTGAACTCGCTAGGCTACCATAAGCATTCTCACATATTCTTTCTGCTCCAGATATGAAAGTAAATATATCGCTTGCTGTTCTATTCAAAATTGTATTAACAGGATCGCAATTTGTTTCGAACAAATTTAGACATTGAGTCTGATAGTTTGGTGCTGTTTGAGAGTACGCGTTACTGTAAACTTTAATTACAGGCGTAGCTTTTGTTTTGCCTGCAATAATTTCATTATTTTTTAAAATTATGGAATTTGTAGAAGTTGAAAACACTAATCCATTATCGATGAGAAATTTTTTCGAATTATGCATCTTTGTATATGGATATGAATACTTTTGGCAGCGATAGACAATATTATCAAAAAAAGAAAAAGAAATTCTCCATCCTATATTTATAGCACCAAGACCTGTTAATGGTGCTAAGGTTTGGAAATGGAGTGGATTTCCATTATTGAAATTAAAAACTTCATCATTGTTGTTTGAGTAATATATATCGGGATATTGATTCAAATCAACTCCTTGTATCCCCTCAGGATTAAAAATTAATGTATCGATTTTATTGTCGATGGAATATGAAGCAGTCGATCCATCATCTTCTTCCACTAAAATTCTTTCTGCTTGAGGATTTAATATTTTCTGAACGCCACCAATTTTCCAACCAGTACCTGCGTTGGATATTTTTTTATTTTGTAAGTTGATATTTCCTACCAGATCTTGTGGAAATATTTCATCTAATAAAACTTGTTGGTTAATATTTTTGGTTTTAGTTTTTGTTCTGAAAACTTTTTTTGTTTTGATTTTAACTGTTCCAACCGTCATCTGCTTTAATTGAATATCATAGTGCGAATTATAAGGATGGATACCAGATTCAAAATCTTTTAAATCCATGGCGTAAGAAATGACCGATTTATTCGGCACACCGGTAAAGCGCATTTTTTCAGATTGAAAATCTCCTGAAATAAATTGAGCATCTATCCATTCAGGGGTAATCCAACTGGTCACGTTAATCTTAGATGTTGCTTTAAATAATCCTCCCAAGCCGCTGCCTCCAGGTCCAGGGCCAACTCTTTGCACTTCCATTTTGGGAATATCAATCACATTTGAAACAACGACATTAGGATCGGCCCAGCGTGAGTTATAAATTAGTGAAGGGGAAATGTCCTGGCCTAAACTTTTATAACTTGGCAGCGCAATTGAATTTGAAACGGCCCCATTAAAAACATCTGCGCCCGGTCTATCACCTGATTTATATTCTGAAACTTTTAAACCTAAGGGCACACTCATGACTTCAGAGAAATGTGAAATCCCCATGCCAGGTTTTGTGACAACACTATCTCCTTGAACGGTAGCAGCACCATCGATTTCCCAATTACCTGTTTTACTATTCTTTGAGAGGATAACCATTTCAACACCATTAGGTAGCTCATTGTAGTTTGGTAGTTCTAAATGCACCGGAGTTGAAAAAGTGAGACCTGAAGGCTCTAGCGCAATAACGGTTTGAGGTACAGCAAATTCTGGCATTTCAACTGAAGTTCGATCACTCGGAATTTCAAGCATATTAATACTTATCGGCTCAGATCCTGAAATCGCATTTTGTGGGATGGTAAGCACGACGCCGGGAGCATGGACTGACGTCACTGCTGCTCCTTGATTGGCAGTAAAAGTTGTCTCACTTCCATCTGTTAAAAGTGGCGACATATAAATGGTTCGTTCTAAAACGTTTGTTTGAAGGGTACCGATTGAGACACTGATAATTTGTGAACTATATTTTTTTGATGGGCCTGTGACTAAAGGTGAAATCGTCGCCCCGTCGATGAGAATCTCTTGATCTCCCGTGATGGGATTTGGAATTGAGAACACACCAGATTCATTAGTTAGAGTCGTTTGTCCTGAAGCCTGAATGGTAACGGTCACTCCTGGCAGGGGCATGTCATAAATGTCTTTTACCATTCCTGAAAGCGTTGTATCGACGTTGTAAGTGAGAGTTACTTGTTGCGAGCGATTAAGTTCGATAATTTCCATACTTATGATCAAGCTAGTAAAATAATCGAGCGACGCTGAAAATGATCCATCGGCGTTTGATCTGACGGTGATAGCATTAAAAACTCCACCATCTAAGTTCACATCTGCATTTGGGTAAACTGAACCAGGCATACCTGTCACTTCAAGTTTGCCCTCGTTATTAGGAGCGATGGAAATAAGTTCTCGTCGAATAAGTTCAATGAGCACTGTTACGTCTAATGTCGTACTGCCAATATTTCCCAGCAAGTCTTCCGCCACGAAATTAAGCGTCGTGTCTCCTTCCATCATGGCATCATATATTCCAGCGAAATAAATTTTATTATTTTCTAAAGTTAATGGGGTATTATTCACCGAAACATTTTGTAAGGCCTCATTACTGAATCCTCGGACTTCAAAACTCAATGTTCGAACCACGTTGCTATCAGGAATACTAATGGATAGAACAGGTGGTGTTGTATCCAAAACAATATTTGGTAAACGTAACGTATTTGAAATATTACCAGCGTAGTCTGTTGCAATAAGTTCAATAATATTTATTCCTTCTTGAAGTTCCACTTGAAATTCTGGGTTGTTGCCAGAAGTTTCACCAACTAAAACTGAATTAACATAAATTTGCGTTATAACTGGTGAATTATCATAAACAAAAGCTTCAAAACTAAAAAATGCATTTCCGGTGATGATGTCATCAGTTAATAAGGTTTCAAGTGTCGGTGCGATGATATCATCACAATATTCAACCACTGCGATTGAGAGGTTATCTCTGGGTTCATCGAGTGTTACGATTTGTAAACCTTGGTCATAAGTAAAATTTTGAGCGGCATCGTCGACTTCCACCGTAATCGTCGTGCCATCAACTTTGTTGCTGGTTAATTGAAAGCTATTGCTGGCTATTTCTGTGGTGGTTGCCAGTCTTCCTAAACGAGTGAGACCATCGCCATATTCGCCACTATCGAGTTGAATATTAATTCCGTTGGCGAGTCTTATCAGGTCAAGGTAACCATAACCAATTTCATTTTGGGCATTGAGGTGTTTTTTCCAATGTTCATGTTTAAATTTTATAGCTTTAGTTGGCAGTGTAGAGTTCTCATCATAGAGAACGCCACCCACTACTAATGGTTTGTCTTGTTTTAGATTTTGAAGATTAGAATAAATATTTTGTGCGGTGACATTGCTACAATATTTTTGTTTTACTTTCTGCTCTAATTTAAATGGATCAGAAGCTGGTGTTACACCTACCGGATATTGAGCACAAATATCATTTTCATCTGAAATAAAAACCACCATAAGTGCAGCATCATCACGAAAGAATCCCTGAGATTTAATTTTAGCAATATTACTTGGTTTCAGTGCTTCTTGTAGTGAATAGAGTCCCATCTCACCACTTTGAAAAAAACCTTGGCGGTAAGTATCTTCAATTGAGTCTTCTAAGTATTGTTGAATTTCATCGATGGTTAATTCATCAGAGCGCAGAACATATTTTTTGGGTGGTTTATTCTTTTTATATTTATCTTTAAATTTATGCCAATAACTTTGATGACGAGACCCTTTGGTATCTAATTCCATTTCAAAGAGTTGACCTGAATTTTTGCCTGTGACTGCTAAGAGCTGAGCGACACGATAATCAGCATTGACCGGTAAAAATTCGACGAAGGTCTTTAAACCTTCAGCTATCTTTGCTCGTTCCGGTTCAATTGAGCGTGAAGTATCAGTGACTAAGAGAATATCGATTTTTCGATTAATAAGATCAGGTTGAGGTCTATATGTTTGCACGTAACAACTTGGGGCGGGTTGTGGTGTCGTTCCATCTTCTTGATTAGCAAAGGCAATGTCAGACGCCTCATTGATTTCAAGTTCCTGTTCAGGTGTTGGTTGACACGCTAGGATTAGAAAGAGAAAGAGAAAATATCGTAATTGCATAAAAACCTCACCCACCTGTAAAGGTATTGGATTATATAATTATCGACGGTTTTGGTCGGATAATGAGGCGAAATCAGCAATTCGATTAGTATTCATGTCTTACAAGATTTAAATGTTCACTAATGCACATTCTTGAAATAATTCTTATTGGTTTTGTTTAATTTTTTTTGAAAAGTTCGATAATTTTTTCACTTTCGATATTTAGACCCTGACATAAAATCATAAATTTATCGAGGTCAATTGTCATTTTCCCTTGCTCGATTCGTGTGATGGTACTTCGGTCGACTTGGAGTAGTTTGGCAACTTCATTTTGCGTCAGTTTTTTTGTTCGTCTGATCTGCCTCAAAAAGTCGGCGATTAATTGTTTGCTATTTGGTGTTGCAATCATAGTTGATAAACTCTTTATATTTATCGACCATTAAAAATGCAAAAGTATCAAAGAAATCTTTTGAGCTTCTTAATTTTTGTGAACCTTATAATAATAAAGGCAAAGCAGAAGCTTAGAAGGGCATGAGGATAGTTAGGATCATTTTTGTCTGAAATCGTTCCGCACGTAATTTGTCCTTCAAATGTGTAATCAGCTTTTTGCTGAATTTCATAATTAATAGTGAGTGATTTTAATTTTGAAGTCAGTTCATCGTTGGTTGTATTGATGATGGCCCTAAAACGAATGTACCTTTGGCCAACGAGTGTCGTGATTGTTGGTGTCCAACCACTCCAAGCAGCATTGTCAGTGCTTTCTGAAAATTCGTAAGTGATCGTATCACCTGCGGCCAGTTCAGAAACAGCACTATAACTTAAATACTGATTGAGTAAACCTCGAGTATCATAACCCAAAGAAATAATTTCGGTATTACCTGTGACAAAATCCACATCGGATGATGTACCTGCTGGCGCACCAACATAACTAGGAACAGGATTCATATTGGTGGTTGATACAGCATTAGCAGTCGCTTCATCGATACGAATAATTCCTGGACCACCATTACCACCTGGCCCCGCATCACCAGCAGCACTACCGCCACTACCACCACGTGCGAATAAGCTTCCGTTATTGATAAAGGCCGCTGCCGTTTGTAAAACAATCACGCCACCTGAGCCACCACCGCCAGCACCTGCAAGTGAAGAACTATCTCCGCCATCGCCACCGTCAGTATTGATTGAACCATTCAAAATAATATCTGAAGCAGCACTAATCAGAATACTGCCGCCACCGGCCCCGCCACCAGCGCCCGAAAAAAAAGTACTGGTACTTGTTTCACCACGACCGCCCGAACCACCACCAGCACCACCAATATCGGTGCCTGTATAAAAAGGGCCAATAATATTGTCATTACTTAATGCACTTCCACCAGCGGCCCCACCAAAACCATTACCACCGCCATTACCATTTCCACCTGCTGTAACTGTGCCACCGACGATTGAACCACCGCCACCGCCGCCGCCGCCAGCATCAATGCCTAAATTATCGCCGTAACCACCACCACCACCGCCACCATTACCTGCGACGTCGGTACCAGCATTCCCATCACTGGCAATGGATGAGTCTAAAGAGTCAGCGCCATTTTTTCCGCCCGCGATTCCAATTCCACCTGTGCGAGGTCCGCCACCTCCGGCGGTCGCGGCACTTTGGCCATTACCACCAGAAAGATTGAGTGTGCCTGAAATAGTGACTTTGCCGAGAGCACGAATAATGATCGGATTATTACCAGTCGGTCGCGCATTTTGAATGGTCACATTCACACAGTTAAAAGTGCGAGCAACAAAGCTGCCAGAAATAACACAATTACCTTCGCTACCATCACCAAAATTAATTCGATCACTTGGACTTGCGCCATTTGAAGTATCATCGTTATTAACTGTAATAGGTGCGTGGGCGTAACCTAAGCTGTTATTCCAAATCGCGGTTGAAGCGGGATCGTAAAATTCTTGTGAGCTAAAACTTTCAATAATTTTTGTTGCCCAACTAAGGTTGGGAATGCTCAGAAGGATTGTCCATAACAAGATCTTTTTCATCACCTCTATTTTCGACACTTTATACTCAAAACTTAATAGTTTTAATAGGTTAGAGGTTAAACCTAAAATGTTGCCATTTATCTGGGTCATCAATACGTAAAATCAATGGTTTGAGATTATCAATAATTTCTAGTGAGATTAGGCCAGATTTAGTTAAGGTCTTGAAATTATTTAATTTAGGTCATTTTAAGCTTCCCAAAAATAACTTAACCGAGTTTGGCGGTAAACTATAAAGAATATTGTTGTACGTAGGTGGTGTTTTATGAAGACTAAAAATTTATTGCTAGTGCTTATGATGGGTATGACGCTGATTTATTCAGGCTGTAATACAGATAGTGCCCAGCAAGCTGCTAACGATGCATTTAATCCAGGTGTTTATATACCTCAGGTTCCACCTGAATTATGTTATGCCGATACGTACTCAACTCCAGAAGATGCTATTACCAGAAAAATGGATGTTTTGATTCTAATCGATACTTCAGGTTCAATTGTTGATGAGCGAGCTGCGATTGCAACTGGTTTTGATAATTTTATTAATATTCTTCCAAGTAATGTTGATTTTCAAGCCGCTGTTATGTTGGCGCACGGACCTTCGTCGTCGCGTTCGGGCGTTCTTTATAAAAAAGGCACAGAGCCTTTAATTCTCGATAATACAACACTGACAGTTGAAGAAATTAAAACTCATTTACGAACAAAAATGCAAAACCCTGCCACAGATAATTCAACAGATGGTGGTGAGATGGGGTTATTTTCATTGATGAAAGGCTTAACTACAAACTTAGATACGATTCGTAATCAAGGTTTCTTAAGAGATGATGCTGCTCTGGTTGTCGTCTTTGTCGCTGATGAACAAGATATTTGTGCTGAATTTCCAGCTGGTATCATTCCAGTAGTGGACGGACAAAATATCGAACCGGTCGCAAAGGCCAATTATTGCTATGACGGTAATGGTGTGAACAAGTATTTACCTGAGACCGTAGTAGCAAAACTAAGAGAAGTGCAAAACGGCTTACCTTTAGTGGTTGGTGGTGTTTTGTATAACAACGTTAATACCATCCAGTGGATTAATGAAAATGAAATTGGTTATGGATACTTAGAAACAGTGCTTGAAGCCGGTGGTATCAATGTTGATATGGCCACAGGTGACTATAGTAATGGATTACAAAACTTAGGTACACTCGCCACTTCAAGTATCATGCCTCAAAACGAATTCAATCTTTCCATTTCAAATGTTGATCCAGATTCAATCCGCATTAAAGTTGATAATGTTTTAGTTCCTTATATTTATATGGCCGAACTTAATCAAGTGCACTTAGTGAATGCGCGAGATATTCTTTCAACCGTGGAAGTTTCTTACTGTGAAAAACCGGCCGTTGCACTTGAATCTATTCATATTGCAAATGGTGGTAACCACTCATGCAGTATTTTAGCTTCAGGTGATGTGAAGTGCTGGGGTGCCAATACCAGTGGTCAATTAGGTTTAGGTCATACTATAAACGTAAATCTCCCAAGTGCAGCAGGTATAGTTGATTTAGGTGGTGTGAAAGCGGTTCAGTTAACAGCGGGTTTAAGCCACACTTGTGCTCTGTTAGAAAATAGTCAAGTCAAGTGCTGGGGCTCAAATACTTTTGGTCAATTAGGTTATGGTGATACTATTATCAACCCGATGATCACGTCTCCTGCTTCCGTTGGATATGTAAGCTTGGGTGAAAATGCTAAAAAGATTTTTGCAGGAACTAACTATAATTGTGCCATCCTCGCAAGTAATAATGTTCGTTGCTGGGGTGATAATCAATACGGTCAATTAGGTCAAGGTCACATAAATAATATTGGTGATGACGAAGTACCATCTTCAGTACCGGTGATTCCTTTTGGAGCGCAGGTTGTACAGTTAGACTTAAGTACGATCTCTAGTCACTCATGTGCACTACTTACAAATGGAAATTTAAAGTGCTGGGGATCCAACTCAAATGGACAGTTGGGATATGGTACAAGTGGCGCCAGTAACAATATTGGTGATGACCCGAATGAAATGAGTATGCTAGGTGCAGTTAATGTAGGAGGTAATGTTACTTCTATCGCAACTGGTAATAGTCACACCTGTGTACTCATCGGTGCTGGTAACGTGAAATGCTGGGGCCTCAATGGTGTCGGTCAATTGGGTTACGGAAATACCACAAATCTTTCTGCACCCTCAGTTGATTTTGTTAATTTAGGAGAACCGGTGATTCAGTTAACAACTGGTAATAACCATAACTGCGCGCTCTTGGCTTCCAACAATGTTGTTTGCTGGGGTGAAGGTAGTGCAGGTCAGTTAGGTTACGGCAATAATTCACGTATTGGTGATACCGAACTTCCGTACACAGCTGGTTATGTGGATTTAGGATTTGTTCCGAGCATGCTAGCTTCAGGAGCGAATCACAACTGTGCACTTGAAAAAGATACCGGTAAAAATAAATGCTGGGGTTCAAATAGTGCAGGTCAATTAGGCCGTGGTAATAGTGGTAGTGGTACAAATATCGGTGACAATGAATTACCAAGCAGTATTGAATTTATCTCGGTAGTACCGTAATTCAGAAATGAAATTTGGTTTGTTAATTGTTTTAATAATATCGTCATTCTAAAATTTTTAAATTAATTTCCATCGGATGGAATTTAATTTAGAAAATATTCCCAAAATAATTTATGTTATTCGAAATCAAAAAGTGATGATAGATAGCGATCTAGCTTTACTTTATAACGTCGAAACAAAACGCTTAAATGAGCAAGTCCAACGCAATATAACGCGCTTCCCTGAAGATTTTATGTTTGAACCTACTTCCAGTGAGTTGGAAGATTTGCGGTCGCAATTTGCGACCGCAAATCCTATAAATAGTTGGAATTACAAAAGACGAAATTCACCAATGTTATTCACTGAATATGGGGTAGCAATGCTTTCGAGTATTTTAAATTCAGAGCATGCTATCAAAGTGAATATTGCGATTATGAGAATTTTTATGAAGCTTCGTGGCTATCACATGCTTGAAAAAGATCTCACACAACAAATGAACGAACTCAAAAATGATACAAATAAAATGTTTAAAATTGTTTTTGAAAGATTAGATGATTTAGAAACACCGCTTTTGCCTGAAACCAGACGAAAGATTGGAATTAATGATAAATAATATTATTAATTTTTCTTACTAAGTTCACACTGTAATTGATATTGTGTCTTTTTAATCGGATCGTTGGTTAAGAAGTAGAGCAGACAGGGCTCGGCACCCATTGTGGAATTAGCGTCGTAACAAAGACCATCAACTTTATAAGTTAAATCATTTTCACCCAGCTTATCAATCAGATTTAGTTTTCCATTTTTAGGTAGTGAAAAAGTTTTATCATCCACTTGAAATTGTAAATTAATCGAACCCGTGAATTGTTTATAGCGACATTCTTTCGCACGTTTTGGTTTGGTTAAACTTGAAATCTCGATTGATTGTAGTTGTGAATAATCCACACCATGTCGTTCACATAAAAAGGCAATTAATTCGCGACCATTTTCTGTTTCATTTAAAATAAACACGTCACCATCAGCGGTGCGGCTGAATGAAACGTTCTCTGAATCTTGAAAATAATGAGCTGGGTCTTTGATTTCGAATTTTTCTTGGCTTGATTTCTCTTTGGTTTTCTTATTAAGATTTTTACCGACACCAATGGCAATTCTTTTATGAGTATGAGCGAGCATTCCACCTTGTCCCACGCAACGAACATTATTTAAAATTTTATTCACAAAATTTTGGGTGCGACTTGTTTCTTCTGTCTTAGTTCCTAATGAAGCATCAATATTACACTCATTGGAATAAGTGTTTAAACTCAGCATGAGAAAAAGTGCTAGCATTGAATATTTCATTTGTACCCCTGTCTAAACTTTAGACACACGATAAACGTGTGCCCTCAAATTAATGAGTTTTAGAGAGAATTTACTGTTTTATAGTGCAAGGGTGAGGCCAGAATTAATCCACGTGCTCTGCTAATAAGTCGTAATAATTGCGTATACGTTGAACATAGGCGACAGGCTCCCAACCACGAGCATAGCCGTGGGGAAGGCGATAATGGTACTTTTTATTCGCTAGGAAAGGTAAGTGCGTTTTTACGTCAGACCAGATTTGGGCGTTCTTATCCATCCAAACAGTGAGCATACAAGCATCACGTAAATGCAGATAACCTACGTTATAACTGGCCAGTGCCATCCACAACCTATCTGGCGCTTGGACGTGGGCGGGAATACGATCGATAACCATTTTTAAATAGCGAGCACCACCATCAATACTCTCAAGTGGATCAACTCTGTTAACAACACCCAATTGCTTAGCAGTATTATTGGTTAACATCATCAGACCTTTTACACCTGTATGACTTTGGGCCCAAGGATTCCAGTGTGATTCTTGATAACTAACAGCTGCAATTAATTTCCAATCAATTTTATATCGCTCACCAGCTTCCTTAAATAACTCTTGGAACTTTGGTAGGCGTGATTTCATTCGAGTTAAGAAGACTTTCGTATCGTACAGATCGAAGTCATCAGCATAAGTGTAGTACTTATCTAAAAGAGCATGTAATTCACCTGATTTTTCAACTCGTACAAACCAATTACGCATTTCAGTTTGTAGATATTTTTTACTCTTTGGAAGGGCCCAAGCTAAAGATTGAGATTTTCCAAGGTCAAATTTCACTCTGATATTTTCAAAAAATCGGCGGTGTAGATTGATAATATGGTTATCGGCCACGGTACATTCCACTGAACCATCTTCCACGTTTTTCAGTAATTCCTCAGAGAACATATCAAATGAAGGAACCACATTCATTTTAATATTGGCCTTATCCATCACGTCTTTAATATTTTCTTCATAAGAGCTACCTTTAACGACAACTGTTTTAACTTTGGCCAAATCGGCCATTTCTTTAATTGGTAAGTCCTTATGACAAACCACTTGTTGTTGCACTGTTTGATAAGCAGGTCCAAAAAGAAAACGTTGTGAACGTGAATCGGTAATCGCTAAGCCAGCAGCTGCGAAATCCCCTTCGCCATTAGCAAGAAACTGTAGCATCTCTTGCAAATTGGTAATGGTTTTAAAGCGAACCTTAACACCTAGATAAGCGCCGAATGAACGGGCCAGTTCATATTCAAGTCCGGCCATTTGTCCGTCCTTATCTTCGTAATAGGTAGTAGGAGAGTTACGAGTAAGAACAACGATCTCACCAGTTTGCTGAAGCTCTTCGAGATTTTGCGGTCCCATTTGCTTACATGAGAGTTGCGAAAAACAAATAATAAAAAGGATGATTTTCAATTTCATATTCATGGGTACTTCTCGGCACGGAAGGACCTGAGGTTGAATAAAAATTGACTCTAAAGCTTTTGTTTAATACCTGAATGAATTGTTCATGTATGGTTGGTTCATATTGCCATAATTCATTGGCATCGGACCCATACGGCCACCATTATAAACGCCAGAACCGTATCCATAACCAGCGCCAAGACCTGCGCCCACATAAATTCCACCAGTCATTAATTGCATTAACATTGGAGCAATCGGGCCCATGTTAAGACCAACACGTACACCAGCTCCGGCCATTGGATTCATATAAGGACTATTTCCATACATACTCATCATCATCGGATTACCACCAAAGCCATTATAGTAAGCGTAAGGATTATTAAAACTATAACCTGTTGGGACCATGAGTGAACTGGCATTACCACTCAAACCAAAACCACTTCCACCGCAACAACCGTTACCACCACCGAAACCATTAGTTCCAAATCCCATATTATTACCGAAACCAAAATTCATTTGAGCATTAAAACATTCACCAACGGGGAAGTAAGCTAGTGCGGTGTTTGCGATAAAGAATGTTATGAAAAATAGTTTCTTCATAAATCTTCCTTGTTAAGTTCCAAAGCTAAACGCCGGACCGCCAGTGGTTGTTCCACCAGTTGTTGTCGTTGAGCCTGTACCACCAAACGGCATTGGTGATGGTTGACGGTAGTTATTATTCATATATGGATTGTAACCGTAGTTACCATTCATCATCCAAGGATACATCATGGGAGGTTGTCCCCACATATTACCTGGGAACTGTGATACTTGTGTACGGTACCATGGGTTCATCGCCCACTGGTATCTGCCGTCACCACAAGCTACTTCGAAACCATATTTACATTTAGGATTAGCTGATGAAGTTGCTGGACAGAAAAAATATTGTGAGAATTCTTGCTCACCATGAGCTGCTTGCGGATAAATAAACTGGCAGGTTGGATCCATCGGGCGTGTGGCTACTTCGTTACAACCACTTGTCGTTGTCATTGAAGTACAAACATAATATTTAGGTGTTGTTCCGGTCATCACCATGTCCGCTGGACCGTCGCCGAAGCTGAAGGTTTGCGCCATGACACTCATTGAACACAACATGCTAAAAACTAAAATTAACTTTTTCATACAACTCCCCCGAGTTTAATTCTAACTAGTACGGTCTTCCGTTAAAAAATGGATTGTTCCGATTGTTATAAAAATTGTTGTTATTCCAATTATTATTGTTCCATCCGTTGTTATTATTCCATCCGTTGTTAAATCTTCCGCCGTTAAAACGTGGGTCATTGTAACGATTGTTATACATATTACGTTGACCGTAATAATTTAACGGCATCGTTCCACCCCATGAAAAACTGCGTGCACTATTTGGCATCGACATCATATTGCCAAAGTTGTTGGAATACATACAAGCCGCTTCATAACCGGTGTAGCAACCATTGTTAAATCCATTGTTATTGTTAAAGTTGTTAAAATTGTTAAAGCTTTGTGCTTGTGCCTGACCAATAAACAAAGTCGTCAAAAAAATAGACAGTTGTAATCCTTTTTTCATAGTAACTCCTGGTTTTCACCCTCATTTAATCATTCTTACCCCTGTAAGTAGCAAAGCACGTGCCAACGCATGAAAATGACTTTTAAAAGGCGTTTAAATCAATAAATGTCTATAAAATCAATAGGTTATGTCGATATAATGTGAAAGGTTGAAAGCACGTTTTTAGCGATCTGTTGGCGTTTCTTTTTCCACTGTTTCAAACTTACTTTCTGTTTTTTATCATACAGATACGCCCATTCAGGATGGGGATTCTTTTTTTCGGCTTCGTAGGCGGTTAACCAAACCTTAGCAAACTCACTAAAAGTCGGAGCATAACCACGACTCCAGAATTCACATAAAATTTCACGCGCCAGAGCGCCATCCTTGAAGTGACCTTTGGTGAGACTTTTTAAAAGCTTATTCATTTCTGAATTCTTTTTATCGTATTGACCAAAATGCAGGTGATGTTTTTTGGTGGGGTGAAGGATCTTAAGTTTTAAATTCACCACGTCCTGATTAAAGACTGTTGGTTTGGCAATCTTACCTTGCATCAGGTAAGTACGAAGACGCTTTAAGACAATGGCCTTACGATCACGTAACTTTGTTTTCTTCAGCGCACCTGATTCACTAATATAATAAATATCAAAAGGAATCTCATATTTTTTGCAAAGGCTTAGGTACTCTTTGGTATTGAGATAGGATAAGTCTTTCAAAAATTTTTTCTTACGCGCAGGCGGTAATTTTGATAATTGCAACATCATGGTTTTTCTTACTGTTTGAGGTTCACGATATCAGTTTGATAATTACGTGCCAAGGTCATAAATGGTCTTGAAGACTCGAGTGACTTCATGACTAAAACTCCGTTCCAGTTATCGCTCATTGCAAAACGCAGTATTCCGTACATATAAATTTGTTTGTCTTTATCTTTTTCAAAAGCTGCGAGGTACTCGGCATAAACGATAGCACCTGCCTTTAGGAAGAACATAAACTTTTCAAGTTCATCCGTTTTATTTTGTGCAAACCATTCCTTTTCAAGTCCAATAATATCACTATCGCTTAAACCTTTATCGAATAAACAATCAGTATCAGCACAGAATAAATTCGGCTCTGCTTTGAGTGAATCAAAGAAAACCAGTTCTTTTGTTAACTTTTGGCAGTCATGTTTTTCTTGGTCTAAACTTTTTTGAATATCGCCTAAGGTTTGATCAATACGAGTAACGAATTCTGGCCATTGAGGTGTCTCAATCGGATCTGCTTTTAACTCAGCAATTTCATCATAGGTTTTCTGAGTAATCGGCATATAGCTACAAAGCGTTTCACGACTAAGCTGCGGTAACCAAGCTTGAATCGTTTCTTTGAGTTTTAGTTTTTTGTCGTTCATTTCATTAATACTATTATTGATAACGGCCAACTTCTTTTTAAGTTCAATCACGATGTCCGCATCGTTTTCTTCAATGGCCGCAGGTTGTCTTTCAAAATCACTGTCTAGAATATCTTCCAGTTTACTAAAGTGATCGACTTGATAAACTTTCGACCATACTGGTTTTAAAAGCTCATTGCTCTTTAATTCAGCTTCGTTTGCTTTCAAATAAGCATACATCTGTTCTTTGATATCTTCGTCAGCAAAAGTAATTAAGTCCTTAAAGGTTGGCCATAATGTTGTTGGAGGGGCCTTTAAAAAATACTCTTTAATCATTTCCCATGCCATTTCATATTTCTGACGGTGCAAATACATTTTGGTAATAAAAAGTAGATTTCGTTCTTCCTTTAAGAAAGGACTGTTATCAGCTTTTAAGATACTATAGAGTTCATCAAAACGTTCCCACTGATGATAGTTAGCGCTCAATAAGAACGCGTCCCAGTTCATATTTTCTTTCAGTGCGCTGTCGTTGGTGTAATCAGCAGCGATAGGCAAGTAGAGTGATTTTTTATAATAGTGTTTAGCTTGTTCGAAATTGAGAATGGCATGAGTATAAATATTGTAATTAAGTTTTTTCTCATCTTCACTCTTAATTTCTTTCCATTCATCTTTAAAGTTGAGTAATTCTTCTTCAAATAAGGCCAGTTCTTCCACTTTAAAAGTGAGTAAGAAGTTGTGCCATGACTTCAAACGAATGAAGCGATCAGCATTCTTAACGGTTAAAGCTTCCTGATACCACTTACGTGCCAGTGCGCGATCGATATCTTGTTTCTTTTGTTCTTCGGTATAGGCAACTTGGAAAGCTGTTTCTTGTCTTAAATTATTGAGAATAGTTTTTTGCTCAGGGGAAAGTGGTTTACGTAATTCCCACATGAAATCGGCCAACTCGTGCGCCATCATCCATTTTTTTTCAGTATAAAATCTTTGATTTTCTGTTGCGTATAAAGTCCAGAAGCTTTCATCCCATTTGCTGTTAGCAAAGAGTTCTTCAAAGTATTTTTTATTATCCTCGTGAAGCGCTAAAAAGTGATTAGCTTCCACGTAAATCATACGCGCGAGTTCTTTTTGTTTATCAAGGGTCGAGGGAGCATGATCAATAAACCATTTTGAGTGTTTCACGACTTTTAGATAGATCTCTTTCTGTTTTTCCTTATTTCCCATAATACTTAATTCATCGTTTTCGCTGTTAACCAAAGTTAAAACACTTAAAGCAGAGTCGTCGGCTTGCTTAAAGTCTTTAAAGAGTGAAGCCTTTTCGTACCACTCAATGGCCTTCCAAATATTTCTTTTTTGCTCAAATTTTTGGGCCCCATAAAACCAAACATCAGGGTTTTTTCCATTCGGATTAATTTCTTCATAGGTATCATAGGCCAAGTCAACTGCTTGCCAATAACGAGCATCATCAGTTTTCTTAGCTTCCTTATGGAGATAAAGAATTATCTTGGTCCATTCATCAAAGAGCTCATCTTCCCGTGCAGGATTCTGATAAAGTTTTTTCCACTTCGGATAATATTCTTTCATCGCAGTTGAGATTTCTGTTCTTTTCCCAATACTTTGGTAGTCCTTTAATAAGTTACCTAACCAAACCAGCGCCTTGTCATCACCTAAGTGGCGATTCATTAAGGTTCTCCAAACCGTCATCGAGTTTTCGAAGGTTCCGATTTTTTGGTAAGAGAGTCCTAGGTCATGACTCATATCAATTTTTTCAGTTTCCGAAATAGGAAAAATGTTTAATTCTTTAAGGGCCGCATCGGCCGATAAAATTTCGCTCATGACAAGGATTAAATCTTGTTTCGATTCTTTGGCGAGTTCGCTTTTTTCAGCTCGAACTTCGATTGGTAATTTAGCGTAATGTTCAAAAAGGCGTTCGAAGTGACGAAGGGCCTTCCACTTATCTTTGTCGTTGTAAAAGCTCCACGCGGCTTTATACACACCGTAAGCTGCTTTATTTTCTACTCCAATATCGGCCAGTTTGCGATAGTAGTGAGTGGCCTGCTTAAATTTTTGTCTTTCAAAATAATAATCACCTAAAAGTTGATAAGCATCTTCGCGATAAATCCCTTGAGGATAAATTTCTGGTAAAGCGTTTAAGCGATCCAGCGCTTCTGTTTCTGCTTGGCGCTCCCACAAAAGTGAAATTGAAAAGAAGAAGGCTTCTTCGCTTAAATAAGCTTTTTGTTCTTTAATCGATTTTGTTACGTAAGGTGAAATCCATCCATCTGCAATATGCAATTGTTGTTTCCAAAATTTTTCATGCTTCACAGGATCTTGGATACGATAAGCAACTGCCAAATGCCAGTAAGTTTCTGCAGCTAAGTAGGCCACGTTACCATCACGATGCTGAGGCTGAATGAGCTCAACCGTTTTGGTAATTTTTTGCAGATGCTCAATTTTTTCTTCAAAACTTAGCTTGATATATATCTGTAAGTAATATTGAAAATAAGCTTCGGTATAAACTTTATGTCGGAAAGCCGCCACCTCATCTCGAGCAAATTTAAGATTTTCCACTTTTTTAAGCGCATCAAAATATTTTTCATTCCGTATCAGCAAAAAACCTTCTTGTAAGGCAAGCTCGTCTTTTAAATGGGGCATTTTAAAATTAAAATCTCTTAAGCTTTGCAGTTTTTTCATCGCTTGCTCAAATTCATTTAAATAAAAATGAGCATAGTTACTATGAAGGACAGCAATCGGATAAAATGGTGAATAACTTTGTATAGCATTAAAGTACTTAATCGAAGGATGCATTTGCTGGTCTTCGTAATACGCACGACCTAACATTAAATAGAGTAAATCGCGCCAAAGTGAGAATGAACCTTGAGCGCCAACTTTCATTTCATACTGATTATCGTTTTTGCCTTCGACAAGAAGCTTAAATTGTTTGTCAGATAACATCTGTTCAAAGAATGCAATTCGTTCACTGGGTGATTGAAATGTCTTCGATGTTAAATGAGAAATAAGTAAGTAAGCTGGGTAGTCGGGATGATTGCGATCAGGGCGCTGAAATCGTTTTTGTAGTTGCACATCGATATTCAAATTTAGGTCAAAAGAAACACCAAAGGCGCTAAAGGCGCCTAAAACTGCAAATAGTAATGTCGAAACAAATAAATGTTTAATCATGCAGCTTCATTATTTTTCTCAGATTCTAGACCTAGAGTCTCAATAACATATTTGGCGATTTTTCTTTTTAATTGAGGGCTAATCATTAAGAAATAGAGACCGTATCCACGAAACGGTTTATCTAAAACTCTCATGACGGTAGCATTCACAGAGAATGTACCTAAAAAAGGAGAATCAATTAAAGTAATTGTTACGACTTCACCAGACTTAAACATCGTGTTGTCTTCAGTTTTGATCGAAACGCCTTTCTCACTAATATCAACGGTCATACTTTTGGTTAATCTTTGCTGATTATGAGTGATAATCTCACACATCATAGGGGCACGAGGGAAACGGCGGTATTCATTCTGTTCACCGTATTCGCCTGTTTTTTGTTTATAATCAAAACTCTTGGTTTTAGTACTCGATAAACCACGACTACGTCGTTTTGGTGTGGCCACTTTCGGGTAAATTTTTAGTAAAGACTCGAACTCTTTTAGTTCAAAAATTCGCATCCACATATCTTGGGCAAAATGCACGCCCCAAATAAACGAATCAAGGCCTAATTCGCGGGCCTCAAGTTTCGCTAAAATCTGCTCTTGCGTGAAAGGGCCATGTGGCTCGATGCCATCATTGTTTGGTAGATACCATTCCCATTCTTTTTGCATGTTAAAACCTCTTAGTCTTTCCTAACTTCTAGTCGGTAACTATCGGGTATTACATTAACCTTTTTTGTTGAATCTTTTGCTCAAGTTTAACCTGAAACCTGCCGATACGGTAATGTGTCCATTTATTGTGGCAGTAGAGACTTGAACCGAAATTTTGTAAAATTGAGTGTTCAAATCAATTAAGCCACTAGGAGATTATTTATGATGAAGTTTTTAAATGTTTTCGCTGTGATAGGCTTTTTAACTTCTTCTTTAGCACAGGCTCAGTCGCAGAAACTGGAATACTCAGGTGTTTTCTATGACTCAGCTTCTGGGCAGTATTTTGTTAATGATAAACCCATGTTTTCCATTCGCTCTTTAAGCGGTACCGATTTTTTAGATCGGATTGAATATAGTCTTAACGATGAAGACTTTAAATTATATTCGTCCCAATTACAGTTTAAGCAAGAAGGTTTACATCTCTTAAGATTTAAAGCGGTGGACCCTGTTAATAACTGGTCACCAGTGCAAAGCTTTCGTATCTATGTAGACTTAACCAAACCAAGATCACAAGTGAGCTGGTTCGGTGAATATTATCAGAATAATGAGATGACTTATGTTGGACCAAACGCTCAACTGGTTATTTCAGGATCAGACAATTTGTCTGGGATTTCAAAAACCTTAATGAAAGCAAGTGATGACAAAGTTCAAGTCTACACGGCAAAGAAAAATTTCTCGAGTCCTGGTGTTTATAAAATTAATTACGCATCAATCGATAATGTAGGTAATAAGGAAGAATGGGTGCCTTATCAATTTACCGTTGATACTTCGACGCCTAAAACTCAAGCTAAGTTAAGTGGAGATGTTTTTCAAGTGAAAGATAAGATCTACACAAATCTGGGCGCTTTGATTCAATTAGAATCAGAAGATGAAGGCTCTGGTGTTAAGGAAATCGAATACCGAATCAACAATTCACTTTCTTCAAAATATGAAGATAAGTTCGCTATTGATAAAAAACTTTCGAAACTTCTTTTTAGAGGTGTCGATCGTGTTGGTAATCAAGAAGGCTGGAAAGAATTTACCGTTCATTTGGATACAGAAGCTCCAGATTTGAATGTGGATAAACAAGGTAATTTTCATCAAGTGAGTGGTAAAATTTTTGCCACCATGGGATTAAAGTTAACGGCTTCAGCGGCTGATAAAGACAGTGGTCTGAAAAACTTTTTAGTGAACGCCAAAGAAGTTCCACTTAGTAATCAAGGTCACATGATGAGTTTCAATGAAGAAGGAAACTATGAAGTGACCTTCTCTGCGATTGATAATGTTGGAAATAAAGCGAACCCGAAAACTTATTCTGTTGTCATTGATCAAACACCACCGACTTCATCATTTGATTCAAGTGTTTCTATGGTGATGAGAAACGAAGTTTTCTTCACTTCAATTCCAAACGTGATCAATATCACAGGCCGTGATGAAGGTGTAGGCCTTAAGCATATCGAATTAAGTTATGATGGCCGTAACTACACCAAACTTAATGGTTCAATCGATTTAGCAACTTGGCAGGAAAAAGAAAGAACCATCTATTACCGCGCTGTTGATCAGTTAGGTAATATCGAAATGCCTAAGAAGATGCGAATAGCTATTAAAGATAAAGGCCCAAGTGTTGGTCTGTTTGTTGAAACCAACGAACTTGGAAATTTACCATTATCCCAAGTTAAAAATAATGAAGCCGCAGAAGAAGTTCAGACTCGTATGCCAGCATCTGTTGAAACAGAAGCTAAGCCTGCTGCGAAACAACCAGCTGCTAAAAAACAGTTAAGAAATAAGAAGAGATAAGCATGAGAAACTTGATGTTGATGACATTTCTATTTTTAGCGACCAGCGCTTTGGCACAAAACCCAGTTAATTCTGGGGCAAAGAAGAACGTCAAAATAAAATATAAAAGTCATACTCAATTAGATTTTACGGGTGAGAAGATCGAAGGGAAAGTAAAAGCACCATCTGTCTTTTACATCTTTCAACGTAAACGTTCACTTGGCCACCAAGTTTCATTAGTGCCTAAAACATTAGGTTTTCATGACGCTGAGATTAAGCACATTGTGAAGGAAGCTTTAGAATAATGAAAAAAACAGCACTACTTCTAAAAGAAATGTATCGAGATGAAGAAAAGACATTCTTCCTGGAAGAAATTTCTGGGGAGCAGTATCTTGGAACATCTGATGGCGTTGATATTAAAATCAATGACTGGCGATGCAGTGGAATCCATGCGCTGATTAAAAATGAAGCCGATGGAATCAAAGTTATCGATTTGGGTAGTTCATTCGGAACCTATTTTAATGACAAGCCGATTACAGAGATCAAAATTAAAAATGATGAAGTTTTTAAAATTGGTGAACACCAGCTTTACTTCAAAGAATTAGATGAAACAGAGTTATCAAAATTTCCAAAATATGATGTCAAGAAAACCACTGTTGCGAGTGAACAAGAACTGATTTTATCCAGTGAAAAAACAGTTCTGGAAGTTTCACTTTTCTGGGGCGAGAAAATTCTTGAAGTCCAACAATTTTCTCAGGGCTCACATATTAGTATTGGTAACCCTCGCTTAGCAACTTTTGGTATTCCAGAAGAGTTATTGCCAGACAGTGCAATTAAAGAACAAAAATTTGAACTTGCTAACTATGCCAAAGGACAATTGACTTTAACCGTTCCCAAACTTGCCAATGGTTTGATTTGGAACGGTGGTGATGTTATTAACCTTGATACCTTAAGACTTTATAACAAGAACTTCGTAGGGAAAGATTTCTTCCAATTGAATTTACGTATGGGTGATAGAGCTCATATTGAATTTGGTGAGTTGATTATTACTTTCAGATTTATTAATCCTGCTAAAAAAATCAAAGGCAGCATTCTTCCGAAATTTGATAAGCAGTTATCGAAAATTATCGGAGGGTTACTAGCTTTCTATGTTCTTTTAGTTCTTGTTTTATCTATTCCTGAAGCTGAACAAAAAGAAAAAAAGATTGAAGATATTCCAAAGCACTTGAAAAAGGTGGTTTATGATGTGGGTATTAAATCGGCTAAAGAGAAACAACAATCAGCAATTGGACAGATTGCTCAAAATCAAGGTGGTCGTGCCCGCGCTGAAGAAGGTAAGTCTAGTGCGAAAAAATCAGATAAAGAAAAAGCGCTAGAAAAGGCAGATGCTAAAAAACCAACCGAACAAGCGGAAGCAGCTGAAGCAAAATCAAAAGCTGTGGCGCAAACCAATACCGCTGAAAAGAAAATTGAAATGGTAAACTTGGATAATGCTTTTGCGAAAGCTGCCCCAAGTGCTGTTTCAAATACAGACGCTATTCTTTCGAACACTAAGGCCGACGGTAACTCAGCCTCAGCGATTGCTGATGGCGGATTTGCTCGTGGAAATAAAGGTTTAGGCTCAGGTGGTGGTGGTGAATCAGTAGGGATCGGAGCTCTTAAAGGCCAAGGTATCGGTGGTGGTATGGGGGCCGGCGACTATGGTTTAAATCCTTCAAAAGGTACTGAGATCAGAATTCCAGATGAAGAAGAAATTGAAATTGTGGGTGGTTTAGATCCAGAAGTTATCGCAAAAATCATCAAACGTTATTTACCACAGATTCAATATTGTTATGAACAACAACTAGTAGCAAAGCCTTATATTAAAGGTAAAGTCGCCATCGCTTTCACTATTACTGCTGAAGGTGCTGTCGCTGTTCCTAAGATTACAGAATCAACTTTAAAAGATAGTCCGACTGAAGCATGTATTGTCGATAAAGTTAAAGACTGGAAATTTCCGAAACCAAAAGGTGGAGGCACTGTTGGGGTCAATTATCCATTTATCTTAATGAGTAATAACGCAAAATAGTACCAAGGGGTAATCTATGATGTTTCTAATTAATTTCTTTCAAGCGGGTGGTTTTTGGATGTGGCCAATTTTAGGCATGTTCATTCTCGGCTCGATTGTTATTGCTGAACGAGTTTACTACATCATGTTTAAGTATGATGCTGATGGAGCAAAACTTTTTCAACAAGTTCAAAAGTGTATTATCGATAATAATATCGATGATGCGCTAAAACTTTGTAATAGTAATAAGAACGCACCGATTTATCTGGTGTTTAAAGCAGCACTGATGAATGCGGACCGACCATTTGATGAAATTCAAGATCAGGTGGAAGTGGCGAACTTAGAGGTTATTCCAAAATTACAAATGAGAGTTTCGTTCTTGTACACGATTGCTAACGTAGCGACACTAATTGGTCTTTTAGGTACCATCATCGGTCTGGTGGCAACGTTTGAAGCGGTAGGTTCAGTTGAAGCTTCTCAGAAACAAGTTCTCTTATCACTGGGTATCTCGACTGCGATGAACACCACAGCGTTTGGTTTGATTGTAGCGATTCCGTGCATGTTAACTTATGGTTACTTATTCAACAAAATTAACATGATTGTGGACGAAGTGGATCATTTCTCAGCACGACTATTAGTTCTTTTAAGAACTGGTAGCGGTTACTTCGAAAACTTTTCTTCGAAAAATGTTGTTTCAACTCAGCAACAACCTAAGATCAATGAAAAGTCAGAAAACAAAATAGAGGATAAAAAGAATGCTGCGTAAAAAGAAGAACAAACACCCATTACCAGAGGTCGAGCTCAACATCACATCGTTGATGGATATCTTAACGACCCTACTGTTTTTCATCCTGATGGTAATGACTTTTTCGAACCTTTCAATTTTGAAAGGAACTTCGCAAAAGTCGGGTACTGAGATGGATGATAAGAAAAAGTTGTTTGCGCTGAAAATTGAAATTGAAAATGATAAGAAAGCAGAAATCTTTCTTGGGCCATTAACAGAATTAAAAATGGTGAACGAAAGAGATTTATTACGCTTCTTAAATAATCAATATCAAGGTAGTCGCGACAGCGGTTTCTCGAAAGTGGTTTACGGTAAAGATACGAAGCAATTGTTCGATCGCATTCAAGATGCAGTCAAAGGTATTAAACATGCTTTCCCGCATGAGAATAAGGTAGTCATTGCTTATACGGATAAAGTGGAATATCAGACCGTCATCTATTCGATTCAAGCGCTTAAGCAATTAGCGGAAGCGAAAGAGGCGATGGAGCTGACGACTTTAGTCGGAACGAAAGAGAAGACCCGAGTTTTATTTCCTGAAATTATTTTAGCGGAGAAGTAATATGGCCTTAAAAAAGAAGAAAAGTAAAAAGATGACATCGACAGGAACGGACGTTAACATCACGTCACTGATGGACGTTCTAACCGTACTGCTTTTCTTTTTAATTAAAAGTGCGACGGTCAGTTCATTAGAACTAACGCCTCCCAAAGGCATGAAACTACCAACTGCTGAAATGAAGGAAGAGCCAAAAGAAGCGATTAAAATTGCTTTAAGTAAGGATATGCTGGTAGTCGACGAGAAGACCATGGTGAAACTAGATGCTGGTCGTTTTCCTGCTAGTTATCTAATGGAAGATGGCCGCACGATCAAACCACTCAAAGAATTTTTAGTTCAGGAATATCAAAAGAAAAAAGATTTCTACAAAGATGTGGCGGATGAAAATGTGGATTTATTGCCTCCTCCAACACTTCTGATTCAAGCCGATCATAAATTACCTTTCGGTACGCTTAAGCATCTCTTGCACACAGCTGCGATTAGTGGCTTTGCGGACTATCAATTTGTGGTAGAAACGCCAGGAGAATAATTACTTACAAGCATCCGGCAGATTAAGAATTCTATCTTGTCGTAAAAGTTCAATAACCCAAAGTTTTCGACGTAGGGTTTTTTCTTGTTTGTGCACGCTACTTTTTCTTGCCGCTTTAGCAATCGCATTATCAACTTTGTCTTTTAGTTTCAAATAGCGACTGCGAGTTTCAGTTACGCAGATATCATCTTTCCAGCAGACCGGCCGTGAGATATTGGCAAGCGTGATATTGCCATAATATTTCGTTTTAAAATGTGGGATAGTTATCTGTTTATCGACTGCATCTTGAATAATGCTCATGATATTTTTTGAGACGGTAAAGTAACGAAGACGACACTCATCTTGCGTGAAGGCTTGCTGACTCATGAAAAATATAAGACCAAATACGATCGTTTTCATAGGAGTTATATACGCTCGAATTTTTTGATTGTGAATACAATTTTCTCGATATATTAAGAAATCATGAAAGAACGAATTCTCAGTTATCTGTCCCATATTCCCCAAATTGGTGAGCGTGTTTTTGTGGCACCTGGCGCATGGGTAATAGGAAACGTAGTGTTAGGTAATCATACTTCAATTTGGTTTAATACCGTGCTACGTGGCGACGTGAATGTGATTCAAGTGGGCGAGAATACCAATGTGCAAGACCTCTCGATGCTACATAATACAGAACGCTCTCCATTAATTATTGGAGCGAATGTGAGTATCGGCCATAGTGTAACGCTGCATGGTTGTACGATTAATGATAGTTGCTTGATTGGGATGGGGGCGACCGTCCTGGATGATGCTATTATTGGGAAAAACTCTTTAGTTGCTGCTAATAGCTTAGTACCTCCGAAGAAGGTCTTCCCTGAGGGCGTGATGATTATGGGTAATCCGGCCAAGGTGGTGCGTGAGCTCACACCGGAAGAAAAGCACATGGTCGCTAATCACTACAAAGCATATTTGGGATACAAAGAAATTTATTTAAAAGATAAAACTTTTACGCTTTAATTTTTAGTTTTGCGTCGCAATCAGCTTTTAACTTATCTTGAATTTTCTTAACAACTTTATCAAATTTTTCTTGGCCTAGAACTTTAATGGCGTGAGCATTACGCTTTTTCATTTCGTTATAAACCGTGCCTTCCGATCTTTTATACAAACTCATGATGATAGATTTTACTTTTGCTGTTTCTTTCGGATCACTTAAAACGACAACTTGTTCCGTATTGGTATCAGCAGCACCACTTGGGTTAAATGAGTTCCCTGGAGTTGAAACATTGCCTCTTGCCATCAATTTGTGATGGATTTTTGAAGTAAGTTTCGCTGAAGTCCCATCCGGTAGGGTGATATGAGTTTCACCATAAACTTCTGGCGCAATTTTAATCATCGAACGAAATTTTTCCATATCTTCTGCACTTAGTGTCTGCACTAACTCATTGGTCGGATCGTCGACATAGATATTTAATTTTTCAACTTCGCCGCCGCTCTTATGTTCATAAGTTTCACGGTAAAGTCCAGAAAGAGGAAGAGCGATACTGTATTCTCTCATCGCAAAAGAGGTATCACCGACAAAGAAAACTTTTGTGAGTTCTTTTTTCTTTTGAAGGTAGTCAGCAATAACGGCATTTTTAATTTCATCGTACAGATCGTCAGAGGAAGCCACGAAGACGCCTAAATAAATGTCACCTGTGCCATTTTGAATAATTTGTCCAAAAACATTTCGATTAATGTTTTTCATACCACCGCCTGGTGTGAAAGCGAGGTAGAGACTAGTCGTATAGTCGTCAGAGATTTTTTCTCCCATAATTCTGAAGGCACTCGAAAGAGGAAATTCTTTTCCGCGTAAGAGATATTTTTCTGAAATTGATAAACTGAGATTGTGATAAGCCACGAGTGCTGGCAGTTGACCTTTTAGTACCAATACGTGATTGGCATTGGAAATGGCATATTTGAGTTCAGCCGCTGAAAGTTGTTCTGCTTGTTCTACTGTTAAATCACCTGTTGAACGCATACACGAATAGGTATTATTAGCACTTAAATACCAAGCCTCAGCGAGGTCTGGATGATCCCAGTCAAAAGCATGTTGCTTTTGATGATTTAAGTTTGTTGGGTTAACTGGCGTGATTTTTATTCCGGCCTTAGTCACTTTATCGTAAACAGCTTTTACCTCTGGTCGAGAATCAATAACGTTCTTATCGATCCCGCCCATAATCTTCGCACCATTTTCATGGGCCTCGATAATAGCGTCAGCAATAATCATATTATCAAAATCGAAAACGTTGAAAGCGTATTGTTTACATTTTCTAATTCTGGTCGCGAGTTTTTCGTCAATCGCCACTGCTTCGATCATTTTGCCTTCGTGCTGAAAAGCATGGTTGGCAGAGATTTCAACAACTTCAAAACCAGGTTTTCCTTTTGGGACTTTAAAAACATAAGGTTCAAGTGGGTTGGCGTATTTCAAAAGATTTGTTTTGAGCTCCTCAATATCTGCCATCTTATTAAACTTGGCTTGCCACGCCTCATGAATTTTAATGTCTCGAGCGGTTTCATCTTCAATCGATTCGGGTACTTTTTTTAAGTACTCATCAATAAATTCGTATAATTCAGGATGACGTTCGATAATGGCCAGAAACTGAGTTTCTGAAATTCGGCGTAAAGCTTCTTTGGGAATATCAAATTTTTCAGCCGCTTCCTCTGGGATTTGCGCTAATTCTTCTTTGAAAGTTTCATTTAGAAATTTCATGACCGATGGTCTGGTTGTTAACTCGCGAGTGTAATAAAGAAGTTTAGCGTAATCAGGATTTTTGTTTTGCGCTAAAGCGAAATGAGTAAATAAAATAAAAGCTAGATAGGTAAGTGTGAAAAGTTTTTTTATCATGGTTTGCACACTACGACTTTATAATTTTTTAGTCAATCTTAGGCCAACATTTGGATTAACATCTTTTCCGACCAGGTACTTTGCTCCACCTTCAAGCGCGATGATTAGTTTATCTCTTGATGAGCGATAGATGTTAACAATAGCACTGGCCCGAAGTGAGGCATTAAAGCTGTCGGTACGAACATTTTGCGTATACGTTTCGCCTAAAGTTTGTGAGTCGATACTACGAGCGACTGGCACGATATAATAGGTATCATCTTTTAATTCGGTTTCAGTTTGATAAAAGACCACATATTCAGTCGGAGTTCTCTGAACTTCAGATTTTTGACTTCGATGATCAAGTCCGCAACTGGCTTCTAATTGAAAGTTTCTTCCAAACTTACGATTAATTCCTAGTGCAATTTCCTGAAAAGCGAAGGTCGTCTGAATATTCAGGACATCAACAAATGAGTGGTAATCAAATTCACCTTCGATACCTAGTGCGGGATCAGCTACCACATAATTAACGTTATAGTTTCTTGGATCATTATAGAAATGTGTCGTAGAAGTCGAGCTTTCATTTTTGATAGGACAACTAACATAAAGTGTTCCAACCAGGGATGTGTTTTTATTAAGCTTTTTACTTAAGGCCGCATTAAAAACGACCGGTCCATATTCAGGTGCAGCTTGTGGTACAAGAAAAAGTTTCTTTTCCTCATCCGACATATTTTTATCACTAAATTCAAATTCGTTCGTCACATATTGAACACCAATACTCAGTTTTTGAGCAAAAGTTTCGGGTGAAAATAAGAAACAGAAAGTGAGTGAGAGTAAAATTTTATTTTTCATTATTGACCTCAGTAGAAACAAAATTGCAACTGCGATGCCATTCCAGGCCGTCTAAGTCATTGAAATATAGAAGGCATAAAAGGACCTAAGTTACAGCTGAACAAAAATTAGTAATATTGAGCACTTAAAAACACACCGCCAAGGAAGTTCGCCACATCTTTCATTAGCCAGCTAAATGAAGCTTATTACGGGCCTAATTGCTACACTTAACCTTATGAAATTATTGAGTTTTTTCTTCCGCAGCCTAAACTCATTTTTTAGGCCGACTTAACCGATAATAGAAGGTGGAGATAAGTAATATTTATGAGCTTTGATAGTAACAATGGAAATTTAAAATCCAATGTCACCAAAGGCGTGGCGGTCATTGCCCTCATCTATGGGCTTACGCTTTTATTTCCAGATAAAGAAATTAATGTCGACGAAGAAGCAAAACAAGTCTCAAAAAAGAAGCAAGCCAAAAGTCTAAAACCATTACAGGTTCCAGATGAAGAAATAAATCGTAAACCGGCTTCAAAACCAGAAGAATCAAGTGCCACTCGATATATTCGCGGCCGAGAAAATGAGCCGATTGATTTATATCCAGTCGATGCACCAGCTGAATCAATATCCTATGCGGGCGTTGCCGATGATGATTCATCCTCTGTAAGCCCAAGGACTTTAGTCAATAGTGATGATGAGTATCGACCACCTTCAAAAGTTCCAGCATCGGTGCCACCTTCAGCAGGTGTTGGTGGGGGCGGCCCAATTGGAACGTCGACTACGACTGGTGGTGGAGTAGTTGGAACGAGTACTACGACGACAGGTAGCGTGGTGACTCCACCAAAAATTACCAATGTAACGGCGACTAACGCCGATGGCACTTATAATCCCGGCGCAAGTCTAACCATTCAAATCACTTTTGATAAGGCCGTGGATGTGACAGGTACTCCAAGTCTCACACTGGAAACTGGAACAGCAGATGCGGTGATTACTTACGTCAGTGGTTCAGGCTCAACGACACTCGTTTTTACTTATAATATTTTAAATGGTCACGAATCAGCCGATTTAAATTACCTCTCAACAAGTGCCTTAGGATTGTCGGGTGGGAGCATTGTTGCTAGCAGTGGAGGAGATGATGCGGAGTTAACTCTTCCATTAACCACTGCGAGTTCTTCACTTGGTGGAAATAAAAATATTGTGATTGTCGATAACGTGCAGCCTTTTATTCAAAACATCACATCAAGTTTAACTGATGGAACTTATGGAACGGCACAAGTTGCGCTTATTCAGGTTACGATGAATGAAGTTGTGAATGTGACTGGCGTACCAACATTGACTTTTGATACTGGAGGCGCTGCCAATTACGTCAGTGGGACTGGAACCAATATCTTAACTTTTAGTTATACAGTAAATGCGGGAGAGTCGAGCTTAGACTTGGATGTTGCTAGTGTCGACTTTTCAACCGTGAGAGATATAGTTGCGATTCCAAATACTGCCGTTAACACTCTACCTGCTACAAATTTGGCCACGAATAAAGCACTAGTGATTGATACTTCGGCCCCAACGATTACTGCTGTTGATGCTGCCGTAGCGGATGGTACCTATGGTGTAGGCGCTGTCATTCCGATCGAAGTGACGTTTTCAGAAAATATTTTTGTGGTTGGTGTTCCGACGATTAACCTTAACAATGGAGTGACGGTCAATTACACCACTGGTACAGGTACGAATACATTAACCTTTAATTACATTGTGAGTTCAGCAGATACCATCACTGATCTTGATGTGACTTCGGTCAATCTGCCTTTTGTGATTATCACCATTAAAGATGTTTTAAATAATGATGCTGATTTAACTTTGCCAGTCAGTAATCTGGCGGCCAACTCAAATATTAATATCGATACCAGTTCGCCAACTATTACAAGTATTAACGCAAGCGCCGCACTTGATGGTTCACACGGCGTAGGTGATGTCATTGATATCGTCGTCAATTTTTCCGAGGCGGTAAGTGTGGGCACTTCTAGTATTACCTTAGATACTGGAGTCAATGCTGTTTATCAATCTGGCACAAATACAACTTCTATTACTTATCGTTATACCGTTTTAGCGGGGCATACCTCTGCGGACTTAGATGTGACCGCTTTTAATATTGGTGGAGCTGCTGACGGACTTGGCAACTTAGTTGACGCTACTTTACCGGCTTCAAATCTAGCTGCTAATCGTGCGATTGTGATTGATACGGCAGGGCCTACGATAACGCAAATAACTTCGGCTGATCTTGACGGTGTTGGTAATGTTTATTCCATTGGTGAATCACTGCAAATCCAAGTGACGTTTTCAGAAAACGTGACAGTGGGTGGTACACTTGATCCGACTTTGACTTTATCCAATGGTGGAGTAGCGACATACAATTCAGGTTCAGGAACAACGGTTTTAGTTTTTGATTACACAGTTCTAGTTGCAAACTCATCTATTACTATAGCGCCACATTTAAATGTATCATCCATTAATTTAGGCACAGCAACCATTCGCGATGTCGCATCAAATAATACTTCGACAGTATTACCTGGTGCAAATAATTTAGATAATAATAAAGATATTTACGTTGATACGGTTGTTCCAACTATTACCAATATAACATCGCCTATTGCGAACGGTTCTTATTCAACCGGCCAAGTCATTACCATCGATGTGACTTTCTCAGAAGCGGTTTCACATACAGTGGGTGCACCTGATCCATTTTTAAATTTATCTTCCGGTGGTACAGCAGTTTACACTTCTGACACAGGAACAGTTTGGACATTTACTTATACCGTCGGTGCGGCAGATGCGGCAGCTGATTTAGGCGTGACTTCAGTTAATTTAAATACCGATACGATTCGAGATGCTGCCGGTAATAATGCTAACCTTGGTATGCCAGTGGGAGCGAATCTTAACGATAATAAAAATATCGCGATTGATACCGGTGCACCTTATATTACAAGTATAAATTCACTGACCGCTGATGGCACGTATATCGCAACTCAAGCTGTCGCCATTCGTGTGAACTTTAATGAAGCGGTTAACGTCGTGGGCGGTCCACCAACACTGACTTTAAACTCAGGCGGAACTGCAACCTATAATTCTGGAGCATCAACTGCGACCGTCTTAGTTTTTGATTATACCGTACTAGCAGGACACAACTCAGCAGATTTGGATGTAACAGCATTTAACTTCGCTGGCGCAACTGTGCGCGATTCAGGTCTCAATGATTTTGCTGGCGGTCTTCCGGTAAACCCAAATCGTTTGCAAGATTTAAAAGCACTCGTCATCGATGCTCAAGCTCCAACTATCACAAACATAACTTCGGCGATTGCTAACGGAACTTATAGTTTAGGGTCTGTAATTGATATCACCGTTACCTTCTCAGAAAACATTACGATCTCAGGCACACCAACGATAACGCTTGATACTGGTGATGTGCTTAACATGGTCTCAAGTACCGCGAACACCATCACGTTTAACTACACGGTTGGTGCCGGAGATGCTTCAGCTGATCTGGATGTAGTCTCAATGACGGCAGGAACTTTTATTCGAGACGCTGCTACCAATAATGCTAACCTTGCGATTCCTGCGTCCGACTTAGCGTTTAATAAAAATATTATTATATCAACCGTGAACGCTTTCATCTCACGTTGGCAAACGACTGCACCAGCAGAGACTATCACGCTACCACTGAGATCAGGTTTTAATTATAACTTCTTTGTGGATTGGGGAGATGGTGCTCCGGTGCAAGCTATTACTGCATGGAATGATGTGGATAAAACGCATGCTTACGCGGCCGCTGGAACTTATACGGTTACGATCTATGGAACGGTGGAAGCTTGGTTTTTTGCAGGTGCAGGAGATAAAGATAAAATTATTGCTGTTGATAATCTTGGCGCTGTAGGGTGGAGAGATTTTTACGGTGCTTTTATGGGCTGTAATAATTTAACTACCGTTTTAGGTGGAGATACTAGTTTAGTTACAAATATGGGAGATATGTTCCGGGATGCACCTAATGCTCAGCCAGATGGTAGCACTTGGGATACTTCGAATGTGACAAATTTTACCTACGCCTTTTCTAATGCTTGGGATGCTAATCCAAACACTGCAGGCTGGGATACATCTAATGTTACTAGTTTTGCACTCATGTTTCATAATGCAACATCTGCTAATCCCAATACATCTAGCTGGGATACATCGAGTGCAACAACTATGGCCCTTATGTTTTATAATGCATCATCTGCAAATCCGGATGTTGATAGTTGGGATACTTCTAATGTTACAACCATGGAAGGAATGTTTTATGGTGCCTCAGTAGCTAATCCAGTTACGAACACAGTTGGAAATATTTGGAATACTTCAAATGTGACTAATATGTCGTATATGTTTGCCCTCACACCACTTGCCAACCCAAACACTTCTGGCTGGAATACTTCGAATGTGACGAACTTTTCTAATATGTTTATGAATGCAGTTTCAGCTAATCCAAATACTTCTGGGTGGAATACGTCATCGGCGACAAATATGTCTGCGATGTTCAGAGGTGCTACATCTGCAAATCCCGATGTAGACAACTGGAACACGTTAAATGTTACCAATATGTCAGAAATGTTTTATGGAGCGACCATTGCTAGCCCAGTGACTACGACCGTGGGTAATATTTGGAATACTTCAAATGTTACAAATATGAGTTACATGTTTTATGGGGCCACCAATGCTGACCCAGATCTGTCGGGATGGAGTATTTCAAATGTTACAAATATGGAAGGTATGTTTATTGGTTCGCTTCAACCTATTATTTCATTTAGTAATTTTTTAATAAAAGTAGATACAACAAATTCGAATATTCAAACTTTTGGATATGGTCCGACACAACCTTGTAATGTTGCCGGTAAAATGGCTGAAAGCCAGCTAATTTCCGAAACGTGGACAATTACAAATCCTTGTACACTGGATGCTGCCCCAACCATTGCTTCTATCAACGCAGCTCCGGCCTTAGATGGTGTTCATAGTGCAGGTGCAATTATCGATATCCTTGTGAATTTTTCTGAAGCAGTTACGACTTCAACTTCAACTCTAACTTTAGATAATGGAACGACGGCAGTTTATCAATCTGGATCGGGCACTTCTGCTGTTACTTATCGCTATACTGTAGGTGCTGCTGACGCCAACACTTTAGATTTAAATGTATCTGTTTATAACTTAGGTAATGCCATCGATGCTGGTGGTAATCCAGTTAATACGACATTGCCGGTAGGAAATAATTTGGCCAACAATCGAGCAATTGTGATCGACGCTTTAGTCCCAACAATTTCTTCGATTAATGCAGCACCGGCATTGGATACTTCACATGATGCTGGAAGTGTTATTGATATTATCGTAAACTTTTCTGAAATCGTTAATGCTGGAACTTCCACTTTGACACTAGATACAGGTGCCACAGCGGTTTATCAAAGTGGTACAGGTACGACTTCAATTACATATCGTTATACAGTAAGTGCAGGTCATAATTCCTTAGATTTAAATGTTACTAGTTTTAATGTTGGAACAGCTAATGATGCTGGTGGTAATTTAGTTGATGGGACATTACCTGTATCGAACCTCGCCAACAATCGCGCGATCGTGATTGATACAACTGCACCGACTATTGCATCAATCAATGCAGCTCCGGCCGAAGACGGTGTTCACAGTGTGACGAGATTTCCACTGATTGATATTACCGTAAACTTCAGTGAGGCGGTGACCACGACAACTTCAACTTTAACTTTGGATACTGGAGCAACAGCTGTTTATCAAAGTGGTTCTGGAACCTCAGCGATTGTGTATCGCTACACCGTTGGTGCAAGTCAAAACTCTTCTGATCTTAATGTAACAGCATTTAATATTGGTAACGCTCAAGATGCCGCAGGTAATGCTGTAAGCGCGACTTTACCAGGATCAAATCTTGCTAATAATCGCGCGATTGTGATTGATACAACTGCTCCAACCATCAGTTCTATTTCTTCAACACTGGCCAACGGCACATACGGTATTAGTCAGGTGGTGGATATCACCGTTGTCTTCTCAGAAAATATTTTTATTTCTGGTACTCCAACCTTGACCCTTGATACTGGTGATACGGTGAACATGGTGGTGAGCGGAGCGAACTCGATAACTTTTAACTATACTGTTGGCACAGGTGATAGCTCCGCAGATTTAAATGTGGTTTCAATGACCGCCGGAATTTATATCCGTGATGCAGGCGATAACGATGCAAATCTTGCAATGCCTATTTCAAATCTTGCCAATAACAAAAATATTGCTGTCGATGGTGTTGACCCAACTGTTATTGATGTTATCACGCCTGTGGCTTTAGCACGCGAAGGTGACAATCTCCAATTCCGTTTAAAGTTTAGTGAAATTGTTAACGTGACCGGCGCGCCATACATTTCAGTTCAAATGTGGAATCAAACCGTGAACTTTACTTATGGTGGTGGAACCGGAACAGATGAACTTATTTTTAGTCGCACTATAGCTTACGGCGATAATGATGATAATGGTCTGCATATCAATCCTGCAACGATCACACTAAGTGGTGGCACGATTCGTGATACGGTTTTAAATAATGCCGTTCTCAATTTCACATCGGCTTATAAAGGTATTACTCGGACACTTGTTTTAACCAAGAGTTTTGATATTGCTCCAGGCTGGGGGAATGTGCATTTCAACCGCGCGCCAGGTTGGATCCAACCAACGAATTGGGGTGATGTGTGTGCCATGACAAATCGAGTGAATAAGGTGGGAGTAAATCCTGCTGGTAATATGTTAAAGCTAAACACTAGCGGAAATCCTGTCGCTGGTTTTAATAGTCTCGGTTTCAACGGTCTTGTTCGTGATATCGATATTGAAGGAGATGGTTCGGGTGACTATTACGTCGCCGGAGAATTCAGTCGGTATGGTGAAACTTACGCTCCAAGAATTATTAAGCTTAATGCTGATGGTACACCCGACGCAGGCTTCTTTGCTAATCCAAACAACGTCATTTATAGCATCGTCAAAGATAACACTATCAATAAACTCTATGTGGTTGGAGTTTTTTCAACAGTAAATCAAGTCAGCTCACCTGGCATCGTACGTCTAAATCTTGATGGTTCTATCGATACATCTTTTGTGGTTGGAACCGGCTTTAGCGGTGGTGCAACTAAAGTCATGTTGGCCAACGATGGAACAGGTGATATTTATGTGACTGGTGGTTCAGCAACTTATAAAGGAATAAGTTCACCAAGAATTGTTCGAATTCAAAGTGATGGTTCGATTCGAAGTACCTTTAATGTTGGAACTGGTTTAGCAAGTGTTGCTGATGCAACCTTGGCCGCCAACGATGGTTCAGGTAAAATTTATGTCGCCTCCTATCTTGCCAATACTTACAATGGAACTGGCTTTAATGGAATTATTCGTTTGAACACAAACGGAACGATCGACCCAGCATTTTCTACTGCGAGTTTTGATTATTACATAACAGAAATGATTAATGCTCCAGATGTCAGTGGAGATATTTACGTTACTGGTGGCTTCAGTAATTATAACGGAGTATTTTCTGGTAGTACTAGAATACTAAGATTTAATAATGATGGAAGTTTGGATGCTGGTTACAATCATTTAAGTAGTACGATTCTTAACGGCGCCACCGGAAAAGTTGGTGTATACGCCGATGCAGGTGAAGCGAAAGTTTTTTCTTATGGTACAACATATATCGGAAGTAATACTTCAGGTCTTTTTAGAAATAATCTCGATGGTACTGTCGATGCAGCTTTCCCAGGAACTACTTTTGATATAGGTAATTTTGGTATTTATGCTGTCGCCCGCTTGGATGATGGTAGTAATAACTTAATTGCCGCAGGTGTCGTGGTAAGCCATGGCAGCGGAACGACACTACCAAATGAAGTCGCTTGTGTTAACGGCGCAACAGGGGCCCCATCTGCAACTTTTACAGGAACCGGTTTTTTAAATACCAACCAGGTGACGGCAGCAGTTTCTCCTTCGGACAATAGCAAAGAACATATTTATGTTTGGGGATCTAATAATTACAATAGCGGCACAACTGATAAGCAAATTCGTATTCTTAAAACAGGAGCCAATGATGCCACTTTTAATTTTGATGAAAGTGGGATTAATAATTTTGGTTACGCCATCGTTGAAGATAAAATTAATGAAAGATTTTTTTATACTGGACCAGGGCCTAACTCAATCGTAGGTATTGGTCAAGGGTCCTGCTATATCAAAGCCATTCTACCAGACGGTTCAGAAGATCCAAGTTTCACTAAGCAAGAATTTGGATTATCTGGTTATTCAATCGGTGGTGGTGGCTGTTTACAAGGACTCGCCGTAACCGATGATGGAAAAATTTATATAGGTGGTAGCTTTACTCATTTAGATGGAGTGACAGCTGGTCATAATAAAATAACGAGACTCAATTCAGATGGTAGCATCGACACCAGTTTCGCTGGTGGTACGCGTTTTGGAACAGTTAATGGTGACGCTGTTTATTCTATAGAATTTGTACCAGATGGCTCAGGTGATATTTATGTCGGTGGTATTTTTAGTAATTATAATGGGACCGCAAAAAATCACATTGTGCGTTTAAATGCTGATGGGTCACTTGATTCTGATACAGGCTTCAATGCGGCCGGTGGTTCGAAGTTTAATAGTGGTGTTTACGATATTCAGCCAGCGCTGGATGGAACCAACGATATTTACGTTTACGGTGCTTTCACCGCTTATAACGGAACTTTGGTTTCTCAATCTTTTGTCAGACTAAAAGAAGATGGAACAATTAATACAGATTTTAATTATGGTTGGGGTTTTTCTTCTACCACAGCACCTCAACGTCATAAATTAGTTTTGGCCGAAGACGGTTCAGGTGACTTATTTGTGACCTCAGATCGTATGTATGGCTTTAATGAAATTAAAAACTCAGGTTTCGTTCGATTAAAATCAGAACAAGTTCGTATGAACGATATTGCTGCGACTAACGGTACTTACAATACTGGTAACACGGTAACGATTGTTTTAACTTTCGATGGAAATATAACAGTAACCGGTGGCCCAATTCTCTACCAATTAAATAACGGCGCAACTGCCAGTTGTACTTACACCGCTCCTAATAAATTAACTTGTAGTTATGTCGTTGGTTATAACGAGTCGACACCAGATTTAGATTTTATGTGTTTTAGTTGTTTCAACTTAAATGGAGCAACGATTACCGATGCTGGTGGGAAACCAGTCTACCTTGGTGTTGCAACAGGAGCATATCCTGGATCATTAAAAAATGATTACAACGTTATCATCAACTCAACCGCGCAGCCATATGTAACTCAAGTGACTTCACCGCTTGCTAACGGAACTTATCGTACAGGCGACTTAGTTCCAGTCCATGTGAAATTTTCTGAAAATGTTTCAGTGACTGGTGGTATTCCGCGAATCACGATGGAAACAGGAACGAACGATCAGGTTTTAGATTTTACTGATATGCTTCACATGCGTGATTATCAATATTTAAGTTCCTATGAAGCAGGCGGCAATCAAGCCACCAGCGCAGATCTCTATGATTTAAATAATGATGGTCATTTGGATCTGATCTTGAATGCTTGGGGGGCGGATAGTCTAAAAGTTCGTTTGAATAATGGAAACGGAACTTTTGCAGCTGCTGCCAATTACGGTGCTCTTGGTGGTATTAACATACCTAAAGTTGCAGACGTTGATCGAGATGGATATTTGGATATTATAACTCAATCTGGAACGATCCCTTCTTATTTAAATATTTTAAAAAATGATAAGGATGGCACTTTTACTAATACGCAGATAATTAGCAACGGCGCTACGGGAGCACCGCTAGGATTGGATTTGGGTGATTTTAATGCCGATGGATATGTCGATATAGTTGCTATTGTTGATCACAGTCGTACGAGTATTTATCTAAACGATGGTACGGGAACTTTTGTTCACCAAAATACTTCTGTTCTCGCACCGCCAGCCAATAGTGTACAAGTAGGAGATTTTAATAATGATAATAAACTAGATTTTGTTTACTCATCTATTTCAAGTACAACTTTTTATTATTATGAAGGTGTGGGAGATGGGACATTTAATGCACCTTCGGCTGCAGTGACGGCCAGTTCAACTATGACTAAAATTTATGCCACTGATGTTGATAACAATGGCTCGTTGGATTTGGTTGCAGTAGGTGGTTGGCTTGGTGGTGGAACCAGAAGTATTGAAATTTTTAAAGGTAATAATAATGGTACCTTTTCTTCATTTCAGACGATGGATTTACCAGACGCTTTGGCTTCGGCTACATTTGCTCATTTAGTTGATGATGATAATGATAGTGATATCGATTTCTATATAGGTTCATGGACTGGGAGTGCCAGCGGTCAAAAGGTTTATTACTACAATAATAATGGTTCAGGCACCTATAATTTTGTCGAAAACTGGAACATGAGTAATCCCGTTGGTAAAGTCGCAACTGGGGATATTGATAATGATGGTGCACGTGAAATGTTTGTTCCTAATCATAATTCTGGGACCGCGCATTTTAGTGGTTTATCTGATACATTGGTTTTCAATTATAACGTAGAATTCGGTGACGCTTCTGCCGATCTCAATTATCTTGCGACCAATAGTTTAAATGCTAACGGTGCAACCATTCAAAATAGTGCAGCCACCCCGGCCTTATTAACCTTGCCAGCATTGGCGAGTGTCAACGCCTTGGCCGGAAATAAAAATTTAGTCATCAATGGTAGTAGTCCGATTGCAGAATGGAAAATTTATGCTTCGGCCCCACAAAAAGTTGATGATCACTTTGGTTCTACCAAATCATATATACATGGAAATCGAATGTTTGTTTCGGCAAAAGATCATGATTACTTAACGAAATCAAATGTTGGTGCGGTTTATTACTATGAATTTGAAAATGGTAAGTGGGAATTTAAACAAAAGATGATGCGACCAGAAGCTTTCGTTGGTTCGGATAGCTTCGGTATCGATTTTAGAGTAGAAGCGGATGAACTAGTAGTTGGTTCATATGGTGCTGTTTACTATTATACTTTCAACGGGGTCCAGTGGTTATACCAAAGTAAAATCACTCCAAGTGACGGCGTGGCCGCTATTAACTTTGGTATCAATCTTGATTTACATGAAGGTAAATTATTGGTTGGTGCCTATGGCTCTCAAGTTGGCGCGGATGTAAGTTCAGGAAAAGTTTATTACTATACTGAAAGTGCCGGCACCTGGACTGAAAGACAAATTATTTTAAATCCTGATAGTGCTATAGGTGATCGTTTTGGTAAAAATCTTGCGCTTTATGGAAATTTTGCAGCAATCGTTGGCGCTCTTGATGATCAAAATGGCACTGACTACGGTGCTGTTTATGTTTATGAACTAGCTGCAAATACCTGGAGCATGAAGCATAAATTTATGCCAACTTCTTCTGCTTCGCTGTTTGACTCCGGTGTTGATATCAGTGGTGAGCGTTTAGTTCTTTCTTCACAAACTCAAAACTCAAATGAAGGTGAAGCTTATTTCTATACTTATAATGGAACCAACTGGGTTTTTGTTCAAGCGGTGACAGCTTCAGATGGTTTTGCTGGACTAAAATTTGGTGCTTCAGTTGCTCTCCACGGTGATATTGCTGTGATCGGTGCCATCGAAGATGATAACTCAGCTGGTAACCAAGCTGGCGCCTTGTACGTATTTCAAGATGATGGAACTGGTTGGAATGAGCGAACAAAAATTATTTCT
>JAEUWD010000017.1 GCA_016786485.1 Bacteriovoracaceae bacterium | reverse complement strand
AATATTTTCTTTAGATAAGAATTTTTTTTCATCATCAGTCAGAGTTAGACCTTCAATCGAAGTCATAATAGTCTGACCCAATTCCTTAACGTTCAACTGGTTTCCTTTGTTTTCGCTCCATCGTTACACCTTGAGCGATCCAATAAAATTTCTCAAATTCGTATTTTTCATTGAATTCATAAAGTATTAACTGCTCATTCACGTCCAAAGAAAAGTGATGAACCTTATCATCTTTCTTTTTGTTTATGTCTTCAGTTTCATACTTAATGGTGGCCGCAGAAAAAACTTCTTCATTAAGATTAGCATAAATTTCACTAAAATACGGATAGGTATCCCAAATAATTACGAGGTCCAATGATCCTGCTTTTTGTTCAATGGCCTGCTTAAAGAATCCAGTACTCTTCAAACATTCGACCACCTGAGAAAAGAAGCAGAAGTGAATACCCGTAGGAAACTGAATTGTTTTTGTCCCATTCCATTTTTCTTCTGGGCTTTTAAGTAGAATATCCAAACTTTTTTTGACCTTATTAAGTTTCATTTGAGTAAAGTATTCCTTCCCATCAAACCAAACTGTGTATTGAGAAACAAAAGGGCGCAGAAGCGGCGTTTGCCTTTCGCCCACCGTTAACAAACCTAGCTCCGAAACAGTGACAGACCTTTCTAGCATTTTTTTGTTCGAAAGATTATTGTTATAAAGTTTACGTGAAGTAATCACTTTTTTATCTTTGTATTTTACTACTTTTTCCATCAACATTTCGCCGCTAGTATCTTTATAATCGTAAACCACATGTTCATCTTTAATACTCAAAGATGAAACAGAAACCACAAAAGGACTCGCACAAGAAAATAGTGATAATAATAAAAGATATTTCAACATTAGATAAAGTCCTCAAAACTATTTTTCTCGTCGTAATTACGCAGCTTTGAATTAATAATACTCGTGATCAATTTATCCGTATTAAAATTTAGATTAATAAATTTTATACCGATTTTGAAAACTTTTAAATTATTTCTATCTGTTTGCACATAAGGTGCTTTAAAAACTACCAACATCTCATCAATTTCAATTTCTTTGTTTTCGAAATGGATAATTGAACGATGAAATTTTTGATTTTCTTGAAAGAGTTCCTGCTCCATTTCTCCCACATAAATCGCCATTCCTGTAGCGGAAAGATCTGTCACGCGAAAAGGTATATAACCTTCATTTCGCTTTTGAGCATCTTTAGGATTAATGACTGAAAGAAATTGCTGAAACATATTCACCTGAGAAACTTTGGTTTTAAAATCCACCACGTTCTCAGCGGCGAGCTTGGCCTCAGCTGTTTTAATATAGGCTTTCACTTTATAAATTGGATAGGTGAGTAAACGGAAACTGGAACGACGTTCACTCTTAAAAAATTCCACGCTGGTATTAATATAAAATTCTTTTTCGATAATAATAACCGAAGCTTTCATAAAATAATTGAGACCCTTGAGTTCTAAATTAATGCAGTAAACACCTGCATCGGGCTTCCAACTTTTGATAGGCTTAAATTTTAAAAGATGGTTATCGGGATTATATAAAACAATCTCGCAAGCATGACGCTCGGTCTGCCCTTTGGTCCACATCACAAATTCTGCTTTGGGAAGTGCGGACATCTGGCCCAGTTTTCTCACTCGCTCCGTTTCAGTTAAAGGAGAAAATGAAACTTTATTTCTAAGCATAGTTTTTTAAGACAGGGTCGTAACTTGTCTTAATAATGAAATTGATTCAAGCGCAGTACCACACCCTCTTACTACACAAGTAAGTGGATCTTCTGCTAATGAAACCGGAAGACCAGTTTTCTCTTTAATCAAAACATCAAGATTTTGTAAAAGTGCCCCACCACCAGCAAGAATGATTCCGTTATCAACGATATCAGCTGCGAGTTCTGGCGGAGTTTTTTCAAGAGATATTTTAATCGCTTCAATAACTTGGTTAATTGGCTCTGAAAGTGCTTCACGAATTTCGTCTGAAGTCACTTCAATCGTTTTCGGAGCACCTGCGATTAAATCTCTACCTTTAACTTCGTATGTTTTAATTTCATCATCAAATGGATAAGCGTTACCAATTGAAATTTTGATCATTTCAGCAGTACGTTCGCCGATAAGTAGCGAATATTTTTTCTTTATGTAATTGGCAATTGCCTCATCAAATTTATCACCAGCTACTCTTTCTGATTTCGAGTACACGATACCGCCGAGAGAGATAACTGCCACTTCAGTTGTACCGCCACCGATATCAACAATCATATTGCCTGATGGATCTGTGATTGGAAGGCCAGCACCGATAGCAGCTGCCATTGGTTCTTCGATTAAATAAACTTCACGAGCACCGGCTTGTTCAGCTGATTCTTTTACTGCGCGTTTCTCAACTTGAGTAATACCAAAAGGGATACAGATAATGATTCTTGGCTTAACTAACTTCGCACCATTCATCGCTTTCTGGATAAAATATTTTAACATTGCTTGTGTGACTTCGAAATCCGCAATAACTCCGTCTTTCATTGGTCTGATCGCTTTGATTGAACCTGGTGTTCTACCTAGCATCTGCTTTGCTTCCATTCCAACCGCAAGAACTTTTTGCTGACCACGGAACCCTTGGTGAACCGCAACGACTGATGGTTCGTTAACAATAATACCTCTGTCCTTGGCATAGACCAAAGTATTAGCAGTTCCTAAATCAATCGCTAAATCATTCGAGAACCAATTCAAAGCTTTTTTAAACATATATAGTCCTTTTTAATTTACCACGTATAATGTCTTATCTTATCACCACGTTCTGAAATACCCGCCATTATTTCGATACCCATCTCAATGTGCTTGTCAGTGAAGTTTCTAAAAACTTTCTTTGCTGACTTTTTAGTTTTAATTCCCCCTCGCTTAAGCGGAACATCAGAAACTAAAAGAAGGGCACCTATACTCACTTTACTCGCAAAACCCGTAATAAACAATGTGGCACATTCCATCTCTACGGCGATTACTCGCTCTTGATAAAGCACATTTTTGAAGTCTTCATCAAACTCCCAGAATCGTAAATCAGTGGAGTGAACAACTCCAGTTCTGTAATCACGGTTGTGTTCAACTAAAACTTGGCTAGCAAATTTTTGAATTTTAAATGTTGGCAGTGCTGGAACTTGCGGTGGCATAAAATGTTCCGACACACTTTCTGTTCGAATCGCACCGATCGGCAGAATAAAATCACCAACTTTGAGCGAACTGTGCGTAGCGCCACACATACCTAAAAATAAACAAGCTTTCGGATCAACCACCGAAACTAATTCGATAACTAACGCCGCTAAAGCCGAGCCAATTCCAAATTCGACAATGGTTACATTCGCCTGCTCAGAAGAAGCCGCCTTAAAAGCTGAGCCTTCGGTATAGAAAGCGTCAGGTAGTAGCTGACAAAAACGTTCAGTATAATAACGGAAATTAGTTAGAATAATATATTCTTTAAATTGATGTAACTCATGCCCTGTATAGCGCTCAAGCATATCTATCGCGACTTTACGCTTCTGCGGATTGGCGTAAACTTTCTTTGAACGAATGTGTTGCTGCCGTGGGCTTAGTTTTCTGCGAGTGGCTTTAACTTGCAGCGCTCGCTTGTGGACGGTTTTTTTCGATGGTTTTTTTTTCATTAATTTTTTTCCTTAATCTAATTTATCATTGGGAGAAATCAATGACTAGCAAGTTTTATAAACAATATTTTTTGTCATTTTTCGTTATTATGTATTATGATATCTAACTATGTCTGAAAAATATAAATTCCCAAATAAATTCGTCTCAAGTCAGTTCGTAAAATATATTTCTCGTGATGAAATCAAGGGCCTTATTGGTTCGCTTGGTCATACTATTAGCAAAAAATATGAAGGCCAAGAATTGATCATCGTCGGCGTACTTAAGGGCAGCATGATGTTCATGGCCGATCTCATTCGAGAAATTAAAAATGTAAAAGTGTATGTCGACTTCATGAAAATTGAATCGGTCGGTCGCGATAAAGAAAATGACGGTACCATTGTTATCACGAAAGACATCAAAACCAATATTCTTGAAAAAAACGTTCTGATCGTGGAAGAAATCGTTGATTCAGGCAGAGCGCTATTGTTCATCAAAGAAAGATTGGCCCTTTCTAACCCTAGTAGCATCGAAATCATCACCCTTTTTGATAAACCCTACAAACGAGCGGTTAATATCAAAGCCGACCTCATTGGCAAAAAGATTGATGATCAGTTCATCATTGGCTATGGCATGGACTTAGAAAACTTCGGTCGTAACTTTGAAGACGTGTATTTTCTCAAATATCCGAATTAATATTGAATGACCAATCTTGTCAGTTCGCGTTTTATTCATTATCTTCATCATCTAGTTTAATTATATAACAGGAGTTAATAATGGGTCGCGGCAGAAAAAATCGTACAATTAAAATGAAGCAGAAAAAAGGTCAAGCCAAGAAAAAAGCTAAGCTAAAAGCAAAAATTAAAGCAGCTAAAGCTAAATAATTTTATTCAACGCTAATTGCTTCGTCTGATTGCCCCGCACTCTTAAAGAGTTTTACGACTTTACCGTTTTCCATTTTGAGTGGTGACATATCTTTAATCCAGATACCTTCTTTAATCTCCCAAACACCAGAAAGTGATTGGATTGTTTTACGATTCTTAAGGTTCGTTTCCAATTGGTCGCGATTCTGAATACTTGAATCTTGAATAATTTTATGACCAACATGGAAAGCGTCGTAAGCCAAAGTCTCGATGAGCTTAGGGCTTTTTGCGTATCGCTTAAAATAGCGTGATCTAAATTCCGGATCAATAAAACTTGGGTCATCCCCGATGAAATTTAAGCGACCAAGATCTTTTTGCTCCTTAACCAAAGAACGACTTCTCCAGCTTGGACCACCGATGAATTGTAGATTGTTCGCATCGTAGTAATTGAAAGCTGGAATAATCTGAACCGCTTCATGAGGGTAAGAAGGTAAGAAAACCCAATCAAAATCGATGACTGGACTTAAGGTTTGAACCCGACGAACTGTTGTTTTACCTTCAAGCTTATAGATATCTGCCCAAAGATCATACTCTTCTAAACGCTCACGCTTAAATTTAATCCCAAGTAGTTTCTCCACCGGGTCACGATAGTCAGTAACGTTTTTCTCGTAGGAATTAATACTCTTTAATTCAACTTTATTGGCCTTTACCTGACGCCAAATTTCGTTGATATAAGCATGACCACCATCACTCTCCGGATAAAGGACGGCCACTTTATTGCCAAATTTTTCCAGTACTGCTGGTGAAAAAGCTGAAGCTACTTGCGACTCAACTGAGCCCGGAACCTCAATTAAGAGGTGGTTTTTTTCATCTTTCGGTAAATAGATTGGTGAAAGTGAAACGTAAACGACGCCATATTTTTTAGCTTCAAGATATTCTTGTTTTGCTGATTCTGAATAAAGACCGCCGATGATAACTGAAACAAAATGCTTCTCAACTAATTCGCGAACGGCAATCGAACCGACAATACTACTATTATAAGAATCTTTTGTGTAAATCACAGGTTGATTGATTTTTAATCCACCTTGAGTATTTGAAGTTAAATCAACTAAAGCCGCATCAATTCCGCGTAAAGCTTTTTTGCCGTAGCTACCTTTATCGCCAGAGAGAGGTAGCACTATGCCAATTGCATTGCGATCAAGCTTTGAATAGTTATCAATACGAAAAAGGAAATCATCGACGAAAGTTTTTACTTCATCGCTATCTTCATAATTGCTCTTTAACCAACCAAGAACACTTTTTGCTTCTGACTTATTACCAGAATAATACTGTCTCTCTACTTCTAGCTTGCCCAAAAAAGCGATGTTGATAAATTTATCTGATTGGAAATCTTCAAGAACCCGCATTCTTTGCGTTTCAGTAATCTTATTAAAATTTTCTAAAAGGGCTTCACTGAATGGTGAGTTACGAACGTCCTGAAACGTTTTCGCATCTGACGTTAAAAGAATTAAAGCTTTTGTCGCAACCGCCGTATTTTGCAACTGTTGCGCTAATACGTAACTTAAATGGTGATGCTTCTTAGCTTCTTTCTCGCTTAACACTTTGTAGTTGATACTTTGTAAAAATTGAAACGACTCGCGGTAATTTGAAAGTTTAAAGTATGAACTCGCGAGGTTTAATTTAATCTGAGCTTTCAAAGCAGTATCATCGTCAGCTGTTTTAAGCGCCTGATTAAAGTGACTAATAGCTGTTTGGTAATTGTAGTCAGAGAAATAAATGACACCCATCAGATTGTATTTCATAGATTTTTCAGATGGATTAATGTTCGCGTCTTTGATTTTTTCTAAACGATTAAGTGCGGTTGTATTATCACCTTGCTTATAGATTGCTTTAATTTCTTCAATATTTTTTAAAAAATCTGAAGAATAGTTACCGGTGATAATACTAACACCAGAACAACCAATAAGAATGAGTAGTAATAAAGACGAAAAAAACTTTTTCATGATGACTCCAAAAGCAATCGCTAAACAAGAAATAGTTTAGCCTGATTTGCCTCAACCGTCATCATTTTGAATATTATTGGAAAAGATCTTTTACTTTATCAAAAAAGCCGCGACTCAACGGACTGGTTGTGTGCGTTTCTTCTAATTCGGCCAAGCGCTCAAACAACTCTTTTTGCTCAATTGAGAGCTTCGAAGGTGTTTCAACGATAATATTGATGATTTGATCACCAAAACCATACCCGCCTAGTCGGGCAATACCTTTATTTTTTAGACGCATTTTTTTACCTGATTGAGTTCCCATTGGGATCTTAACAGAAACTTTTCCACCTAGCGTTGGAACTTCTACGTCTGCACCAAGCGCAGCTTGTGAAAAACTAATTGGAACATCACAGTAAACATCCGAGGCATCACGCTTAAAGAATTCATGTTCTTTTATTCGAATCAGAACATAAAGGTCACCACGTGGTCCACCGTGAGCACCAGCTTCGCCTTCGCCTGAAAGTTTTAAACGCTGACCTTCATCGATTCCGGCCGGAACCTTAACGGAAAGATTTACTTTTTTATTTACACGTTCAGCAGTTTCACCAGCACCACCACACTTAGGACAAGTCTGTGCAATTGTGAAAAAGCCTTGTTGTCTTTTAATTTGTCCGTGACCTAAGCACATGTCACATTTTTGAGGTTTAGTGCCTTCTTTAATTTCACTCTTAACGAGAGAAATTTCTTTCTCAACCCCGAAAGCTGCTTCTTCAAAAGTGACATCAATCACTTGCTGAAGATCGGCACCAGCACGTGCGCGTGGACCTGAACTGCGACCACCGCGACGACCGCCACCACCACCCATGAATTCACCAAAGATATCTCCGAAAATATCACCAAGGTCTTCAAAACCACCGCCGCCGAAACCACCACCAAATCCACCGCCCATACCTTGTCCATCGACACCGGCATGACCGAATTGATCGTAACGAGCTTTCTTTTCTTCATTTAAAAGAACGTCAGCCGCTTCTGAAGCTTCTTTAAATTTCGCTTCAGCATCTTTATTGTTTGGGTTTCGATCAGGGTGATACTGCATCGCTAATTTGCGATAAGCCTTTTTAATTTCATCTTTCGATGAAGATTTTTGAACCCCTAATATTTCGTAATAATCCCGTTTACTCATAGTCATTTATTCCAAAAAAAAGAGGGAGCCACTAAGGGCCCCCTCATTAAGTTATCTGATATTAAACTTCTTTGTAATCAGCGTCTACCACGTCGTCGCCATCATTTTTCTTATTGGCGCCCGCTTGTTGTGTGCCTGCTTCTTCTTGAGCTGCTTCAGGGTTTGCGCCTGGTTGTTGATACATTTGGCTCGCAAGTTTATGCGTTGTATTTTGTAAACGCTCAGTTGCCGCCTTGATATCATCTAAACTTTCAGAAGTTAACTTCGACTTAGCTTCAGTTAAAGCCGCTTCGATTTCAGTTTTCACATCAGCTCCAACTTTATCACCAGCTTCCTTAACTGCTTTTTCGGTTGCGAAGATTAAACCGTCTAGATTGTTTCTAGCATCAACCACTTCACGACGCTTCTTATCTGACTCAGCGTTAAGTTCCGCTTCTTTTACCATTCGATTAATTTCTTCTTCAGTTAAACCTGAACCAGAAGTAATTCGAATTTCTTGTTTTTTGTTCGTCGCTTTATCTACCGCCGAAACGTTAACAATCCCGTTAGCATCGATATCAAAAGTTACTTCAATTTGTGGCACTCCACGTGGAGCAGGAGTAATACCAGTCAAATCAAAACGACCAAGAGTTTTGTTATCATTTGAAAACTCGCGTTCACCTTGAAGAACGTGGATACTAACTGCTGGTTGGCTATCTTGAGCCGTTGAGAAAACTTGCGATTTCTTTACAGGAATCGTTGTGTTTTTCTCAATTAACTTCGTCATTACACCACCAAGAGTTTCGATACCAAGTGATAATGGAGTTACGTCTAGTAATAAAACGTCCTTCACATCACCAGCTAAAACCCCACCCTGGATAGCAGCACCGGCCGCAACAACTTCGTCGGGGTTAACACCTTTTGAAGGTTCCTTTCCAAAGATTTCTTTTACCTTAGCTTGAATCGCTGGAACACGAGTTGAACCACCAACTAAAATAACTTCATGGATTTCACTCTTATCTAAACCTGAATCTTTAATCGCTGTTAAACATGGTCCAGATAAATTCTGAATTAAATCAGCAATTAACTGTTCGAATTTCGCACGAGTTAAGTTGATATTTAAATGTTTTGGACCTGAAGCATCTGCAGTAATGAACGGCAGGTTGATTTCAGTACTAGTTGTACTTGAAAGTTCATGCTTCGCTTTCTCAGCAGCCTCTTTTAATCTTTGAAGCGCCATTTTATCTTTTTTCAAATCGATTCCAGATTCTTTCTTAAATTCTTCAGTTAAGAAGTTGATGATTCGGTAGTCGAAGTCTTCACCACCAAGGAAGGTATCCCCGTTAGTTGACTTAACTTCGAAAACGCCATCAGAAGTAATTTCAAGAATTGAAATATCAAAAGTACCACCACCTAAGTCGAAGACCGCGATATTTTTATCTTTCTTGCTATCAAGTCCGTAAGCTAAAGCCGCAGCTGTTGGCTCGTTAATAATACGCTTAACATCCAATCCAGCAATTCTGCCGGCATCTTTTGTGGCTTGTCTTTGAGAGTCATTAAAGTATGCAGGTACAGTAATAACTGCTTCAGTTACGGTTTGTCCTAAGTATGCTTCCGCAGCTTTTTTCATTTTAGTTAAAATCGCAGCCGAAATTTCTTCTGGAGACATTTCTTTGCCATCAACTTTAATCCAAGCATCGCCGTTTTTATTAGCGATGATTTCAAATGGAGCTACTTCTTTAAATTTTTTAACTTCTTTATCTGTGGCTTTACGACCAATCAAACGCTTAACACCAAAAAGTGTTTTGTCGTGATTTGTAACCGCTTGTCTTTTTGCTACTTGGCCAACAAGATTGTCGCCGTTTTTAGCAAAAGCTACGATTGAAGGAGTTGTATTATGTCCTTCTTCGTTCGCAATAATTTTATATGTTCCGTTTTCTAGTACGGCCACACACGAGTTTGTTGTTCCTAAGTCAATTCCAATAATTTTTCCCATGATATTTCTCCTTACGTTACTTTGTTAATTTTTAGCTACTATGACTTTTGCTGGTCTAATTAATCTCCCGTTTAACTTATAACCTTTTTCATAAACTTGGATGATTTCATCATCCTTTTTTCCTTCAGCTGGCATCTGGCTTAAAGCTTCATGAAGATTTGGATCAAATTCTTCACCCAAAGCTTTCACTTGCTCCAGACCGAATTTTTCCAAAACTTTAATAAACTGCTTTCCCACCATATCAATACCAGTGACGATATTTTTAATTTTGCTATCTTCATCACCTTTTAAGGCATCTACTGTTCGTTCGAAATTATCTACCACTTCCAATAAGCCTTTTAAGATTTTCTCATTCCCATATTTTAGAAATTCATCGCGCTCACGGTCTGCGCGTTTACGCAAATTTTCCATTTCAGCCGCGAGATATAAAAATTTTGACTTGTAATCAATCTCAATTTTTTTTTCTTCAACTTTTTCAGCCTCGACCATCACTTCTTCCGTCACCGGGGCCTTGCTTTCTTGCTCTTGATTTGTTGTTTCGTTCTGCATTTTTAACCCTTTTTCTTTTGTACTCAGTTAATAAGATGTGTATCTTTTAATTGATGTCAATGTTCTGACTGTAAGTTTTCTTAACATTAAGCCTCCTCAATAATATTAGCTACTTAGAGGCTATTTCTCGACTCAAACCCTTTCCGTTAACTTGCGCCAAAAGCTCTGGGTACAATTTAAGTGCTTTTTTGACAAGAGGAATGAACTCCGTATAGTTTCCACGATTCATTTCTATACTATTTGCAAGATGGATGAGTGAATTCGCTACATCCTTCTCCATGACTTGGTCGCCAAGCTTGCGGTTAACCAAATGGATAATACTTTGTGTATGATGCAATTCTTGCGTCGCAATCAGATCGAGCATGTCTGACAACTGTGACTGATTTTCAATTTTAATTTTTGAAAAAATATCGGTTAGCGCTGAAGAGCTTTTTAATTTTAATAAACCCGCTTTATGGATTTCTTTTAAGCTCAATATAAAACTTGGAGTAAAAAATAATGAATTATAAATATTTCTCGGTGTATTATTTCGGATTAAATTTATTAATTTTTCAACTTTTACTTGATCGTACTTTTTTTCAATCGCAATTTTAGACAATCGGTTAATATAATCCTCATTGAGGAAATACAAATTTACATTCTCTGCATATTTCTGAATTTCTGAGTTTTGATTATTAATCAAATAGTATTCAAAGACTTCAGGTCGATTCTCCATATTGGATTCTAATAACTTCGCTGACTCGTAGTAATTTTTAGCAGGGAGATTAGCTTTAGCATTTAATATTTCATCTATCTTTTTGATATCAAGATTTTTTTCATTGTTGTAAATATAATAAATTTCTTCCAATACAGAATCTTTTTCATCATCATCAATTCTATTTTCAATCAAACCAATGGAATACTTAATAAAATCATCTTTAAATTTGAGATTTCCAACACCGCTTTGGGCTATCCAAATTATCAATTCTTCTAAATTATCATCAAATTCCTCCAGAAATAACAAATCATTTGTTTGCCAATTGTAAGCGGAATTATTTCTCATAAATGTAAACACTAAAGATGAAAACTGTTCACTTGGCGAGGTTTCGTATCCAAACATTTTGACTTTTCTTTTATCTTTAGCTGCACCTAAAAAAAGTTTAACTATATCTTTTTCAAGATTCTTGGCCTCACTCATCCCATAAAGACCAAGTATTTTACTTTTAAAATCATCACTTTTTATTAAATTTGATAAATAATCGTGATATTTTTTATTCTCAGGATCACCTTTGATCATAAATCTATTTTTATAATACTGATGCTCATCACTAGATTTCTCAGTTAAATTTTGAAAAACTATTTCAGAAAAGTGTGCAGAATATAAATTTAAGCAGGAAAGTAGCTCGAGTCCCTCTTTTGAACCTAGTAATCGAAGATCAACGTCATTGCTCTCAAGCTTACTCTTAAAATCGATCTCCTGTTGTAATTCATCATTCCAATCACCATAACCATCATTGGTATAACTACAAACTGCATCTTTATTTGCAATAGTTACCGGATATTTTATTTTTTCTTTTAAAACTACTTTTTCAAAATTTTTGAATTCATCCAGCGTCATCCAATTCATATTAAGTGCGAGCTTGGCATAATCAAGTTGAGAAAAATTAGGAGATAAGTTTTTAATTAAAGCTAAAACTTGCCCCTCAAAAAATGTATTTTCACTTAATTCAGCAAATGCTTCAAATTCATTACCATCCATCAATTCTGCCAATATCGGCAAATAAACTATGTAGTCTTCGCGAGTCATAATTTCCTGAAACAAATCGACTTTCGCTTCGATGCGGTTGCTGGGATCTCTTAAAAAACAGATATTTTTCTTCGTATCATCGCCTTCTATTTCTAAGTAGCCTGAACATTCTGCAAAAGCGGTTAGAGTGAAAGCTTTTTTAATTGTCAGATTCGGCTTGTGCTCCCACTTTTTCACCTCTTTTAACAAAACAGCATTTCTTAAACTCTCTTGCTCTGCCAAATGGGCTTGATAATCAGGGATCGCTTTTAAATAATTTTCAATTCTGGGTTGAGCATTTCTACCGCTAGGTCCAATTGAATCAAAACCATAGATACGCGGCACCGATTCAAATATTCTTTGCATGGTTTGCTTAAAACTTGTTCCACCCACTCCATATCGGGCTTCAACCACTCGAACAGCATTTTCATGGGTAAAGCCATCATTAATTAACACTTGTAAATATTCATCCGGACTTCTGGCATCTGCATCTTTATTCGCCAAAGTATTGCAACCTGATAGCAAAACTTCTGTTGGTCTTTTAAAAATTCCATCACATTTTTTACTACAGGAAAGTGTTTCCATTTTGCTCGCAGCAAGACTAAAACCATCATCTTTTTCACTAAAAAAATCGCCGCCAAAATGGCCCGAAATAATCAACATGTCACACTGAATGCCGGCTTCACACGCCTTATCCATCCAATCGTCCGAATTTGAGTCACCTTCAGCAAAACTAGTTAATTCCACAAAATCAAATTTGCCCTTATTCACACCGCTTGATAAATGCTTCTTGAAGGTAGCGATCTCATTGTCTGAATTGATTGTGATCGAGCAGACACGACTCTTATTGGTGCTATAAAGTCCTTCTTGGGCCCAGGTTGTGCTTAATAACAGCCAGAGAATTTGAGCTAAAATCATATGAATTTCTAAGCAATATCGATGCCATGAAACAATAGTTAAGATTATGATACTACGTAGAATTTAATGACTAATTTTTATGATCTGTTAATGAATTAGCTTGAGAGAGGCCACTGCCCTGTTACGGCCAGTAACCCCGCTCTCGCACCCTCAATCTTTCAGAGCTCCAGGCTTCCCCCTATCCCTCTTCTGATCGATCCAACTTGCGCTGGGCTTCGCTCGTTTTACCCAGAGGCATATTCATGCCTGACTTTTAGAGCGAAACTTTTCGGTTATAGAAATAAGTGGGTTATCCGTAAAATACAAATATGACATTGAATCAATCTAATTATTAGATAATGACGCTAATTAAAGAATCCAGTATTATCCAGCCCTTAGGCAGCATTTTGAAGGTTTCTGAATCCCATTTACCGTAACCTTGGTTTACCCAAGATTCGAGCAATGCGCGATTTTTCTGATTCGGTTGAATTCCCAAATTCGTTCTAAGTCCCAGGTAAAGAGCTTCCAAATCAAGCTCCGCTTTTCCTAACTGCTCCTCACTGAATTCATTTCGACCAGGCGTCCATTTATAACGAAAAGCTTTTTCGGATTCGAGCGCTAAATAACCAGTGGCCGAAGGACCCATGGCCAGAAATGAGCGGGCCTGCCAATACACAAAATTATGCCGTGAATGGAAACCTGGTTTGGCAAAATTAGAGACTTCGTAATGCTCAAAACCTTGTGAACGTAAAAATTCGGAGACTGCCAAATATTCATCGTGAATAAATTGGTCGTCGGGCAGTGAACTGTAGAGAGCATATTTTTTATTCACGGTCAGAATATATAAACTAATATGACTCGGTGAAAATTCGAGCAATTTTTTTAACTCCTCAATCACGTTTCTTTTTGAACCTTTCAACTCAGGAGATCCCAATAAAAAATCGGCTGAAAAATTCATTTTCTGCTGGGAGAAATATTTTAATGTTTCTAAACACTCGGCCCGACTTTGCTTGCGATCCAAAGTTGCGAGATACTCGTCGCTTAAACTTTGCACCCCCATCGAAATTCGATTTAACCCTAAATCCAACCAAGGTTTAAGCTCTTCCACTTGCCATGTCCCAGGGTCTAATTCCAGAGCGAATTCATGATTTTTAGCAAATTGAACTTTGTTTTTTTTGAAAAAATTCTTTAAGTAGTTGGCGCCATCACTGCCCCATAAAGACGGTGTGCCCCCACCAAAATAGAGTGTTTCCAGCGGAGCTAAAGAAAGATCAAAACGCTCGAGTAGTTCTAAATTTTTTTGCCACTGCTGATCATATGACTCATGCAGCCCAGAAGTGTGACTGTCGGCTTTTTTTTGCAACTTGTAAAAGTCGCAGTAATTGCATAGGTGCTTGCAAAATGGATAATGCCAATAAATGGATTTCACTGAATTCAAAATTTCACCACCAAAGGATAGAGCATTATCATTTTCTAGTGTAGAATGTCAGTGGTTACTTTAAAGACGGAGAAATAATGTCGAATAAACTCAATATCAAAACACTAAATAATAATCTTCCCTGCTTATTTGTGCACTCGCCAGGTTCAACTTCGGCCAGCGTCCAAATTTGGTTTCGTGCCGGAAGCGCGCTCGAAAAAGAAGAGCATTTGGGAATTGCGCACTTTTTAGAACATATGTTTTTTAAGGGCACACCAACGCGCCCAGGTAGTCAGATTGCTCACCAAGTAGAAAGTTACGGCGGTGAAGTGAATGCATTCACTTCATTTGATTACACTTGCTACTACATTAACACGCCTAATACTCATCTTCAGCAAACCATCAATATTTTAATGGACATGGTTTCGAATCCTGAGTTTAAAAATGAGGAACTGATTCCTGAACGCGGAGTTGTTTTTGAAGAATTCCGCCGCTCGATTGATAATCCAAGTCAGTTTCATTTCTTTGAATTACAAAAGACATCTTTCCCCCATGGTTATTCTCACGCTATTCTAGGAAATGAAAAAACCATTAAGAACTTTACACGCGAACAGATTATTAGTTTTAGAAAAAATTTCTATAATACTAAAAATGCGCTTCTGGTTATCGCAGGAAATATTACAGATCAAACGAAACTCGAAAGCATTATCGAAACTTATAAAATGCCTAACGGTGAAGCGACGACTTTCCCAGAATTTAAACTGAAAGCAAAATCAACCGTAAACACTCACCATAAAGATGTTCGTCAAAGTGCTTTAACTATTGCTATCCAAGCTTACGATTATGAAAATCGTTTTGCCGCAGCTGAAGACTTGGCGGTTAATTGCTTGGCCTACGGTGAAACTTCACGCCTTTATAAGAAGCTCGTACTAAAGAAACCTATAGCAAGCAGTCTCTCTGGCTCTTCGATGTACTTTGCTGATGGTGGTACACATTTTATTAAAATCTCTTTTCCAGAAGAAAATACTAAATTGATCCTTGATAACCTTTACCAAGTCCTGAAAGAAACGGCAGATGAAGGATTTGAAGAAGCAGAAGTAAGTAAAATTAAAAACCAATATATCGCCAGTAAGATTTTTGAAAAAGAATCGAACGAAGCCTATGCCTTTTCACTGGGCCATGGTTTTGCTCAAAACGGTGATATTTATTGTGAAGAAAAATTTATTGATAGAATTAAAAATGTGACCAGCGGTCAAGTTAATCAAGCTTTCAAACGAATTATTTCTCGCGCTTTCCACATCAGTATCCAAACTCCGAAAAATATTTCGCTCACGACTACGCAAAAATTAGCGGAAGGTTTTTTGGCAAAAGTAAAAAAGATTGTGCCAGATGAAACCAAAGCTGCGAAGACACTGCCAATGCAAACTTCGAAATTCGATCCTGCGACTCAAGTGCTCGATATAAAGCCAGGCGTCCAGCTTATTTATCGTAAAAATACCATTACACCGACTTTTGTTTTCCATGCTTATTGTCGTGGTGGTGTAACTCAAGAAACCAAAGATACTTGCGGCACACATTATTTGATTAGTCGTTTGTTAACTTATGGTTATGCTGGCTTTCCTTACAACAAATTAAAAGATGAATTGGAAAACAAATCAGCTTCACTCAATGGATTCTCGGGCAAAAACGCTTACGGACTAACCATGCATGGACTAACTGAGCATTTTAACGAATTATGTTCACACTTCATGGGAAGTTTGTTGCAACCAGAATTTCCAAGTAAGTATCTTTCACTTGAAAAACAATTGGTTAAGCGTGCACTTGAAAATCATAAAGAAGATCCCGTTAAGCAGTGTTTTAAAGCGGTTAACAAAATGGTTTTCCAAGATCATCCTTACGCGCTTGATGTTATTGGAAACGAAAGATCATTACCAAAACTCGGACAAAAAAATCTACGCTCAACTCACATGAGCAATATGAAAAAACAAAAATTAGTCTTCACTTATTGTGGTGACATGGAGTTAAGTGATCTCTTAGACGTTTTAAATCCATACTTCGAAAAACTCACTTCACGCAAAGATATTCCAAAGAAATTCACAGAATTCAAATCTGAATCTGGTAAACGCTTGGACATTAAATTTGAACGTGAACAAACCCAAATTTTTATTGGCGCAAAAGCTTTCAGAGTAACGGATAAAGAAGATATTTATTTAAAAATGCTTTCAGCACATCTCTCGGGTCAATCTTCAGAGTTGTTTGTTGAAGTTCGTGATAAGCAGGGTTTATGTTATGCCGTTCAACCAGTCCATCACACAGCACTTGAAGGCGGTTACTGGGGAATTTATATCGCTGCCGGACACGACAAGACCGACGCTGCAGTTAAGGCCATTTTAGGTATCATGAACAAGCTTAAAAATAATGGTTTAACCAAAGAAGAAGTTGATCGTATCAAGACAATGATGGATGGACAGAATTTAATTAATATCCAAACCAATGATGACTACGCCGGAATTTATTCAATTCCATTACTGCAAAATTTAGGTTTGGATTTAGAACATATTACCAATCAAAAAATTAACCAAGTCACTCAGCATGAGTTCAATGCATTCTTAAAGAGTTATTTAGCGACGGATTGGAATATCGTTAAAGTGGGAAGAGTTTAACTAGCTTTTTTTGAATAGCTACGAATAATTCTATCGACCACCAAATGCTTTTGAGGATCACTTTGATCGCGTGAAGCAACTTCTGAAATAATTTGGGTTAAGCCATCAAATGAATAAGCTAAAATTTCAAAGAACGAAGGCATGTCTAAAAGCGATGGGACAACTGAGTTTAATCGCTTGTAAGCCGTTACACCTAAGTTTTTATAGTATGAACGATCGACAATTTTTTTAGAAATCGAATCGGAAAAATAACCGCATAAAATCAGCGATGTATCCCCAATATCTTTATAAATTCTTTTTTGCTCTTCAAAAGATTTGCTAGTGGCCATGAGAAATTTTTCGCCTAAGATTTTCTCTCTAACTTTTCCATCTTCTGTTTCAAAGTATTCAGATGAGATAGAAAACTTCTCAAGCACATCACTTGAATAATAAAGCGCTTTTTCTGGCAAAGGATGTACTAAATTTCTATTAATTTCAGTTAATGATTCAAAAAAATACGATTGTAAACTTGGAACAGTAATAATGTCTTGCCGTTTATTCTCAGCCAACAGGGCCTCCTCAACTCAGCGTCATCTTTTATGATATTTAGGAATTATGTAATTTTCAAAAGAGGCAATATTTTCCGAAATGAATTACTCGCAATTCAGGTTTTGCTCTGCACGAGTAATCACTGCTGCAATAAAAGGATCGTTGGTGTCTTCGATGCAGTCGTTATCATTCATAGCAGTCAGCGAAGGCTTAAGCGTCTGATCGCAAATCAAATCATCTTCGATTTTATCTTTAAGCGTTTCACACTTTATTTTTTGGAGATTTTCAACCGTCAGCCTGCGCGTAACCGTTTTGCTTATCGTGTCCGTAATCTTTTCTGATTTTTCAAAATGATAAAGTGAAAAGAAATAAGGAAAATTATAAAGGGCTTGATGGGTAAACTTATTATTTGCATTTTGGTCTTGTGAGTAAGAAAAAATTAATTTTTTTCCAATTTTCTCTTCTTCAGCAGTAGAAACTGAACCTGGACGCTCTTGACAATATTTCGTAAAATCAGCCTCTAAGTGTCTGCGATTGGAAAGTTTGTCGTAAATAATAAATTTATCCATATCTTCATCGACAAATTCATTCGTATTTTGATTAATAATGCCGTAGATCTGCAACAACATCTTATCACCGATAATATCGATGACCTTAATATAACCAATATGAGTATCTTTCTCGGTTTTATCATCATCTTTTTGAACGACATTAACTTGATATTTTAATGTCTTTCCTAGAGGCAATTTATCAGTAGAAAACGATGCATCCATCGCACTGATTACGCTATCTATATTCTTTTTGTGTTTATTATTGCATAGTAATTTTTCTTGCGCCGTAAGCCACTCAATCTGTGCTGGCGTTAAATTCTTCGTGCCGATATAATCCGTTTCCTGCTCTTTACAGCTGGCGACGAGAAAAATAAATACTAAAACACACCATTTCGTTTTCATTAGAAGTAATACCCAAACCCTATACTCAAAATATAGTTAGCATCACTAACTAAACTAATTTCTTTCGGTTTTATTTTATCATTTACTACACCGATTTGATCAATATTAATGTTAGTCCCATTTCCCGAAACAACAGATTTACCATCAAGCAAACCCATTCTTGAAATTTTAATAAAAGAAGAAATTCCACGAGGTGAAATAAAAGCAAAGCCCGCAGATAAGGCATTGTAAAGATACTGATCATCTAATGTTAAGTCGTAATTCTCTTTATCTGTCGCACTTAATTGATAGTTATACTTTAAATTACTATTGGCTGCACCATAACCAACTGCATACTCAAGAAAGGGGCGATAAACAAATTTTTTGCTTTCAATATTAATACCAATCATTTGCGAAACGCCAGCACCATAAACCTGAGCTTTATTCGATTGTGATGACACATTAACGTTTAAGGTCTTACTAGCTGCTTTGTTTGAAGTACTATCAAGCATAGAATAATAACCCTGAAGCTTGGTACCTGCGACCAAGCGGCTGGTAAGGTAGTACTCACGACCAAACTCAATCATAGTTCCAATCGTATTTAAGCGGTCTTGATTAAAATTCTGGCCATATGGAGATGAACTCTGGAAATCAATATTAGGCTGATACTGAAGTGCGGTTAATGACATATCAAGCTTCCACGCACTCTTATGGATATGATCTCCTGTTCTTTCTTCAACATCAAATGTCAAAAAATCAAAACCTTGATCCTGGGCCATTAATTGACCCGAAAACACCATCATAAATAGAGCAAGCATATACTTCATACGTTTACACCTGTCGAAATTATAGACAACTTTGCTCAAATTTGTCCCCTAAAAAAGCCTTTCTAATCCCATACTTGCAATCAACAGGCCAAAACTGCACCCTAAGCAAAAAAGCTGTCTTTGCATATACTTAATAGACCACCTAAACGAGGAGTTTCGCTTGATCATTAAATTCATGACAATTGCATTACTTATTTTTAGCTCTTTAGCTTATGGGGATATCCAAAGTGAGTATCAGAAATTCCATGAAGAGATGCACGCACTTCAAATTGATTTTATGGAACGTGAAGTAAAGGTGAAAAATGAATTTGAAACCAAGACGCTCGAAGAAAAAAAACGTTTTGCGAGCGAGGAACATCAACTCAATCTAAAAATGGTTTACAACGATAAGAAACAAAATAAAGAAATTAAGGATCAAATCAAAACACTTAAAAAAGTTCACACCGAAAATATGAAAACCCTTAAAAAAGCTTTTAAAGATCAAGAAAAGATCAACAAAAGCGAACTCAAAAATCGCGAAAAACAAATCAAGAATGCTTTCAAAGAATTAGAGAAATTAGAAAAAAGTAAAATTCGAAAGAAAAAATAGTTTTATAATTTTTTAATTTTAAAACCATTTTTTTTGAGTAATGTAATTAAGCCAATATCATATTTAAGATGTTCATTTCCGACGGCAACAAACACACCTCCCCTATTGTGTAGTTCCATAATTTTTGGTAGCCAAATTTTATTTCGTTCGACTAGCAAATATTGATCTTCAGGGTTGTCCTCATTAATTATAAATTTTGAATTATCCGACTTACCTTTCTTAAATTTAGTTTGCACGTCCCTCGCAAGTCCTTTTAAAACACTGGTATCACCACCGCAATCATAGACAAGTTCATGAATTGGTAAAAATTCATTATCTATAATATCGCGATCATCGTTATCTAATTTTATAATTTCTTTATTATTATCGGCAGCAACCTGAGTTAAAGTTACATCTAACATCTGAAAATCAGAAAGATCCTCATCATCTTTAATAAAAGCCAGCATAACAGCAACGTCACTTAATTCATGATAATGAATTTTATTTAAGAGGGCTGTATCAAGCCGTAATTTATGTAAAAAGTCTTTGCTCGCTAGACTTATTGTATCTGAACGAGTTGAAACAACTCCTTCTATCGTTTCACTTTCTTCTTCATCTTCAATCATCTCTATACCTAGCTCAGAAGCAAAATAGGGACTCTGCTTAATCAGGTTGATGATTTTTTCTTTTTCATTTTTATAATCATCTAAATGCACACCATAGTGAATTGTGCCCATGATATAAGATATATGACCATTTTTTTCGATAGTGTAGATATGCGCTTTCGGCACTTGCTGTGAATAAACCGTAGACAGTAAACTTAATATTATCAAAAGAAATTGCATACTTACCCCATCGTTATTAAGCTAACGATGTTTAAATAGCAATTTAGCGGCCAAATATTTAGAATTTCTGCGCTAGAACTCTGATAACACTAGCTGGACCTTGGTGTAGAGGCCCTTCATTGAGAATAATTTCTTCAGCACCAATATAAGCAAAATCTAAACTGATAAAATCTTCCTTCAGATCGTCTTCGCTATAAAGCATATCAAGAACTTTAGGACCACCTGAGCTTTTATCCATTTGTTTTTTTGAGAAAACTTCCATGATAAGATAGCCGCCAGTTTTTAAATATTTTAGAAATTTTCGATGTGTATCTCGTCGAACATTCGATTCCATGTGTAGATAGAATAAACCCAACATATCGTAGCTTTCATTAAAATCCATTTCATAATAGCTCTTTAAACGATAATCAATTTTTACCTTCTCAGCAGCTGCCCAAGCCAGCGCTTTATCTCGTGCAACAGTACTAGTGTCAAAGCAGGTCACATTCCAACCTTGTTGTGCTGCAAAGATCGCATTACGCCCTTCACCCTCACCAGGTAATAGAATATTTCCAGGTCTTAATTTTTTAAGTTCTTGGGCGAAATATTTGTTCGGTTCTTTGCCATAAGCAAAGACATGCTCACTATACTTTTGATTCCAAACTTGCTTCATGTTTATTCAAGTTCCATGAGAAGCTGGCCAGAATCAAGCGCTTGGCCCTCTTTAACATTGATGGATTTTATCTTGCCGTCTTTGGTCGCTTTAATTTCATTTTCCATTTTCATCGCTTCCAGAATTAGAAGCGTTTGCCCCTTTTTCACTTCCGCGCCAACTGTCGTTTGAATTTTAACCACTTTACCCGGCATTTGCGTGACTAAGTTACCACTATCACCCGAGAATAAACCTGATGGTTTAAAGCCGTGATAAACCTTATAAACCTGTGCTTTATGAGCGAGCGTACGGTCTAACTCAAGCGCGGCTACTTTACGCCAAGTTTTATTATCTTCTGAAAGATAAAATTTATTCGCTAACTTTTTAATATAAAGAAATTGATTATATTCTTTGTTCTCAACTTTGAAGCGATAGAAGGCGTAGCCTAGTTTTTCAGTCTTGGCGATATCAAAAATAACTTCTTCATTGTCCTGGTTGATTAAATAATATCTCATATTAATTGATCCAGTTCCATGCTGATAATCTTTTCAGCTAATTTATAATATTCATGATTGGTAGAAACTTGGTTCTGTGGTTTTACTTCAGCCAAATAATTGGTGGTGTATTTACCTTTGATAAAATTGGGTTCACGCACAATGGCTTTATGTAATGAAGTGTTTGATTTTAATCCATCGATAATTAAGCCATCCAGTGCCGCTTGCAATTTACGAATCGCTACCTCACGTGTGATTCCTGTAGCAATTAATTTTCCAATCATCGGATCAAATTGTGGCGTAATTTCTTCGCCGGCATAAATACAATGATCAAATCGAATGCCTTGAGGGAAAGTTGTTTCGAAGCCAATAATTTTTCCAGGAGCAGGTAACATGGTAATCGGATCTTCCGCACAAATACGACACTCAATTGAATGTCCGCGATAGTTAATATCGGCTTGAGATTTAATATCAAGCTCTTCTCCGAAAGCTGATTTCACCATGTTCGCGACTAAATCGATACCGGTGATTTCCTCAGTAATAGGATGCTCAACCTGAATTCTGGTATTCATTTCTAAAAAATAAAACTTACGATCTTCACCCATAATAAATTCAACCGTACCAGCTGAATCATAACCAACTGTTTTGGCCAATTGAACTGCAGTTTCACAAACTTCACGGCGTAGTTTTTCATCGCTTCCAATAAACGGTGATGGTGCCTCTTCGACAATTTTTTGGTGACGACGTTGAATTGAACATTCACGCTCAAAGCAATAATACACATTACCTTTTTTATCTGCCAAAATTTGAACTTCAATATGGTGTGGATTTAGAATAAATTTTTCAACTAAAACGCCTTCATAACCAAAAGATGAGGCCGCTTCACGCTTAACCGCCTCAAAATTTTTATTTAATTCTTCATCATTAAAACAAGTGCGCATCCCTTTACCACCGCCCCCGGCAACGGCCTTAAGGAGCACTGGATATCCGACTTCCTTCGCTATTTTCATCGCTTCAGGAATACTTGCGACCTCACCAACTGAACCAGGAACTACTGGTACGCCAGCTTTTTTCGCAATATTTTTTGAAATCGCTTTATCACCCATCGAATGAATCGCTTTTGAATTCGGGCCAATAAAAATAATTTTATTCTTTTCAAGTAGCTCACAAAATTTCATATTTTCAGATAGAAAACCATAACCCGGGTGAACCGCTTCAATTTTATGTTCTTTAATTAAGTTCATGATGGCGTCAACGTTTAAATAAGTTTCCTTATTGGTCATGCCAGCTAAGTGAACCCATTCGTGACAATACTCAAGATGTGACGGCTGTAATTCATTATCGGTCCAAATACCTACAGCAGTATGACCTAGCTCTCGCAGCGCCTTAGCAACTCGAATAGCAATTTCACCACGATTAATAATTAATACGCGACTCATAGAGGAATATTCCCGTGTTTTCTCGTCGTGCGAGATTTGCTTTTATTTTTTAAAGAAACTAAATATTTATACAAACGTTCACGTGTTTGTTCTGGCAAAATAACTTCATCCACATAACCTAACTCAGCTGCACGGTATGGATTCGCAAATTGCTTTTCATAATCCGCCACTAACTTCGCTTTCTTTTCATCGAAGGCTTTGCCTGTAAGACCTTCTAATTCCTTACGGAAAATAATATTAACGGCACCTTCAGCTCCCATAACCGCAATTTCAGCTGTTGGGTAAGCCAAATTAATATCAGCGCGAATATGTTTTGAGGCCATAACGTCATAAGCGCCTCCGTAAGCTTTTCTTGTGATCAAAGTGATGAGTGGCACAGTGGCTTCAGCATAAGCATAAAGTAGCTTAGCTCCATGACGAATAATGCCGCCGTACTCTTGTACTGTTCCTGGCAAAAATCCCGGAACATCAACTAAAGTCCAAATTGGAACATCAAAAGCATCACAGAAGCGCACAAAACGTGCGGCCTTTGTTGATGAATCTATATCAAGAACACCTGCAAGCACGGCCGGTTGATTGGCGACAATACCAATTTTAATTCCACCAATAGAAGCAAAACCGCACACGATATTTTTAGCGAAATCACGTTGCACTTCTAAGAACTGATTATCATCCACAACATCGAGAATAATTTCTTTGATATCGTATGGTTTTTTCGGATTGGCCGGAACAACATCTTTTAATTTTAAATTTTCACGCGTCACCGGATCACTGGTGAGTTTCTCTTTCAGTTTCGCAAAATTACTCGCTGGAATATAAGTTAAAAGTTCACGTACACGCTCAAAGCAATCATCCTCGTTATCACATTTAAAATGAGCTACACCTGATTTTTGATTATGTGTACTGGCGCCGCCGAGTTGTTCTTTTGTCACTTCTTCATGAGTTACAGTTTTGATAACATCCGGACCGGTCACAAACATATAAGAAGTCTTATCCACCATAAAAACAAAATCGGTAATCGCTGGAGAATAAACCGCGCCACCCGCACATGGGCCCATAATTAAAGAAATTTGTGGTATTACGCCTGAAGCTTCCACGTTACGCCAAAAAATTTCTGCGTAACCGGCCAGCGATTCAACACCTTCTTGGATACGCGCGCCGCCTGAATCATTAATACCGATAACGGGAATACGATTAGTCAGGGCATAATCCATGACCTTCATAATTTTTTTAGCGAAGGCCATTCCGAGTGCCCCACCCCAACAGGTGAAGTCTTGCGAGAAAATCGCTACCTGCTGACCGTTGATACTACCGATACCAGTTACAACTCCGTCACCTAGATAACGAGTTTTATCCATGCCAAAAGCCGTTACATCATGAACGACAAATTTATCGAATTCTAAAAAACTGCCAAGATCAAGCAGCCTTTCTACTCTCTCACGTGCGGTGTACTTACCTTGCTCACGCTGTTTTTTGAGTTTATCAGCTCCGCCGCCTAACTCTGCTTGTGCATGTATATTTTTGAGGAACTGACGCTTTTCTTCGATCGTTTGCATGGTCCATACTCCTGAATGATGGGAAATTCTACCTTGGGCTTAAATAAATGGCAAAAAAGAAGCCCCTAAAAAGGGGCTCCTTGTATAAAAATTTAGGCTAAATTCTAATCTTCTTCGCTTTCGTTAACGGCGAATTTTGTACGCTTATCAAACCCATACTTTTCAACTTTCATAATCAAGCCCGCACGGCTGATTCCCAATTCCTTGGCCAGTTTGGATTTATTATAATTGCAACGCTTCAAACCTTCGCGAATCATTAAAGCTTCCAGCTCTTCTAAAGCATCCTTTAATTTACCAGTGGTACGAACACCTTTAACTCCTGGGAAATTGTCACTCACTTCCATCATTTTTCCGCTTAGGATTTCTGGAGTGATCATTTTATCTTCACCGGCAAGAACTACAAGTCGCTCGACTTCGTTTTCAAGCTCACGAACGTTGCCTGGCCATGAATAATCAATTAATTTCTCTAAACACTTCTTCGAAAATTGCTTAGTCGGAAGACCCATTTCAGCACAGCGTTTTTCAACAAAGTACTCGATCAGAAGTGGGATATCCTCGCGTCTTTCACGCAATGGAGGCAATGTTACGTTAATAACATTCAATCGGTAGTAAAGATCTTCTCTGAACTCTCCCTTTTGAATCATTTCTTTTAACGGTTTATTCGTAGCTGCAATAATTCGCACGCTAACTTTCTTTGGAGAAGTGGCACCAACTGGAAGGAAAGTACCTTCTTGTAGAATTCGGAGTAACTTAACTTGCATTGCAAGCGAAGTATCACCAATTTCATCTAAGAACAGAGTTCCACCGTTGGCCATTTCAAACAGACCTTTCTTATCTTTCACAGCACCAGTAAAAGCGCCTCTGACGTGACCAAATAATTCTGAATCTAAAAGGTTATCGTTAAAAGCTGAACAGTTTTGCGCTAAGAAAACCATGTCTTTACGAGGTGAAGCGTAGTGAATGGCTTTCGCAACAAGTTCTTTACCTGTTCCGTTTTCACCTTGAATTAGAATGGTTGATTCTGATTTAGAAATCTTATCTAGCAAATGATAAACCACTTGCATCGACTTCGCTTTACCAATCATGTTGTGGTAGCGATATTTACTACCAAGCTCTGAGTTAAGGTCTTTGATCATATTTTCACGCTTAGAAATCTCTTGGTGAAATGTGATAATTTCGTGAACAACTAGGCTTACTAATTCTTTTAAATATTCTTTTTCTTGTAGATTTAATTTTTTCAAGTGTGAAACGGCTGATTTCGCATCATCAGTTGACGAACCACACTCAACGAGTTTTTTTACAAGTGCATCTGATTCTTCACTCGTGAAATCATCTTTTACATATGGATAAGCAAAAACACATCCCAATAGCTCACTCTCATGAATGATAGGAACACAAACGGTTTTTACACCTTGGAAGAATGATTCAGTAATCAGTGTTCCATGTTCACCTTGTTCAAATTTCTCAAACATTTTTTCAATATCTGAATTTAAATATTCAAGGCCATGTGAAATATGGGTTTGAACTTTAAAGAAATGATTTTTAAATTCATAATTTTTATCATGAATTGAGTTTTGTATTTTTCCATGTTCGTTAGTGTAGATTAGTTCGACACCAAACCAGTTGCCGATAATCTCTTCCAACTTACTGATAACATGAAGATCCTTAATCGTGTTCCAGTCAATCATCTCAGTCTCCTGCTTACGTTCAAATTAAATAAGTAACGGTTTAATCAAACCAACTAAGAGACTTATCGCAATTCTGTGGATTTTCTTGACACTTTTTTGTTCAAACGCTGAACATATTTTTTTTAGATTTTGCGGGCAGTGTATAACGACAGTAAATTTTATTGTCTATTCTTTTAAGCTTTTGAAAAACTGAGTGAAATACTCTTCTTCCCAGGCCATGGCGCCAGCGAATTTTCGAACGGTTTTTTTCATCTTATTGAATATATAGGTTTCAGGCAGACGGCTCGTTCCGAAATGCTCTTTATAGGCTTCTTGAGTGTCTAAAAGAATCTCAAGCTGTGGGTAGTGATTTTGAAACCGCTGGATAAAATCTTCGATTTTTTTCGGATCATCATTCACCGCCACAAACAAGAATTTTACACCTTGCCCTTCTAAACTCTTGGCGAGCTTTACTAGAGCAGGAAACTCAACTTCGCAGGGTCCACACCAAGTGGCCCAAAAATGGACGACTAAATGGTGATTAGGCTCATTATCAAGATACTGATAGAGCGCCTTTTCTTGACCTGCCATCGTAACAAGCTTGATCGCAGGCAACTCTTTAAGCACCGGAACACTTTCCGCTGAGTCCATGTCACTTAAATTTCGAGAGGTAAGGTAAGAGTAAACTCCTACCAGCGAAACAAAACAACCAATAATAATTACTTTCATCATAAATAAAAAACCCAGCTCAAAGTCTGGGTTTTTTAAGTTTATTAGAATGTTTTATTAAAGTCTAATTACACTAAAGAAATATAACTTACTTTTGCAGCATCACCAACTCTTAGGTCAGCAATTTTAGTTATACGAGTATAGCCACCGTTACGTGTCTTAAACTTCGGTGCAACTTCTGTGAAAAGTTTTGTTACAGCATCTTTATTATTTAGCTTTGAGTAAGCAAGTCTGCGATTCGCAACACTGTCTTCTTTCGCTAGAGTAATAAGTTTCTCAACCACTGGTTGTAAAGCCTTACATTTTGCATGTGTCGACTTGATTTTACCATGGTCAATCAATTCAATACTTAAGTTCTTAATCAACGCCTTTCTGTGCGATGATGTTACGTTAAGTTTATATTTGTACTTACTGTGTCTCATAACGGACTCCTCAAAACTTTATTTATTGCTCTTTTGGTTCATTAACTTGTTTCATAATGCTATCAATTTTCATCCCTAGACCTAAACCCATGTTAGAAAGGATTTCTTTAATTTCATTTAAAGACTTTCTTCCGAAGTTTTTAGTTCTAAGCATTTCACCTTCAGTCTTAGAAACAAGCTCATAAATATATTTAATGTTTGCATTTTGTAAGCAATTAGCTGAACGAACTGAAAGCTCAAGTTCAGATACTGGCTTCAATAGGAATTCATTTGTAGGTGATGTTGTATGAGTTGAAACAGTTTTAACTTCAACTGGAATATCATCATCTTCAAAGTTCAAGAATACCGATAATTGGTCACGTAGGATTTTGGCAGAAAAAGCTACGGCTTCAACTGGATCAACACCAGCATTTGTCCAAACTTCTAAGCTTAACTTATCAAAGTCAGTTCTCTTACCAACGCGAGCGTTAGTTACAGTGTAGTTTACACGGTGAACTGGCGAGAAAAGTGTATCAACATAAATCCAACCAACTGGTAGTTCATAGTTTTCTTTGTTTTCTAGTGCCGTAACATAGCCTTTACCGCGAGCAACTAAAATTTCCATTTTAATTGAACCGCCAGAAGAAACGTTAGCAATAACGTGCTCTGGATTTAAGATCTTCATGTTAGAGCCTAACTGGATGTCAGAAGCAAGAACTGGACCTTCAGAATTTTTTTCTAAAGTTAGAGTTACATCTTCTTTATCTTTTAATTTAAAACGAATTTCTTTTAAGTTTAGAAGAATTTCAGAAACTTCTTCTTTTACGTTATTGATAGTACCAAATTCATGCTCAACACCATCAATTTTTACCGCAGCAATACCAGCACCTTGCAGTGATGATAAAAGAACTCGGCGAAGTGAATTTCCTAATGTTAATCCATATCCGCGCTCAAGTGGCTTAGCAACGAACTTTCCGTAGTTTGACTTAAGTGTTTCGCTGTCTACTTCAAGAGCAGCTGGTTTAATCATACTAGTCCAGTTCTTATTAACAAAAGCTTCCATTCAAATATCTCCTTAAATCAATATTTTAAAATCTTAAAATTAAAAAACTAAATTATACTCTTCTTCTCTTCGGCGCGCGACAACCATTGTGAGGAATCGGGCTCATATCTGCAACAGAAGTAATTCTCATGCCAGCAGCAAGTAATGCTCTAATAGCATTTTCGCGACCTGCGCCTGGACCTTTAACTTTTACGTCTGCAGATTGTACACCATGCTCTTGAGCTCTCTTAGCAGCTTCCTGAGAAGCGACCTGAGCAGCGAAAGGAGTTGATTTTTTTGAACCTCTGAAACCTAAACCACCTGCACTTGCCCAAGCTAGAGCTTTTCCAGCAGGGTCAGTGAAAGTTACAATCGTATTATTGAAAGATGCCTGAATGTGACAAATTGCATGTGATACGTTTTTTCTAACTTTTTTCTTAACTGGACCGCCAGCGGTAGCTGAACCTTTTCCAGCAGAGTTAGTTGTAGTTGCAGATGCTTGTTGCTTAGCCATGTTTTATCTCACTTTTTATTTCATTTCTTTGATTGATTTTTTACCAGCGATCGCAATTGCTTTACCTTTACGAGTACGAGCATTTGTATGCGTTCTTTGACCTCTTACAGGTAAGCCTTTACGATGGCGAACACCACGGTAACAGCCTAAATCCTTAAGACGCTTAATATTCAAACCGATTTCTCGTCTTAAATCCCCTTCTACCGGGTAAGCTTCAAGACATTTACGAATAGTATTTACTTCTTCTTCGCTCACATCATTTGAACTTTTGTCTAGTGGAACACCAGCTTCAGTTAAAACTTTTTCAGCTACTTTAGGGCCTACGCCGTAAATAGCTCTCATTGCAATTTTCATTGCTTTATTTCTTGGTAAATCGACCCCTAACAAACGCGCCATATTATCTCCTGATAATTAACCTTGTTTCTGCTTATGTTTAGGACTTGCCTTACAAATAACTCGCAAGATGCCCTTTCTCTTAACTACCTTACACTCTTTACAAATCTTCTTAACTGATGCTCGAACCTTCATAATTCCTCATTTTCTAAGCTTAAAAATTGTCGCAATTAGTAACGTGTCTTATATAAAATTCTTTTCATTTATGCAATGGCCTAAAGTAAAAAATCTACAAATTTCTTAAGCTAAAAATTTAAGTATCTCCGTGTAAACTTTATCTACAGATTTCTCTGCCGATATCTGCTTAAGAGAGCCTTTTTTAGAATAAAAGTCCAAAACGGGCCCAATCGACTCCTCATAGACCTTCATACGCTTACGGATAACCTCTTCTTTGTCATCATCACGCTGAATGAGTGCTTCACCTGTAACATCACACTTACCGGCTACTTTCGGAGGGTTAGTGAGAAGGTTATAGATATGTTTGCCATCAGCCGTTACTCGACGATTGGTTAATCGCTCAACCAATTTTTCAGTATCAACCTTGAAATAAATCGCCAAATATTCCGATTTATCCAAAACAGCCGAATCTAGTGTTTTCGCCTGAGCAATATTTCGAGGGTAACCATCAAAAATGTACTTATATTTTTTAAGATCAACATTCGCCTGGAGAAGTTTAATAACGAGCTCATCTGAAACTAGTTTCCCTTCATCCATAACACCTTTGATTTCGAGACCTAATTTTGATTTCTTACTGATTTCCGCTCGAAGAAGATCTCCGGTTGAGACATGCTTAAAGCCCTTGTCTTCCATCAATTTCTTGGACTGGGTCCCTTTACCGGATCCCGGAGCACCAATAAAAATCAAATTTTTCATTAGAACCTTTTCATTCCAGGAGTATGCTTGCCACGGACTTTATAGGCCGTATCATACCGCTGGGAAATCATGAAGCTTTCAGCCTGGCCAAGGGTATCGATAGCGACACCTACTAGGATTAAAAGCGATGTTCCACCAAAGTAAAAAGGAACATTAGCAAAAGTTAAGAGGATAGATGGTAGGACACAAATCGCTGCCAAATAAATCGCTCCAACTAATGTAAGTCTTGAAACAATATAATTTAAAAATTCAGCTGTTTTTTCGCCTGGTCTAATACCTGGGATAAAACCACCATTTTTTCTTAGATTTTCTGAAATATCTTCTGTCTTAAATTGAACTGAAGAATAGAAATAAGAGAAAAAAATAATCAAACTTACGAAAACAACATCATAAAGTAGACGACCAGGATTCAATGAATCTTGGATGGTTTGAACATAAATCTTGAACGCACTTGTCTCTGGAACAAATTGCGAAATCGTTGCTGGGAAACCTAGCAATGCCGAAGCAAAAATTGGTGGAATAACACCTGAAATATTAATCTTGATTGGCAAGTGAGTTGATTGACCACCGAAAACTCGGTTGTTCACAACACGTTTAGCATATTGAACTGGGATTTTTCGAATCGCACGTTCCATATAAATGATAACCCAAAAAGTTGCCACCATAACTGCTAGAACGATTGCTAAGTTAAAGCCCGAAATTTCACCATTTTTAAATAGATTGAATGTATCTCTGAATCCTGGAACGATACCCGCCGCGATACCAGCGAAGATAACAAGAGAAATACCGTTACCAATTCCACGCTCAGTAATTTGCTCACCTAACCACATAACAAACATTGTACCTGCAGTTAAAGAGATCAAAGTAATAAGACGAAATTGCATTCCTGGCTCAAGAACAATTGGTAAACCGCTTGTTTGGCTTTTTAAATTTTCCAAACCAACCGCTAATAAATAACCCTGAATACAACACAAGATAACAGTGGCGTATCTGGTATACTGTTGCATTTTCTTATGACCGCCAGCCTCTTTTTGCATTTCTGCTAGAGTTGGAAATGAAACAGTTAATAGACTGAAGATAATTGATGAAGTGATATATGGCATGATCCCTAGTGCAAGTACCGAAAATCTTTGTAAAGCACCGCCACTGAATGTATTGAAAACGCCGAAAAGTGAACCCTTGGCTTCAGTAAAGAATGATGCAAGAACTGTGGCATCTACACCCGGGGTTGGGACCTGTGTTGCAACTCGATATACGCCCAACATAAATAGAGTAAACAGAACTCGCTTTCTGAGCTCCTCAAACTTTCCCTGTACACCACTCATTTCTTATTCCTCGTTAAATTTAATTAGACTTTCCACCGGCTTTGGTAATTAAATCAAGAGCTGTTTTTGAGAAACTCTCAATTCCCGTAAAAGTAAGAGCTTTTTTAAACTCTCCACCTTTAGCCAACACTTTTATTGGAAGTGATTTATTCTTACCAGATAGAAGGCCCTTGGCAATTAAATTTTCACGATTTACGACTTCGTTATCGAATTTTTCTGAAATTCTAACTAAATTAACTACAGCATATTTAATTTTGAACGGCTCATTAGAGAAACCAACTTTTGGCGCTCTACGATAGATTGGCATCTGACCACCTTCGAAGCCTAATCTAATACCACCACCAGAACGAGCTTTTTGACCTTTGTGCCCCTTACCAGCTTGCGTACCCTGACCAGAACCTTGACCACGGCCGATTCTTTTACGATTTTTTGTTGTGCCTTTTGGGCTTTTTAAATTATTTAACGTCAACATAGTTGTATCCTCTATTTAACAATCTCTAATAAATGAATAACTTTTTTAATCATTCCTCTTACTGCTGGCGTGTTTTCCAATGTCTTTGCAGAGTGTAGTCTTTTTAGTCCTAAACCTGCCACATTAGCTCTTTGCTTATCAGTACAAGAAATTAAACTTTTTGTTAGTTTTACTGTAATCGTTTTGTTCGCCATAAATTCTCCAAATTAGTTCTTAACTCTAATTCCTTTAATATCTTTTTCACGTGCTTTCGCGATGTCACTTACCGCTCTTAAATTTTGAAGAGCCTTAAATGTAGCTTTCACAATATTATGTGGGTTATTACCCTTAACTGATTTTGTAAGAACGTTCTTAATCCCAGCAAGTTCAAGAATTGTACGACATGCACCTGCAGCCTTAATCCCTGTACCTTCGCCAGCTGGCATAAAAAGAACTTTACCACCACAATAATCTCCATAGATTTCGTGTGGAATAGTTCCCTTATCGATAGAAACGTTGATCATTTTTTTCATAGCAACTTGACCAGCTTTTCTGATTGCATCAGGAACTTCTTTTGCTTTTCCTAATCCGTATCCAACTTTACCTTTTTTATCGCCTACAATGATAAGAGCTGAGAATGAAAATCTACGACCACCCTTAACAACTTTTGCTACACGATTAACCGCAACAACTCTTTCTTCGATATCGGCATTTACACCGTCAGCAGCAACTTTAGCCTCAGGCTTTTTGTTGTTAGCTGGTCTACGGTTATTACCTCTTTGCTTCTTCTCAGGAGCACTGGTTGTTTCGTTTTCGTTTTGATTTTCGTCAGTCATATTTTCCCCTATTAAATTTGAATTCCGTTTTCACGAATTGTATCTGCAAGCATTGCAACAACACCTGCATAAAGTTTGCCGTTTCTGTCGAATACAGCTTTAGTTATTTTGCTACCTTTTAGTAACTCAGCAACTTTCACGCCTAATAATTTAGCGCTGTCTTTATTCCCATTTGTACCAACAGCATTTTTACCAAATGTCTGAACACAAAATAGAGTTTTACTTGCATCATCGTTAATAACTTGAATCTGAATATGCTTGTTTGTTTTAATCATACAAACACGCGGTCTTTCAGCCGAGCCATTTACTTTTTTTCTGATTGAAAGTTTACGTCTGTACGTTTTCGCTTTCTTTTCATTTTTGATTTTTGATTGTAATTTTCTCATAGTTTTCTACCTATTTATTTTTTAGCCCCAGTTTTACCGGCTTTTCTAATAATTTTTTCATCAATATACTTTAAACCTTTACCTTTATACGGCTCAGGTGGTCTGTATGAACGAACTTTTGCAGCCACAAATCCTAATAATTCTTTATTAGCGCTTGTGAATTCAATTGTATTCTTAACAACTTTAGCAGTTACACCTTGAGGTAACTTATAATCAATTGGGTGTGAGTAACCTAGGTTCAAAGTAAGTGTTGTACCCTGAACTGCAGCTCTGTAACCGACACCGTTGAATTCTAAAATCTTTGTATAACCAGTTGTTACACCAGTTACCATGTTACTGATCAAAGTTCTGGTTAAACCCCAAACTGCTCTCGACTGAGTTGTCTTAGTAGCTGGAACAACCGAAATCTTCTTATCTTTAACTTCAACTTTAATATCGTTAGTTAAAGCATATGTAAGTTGACCATTCGGACCTTTAACATTTACTACGCCGTTTGCAACTTTCACTTCGACTTTATCCGGAAGTGCAATGGCCAATTTTCCAATTCTTGACATGTCAGACTCCTACCAAACGTTGCAGAGAATTTCTCCGCCCAATTTTAAACTTTTGCATTTTCTAGATGAAACAATACCTTTCGATGTTGAAACAACAGAAATACCTAAACCACTTAGTACTCGAGGCAAATTATCGTAGCTTGAATAAACTCTAAGACCTGGCTTAGAAACACGCGATAGACCAACCATTGCGCCTTCTTTTAAACCAATTCTTAATTGAAGTTTATTTTTATCTTTCGCAAGAACTTTAAAATTTTTAATAAAGCCTTCTTCTTTTAAAACTTTGCAAATATTTGCTTTAATTTTACTAGCAGGGACGTCAACTTTGTCGTGACCAGCGTTCACGGCATTTCTTACTCTTGTTAACATGTCCGAAATTGGATCAGTCATCATATATAATTCTCCTACCAACTTGCCTTAGTCACACCAGGAATTAATCCTTGGAGGGCAAGTTCTCTAAATTTTATTCTACATAAACCAAATTTTTTATAATTCCCACGAGATCTACCTGTAATCACACAACGACTACGAGTTCTAATCATGCTTGAGTTTCTTGGCATCTTGTTCAACTTCTTGAAAGCTTCTTCTCTTTGAGCTTCAGTTGATTCAGGGCTTACCAAAATTTTCTTTAGCGCTGTACGCTTAGCAAGACTTTTCTTGGCCAATTTAATACGTTTTTGATTTTTTACAATCGCTGCAGTAGTTGCCATGTCTCTAATCCTCTTTATTTTTCTCTGAATGGCATTCCGAATTGTTTTAGCAATTCTCTGCCTTCTTCGTTAGTTTTTGCTGTTGTTACGAACGCGATACCTAAACCACGAATTTTATCAATTTTATCGTAGTTAATTTCTGGGAAGATAATTTGCTCTTTCATTCCCATTGTATAGTTTCCTCTTCCGTCGAAAGCTTTTGGAGATAAACCTCTAAAGTCACGTACTCGTGGAAGGGAGAAATTAATTAATCTATCAAGGAATTCATACATTCTAGCGCCACGTAAAGTCACGTATGCACCAAGAGCTTGACCCTCTCTTACTTTGAATGAAGAAATTGAATTCTTCGCTCTTGCGATAACTGCTTTTTGACCAGAGATCTTAGAAAGATCTTCAACTACACCTTCAACTAATTTACCGTTAAGAACAACTTCTCTGGTTACACAGTTGATAATAATCTTTTCCAGTTTAGGAATTTGATTAACATTCTTGTAGCCAAACTTTTGCTTAAGGCTTTGCTTAATTGTTGTGTCGTATACTGTTTTTAATCTAGCTGCTTTTTGCATATTTACCTCTAATTAGAGCGCTTTTCCGCTTTTCGCAGAAACTCGCTGATTCTTTCCATCTTTCATAGCAATTTTAATTCTTGTTGGTTTACCAGTTGAAGCATCAATCAATGCTACGTTACTGATATGAACACTCTTCTCAACATCAACAATCCCGCCATTTGGGCTTTCTTGAGTTGGTTTTACCGCTTTCTTTACTTTATTGATTCCTTCAACAAGAACACGATTTTGTTTTTTATAGATCTTTAAAATCTTTCCAGATTTACCTTTATCTTTTCCTGTTAATAGAACAACTTGATCACTAATTTTTAATTTTTGCATATTATAGTCCTACCTTATAAAACTTCTGGAGCTAGAGAACAGATCTTAGTGAAGTTCTTGTTTCTTAACTCTCTGGCCACTGGTCCAAAAATACGTGTACCGATTGGCTCAAGAGTTGGAGTCAACAATACAACACTGTTATTATCAAAGTTGATGTATGTTCCATCTTCACGTCTAATTGGATAGATTGTTCTTACGATAACAGCTTTTTTAACGTCACCTTTCTTAACTTTACCACCTGGTAGAGCTTCTTTAATGGCGACAACAATAACATCACCAAGATGAGCAATTGTTCTTTTTGAACCGCCCAATACTTTAATACACTGGACTGATTTTGCTCCAGAGTTGTCTGCCACTAGTAATCTTGTTTGCTGCTGAATCATATATTATCCCCTAAAATCCTTTATAATTTATTTAACTGCTACTAGAGCCCAACGCTTAAGTTTTGAATATGGTCTCGATTCGATGATCGTTACGATATTCCCAACCACAGCTTTATTAGCTTCATCGTGAGCATGAAACTTCTTAGAAGTTGTTAATATTTTTTTATACATTCCGTGCTTATACTTTCTAGTAACTTTAACTACGATACTTTGCTGTCCGCTTTTGCTAACAACTTCGCCAGTTAGAGTTTTTTTAGCTGATGTTTTTTTAGTTTCTTTCATATCTACTCACTTTTCTTTTTAAGAGTTAATGCCGTACTCATACGTGCAATATCTTTCTTTAAAACCTTAAGATCATTAGGCTTTTGAATGCCAGAAGTGTGCTTCTGGAATTTCAAGTTAAACAACTGAGCTTTAGCTTCAGTGATCTTCTTACCTAAAGTGTTGCTGTCCATTTTGCTAATTTCATTCATATCCATAATTCACCTATAAATTTTAATGTTCTCTTTTAATAATTTTCGACTTCACTGTTAGCTTATATTTCGCAAGTCTTAATGCCTGCTTGCTAATTTCGTCACCCAATCCACCAACTTCAAAAAGAACTCGGCCCGGCTTAATAACCGCTACCCATTCCTCTGGCGAACCTTTCCCTTTACCCATACGTACTTCTAACGGCTTCTTAGTTAGAGACTTATCAGGGAAAATCTTTACCCAAAGCGTCCCGCCTCTTTTCGTATGACGAGAAATTGCGATACGCGCTGCTTCAATTTGGCGGTTAGTTATATACCCACAAGTCGTTGCTTGCAAGGCATATTCGCCGAAAGTGATAGTATTTCCACGGTAAGCGGTACCCTTCATTCGACCTTTGAACATTTTTCTATGTTTAACTTTTTTAGGACTTAACATAATTCCTCACCTTTACTTGTAAATTTCGCCTTTATAAACCCAAACCTTAACCCCAATAATCCCGAAAGTAGTTGAAGCTTCACCGATTGCATAATCGATATCAGCTCTTAGGGTATGTAGAGGGATTTTTCTCTCCGCATATCCTTCAGTTCTCGCCATTTCAGCACCGCCTAAACGGCCAGCACAGCGAACTTTGATACCTTTTACACCCGAACGGAACGCCTGAGTCATAACTTTCTTCATTGCTCTTCTGAACGCTACACGCTTTTCAAGTTGGTGAGCGATGTTTTCAGCAATCAATTTAGCTTCTGAATCTGGACGCTTAACTTCAGCAATATTGAAAACTAGTGGGCTATTTGTAATTTTCTTCAAATCAGCTCTAATTTTATCAATTCCTGTACCTTTTTTACCAATGGCAATACCAGGTTTAGCAGAGTAAACAGTTACTTTCACCTGATCAGCAGTTCGGGAAATTTCCGTCTTTGCGATCGAAGCACCTGCAAGCTCCTTAGTGATATAAGCACGGATTTTAATATCCTGCTCAAGTGTCTGGGCATAATTGTCTTTTGTGTACCAATTTGAATGCCAGCCTTTGATGTAACCTAATCTAAAACCGTAAGGATGTACTTTTTGTCCCATTAAACCCTTCCTATGCTTCTTTTAAAACGACTGTCGTATGACAAGTTCTTTTGTTAATTCTATATGCGCGACCTTGTGCTCTTGGCTGGATTCTTTTCATAATTTGACCTTGGTCTACGAAAATTTGTCCAACTACAAGATTATCCAAATCATACTTGTCAGCAGAAGAAGCAATGCTTAAGCCGCTGTTAAGAAGTTTTGTTAACATAATCGCTGTTTCTTTTTTCTCATTAAATCTTAAAATTCTAAGAGCTTCTTCAACTTTTTTGTTGCGGATAAGGTCACAAACTAGTCTCACTTTGCGAGCCGATTTCTTAAAATTTCTGTTATGTACCGTTATAGCCATAAATCACCTACCTACCTTATTATGCTGGTTTCGCTGCTGCCGCAGGAGCCGCTGCTGGTGCACCTGCGCCTGGAGTTGCTGCATCGACTTTCTTATCACCACTGTGAGCAATAAAAGTTCTTGTTAAAGCAAATTCACCTAACTTATGACCAACCATATTGTCAGTTACATATACTGGGATGAATTTTTTTCCATTATGAACGGCAAAAGTTAATCCAATAAACTCAGGAACAATCGTTGAACGACGTGACCAAGTCTTAATTACTTTTCCGCCTTTTTTATCGCCAGCTGCCTGCTTAATTTTCTTAGTCAGACTGTAATCGACGAATGGGCCTTTTTTAATTGAACGTGCCATTAGTATCTCCTAATTATTTTCTTCTCTTAACGATAAATTTGTTAGTTCTCTTATTCTTACGAGTTTTATAACCACGAGTAGGTTGTCCCCATGGAGTTACTGGATGTCTACCACCAGAAGTTTTACCTTCACCACCACCATGCGGGTGATCGATTGGGTTCATAACAACCCCTCTAACTGCTGGACGAACACCACGCCATCTATTAGCACCAGCTTTACCGATGTTAATTTTTTCATGATCAAGGTTACCAACCTGACCAATTGTAGCGCGACAAACACCTTTTACTTTTCTTAATTCACCAGATGGAAGTCTTAGAAGAGCTTCTGCGCCTTCTTTCGCCATAAGCTGAGCATATGAACCAGCTGAACGAGCCATTTGACCGCCAGCGCGAGCATGCAATTCAACGTTATGAACTAGAGTACCAACTGGAATATCTTTTAATAATTTTGCGTTACCAACTTTAATATCGGCGTTGTCCGAAGCAATAATTTCATCGCCAACTTTTAAGCCCAATGGAGCAAGGATGTATCTCTTTTCGCCATCTTTGTAAGCGATAAGAGCAATGTTACATGTACGGTTTGGATCGTACTCGATAGTCTTTACTGTTCCTGGGATATCTAACTTATCTCTTTTGAAATCGATAATACGGTATTTTTGCTTTACACCACCACCTTGGTGACGTGTTGTAATTCTTCCGTGTGCATTTCGGCCAGCATGTTCTTTCTTCGGCTCAAGTAATGCTTTTTGTGGAGCTACGTTTTTAGTCAACTCAGCACTAGAAGTTACAACCATTTTTCTTCGAGAAGGCGTTACTGGTTTAAATCTTTTGATACTCATTTTTTAATCCTATATTTCTTTAAAAAATTCAATTTTTTGGCCTTTAGCAATTTGCACATAAGCCTTTTTAGTTTTTGTTGTCTTCTTAACAAATTTACCAGCTCTTTTCATACGACCTGGAAGAACTGAAGTTCTAACGCCAACAACTTTTACATCAAACAAACTTTCAACAGCTTTTCTGATTTGATCCTTATTTGCTTTAAGATCAACCACGAAGCCGTAACGGTTATCTTTCTCAGTAGTAACTGAAGTTTTTTCAGTCAGTAATGGCTTTACGATAATTTGATTTACTTGAGACATGTTACACCAGCCTGCTTAATAATTTTTCCAACGCTTCTTTCTCAATAATTAGGTTTTCATATTTTACAGCTTCGTAAACACTGAAACCTGACACTGGAATCGCGATGCTATTTTTAATGTTTTTCGCAGCTAAGATAACTTTTGAATCAGCAGAGTTTGTAATAATCAAACCTGGAAGCAAATTCTTATCACTTAACATTGAATACAATTCTTTTGTTTTACCTGTTGACGTTAACGATTCAACTACGTGTAATTTTCCACTTTGTAACTTATCAGCAATGATTGAAGTTAAAGCGACTAACATATGTTTCTTGTTAACTTTTTGCTCGAAACTTCTTGGAACTGGACCGAAAGCAACACCACCACCAATCATTAAAGGAGAACGACTAGAACCCTGACGAGCTCTACCAGTGCCTTTTTGCTTGAATGGTTTTTTACCGCCACCAGAAACCATTGCTTTGTTTTTTGTACAAGCAGTTCCTGCTCTTCTGCCAGCCAAAGTAGCCTTAACTACCTGGTGAACAACTGGGATATTGATAACTTCAGGACTTAAATCAACGTTAGTCTTTAAGCTTCCTGATTTTTTAAATTTTGAATCTAATACATTTATTTCTGACATAAGTTACCTCTAAGCTTTCTTGGTAGCGCGAGCTACTTTTACGTAACCATTTTTACCACCGGGTACAGAGCCTTTAATTAGCATGTATCCGTTCTCAATGTTTACTTCGACAATTTTTAGATTTTGAGTTGTAACGTTTTCAACACCCATTCTTCCTGGCATTTTCTTTTCAGGGAAAACGCGGGCCGGAGTTGCTCTGTTACCAATAGAACCTGGACGACGGTGGAAGTGTGAACCGTGAGATGCTGGACCACCACGGAAATTATAACGCTTCATAACACCTTGAGTACCTTTACCTTTCGATAAACCGGTAACATCAACATATGTATCAGCTTGGAAATTATCGTAAGTTAAAGCTTGGCCTAATAAATCAGCCGATACGCCTTCAACTTTAATTTCACTTGCTTCACTTAAATTTTCTTTGATTGTTGCTTTCTTTAAATGACCCTTAATAGCTTTAGTGCCTAACTTCTCACGCTTTTCATTGTAAGAAACTTGATAAGCTTCATAGCCATCATTTTCTTTTGTCTTAACTTGAGAAATAACATTTGGGATCAACTTGATAACAGTAACAGGAACATGGTTTCCGGCTTTATCGAAGATTCGAGTCATGCCAGCTTTAACTCCATAAAATGTAGCTAAGCTTGTGCCGGTTGCGTTTGACGATGATTTTTTATCTGACATTCAGTCCTCCACAGCATCACCCCATCTCAGGGATGCATACATGGTTGTTAATATTGAAACAGCGAGTCGCTTCTTATACTAGTATTTAATCTCGACGTCAACACCAGCTGACAGATCAAGCTTCATTAAGCTGTCTACAGTTTGTTGTGTTGGATCGATAATATCCACTAGTCTTTTATGCGTTCTCATTTCAAACTGCTCTCTCGATTTCTTATCAATATGAGGAGATCTAAGAACAGTAAATCTGTTAATTTCGGTAGGAAGAGGGATTGGTCCAGCGACTCTAGCGCCAGTATTTTTTGCAGTTTGAACGATTTCCTGAACGGATCCATCCAAAACCTTATAGTCGTAAGCACGTAATTTAATTCTTAATCTGTTCGTTTTCATCAACGCTCCAAAACATTAAATAGCATTTCTACAGTGCGGTATAGTTAGCATGGCCATTTCAAAGTTAAAAGGAGTTTTTTAAAAATATTTAAAAAAAACTTCAAAGGGATGTTTTTCTATCTCGGGGTGCCTGAGTACCATCTCATTTTTAGGTATTTTTCACAGGTAACCATTAGTTTTGAAATGAAGCCGGGGTTCGGCAATCGGCTATTCGCAAATTGGACATCCTTTATCAAGAACCACTCTAGTGCCACCTTATTCCAGGTCTCACTCTCCATTGCGACAGAGGCAATCTGTTTAAAATTAACATCATACCAATGAATTGTTTCTGCAAGGGTCTTAAGCTTAACGGGGTCATTGGCATTGACCTCATACAGTGTATAGAGGAAATTTTGCCAATTTTTTAAACCTCTCACCTGCTCATTCTGGTCTCGTCCTAGGATGGCTGAAGATTTTACAAAATAGTAACTCTGAATCGCTCGTTTAAAACTATTTAGAATGGTTACCAGAGAATCTTTCTCACCAAAGAACTTGTGAGCTTCTTCAACTGCCCAATACAATTCTAAAGCATGGGCTTGATCGGCTGTCTCGGGTAAAGATAAAACAGCGGCGATAGCTTGATAAAGACTATCCATGCCAGCGGTGTAACCAAAGTCGGCTAAAAAGAGACGTTTATTTTCATCTGAGAGACGATAGAAATGAGTCGCGATATATTCGTTACCCATATTCGCGGCATCATGCCCATTTAGGTGAATGCCTATTGATTCTAATTTAGCTTTTTCTTGCAAGGCCTGAATACCAACGGAAGTCCAAATAAAAGATTCTTCTTTCTTAATAACTTTATAGGCTTCATCCAAAAGTTTAATTTTTTTCTTAATAATTAATTCTTTGGCCTTAAAATGCGTATCAGCCGAATCAAGCAATTCTAGTTCATGAGCATATTGCTGGCTTAAGAATTCATAGTGGTCATTGAGCTTTTGTTCATTGTAAAAGTTTGCGTAACGTTTAATGCCTAATCTTTCAGCATACGAAGTAGAAAAAGGATCCGGCATTATTTCCATAACCGGTCGATTTTGGGACCATGAAGGAATCGAAAAGATGAAGAGCAAAAAAACGAACGTTTTAAGCATAATTATACGTAGCACAATCTAGAGTATTGAGAATACTATCTGTATTTTTTATAGGACTTACGGGAGCAACAGTCCACGCTTAATCAGGACTTCGTTCATAAGCTTGGTTTCCATCTTTTCATAATGCTTAAATTTCATACTGAAGCTGGCACGACCTTGGGTTTTTGAACGCAAGTCGGTCGAATAACCAAACATCTGACCCAAAGGTACTTCCGAAGAGATGACTTCTTTATTTTGCTTAGGCTCCATATTTAAGATTTTACCGCGACGAGAGTTAAGATCAGCAATAACCTCACCTGTGAAATCACCTGGAACCACCACCTCAAGATCCATGATTGGCTCCATCAGTTTGGCCTTGGCCTTACGGCAAGCCTCTTTGAAGGCCATTGAACTAGCGATAGCGTAAGCAAGTTCTGAAGATTCTTCCTGGTTCCACTCAGCGTTTTTCACCGAAACCTTAATACCCAAAAATGGATAACCCGCTAAAACCCCACCTGGAGCAGCGTCTCGAATACCTTTCTCTAATGCCTTAAGATAATCTTTTGGAAATTCAGCTTTTGGTCTGAAATCAATACTCACGCTAACTTCTGAATCATCACCAGTTGGCGTGACCTCCAGCTCGCAATGACCAAATTGATTTTTGCCACCAATTTCTCGGCGATAAGTGTGTGAAGCTGTGGCAGGAGTCTCAATGGTTTCACGATAAGAAACTTGCGGTGAACCAATATTCACTCCGACTTTAAATTCACGCAATAAGCGGTCGGTGATAATTTCAAGATGAAGTTCACCCATCCCAAACAGAAGCAATTGACCGGTTTCTTTATTATCCACAAATTTAAATGAAGGATCTTCTGTTTTTAATTGTTGAAGGGCCGCGAGTAATTTCTTTTCATCATCTGCGGTCTTAGGCTCAACCGCAATTGAAATAACCGTTTCAGGAAATTCCATCAGATCGAAAATAATAGGCTTATGCTCAAGACATAAAGTCTCACCGGTAAGCGTGAACTTCAAACCTGTCACCGCCACGATATCACCGGCACTCGCACTAGCAATTTCTTCACGCTTATTCGCGTGCATGCGTAGAAGTTTATTCACTTTTTCTTTTTTATTTTGGAGCGGATTATAAATTTGATTTCCAACTTTGAGTTCACCCGAGTAGATACGCACGTAAGTCAGTGAGCCAACGAAAGGGTCAGTGAAAATTTTAAAAGCCAAACCACTGAAAAGTTCTTTGGGATCTGGATTACGCTCCATCTCTTCAGATGTGTCTTTAGCGTTATGACCTTTAATCGGTCCAATATCAATAGGTGAAGGAAGATAGTAAATAACAGCATCAAGTAAGGGCTGGATACCTTTGTTCTTAAAAGCACTTCCCGTTAAGACTGGGATGAAATCATCCTTTATCGTTGCTTTGCGAATAGCAGCTCTCAGCTTGTCGGCAGGAATATCTTCGCCATTTAAAAAAAGGTCCGCTAATTGATCGTCATAATCAGCCAAGTTTTCAATCAGAACATCACGATAAATTGAAAACTCTTCCGCTTCCGCTGGTGTCCAATCCGTGAGTTCAAATTTTTCACCGTTATCATTACCTTTCCAAACATATTTCTTTTTAGTCACAAGATCGGCGACACCTACGAAGTTTTCTTCGCTCCCAATTGGGTAGTTGATGGCCGCTGCTTTTTTACCTAATTTGCTTTTAATCTCTTCGATGACTTCATCAAAGTTAGCACCTACCCGATCCATTTTATTAACAAAAGCGATTCGAGGAACTTTATATTTATCGGCTTGACGCCAAACTGTTTCAGATTGTGGTTCGACTCCACCAACCGCGCAGAAAACACCAACTGCTCCATCGAGAACACGAAGTGATCTTTCAACTTCAATCGTGAAGTCCACGTGGCCCGGAGTATCGATGATATTAATTTGATGCTTAAGCCACTCGCAAGTTGTAGCTGCAGATGTGATTGTAATACCGCGTTCTTGTTCCTGGATCATCCAATCCATGGTGGCTGCGCCATCATGAACTTCACCCATTTTATAGTTTTTTCCGGTATAAAAAAGAATACGTTCCGTCGTTGTCGTTTTACCGGCATCGATATGGGCCATAATTCCAATATTGCGGATTTTTTCTAAGTTACTCATAGGGACAGAGGATAATCTGGTGCCAGAAAGATGTCAAAACAACAATCCCAATGATTAGTTGTCTGTTTTCTTTGCTTCGCGTTTTTGTTTAAACTCTAAAAATTTTCTATCCAAATAAGCATTTGAATACCATTTATCACCAATATACGTGAGTGCAACAAGACCTACTTGAAAAATATTAGGCTCAAAAGTTCCAATGGCCGTATTAATTGAAAGGTACTCACCTACATAAGGAACAATATCGCTTAAAGGTAGAGCTCCGGTTGAAGCAAAGAAAAGTATTGCTGCATCTAAAACCAGAATAGGAATTTTCACATAGTTTACAAATTCACGCGCCAGCTTAGAATCTTCTTCATTTTTTATATTATTTAACCAGCCACTTACTCTCTGTGTACTTACCTTCTTGTAGAAATATGTCTGTAAACCTGTTGTTAAGCCTTGAGTTACAACAAAATCTCCGACTTCGCTCATTGTTTGAGTCCAAGTTGGTAAACCATTTTTTGCAAGAAAGTCACGAAGTTCAGTAAAGCGACCAAAAATATTATAGTTCAAAATAAAAGGGAACGAGAGACCCATTTGTTTGATAAAAAGTTTTGTTCCTTCAAGCGTGAAACGTTGTCCCCATGCAGGTATCTTTTCTTTCAAAAGAGCATGCATCTTAACTGGGTTTTCCATATTTTTGCGGTTTAGGTTTTTATGCAACCATGAAGCCAAATCAATCGTTTTGCTCTTGATCATTTTTTCTGTATAAGTTTGCCCAGGTTGAAGCAACCAATTCAGCATGGTTTTTTGAAAGGTACTATAGGCTGTTAAAATGACTGCGTGATTGAATGTTGTAATATGCAAATTAAGAAAGGGCTTTGCAGCGACATAATTCAAAGCATACACCGCTCCAGCGCTAGGAATTTCCACTGGCAAGGTAGATAAAACGCCTGCTTTAATTTCTGCCTTAAGAGGAACCTGATAATTTCTTTCGTAGCCAGGAAGCATATATAAAAAATCATGCCACAAGTTTTCAAAGAAATTCGTCGCACTTTCATCTACTAAATGGCGAGGAACAGTCATCGCGCGAAGTTTTACATCTTGAGATACACCAAGGTCATCTAAAATATCTCTAAACTGATCTTTGAACTTATTTTTTTGGCCCATCGGAACGCCACTAATTGTAATGCGACCATTGGTCAGGGCCTCAATACCTTTTTCTTTAATAATTTGCTCGATGGCTTGTTTAAAATCCTCTGTTTTATTACTTGATATTCTAAAGCCGATTCCATCATCTGAGACATTAAGTTTCGGATTTACAGGACTCAAGAAAACATCACAACTTAGAATTTCACTTCTATAAGGAACTTCATTCGCTAGACTCCAATCGGTTACATTATAAACCTTTTCGTTTTGTGCTAGAGCTGGAAAACAGAAAATTAGCTGTAAACAAATCAGCAAAATAATAAGACGCATTTGATTCCTCACTTCATGACAAACTACAATTGAGATACTCTTACCTAATAGTGATGGCTTCGTTAACACGATGTGTAATTCTTACTCTTTGATTATAAAAGTTGGCAAAAAAAAGGCCCCATGAAGGAGCCTTTTTCGATTTATTTTTAAATTAAAATTACCACTTAAGGTGAGCAAACGCCTTGTTGGCTTCAGCCATTTTGTAAACGTCTTCACGCTTCTTAACAGCTCCACCACGGTTGTTTGATGCATCGATAATTTCATCAGCTAGTTTTTCAACCATGCTCTTACCACTACGCTCACGCGCGTAATCACGTAACCATCTGATTGCTAGAGATTGCTTTCTGCTTGGATTAACTTCAACAGGAACTTGATAAGTTGCTCCACCAATACGTCGAGATTTAACTTCAACAGTAGGTTTCACATTACTCATAGCTTTTTTGAAAAGCTTAAGACCTTCGTCCCCACCTTTCTTCTCAGCTGCATCGAAAGCACCGTAAACAATACTCTCTGCTACTGATTTTTTTCCTTGTTCCATTACGCAGTTAATAAACTTAGCTACTACTAAGTCATTAAAACGTGGATCAGGTAAAATTTCTCTTTTCTTAGCTGCGTGTTTTCTACTCATTTTTCTATCCTAACCTTATGATTTTGGTTTTTTAGCGCCATACTTAGAACGGCTTTGTTTTCTTTTCTCTACACCACTCGCATCAAGTGCTCCGCGAACTGTATGGTAACGAACACCTGGAAGATCCTTAACACGACCACCTCTGATTAAGACAATCGAGTGTTCTTGCAAGTTATGACCTTCACCACCGATATAAGAAATAACTTCGAAACCGGTCGTTAATTTTACCTTACAAACCTTTCTCATCGCTGAGTTTGGTTTTTTTGGAGTAGTTGTGTAAACACGTGTACAAACACCGCGTTTTTGAGGGGAAGAAACTAGTGCTGGCGATTTAGTTTTCGACTTATTTGCGAAACGACCGCTTTTCACTAACTGGTTAATAGTAGGCATTTTAATAGCTCCTTAACGTATCACATTACAAATGCTTGAGCGTTTTAACATAAGGAAAAAACTAACTCAAGCACTAATATTATATTGTTAATGTTACATGGTTCTCTGTTTCAAGCGCTTGGGCTTCAAAATCTCGGTATTTCGAGATTCCGGTACCAGCTGGAATCAGACGACCCATAATAACGTTTTCTTTTAATCCTCGTAATGAATCGCGCTTCCCTTCAAGAGTCGCTTGAGTCAATACTTTAGTTGTTTCCTGGAAAGACGCAGCTGAGATGAACGAATCAGTCGTTAACGAAGCTTTCGTGATACCAAGTAGAAGCGGTTTAGCTTCAGCTGGCTTCAAGCCTTCAGCAACTAGTTTTTCGTTTTCCTCAAGAAGTTCAGACTTAGTTACTTGGTCACCTTCCACGAAATATGAATCTCCTGGTTCAGTAATTTCAAGCTTCTTCAACATCTGGCTTACAATGACTTCAATGTGTTTATCATCGATTTTAACACCTTGTAGTCGGTAAACTTCTTGAATTTCATCTACGATATAAGCAGCTAGTTCTTTAACCCCTAATACTCTTAAAATATCATGTGGGTTAGTCGGACCATCCATGATTGGATCGCCAACGCGAACATAGTCACCTTCGTTTACAGTTACGTATCGGCCTTTCGGAACGGTATAAACAACTTGTTCACTACCATCTTCTGGCTTAACGATAATCTTTCGAGAACCTCTTACTTCTGGTCCAAATTCTACAGTACCAGCTACATCAGCAATTTGAGCAGAGTTGGTTGGTTTTCTTGCTTCAAAAAGTTCAGCAACTCGAGGAAGACCGCCGGTAATATCCTTCGTCTTCGTCGTTTCACGTTGAACTTTAGCAATAACCGCACCTGGCTCTACTTGATCGCCTTCTTGAGCTGTTACGTGAGCGCCGACTGGTAAACGGTATGAAGCGTATCGCTTAGTACCTGGAACCATAATCGGATTATCTTTCTCATCAACAAGAACAATTCTTGGCTGTTGACTTGAATCTTCTTTGCCTTTTGATTCAATAACAACTTTATGTGTAAGACCAGTTACAGAGTCCATTTCTTCAGCAACAGTACGACCTACGGCCATATCTTCGAAAGAAATTTTACCACCAACTTCACAAAGAATCGGCATTGCAAACGGATCCCACTCAAGAATCTTATCACCAACGTTAATTTTCATACCGTCTTTGAAGAAAATTTGAGCACCGTAAATCGCTGGATATCTTTCTTTCTCAGCACCAGTTTCAGTTTTGATAATAATCTCGCCCACTTTATTCATGATAACTAAAGCGCCGTTAGATTGAACAACTGTCTTGATGTTTTGGTAATGTACGATACCTGCTGTTTTTGCTTCAGTCTTATTAACTTGAGTACCTGCAGTTGCAGTACCACCGACGTGGAATGTTCTCATCGTTAACTGAGTTCCTGGTTCACCGATTGATTGAGCTGCGATAACACCTACAGTTTCACCTTGGCTTACAATTTTACCGCGAGCAAGATCTCGGCCGAAACAAAGAGCACAGAAACCATATTTTTCATTACATGTTAAAACTGAACGTACAGAGATTTGATCCACTTCTTCTTCTTGTAACATCTTAACATCTTTTTCGATGATTAAGTGGTTAGCAGGAATCAAGGTAGAACCGTCAGCTCTCTTCACTGGTTCATTGGTTACACGTCCGAGAACTCGTTCACTTACGTGTTCAACAATTTCACCAGCTTCAATTCTTGAAGTTAGAACGATACCGTCAGTTGAACCGCAGTCCACTTGACGAATAATTCCATCCTGAGCAACGTCAACTAAACGACGAGTTAAATAACCCGAGTTCGCTGTTTTTAATGCTGTATCGGCAAGACCTTTACGAGCACCGTGTGACGAAGCAAAGTATTGAAGAACTGATAGACCTTCACGGAAGTTAGAAGTAATTGGAGTCTCAATGATCTCGCCAGATGGCTTGGCCATTAAACCTCTCATACCAGCTAACTGACGAATCTGAGCTGCCGAACCTCGGGCTCCAGAATCAGCCATCATAAAGATAGCATTGAAAGAAGGAGCTTTAATAGTTTGACCTTTTTCATTCGTGAAATCATCAGTCGATAAGTTTTCTAAAAGAACTTTAGAAAGTTTTTCGTTAGTTTGTGCCCAAACGTCTACAATCTTATTGTATCGTTCACCGTTAGTGATCGAACCTTCGTTATATTCGTTTGTGATGCCTTCAACTTCTTTCTGAGCTGTTTCGATAATTTTTGGTTTTTCTTTTGGAATAACCATATCGTTAATGTTGATTGAGATACCCGCTTTAGTAGCGTACTCGTATCCCATTCTCATAACAGCATCCGCTAGTAGAACTGTTTCTTTTTCAGTTCCGCGACGATAAGCCTTATCTAAAAGTTTACTTAATTCTTTTTTGTTCAATGTCTTGTTGATGTCTTCGTAACCTAAACACTTAGGCACGATATCAAAAACGAATGTTCTACCAACAGTAGTTTCCAAAAGCTTGTTGTTTACACGAACAACGATTGGCGCTTGTAAGTGTAAATTTCCAGTATGGTAAGCAAACTGTGCTTCTTCTTTCGAAGAAAAAGTTTTGCCATAACCACGAGCGAATGGACGCATACGAGTCATATAGTACATACCAAGAACAATATCCTGAGAAGGAACGATAATTGGTGTTCCGTCTTTTGGAGAAAGAATATTGTTAGTCGACATCATAAGTACGCGAGCTTCAATTTGTGCTTCAAGCGATAACGGAACGTGAACGGCCATCTGGTCACCGTCAAAGTCTGCGTTGAAAGCTGTACACACTAGAGGGTGAAGCTGGATAGCTTTACCTTCAATTAAAACTGGCTCAAAAGCTTGAATACCTAAACGGTGAAGAGTTGGAGCTCGGTTCAATAGAACTGGATGCTCTTGTACGACTTCATCTAAGATATCCCAAACTTCTTGGCGCTGTTGATCAACCATTCGTTTTGCAACTTTAATGGTTGTACAGTGACCGCGCTCGATCAGCTTGTTATAAATAAATGGCTTGAAAAGTTCCAACGCCATTAATTTTGGAAGACCACACTGGTGAAGCTTTAGGTTCGGACCAACAACGATAACTGAACGACCAGAATAGTCGACACGTTTACCAAGTAGGTTTTGACGGAAACGACCTTGCTTACCTTTCAACATATCAGAGAGAGAACGCAATGGACGCTTGTTAGCGCCAGTGAATACTTTACCTCTACGACCGTTGTCGAATAGAGCATCTACTGCTTCTTGTAACATTCTTTTTTCGTTACGAATGATGATCTCAGGAGCGTTTAACTCTTTTAATCTCTTCAAACGATTATTTCTGTTAATAACACGACGATATAAATCGTTAAGATCTGAAGTCGCAAAACGTCCTGCTTCTAGCGGAACTAGTGGACGTAGATCTGGTGGAAGAACTGGAATAACATCCATCATAAACCAATCTGGCTTATTTGGTGATTTCAGAACTGACTCAACAACTTTCAAACGCTTAATAATTTTTGTCTTAGCGATATCAGTTGTAGCTGATTTTAAACCAGTACGTAATTCTTTGTTTAGAATATCGATATCAACTTTGCTTAAAAGATCTTTAACAACTTCGCCGCCCATTTCAGCTTTGAAATCAACACCCGCTGCTTTCAATTCGTGAAATTTTACTTCTGGAAGGATAGTACCGATCGCTAGACCGCCATCCTGACCTTCAGTTGCAGAAGCTGTAACAATATAAGCTTCATTGTAAAGAACGCGCTCAAGATCTTTTAAAGTAAGATCCATAAGTGCACCAATACGTGAAGGTAATGAACGTAGAAACCAAATATGAGCTACTGGAGTAGCTAATTCGATGTGACCGCAACGCTCACGACGTACTTTTGAAAGTGTAACTTCAACACCACACTTCTCACACACAACACCACGGTGTTTCATACGCTTATATTTACCACAAATACATTCATAATCTTTTATTGGTCCAAAAATTTTGGCACAAAATAGACCGTCTCTTTCAGGCTTGAAGGTTCTGTAATTGATAGTTTCTGGTTTTTTTACTTCACCATATGACCATTCACGGATGATATCAGGCGAAGCCATTTTAATCGAAACTGCTTCAATACTAATTGGATCCTTCGGCTTATCAAAAAAATTCAACAAATCTTTCATCGGAAATGCTCCTTATATTAGAGGCCTAATTTTTTAAATAGTTGCTTCTGTTGCTTGTTCTTCTAACTTCACATCAAGTGCTAAAGCTTGTAACTCGCGTACTAGAACGTTAAACGATTCTGGTAAGCCTGGTTCAAGAACTTTTTCACCTTTGACGATAGACTCATACATTCTTGTTCTACCTACGACGTCATCCGACTTCACAGTTAAGAACTCTTGTAATGTATAAGCAGCACCGTATGCTTCAAGCGCCCAAACTTCCATTTCCCCTAAACGCTGACCACCGAATTGAGCTTTACCACCCAATGGCTGTTGCGTAACAAGAGAGTATGGTCCAGTTGAACGAGCGTGAATTTTTTCGTCTACCAAGTGGTGAAGTTTCAGCATGTACATAGCACCAACTGTAACTTCCTCAGCAAACGCTTCACCGGTGATACCATCGAATAATGTTGTCTTACCGCTCTTATCAAGGTCAGCAAGTTCTAACATTTCTTCAATGTCTTTCTCGTCAGCACCGTCGAATACTGGAGTCGCGAAACGAACACCAGTTTGTAGGTTTTCAGATAAATCTTTAACTTGAGAGTCAGTTGCTTTTTTCAACCAAGCATCAACGTTTTTATCTTTATAAATTTTAGAAATTAAGTCTTTCAATCTATTGATTTCAACTTTTTCTTCTAGCATGTGACGAATTTTTTCGCCTAATCCACGACCAGCCCAACCTAAGTGAAGCTCTAGTAACTGACCAATGTTCATACGTGAAGGAACGCCTAATGGGTTCAATACGATATCAACGTTCTGTCCGTCTGCTAGATATGGCATATCTTCCACTGGTAATACTCGAGAGATAACCCCTTTGTTACCGTGGCGTCCGGCCATCTTATCACCGGCTTGCAACTTTCTCTTAATCGCGATGTAAACGATAACTTTCTTAATTACACCTGGAGATAATTCATCACCTTTGTGTAGTTTAGAAATTTCATCATTGGCTTTTGTTCTTACGATGTTGATACGGTTTCTTACGTCGGCGAAGTACTCACTTAACTTTTCTTCTAAATCCGCTTTAAGTGGTAAGTAACCAATTAGTTCGAATGGAATACTAGCTAATGTCTTCTCAGTAATTTCTGAGTTTTTTGCTAAAAGCTCAGTTGTACCATCTTCCGAAACGAGTTTATCTGTCGTTTTAGAATCTTTTAACATCGCTGCAATTTTCTTAATTGCTGAACGTTGAATAGCTTTAATTTCGATATGCTCATCACGTCTAGTTAAACGTGTTTCTTCTTCGATAATTGCTTTTGAACGAGCATCTAGATCCACACCTTCACGAGTGAAAACGTGAGCATCAATAACTGTTCCGCGAACTGATGAAGGAACTCTTAGAGAAGTATCCTTAACGTCGCCAGCTTTATCACCAAAGATAGCTTTTAGTAATTTCTCTTCTGGTGAAAGTTGAGTTTCACCTTTTGGGGTAATTTTACCAACAAGAATATCACCTGGTTTTACGATAGCACCAACACGGATAATACCAGCATCATCAAGATCTTTTAGCGCTTCTTCGCTGACGTTTGGAATATCACGAGTAATTTCTTCTTTACCAAGTTTTGTATCACGAGCTTCGATTTCGTATGCTTCAATGTGAACTGAAGTGAACACGTCTTGAGCTAGTAAACCTTCACTTAATAAAATTGAGTCTTCATAGTTATAACCACCCCATGGCATGAACGCTACAAGTACGTTTTGACCAAGGGCCAAGTCACCCATGTGAGTACCTGGACCGTCTGCAATTACGTCTCCCGCTTTTACAGAATCGCCTTCTTTCACAAGAGCTTTTTGGTTGTTACATGTATTCTGATTCGTTCTTTGATATTTAATAAGTTTATAAACATCAATTCCTGATTCATCTTCATTGAACTTATCTTTTTGGATAACGATACGGTTTGAATCTACGAAAATAACTTTACCAGTATTTTCCGCAAATAAAATCGCACCAGAATCTTTCGCAACTAGCTTCTCAGCACCAGTACCAACAATCGGAGCATCTGTTCTAACGATAGGCACAGCTTGTCTCATCATGTTTGAACCCATTAATGCACGGTTAGCATCATCGTGTTCCAAGAATGGAATTAACGAAGTTGCGATCGAAATCATTTGCGATGGAGCAACGTCCATTAGCGCAACTTCTTCCGCGTCAACTAGCGCAAGTTCACCTTCTTTACGAGCAGGAATTAATGAACCTTCAACTTTCGCGTGATCGTTGAAACGTGCAGCTGCCTGAGCGATAACTTTGCCTTCTTCTTCGAAAGCCGAGAAGAATTTAAGATTTTTATCGATATCACCTTTTTCATTAACAACTCGGTATGGAGTTTCAATGAAACCGTATTCTGAAACTCGTGCATATGTTGCAAGAGAAGTAATTAGACCAATGTTTGGTCCTTCTGGAGTCTCGATCGGACACATACGACCATAGTGAGTAGCATGTACGTCGCGTACTTCGAAACCAGCACGTTCTCTTGTCAAACCACCTGGCCCAAGAGCAGAAAGACGACGCTTATGCGTAACTTCTGAAAGTGGGTTTGTTTGATCCATAAACTGAGACAATTGCGAAGAACCAAAGAATTCTTTAATCGCAGCTGCTACTGGTTTTTGGTTGATCAAATCATGTGGCATCATTGTTTCTAATTCTTGGATAGACATTCTTTCACGAATTGCTCTTTCCATACGAACTAAACCAACGCGGAATTGGTTTTCTAATAACTCACCAACTGCGCGAACACGTCTGTTACCTAAGTGGTCGATATCATCAACTGCACCTTTACCGTTGTTTAATTCAACAAGGTACTTAACAGTCATGAGAATATCGTCTTTAGTTAACGTTGTTTGCTCAACTGGAACATCTAGACCAAATTTATAGTTAATTTTCATACGGCCAACACGAGATAAATCGTATTTGCTTTCTACGAAAAATAAACTTTCAAATAATTGCTCAGCTGTTTCCAATGTTGGAGGTTCACCTGGTCTTAATCTTTCGAAGATTTTAATTAAAGCTTCTTCAGATGAATTTGTTTTATCTAAAAGTAATGTATTTCTGATTTGGTCACTAAAGTTAACACCATCAATATAAAGAACTTTAACTTGCTTCACGCCAGATTTTACTAAGTCGAAAATCAAAGTTTCAGTTAATGCTTCGTTAGCAGAAACAATAACTTCGCCAGTTTGACTGTCGTAAACATCTTCAGCAATGATTTTCCCAGTGATCTCTTCTAGAGTCGCTGGAAGTTTTTTAAGTCCTGATTCTTGAAGTTTTTTAACTGCCATCTTGGTAACTTTTTTACCTTTCTTAACGATGACTCCGCCTTTTTTATCAAGAATATCTTCGTCCGCGCGTGATCCCACTAATAGTTCAAAATCAAGTTCGCGGTCATATTTATCTTTTCCTAAATGGATTAATTCTTTTTCATAGAAAATATCTAACAACTGCGTAACAGAGTATCCCATTGCTTTAAGGATAACGGTTGCGTGAAGTTTACGTTTACGATCGATACGAGCGTAAAGAATATTTTTATGGTCGAATTCGAAATCTAGCCATGAACCACGGTGAGGGATGATTCGAGCAGAATATAAAAGTTTTCCGCTTGAATGTTTTTTACCACTATCGTGTTCAAAAATAATACCTGGAGAACGGTGAAGCTGAGAAACGATAACTCGCTCAGTTCCGTTATAAATAAATGAACCCGTTGGGGCCATTAGAGGAATATTTCCTAAGTAAATTTCTTGTTCTTTAATTGAAGAAATAGCGCGATTTTCTGGGTCAGCACCTTCGCTCATGTCGTAGAACACAAGACGAACAGTTACTTTAAGCGGAGACTCATAAGACAAGCCACGCTCACGACATTCTTTTACTGAATACTTAGGTTCTTCTAATGAATAGCTTACGAACTCTAAACAAACTGTTTTGTTGAAGTCATAAATTGGGAAAATCGAATTTAGTACAGCCTGTAAACCTTTCGCTTCTCGGCGTGCATGAGGAATCCCTTTTTGAAGAAATTCTTCGTACGAATTCACCTGTAGTTTCATCAAACTAGGTGGCTGCATGACATAGTCACATTTACTGAAAGTTCTTCGGTACCACTCGTTCGGACTAAATACTTCTGTCATTGTGATGACTCCTGATCTTGATATATTTTTAAAAATAATTATTAACTAAATTAAAACCAGGGAACGCGCAAAAACGCATTCCCTGGTTATTTTTTTTGCCCAAATCGAGCTTATTTAAATTCTACTTTCGCGCCTGCAGCTTCAAGTTTCTTCTTGATATCTTCTGCTTCTTGTTTACTTACGCCTTCTTTTACAGTTTTCGGAGCGCCTTCAACTAGGTCTTTAGCTTCTTTTAAGCCTAAACCAGTGATACCTCTGATTTCTTTAATAACGTTGATTTTCTTATCACCACCGTCTTTTAGTACAACTGTAAACTCAGTTTTTTCTTCAGCTGGAGCTGCTGCTGCGCCTGCGCCACCTGCCATTGCAACTGGAGCTGCAGAAACACCAAATTTAGTTTCTAGTTCTTTAACTAGGTTAGCTAAATCTAGTACTGACATTTTTGATACGTGTTCAATTAATTGTTCATTTGTAATACTCATATAAATTTCCTACCTTTTTAAAATTAAGCTGCTGCTTCTTTTTGTGTTTTAATTGCGTCAAGTGTTCTAACAAAAGCTGATACCGGAGCATTGAATGTTGCTAACAATGTAGCAAGCATTGCATTTTTGCTTGGTAATTTCGCTAAAGCTTCCACTTCCGCTTTGGTTAAATTTTGCTCTCCAAGTAATCCACCTCTTAGTGGAATTAGCTCTTCAAACTCCTTAGATGCATCGAAAACTGCTTTTGCTACCGCTGCCGAATCTTCATAAGCAAATGCTACTGCTGATGGCCCTTTTAGGCTTGCTAGCAATGCTTCTGCTTTTGTACCCTTCGACGCTTTTGCAAAAAGCGAATTTCGAGCAACCATCATCATTCCTTTCGCATCTCGTACAGTCTTCCGAATTCTAACAGCGTCGTTAGATGGAATACCCACTAGATTTGTAAGGAAGATTGCCTGAGCTTTATCGATTTGAGTCTTAATCTCTTCGATTGTGCTGGCTTTTGATTCTCTGTTAATCATAGGCTTACCTCCGTTATTAATATATCTGGAGGGGGATTTCGGCGGGATTTATATAGACGCTAGTCTAAACCTGCTTTCTTCAACCCCAACTAGTTTGCTTGTGCACTCGCTTCTAAAGTATCGATCTTAATTCCAGGACTCATCGTTGTACTAATTGTAAGTGACTTCAAATATGTTCCCTTAGAACTTGAAGGCTTCGCTTTTACAATCGCAATATTGATGGCCTTAAAATTGTCCATTAATTGTTCTTCGGTGAAAGATTTTTTACCGATTGGAACGTGAACGATACCGTTTTTATCTGTACGATATTCAACTTTACCAGCTTTTTGCTCGTTAACAGCTTTTGCTACGTCCATAGTTACTGTACCAAGTTTTGGGTTTGGCATTAAACCACGTGGACCTAGTAAACGGCCAATACGACCAATTTTCCCCATCATATCTGGAGTGGCAATCATTCTGTCGAACTCTAACCAACCGCCAGCGATTTTTGTGATTAATTCGTCGCCACCAGCAAAGTCTGCTCCGGCTTTAGTTGCTTCTGAAATTTTTTCACCAGAAGCAATAACGAGAACTTTTGAACTCTTACCTGTACCAGCTGGAAGAGCTAAAGCACCTCTGATCATTTGATCAGCGTGTTTTGGGTCTACACCTAGTGAATATGCAAGATCGACAGTCTCATCAAATTTTGCGAAAGCAACTTGCTTCAACAATTTAATGGCGTCTTTTACAGAATAGCTTTTCTTTCTATCTACTTTCTTAGCTGCTTCTGTATATTTTTTTGATGGCTTTTTCATTTTTTACTCCTCGGTATTAACGACTTAATAGTCTCCCGTTGTAGTTATTATTTATAATCTAGTTTTAAACCCATTGAACGAGCAGAACCTTCAATTGTTCTCATTCCCGCTTCAATTGTCGCCGCAGTTAGGTCTACTTTTTTGTGTTCAGCTACGTCTTTAATAACTTTAGCTGAAACAGTTCCCGCAACTTCGTGACCTGGTTTATGCGCCATAGTTTCAATTTTTAATTTATCTTTTAGTAAGTAAGTCGCTGGAGGCGTCTTAGTAATAAAAGTAAATGTTCTGTCTGAATAAACAGTGATGATAGTTGGTAAAACCATTCCCATGTCTTTCTGAGTCTTCGCATTGAAAGCCTTGCAGAATTCCATGATGTTCAAACCTTTCTGACCAAGAGCTGGACCAATTGGTGGTGATGGGTTTGCTTTACCCGCTTGAATTTGTAATTTGATAAAACCTGTAACTTTCTTAGCCATATTTAATCTCCTCGGTACTAACGACTTTCGTCTCCCGTGTCTGTGATTATACTTTTTCTATTTGTGAGAAATCTAATTCTACTGGAGTCGGACGTCCAAAAATTGAAACGTTTACTTTTACTTTACCTTTATCACTTACGTTCTCAACAGTTCCGACGAATGAAGCAAATGGTCCTTCAATAACTTTAACTGAATCACCTTCAGAGAAATTACCTTGAGTCTTAGGACGCTTATAACCTTCAGCTACTTGGTTAGTCATGAAAGCAGCCTCTTCTTCAGTGATCGGTTGAGGCTTACCTTTTAATCCACCTACGAATCCAGTTACTTTTTCAGTTTCTTTCACGAGGTGCCATGTCTTATCTGTCATGATCATTTTTACCAGAACGTATCCTGGGAAAAATTTCTTCTTAATATTTCTTTTTTTACCGTTAACGTTCGCAACAACAGTTTCTTCTGGAACGAAAATAGCAGAAAAATGATCAACCAGTTTATGGTTAACAATTCTTTCTTTAAGTGCAATTTTCACGCGGTTTTCATATCCACTAAGAGCGTGGATAACATACCATTTAAAATCAGGTGTATCGCCCTTCGCTAGGACTACTTCACCATCTTCTGTCGTTTCATTATTTTGTTCATCAGTCATACTTCACCTAAATTTCTATCGAACTAAATTTAATAAAAAACTTGCTGTTAAATCGAAAACCCAAAAAACGAGACCTGCAATCGCAACTCCCACCATAATTCCAAATGTCATTCGCACTGTTTGAGAACGATCTGGCCATACAACCTTGAACGCTTCTGCGAAAACTTCAGTTAAATAGTTAGAAGAGTTTTCTTTTGTTATTACGATCAAGAAAGTTAAAAAACTAATCCCAACCGCCACACCTTGAGAAACCCAATCAAAATGACCGATTTTCGCTTCCAGGTCGAACCACTCACCTAAAGTATTGATGAAACTTAGAATGATGTAGCCTAGTAAAATACAAGCCACAGCAACGCTGGCTTGAATCCATTTCTTTGCATCTTGCTTTGAAGCAACCGTCATATGACACCTTTTAATACACTTAGCTTAGCCTTTATGCAGAATTAATCATCCTTTGTCTAGTGAAAAGGAGACAAAAATTACGTTTCGCACAAGGGACCTAAATTTTAAGTTAAAACACCTTATTTTACAGGTGCTTGACCTCTATCTATACAAATAGCAAAACCACTTCTATGAAAACTTGTACCCGCCTTCGCTTCTTTTGTTTCAGTGAACTTAGCAGCGGCAACTTCACACGCTTTCATCGTGTTGAACTGAACTTCATGAATTTTTACTGTTCCGCCGTCATCACCATTGTAAAGAAACAGAATCATCGCAAATTGTAATAAAGTCATTTTACCTCCGTCTAAAACACTAATTAAGTGGCGGGCGCAACAGGATTCGAACCTGTAACCTACTGATTTGGAATCAGCCGCTCTACCGTTGGAGCTATACGCCCACAAAAAAAAAGCCCCGATATACGGGGCTTTTCTTTATTTAATCTTAAAACTTATTCTAGAATGTCTGTAACTGTACCAGCACCAATCGTTCTACCACCTTCACGGATAGCGAAACGAAGACCTTTTTCCATAGCAATTGGAGTAATTAACTCTGCAAGGAAAGAAGTGTTATCACCTGGCATAATCATTTCTACACCATCATTAAGAGTTACTGCACCAGTAACGTCTGTAGTACGGAAGTAGAACTGCGGTCTATATCCTTTGAAGATTGGAGTATGACGTCCACCTTCTTCTTTTGTAAGAATATAAACTTCACAACGGAATTTTTTATGCGGCTTTACTGTACCTGGCTTAATTAAACACTGACCGCGTTCAACTTCTTCTCTCTTAGTACCACGTAAAAGGATACCAACGTTATCCCCAGCGCGACCTTCATCTAGAAGTTTACGGAACATTTCAACACCTGTAACAGTTGTCTTTTGAGCATCTCTAATACCAATGATTTCAATCTCTTCGCCGATTTTTACGATACCTCTTTCAACTCTTCCGGTAACAACTGTACCACGACCTGAAATTGAGAAAACGTCTTCTACTGGCATTAAGAAGTCTTTATCGATATCACGCTTAGGAGTTGGGATGTATTCATCAACACGACTCATAAGCTCTAGGATTTTTTCTTCACCGATTTGTGGATCACGGCCTTCAGTAGCAGCTAAAGCTGAACCTGGAACGATAGGAATATCATCACCTGGGAAATCGTATGAACTTAAAAGTTCTCTTACTTCCATTTCAACTAGTTCAAGTAATTCTTGATCATCTACTTGGTCTACTTTATTTAAGAATACAACAATCGCAGGAACCCCTACCTGACGAGCAAGTAGAATGTGTTCTCTTGTTTGTGGCATCGGACCGTCAGCAGCAGAAACGACTAGAATCGCTCCGTCCATCTGAGCAGCACCTGTAATCATGTTTTTTACGTAGTCAGCGTGTCCCGGACAATCTACGTGAGCGTAGTGACGAACAGCTGTTTCGTACTCAACGTGTGCAGTATTAATTGTAATACCACGCGCTTTTTCTTCTGGTGATGAATCGATTTCATCATATTTCTTAGCAACGCCTTTACCAAATTTCTTTGATAGAACCATTGTAATAGCAGCAGTTAAAGTTGTTTTACCATGGTCAACGTGACCAATTGTACCAATGTTGACGTGAGGCTTACTACGATCAAATTTTTCCTTAGACATGTTTTTCTCCTATAAAAAAGCGCATTAATACTTATATTTTAGTTCCAAGAGTATCCTCTTAGACGCATACACTGACAAGCACAAACTATTCTACTGAGACACTTTTTAATACGTTAGATTATTAACGTCAAATCATTTCTGAAATAATGGAGCTCACGGCGAGGATTGAACCCGCGACCTCTTCCTTACCAAGGAAGTGCTCTACCACTGAGCCACGTGAGCGTTCATTATGTTTGTTTTATAAAACAAAAAGCTTAAAGCTAAAAGACAAATTTTTAAACCTGATTACTTTCGAAGGGTTTCAAGCACCTTGAGAATGAGTTTTTGGGCCCGCTTTGAAGGTAGCTTAGTCAGAAAACCCGCATTCACGGCCGTGCTGTAATTGGGAGTTTCCTTAAATTGCGGACGTGTCAAATCATAACGCTTGCCCGTTTTCCGATTGAAAACTATCCAGTGTGTGCCAAATTCAGTTGGTAAGTGCTGCGGAACTAAGTCTACCTCTTTACCGCCCATCAAATGGTAAAAGGCCTCAGAACTGACATAACATTGCCCAAAGTATTTGTTTCCTTGATTTCCACTCTCCTGCTTTATTTGGCGCCATTCCGGAGTTAACAAATCATCGCTGAGATTTTGCTTAATGGCCTTGGCGACTTTTTCAGCGGATGTCATCGGAAATGTTTTGAAAATAAAGCCATCACAAGCGATTGCCTGGTAATTAACGATCAAAATAAGCAACGCTAAAAAGTGCTTCATGAGAGCCATACTTAAAGCCTTTTGCGCAATGTATCAATTGTTTATGGAAAATACTATAAAAAATGGAGCGGGCGACGAGATTCGGACTCGCGACCCCCAGCTTGGAAGGCTGGTGCTCTACCAACTGAGCTACACCCGCAGGAAAATTGGTAACGTAAAAGTGGTGGCGTGGGGTGGATTCGAACCACCGAAAGCGTACGCTGGCAGATTTACAGTCTGCTCCCTTTGGCCACTCGGGAACCACGCCAATACTAACTAACAAAAATGGAGCTGGCCATAGGATTTGAACCTACGACCGTCGGTTTACAAAACCGATGCTCTACCAACTGAGCTAGGCCAGCCCTGACACTCACCGTAAGATGTGCGTAGACAAGATTTATAATGTCTAAGTATTGAAACAGCAAGATGTTTTTTCTAAGAACCGAAAGACTTTTCTAATGCTAAGGCCGCGGCCACTGAAACATTTAAAGATTGGATTTGAGAAGTGGTCGGTAGCGCCAATTGATTTTTAATAACTCTGAGCAATGCATGCGAAATACCTGTTTCTTCTGCACCGAGAATTAAACACTTATTACCTTTGAGGGCGCGAATCGCTTGTGAGTCAATCGCTTGCTCCGCATGTTCGGTTAAACCAATAACATGAACATCGAGTTCCTGGAGTTTATTTACCATTTTAATAAAGTTTGAACACCGAACTGTCATAATATGTTCAACCGCGCCAGAGCTAATACGATAAAAGCCCGGATTAAAAGCAAAACTCCCACGTTTCGGAAGAATAATAATATCCACATTATAAAAAGCCGCCGTACGATAGATGCCTGCCGCGTTTTGAATATCAGTGACTTGATCGAGACAAAGAATTTTAAGATTATCTTTATCAATAACGTAGTCATAGAGAAAGTTCACATCTAACTCATCAATCGCTTCTGCAGTTAAAAGCATACCCGATGTAATACGACGAACTTTGTGACCAGCCTTTAAAAACATTTGATCAGTAACGCTTTGAAATTTATCTGTGGCCAGTTTTTCTACTGGGATGCTTTTAAGTAATTGGTGGGTGTCTGGATATTTTTTTTGCAACTGGGCCAAACCATCTTCAGTGGTGATGATTTTTTTATTTAAACGCTTAGGATTCTTAAGCGCATGGTAAATACTATGGAGACCAATAATAAAATCAATTTCGTTCATTTTTTATACACCATCATACAATTATTTTTTTGGCAGATGGCCTTTGAAGGTTGATTTGAACTTTTTAGATTCATAATCGGTGTTTTATAAAGTGCCTTATACTTCGTTATATACTTACGATTGATGGCAGTGTAATCCCCGCATAAATTTTTGAGATAATCACAATCATCATCCCGCGAGCATCCAAATTCTTGAACCTCAGGTAAAAGCATCATGTTTTCACAATCGCAGCGCTCACGATCAGCTGTGGACTTTGGCACACATTCCGCAAAGGAAAGGTGTGTGAATAAACTAAGGCTTAGAATTAGGTAATACTTTGCCATATTTTTTTAATCTCAGAGATGAAAGCATCTCGTTTAACCAAACTCTTCTGTTGTGTTTTTCTGACTGTCACTTCTAGCTGCTGAGTTGCCTCGTAGTCACGCTCACCCAAAACGATACGCATAGGTAAGCCGAGTAAGTCAGAATCTTTGAACATAATACCTGGTGATAAACCACGGTCGTCAAAAAGAACTTCGAAGCCGTTGTCTTTTAATTCTTGGTAAAGACCCGTCGCAAGTTCTTTCGTGCTATCTTTTTTACCAATGTAAGCTAAATAGATGTGATAAGGAGCAATCGGCTTCGGCCATACAATGCCGTTTTCATCATGATTTTGTTCAATCGCCGCTTGCAGTGTTCTGGTTACACCAATGCCATAACAGCCCATGAGTGGAATCATTGGCTTGCCACTTTGATCAAGGACTGTGGCCTTCATCGCTTTAGTGTATTTATCACCCAATTGAAAAATGTGCCCGACTTCAATTCCGCGCTTAATTTCAATTTTATGTTTTCCTGTTTGATCAAGGTCTCCGGCTTTGGCCATGCGTAAATCTGCTTGAGCGTATTTTTTAACATCACGGCTCGCAACAAAACCTTGGTAATGATAGTCGACTTCATTCGCACCTACGACGTATGCCGCATCTAGTGCTACCGATTTATCGAAAACAACTTCGATCTTATTGTCGAGACCTACTGGACCAATAAAACCTTTATATAAACCTAATTCTGCCATGACATTATCTCGCGCTGGCATAACATGATCGGCTTTTAAATAAGCTTTTAATTTTACTTCATTTAATTGATCATCGCCGAGAAGAAGCAATAAATAATGTTTTTCTTCTTCACCTGAGATAGCGGTATAAATCAAAGATTTTAAACTTTGATACTCTGGTGCGTTTAAGAATTTACAAACATCTTCAATCGTTTTCTTGTTTGGGGTTTCGATCTTCATTAGCGGCTGTGCTTTTGAGAATTCACATGGAGCTCTCAGAGTTTTAGCTTTTTCAAGATTGGCGGCATATTTGGTTTCTTTACAAAGAACGACGGTATCTTCCCCTGAACTAGCGACAACTTGGAATTCGTGAGTTTTTTGATCACTACTGGCCATGGCACCCGCGTCAGCCTCGACCACCATAAAATCTAAACCTGTGCGCTTAAAAATATTAGTGTAGCAGCCGTAAAAGTCTTGATAAGTTTTATCCAAACAAGCTTTATCCACATGGAAGCTGTAAGCATCTTTCATCAGGAATTCGCGACCACGCATTAATCCAAATCGTGGACGAATTTCATCACGGAATTTCGTATTGATTTGGTACAAACTAACTGGCAATTGCTTGTATGAATTAATTGATTTACGAAAAATATCTGTTACCGTTTCTTCATTAGTGGGACTCAAACACATGTCACGTCCGTTAGCATCGACGGTTCTCATCATCTCACTACCGTAACTAAACCAACGACCTGACTCTTTCCAAAGTTCGCCTGGAGTTACCACGCTCATTTGAATCTCATTGCAATTAATTTTGTCGTGTTCTTCACGAATGATATTTTCTATTTTTTTGATAATTCTTAAAGCAAAGGGTAAATAACTATAAATACCTGCTGCGGTTTTATGAATTAAACCTGCACGTAACATCAAAATATGAGAAGGTATTTCTGCATCTTTTGGTGTTTCTTTGTATGTTTGCCAAAATCCTGTACTTAATCGCATATCTAACCTTTATTCCAAATGGAACTTTATCTATATCACTAGTTTCTGGAAAATTAAATTAATGAGTTACAGAAATAGCTTGAGGCAGCTGGAAAGCTTCTCGAGTCTCAGCCTTAAGCGAAGACGCCGTTACAATCTCATAGGCACTCGGCGTTTCTAGAAGCTTGCGACAAAGCATATTGTGCAGGTTATGACCTGACTTGTAAGTCGTAATTTTTCCGGCAATTTCATAACCTAGAAGACTCACGTCACCGATAGTGTCTAGGATTTTGTGACGAACAAATTCGTTATCAAAACGTAAACCTTCTGGATTAATAACTTTGTAATCATCCATAACGATAGCGTTATCGAGTGATCCACCTTTAATGAGACCTTTGCGCTTAAGATTATCCACGTCACGTAACATACCAAAAGTTCTGGCACGTGAAATTTCTTCGATATAAGCTTCACAGGTAAAATCGAAAACCATCGTTTGTTTTTTCACTTGAGGGTGAGCAAATACGATAGTCGAATCGATTTTTAGATTTGAGTGCGGCTCAATCGTGGCCCATTTATCTTGGTATTCAACTTGAACTTTATCTAATACCACGAGGAATTTTTTTGATTTATTGAGTAATTTCAAACCCATTTCTTTTAATAAGAAAACAAATGAAGCGCCTGAACCATCCATGATTGGGACTTCCGGGCCGTCGATTTCAATGAACACGTTATTGATCCCCAAGCCGTAGAAAACCGAAAGAAGATGTTCAACAGTGTGAATCGCTTCATGACCCTGGCCTAGAGTTGTATTATTTTCAGTAGCACCAACGCTTAAGGCATCAGCCTTCTGAGTTTTAGAGTTTGGAATATCGACACGTCTAAAAACAATACCTGTATCCGCTTCAGCTGGGTAAAGTTTCATCGTTACTTTTTTTCCAGAGTGAATACCGATACCCACGACTTTAATTTCTTTCGAGATGGTTCTTTGATACAACATAATAATTCAACCTTCGCTTATCGCGATTTAAAGTAGTCTTTCTCTCATATTCTGCCGTGTGTTGCTATAGTATAAACGATTTTAGTGTAAAATAACGAATGAAAAATTTACTTACCCATCGCGTCACTGGCGATGTGTTGTTTCGCTGTATCCGAAAGTAGGCGGCCGCGCGAAGTTCTTATGATAAGACCATTTTTCAATAAATATGGTTCGTAAACATCTTCGATAGTTTGTTTGTCTTCACCTAGGGTCGCTGAAAGAGCATCAATGCCTACTGGCCCACCGGCGTAAAAATCATTCATGACCTTAAGGATTTTTCGATCCATGCTGTCTAGGCCGAGTGAATCGATATCCATTAAATGAAGGGCGTTATCCACAATGCTGCTGTCGATATTTTTTACTTTTTTCACAACTGAAAAATCGCGAACTCGGCGCAAAATACGGTTGGCGATTCTTGGAGTTCCACGCGAACGACGAGCGATCGTCATATTCGCCTCAGTATCTAAGCTTAAATTTAATTTCTTAGCATTATTTTGGATAATAGTTGAAAGCTCTTCGGCTGAATAAAAATCAAAATGCAAATGGGATTGAAATCGATCACGTAGTGGATTTGAAAGTAATCCTGCTCGCGTCGTTGCACCAATTAAAGTAAATGGTACGAGAGAGATTTGCATGGTTCGCGCCGCCGCACCTTCACCGATAAGAATATCTAAACGGAAATCCTCCATCGCGGAATAAAGCATTTCCTCGACTGAAATATGCATGCGGTGAATTTCATCAATAAATAAAACATCACGAGGAGCAAGATTGGTTAATACCGCGGCTAAGTCACCTTTACGTTCAATCGCTGGACCTGAAACAACGTGCAATTGTGAACCTAAGTAATTAGCAATGATCATCGCCAATGACGTTTTACCTAAACCCGGAGGACCAGATAATAAAGCGTGATCCATCGCTGCTTTTCTTGAAAGCGCCGATTGCACCATCAGTTCGATATTTTCGACTACGCGTTTTTGGCCAACGTACTCGTCAAAGTTTTTAGGACGTAACTGAATATCGTGTTCATACTCTTGTGAGTTGGTTTGAGAGGATACAATTCTATCTTGCATGTTATCCCATCCTTATTTGCTGAAGCACATTTTTTAATAAATCTTCAGCTGATTGAATATTTTGTGAAGCTAAAACGGATTGTGCGATTGGAAGAACTTTAAATTCTTGAAAACCTAATTCGCGACAAGCCATTAGTGTTTCATTGATAAAATTGTTTTCATTGCTCGACATGGCCTTGAAAGTTGTTTTGCGTTCAAGCATCATCTGCTCAGAGAACTTACGAATTTTTTCTTGAAGGCTTAAAATAATTTGCGCTGAAGCTTTAGGGCCAATACCAGGAGCTTGCTGCAGAATTTTTTTATTTTCTAACAAAATTGCATCAAAAAGCGCTTTCACGCCTAAACTTGAAATAAGTGAAAAAGCTGATTTAGGTCCAACACCGTTTACTGAAAGAAGTAGCTCAAATAATTCTTTTTCTTCATAAGTATTAAAACCATACAATTCTTGAGAATTTTCACGAATGATGAACGATGTATAAAACTGAACCTTGCTACCTTCATCGGCAGTTGATGATGCTGAAATCTCATAACCGATTCCATTTGGAACTTTGATTAAAAGTTTATTCACTAAATTTTTAAGGACTACGCCTTCAATAAATCCAATCATTAGACATCCATCATTTTGTGTTTAAGCGAATTTTTTAAACTCGCATTTTTTCTCTTTTTTGTTGGTCGACCCATTAATGCTTCACGCCCGCGATAGACTGAATGACAAATGGCCGCCGCTAAAGCATCACTCTCATCGTCTGACTCGAATTCATCGATACCAATCGAGTAGCTTAATACTTTTTGTACACTTTTTTTATCCGCATGCCCATCACCAACCGCTACCGACTTGATAAGGTTAGGTGAATATTCAAAAATTTTACCTTCGTGAGTTTGTAGTAGTGCTGTCAAAATAGCTCCTCGAGCTTGGGCCAACTTAATCAACGCTGTCGGGCTCTTCACATAAATGAGTGATTCTAGTGAAATTTCATCAATGGAATATTTCTGAGTGAGTTCGGTAACTTTAGTAAAAAGAATTTTTAAACGCTGAAGATAGTCTTGTTTTGGGTCGAGCTTAATGCAACCTGAAGCCAGATGTTTAATATTCCTGCCCTGTGATTCTATAATCCCAAAGCCGACTTTTCTTGAACCTGGATCTATACCCAAAATAATCATATTTATTTAACATACTACTGAGGAAAGATGAGCGTCTACTTAGATGTTCTGTTTTTAAAATAAGTGCCAGTATAAAAGAGAAAAATACCGAGAATAAACTGAGCTAGTTCGATTCTTCCATAATCGCCGGTCTGAAGACCCGCAAAGAGGCAGAGACCAACTGCAGCAAAACCGAATAATTGCATTGATAAACCGAGATAAAAAAGAAACGAACTCAAAACTCACTTCCTTGGGGCAATTTTAATGGCCATACCATTAACTCATGATCTATCGTTTTGGCCATAGACCCATTATTTATAGAGCCAACATCATGCCACAATTACTAAAAGCTGAAAGCATTATTGATAAAAAACTACCAGAGCTTACCAAGCGTTGCGCGAAATTAAAAAAAGCTGGCATCAAGCCTACGATGGCAGTTATTCAAGTTGGTAATAATGCGGCTAGTTCTTCTTATATCAAAAATAAAAAAAAATTATGTGAACAAATCGGAGCAACTTTTGTTCACTCTCAATTGCCTGAGAAAATTTCTGTCAAAAAATTTTTAGCTGAAGTTAAAAAAATTAATACCAACAAAAAGATTCATGGGGCGATTATTCAATTACCGCTACCAAAACAACTGCAAAAACTCGCCATCGAAGAACTCATTTCGCCAGAAAAAGATATTGATGGATTTCATCCGCAGAATATTTATCAAGTTTTTAGTGGAAAGCCATCAACAGGTTTAATTCCCTGTACTCCCAAAGGGATTATGCAATTACTGGCCCACTATGAAATTTCACTCGCTCAAAAAAATGTGGCCATTATTGGCCGGAGTCTGATTGTCGGTAAACCACTAGCACTTTTGATGACCAATCAAGATGCGACAGTTACACTGTGCCATTCAAAAACTAAAGATCTCGCTCATATTACTCAACAAGCTGACATTATTGTGGCCGCTATCGGTAGAGCTAAGTTTATTAATATCAATCATTTAAGCCCTAATAAAAACCAGGTGCTGATTGATGTGGGAATTAATAAATTCGAAAACGCTTTATGCGGTGATATTGATTTTGAAGCCGTTAAAAATAATATTGCGGCGATCACACCTGTTCCAGGCGGGGTCGGACCTTTAACCGTACTTTCTTTAATTGAGAACCTCCTTTTAACCACGGAAAATAAATGAATAAAGTTACACTTTACGACAGTCACAAAAAATTAAATGCCAAATTCGCTCCCTTTGCTGGCTGGGACATGCCGATTCAATATCAAAACGTTAAGGATGAAGTCCTAGCAGTTAGGAATGCTGTCGGCGTTTTTGATGTTAGTCACATGGGAGAATTTTTTGTGGAAGGCCCTGATACTTACGCTTTCCTCGATTATCTTCTACCAAATGATATTTCAGGTGCAGCTATGGGTAAGGCCATCTATTCTCCTTTGTGTCGCGAGGATGGCAGTATTGTAGACGACCTTATCGTATACAAATTGGACGCTGAAAAGGCCCTGGTTTGCGTGAACGCTTCCAATATTGAAAAAGATTTTTTATGGTTTCAGAAATTTTTAAAAGGTTACAACTGTACACTGACCAATCAATCAGACAAATATTCACTGCTTGCCATTCAAGGACCGCACACTATCCAAACCCTAAAAAAACTAGGTTGGGATGATGCTGATTTAGGTTTGGAGTATTATGCCTGCATTGAAAGAGCGGATTATATTATTGCGCGCACTGGTTACACTGGTGAAGATGGCTTTGAAATTTTCTGTTCCCACCAATTCGTGCAAGAGCTTTGGGATAAACTAATGGAATTAAATGTAAAACCTTGTGGTTTAGCGGCGAGAGATGTTTTAAGACTGGAAGTTTGTTATCCGCTTTACGGACATGAACTAAGTGATGAAGTCACGCCACTTGATTCAGCTCTTAAATGGACCATCAAATCACAAAAAAATAGCTATGTCGGCAAAGAGGCTTTGGAAAAATATAAACCAAAATCAAAACTCATTAAACTTACCCTGGAAAAAGGTATTCCACGTGCTGATTATAACGTTCTAAACGACAAACAAGAAGTCATCGGTAAGGTGACGTCTGGTACACTTTCAATCATTTTAAATCAAGGAATTGCTATTGCCCGCGTTGATCTTGCTAAAGCTAATCAATCTAGTTTATTTTACGTAGCGATTCGTGATAAATTGTACGAAGCCAAAGAAACGAAAAAGCCGTTTGTAACAGGGGGACATCTCTAATGAGTTTAAATATTCCAAAGAACTTAAAATATACGACTGACCATGAGTGGGCAAAATTAGAAAACGGTATTGTTACCGTTGGTATTACTGATTTTGCGCAATCTTCTTTAGGTGACATCGTTTTCGTTGAACTTCCAGAAGTCGGAACAAAAATCGAAAAAGGCACATCTTTTGGCGTTGTTGAATCAATTAAATCAGTAAGTGATCTTTATTCACCTGTTACAGGAGAAGTGGTTGAAAAAAATTCTGACCTCGAAAGTTCACCTGAACAGTGTAACTCTGAAGCGTATAATTCTTGGATGATAAAAATCAAAGTAGCTAAGCCTGATCAATTCGAAGAATTGATGGCACCGAGCGCCTACGAAGAGTACTGCCAAAACTCTCATTAAGAGATGTGAAAAAATTCCTCAGCTTTGTTGAAAAATTCTCACATTTAGTGAATTTTATTTAATTAAAACTAATAAACAAAAAAAGATCAGTCATATTCAAGAAATTTTTACGAGTTCGTGCTTTACGAAGACAAAAAAAATGTCCATACTCTGGACTTATTTTTGATTACTCCAAGGGCGTTTAATGGAATCGATGCAACTACTCAATACCGCAATTATAAAAAGCAAAGAAAAGAAAATTGATAGTTCTTATGAAGAAAGATTAAAAAATATTTCTCTATCACCTGCTCTTGAGGCGATTAACAAAGCTACTACTTACCTTTCTGAAAACCAAAAAATTTCTCGTGACCAAGCAGCTGTACAGATCATTGAAACATTACGTGAATTAGATGGTATTTGGTCTGATTATGTTGCAATGGAAGGTATTAGCCGATTAAAAAATATTTTACGTCAAACACACTAATTAAGTCTTAACAACAAATCCCCATTCAATCACAGCAAAACCGCTTTTAACCATTTCTTTTGGTGGATTAGGGAATGGACCAGCTTTATTAAAAGAATCAACTGCAGCGTCGTCTAGCTCTCTTACACCGCTGGTATTTTTAATTTTTACAGCGATGATTTGGCCTTGAGAATTAAGCTTAATAATTAAACCCGTCATATGGTTTTCGCCAGCTGGTAAGCGACGGCCTGACTTATAGATGTTTGAAACTTTTTCTTGAATTGATTGTCCCCAGAATTGCTCGAGTTTTTGCTTAATACGGTGATAGAAACCGTAAAATTTATATTCTGTTGTATTTAAAATAGTGAAATCACCCAAAGGAATATCTTCAATAAAATCATTCGAACTTGATAGTCCCTTATTTTTATTATTCGCGGTTTTGCTACCTTTACGTGCACTAGCAGGTGTCGGTTTTTGAAATTCATTAAGTGCCGCCAACGCATTTTTTACACGTAAATCTTTTAAGCTAATTTCTTTTTCTTTATTTTTTTCTTTGTTTTTACTTTGTGTCGCTTGTGAATCAACTTCTTCTTTGGCGGTTTCAATGCCTTTACCACCAACATTAAATTTATCTACGACTTTGGCCACAGTCTGGCGCTGAGCTTTATTGTTTTTTTCACTTAAAAAACGTGAGTCTTGAGGTTCAGCATCTTGTGAAGTTTTAATCGTTTCAACGATTTGGCTTTTTACTTGCGGCATATTATTTAATTTAATTTTAATAACTTGTTCTTCATCTTGCTGTGTTATGTGATTGTGAATTGCCGTACCTACTTTAAAGAAAAGAATTGAAAAATGCAGAAGAAGCGTGAGCAGGATCGCAAGACGAAGAATCTTCGACTCTCTTGAATTCATCAAGCCTAGAAACTGCTGTGTTATTGTCAATTGTTGCATTACAACCCGCTTTCATAACCTATCGGTGAAAGTGGCGGCTAATTAAGAAAATTCTTGGTAGGTATTATTGATCAGAATAGTAGTCATCATCTTCGATAATAACCTGGGTCGGCATTTTTTCTAATTCTTCCTCGGCCATTTGCTCGACTTCTTCTTGACCAGGTTCAGTTCCTTCAACAAAGGCTTCCATGAACGGATTTTCCATGTTTTGACCGGCCAATTTCCCAGTCTTTTTATCAATTAATACGTTAATAATCCCCTCTGGAACGGTGAAATCTCTTTCACCTCTTCGCTTGAGAACTTCAGTCATGAATTCTCGCCAAATAGGGAGTGCTGATTTCGCTCCAGTTTCTGCCCATCCCAAAGTTTTATTATTATCAAAACCAGTCCAAACGCCAGTTACGGTATTTGATGTAAATCCTATGAACCATGAATCAACATAACTGTTGGTCGTCCCAGTTTTCCCACCAATGAAGGAACTGATATTTTTTGTCTGCATCCCTGTCCCATAACGGATAACACCTTTTAGTAAATTGGTCATGATGAAGGATAGGCGCTCATCATAGACCTGATCCCCACCTAAATTAATTAAATAAGGATTAATTTGCTCCTGTGGTTCTTCCGGAGTCACTGGTGTGCCATCTGCATTAACCGCCACTTCTTTTGGTTTTGGTAGCTCTTTTAGCATTTCATCTTTTTCTTTGTCTTTTTCATCAATCAGATCACTTAACTCCGCCTGAGAATCAAGCGAGTATACATTTCCGAATCGATCTTTAATTGAAGTTATCGATTTCAAACTAATCTTTTTACCACCATTCGGGAAAATCGAATAAGCACGTACGATATTTTCCAAGTTGATACCAAATGAACCAAGAGAAATACTTAAATCGTTAGGTAATTGCACGGGAATGTCTAAACGTTTTACGAAATCAATAATTTTACTAATCCCTACATCTTGTGTGAGCTTAATGGTTGGGATGTTACGACTTTTTTCAAGCGCAGTTCGGAAAGTCATTAAACCTTCAAACTTCCCATCGTAGTTTCTAGGTTTCCAATTTAAATTCTGATCCGCTCCACCTAAGGCTTGAGGGGAATCGAGAATTTGCGTTGAAGGTGAATAACCATTTTCTAGAGCTGCCGCAAAAAGAATTGGTTTGAATGATGAACCAGGCTGACGATTGGATTGAATAACACGATTAAATTGTGTTTCTGCAAAATCATAGCCACCAACCAGTGAAATAATTTCGCCTGAATATGGATCCACTGATAATAATGCACCTTCAGCTTCCGGATCTTGTTCTAAGTCACCAACCAAAAACTGTTGTTTTTTTAGTGATTCAGTAATGCTGTCATCAAGACTCAATCCTTTAAAATCAGAGTGAAGCAGGTTCCAAATCGATTGATTTTTGCCTTTGATTTTAACCAAAATACGATCACCAACTTTTACAATCTCAGTTGGTCGTGTGACATAGGCAAAATATTTTTTATCTTCACTGATATGACGTTCATGCGCCCAACGGAAACCTTCGTAAGGAATAGCAACACGTAGACCACCCATCGAAGCTACAATTAGACGCTGATAATTGTTAATATAAACTACTGTTCCGGTGTATTCATCATTCACATTAATAAAATTTATGAAAGGATCGTCACTTTTATTTCCTGCCACGAAATGCTTGCGGTAGCGTTCAGGCACTGCTTCTTCAACTGTTTTATGATACTCATAAAGCTTAGTTAATTCTGTTACACGAGCTTCTTGTGGCTGGTCTGTTTCATTTTCAGAAACAATAAGCTCTTCAACGTTTGCACCTTTTTGTTCACGTAACTTGCGTTGTAATTCTTCAGCAGAATCTTCAAAAGCAAATTCATATGTGGCGGTACCGTCTTTGTTAAAAATGAAGAAGTTGGATTGATTACGATACGCTTTTCGGCGAAAATTTTCTTCAATTTGAAAAAACTCTTGTGAAGTTAAGTCAGTATGACCTGTTGCACCCTTGAAACCTTGACGCTTATCTAGTTCACGAACACCCTTTACTACTGCTTCTTCAGCTTTGGCCTGAAGCTTCCAATCTAAGGTCGTTACAATTTCGAAACCGTCACGACTCAAACGCTCTTCGCCCACCAATTCTGTTACTCGTTGTCTAATCCAATCACTAAAATAACCGGCCTTAATGCCACGGAATTTTTTGATACTTAATTTAATATTTTCTGCTAAGGCCTTCTTATATTCTTCTTCGTTAATTTTTCCCGTATCAAACATTCGCTTGAGAACATATTGCTGACGAATCTTAGAATACTTAGGATTTACATAGGGTGAATACTTTCCGGGAGCAACTAAGAGACCCGCGATAAGCGCACATTCTGCAACTGAAGCTTCATTGAGCTCTTTATCAAAATATCCTTTAAAGGCTGACTTCACGCCGTAATAACCACCGCCTAAATAGACCTGGTTTAAATAGAGGTAAAGAATTTCTTCTTTGGTGAATTTCTCCTCAATTCTTTGCGCTAATAAGAAGTCTTTAATTTTTCGAGTAATCGAACGTTCACGACTTAGTAATAATTGCTTTGCTACCTGCTGAGTAATAGTTGAACCACCCTGCACAACCCGACCCGCTTTTAAGTTTGCGGCCAGTGCACGCAAAACCCCAAAGTAATCAACACCTTTATGGTTATAGAAGTTGTCATCTTCCGCTGCTAAAAAAGCGTGAATAATTGGCATCGGAATTTGGTGAACAGGAACGAGTTCACGATTTTCGATTCCAATCTCGAATAAAATTTCACCGTCTTTAGATAGGATCTGAGATGGAATAGGCGGACTATAATCATCGAGTGAAGCAATTTCTGGCAACTCAAAGGAAATGTAAACGATTAGTGTAAACACCATCAACGTACACATCAATCCGAGAGAGATGAGAACCATTAAAAATTTTAAGGACTTGCTGAGCCTAATGCTTTCCAAATTTATTTCCTATTGATTTAGAAATTATAGCGAACAATGGCTTTCGGAACTAGGGGTTATTTTCTTCTTTCCAAAGATTTAATTTTTGTTCGAGTTCAATTGAAGATGTTTTATAAATTTTTTCGCCAAGATTAATTAGTTCAACTATTTTTCCAGCATCATCGATCGCGATCGATTCGGTTGCCGGTTTTATGACGAAACTGAATCCCGTTTTTTCCAATGAAGAACGACTGATAAAGCCTGAGTAAATTCCCCAGATAAGCCCGCTATGCCATTTGAGATTAAACTTTTCGCCCAAAACATCAATATAAACAACAATATCGGCACCTCGATTTGTCATCTCTTCTTCACTTAAGAATTCTAATTCCATGGGTGGAAAAACATTTAACTTATCTGGAAAGTCAGATACCAAATGCGAATTTAAAATAGTTACGACATCGCCTTTCTTTACGTAAAAAACTTGTTCTTGTTGCTTACTATAAAGAGGGAGTATGAGCGGAATACCCAATTGTTCAAGTCGGCTTCCTTCGAAGTGCTTTAAAATAAACTTCTTGATTTTTTTATCCCAATTCTTACTTCTGGCCTTCTCATCTTTCAATTCTTGGCCTAAGGAAAAAAGATGCCACTCTACGACCGAGGCTTTTTTATATTTCGAATAGAGCGCTGATATCAAAGCACCAAACTCAACTCCAACTAACATATTTACTTTTTTGTGCTCACGCTCCATTCCTTTCAAAACACCTAAACAACTAACCGCGCGGAGTAAGCCCGGGGGGCAAACTAAAGAAACTAATGGTTCACGCTTAGTTGGAACCACCTCTTCATGATCTATTGGAGCGGCTGGACCGTAGATATCATCTTCACCATCAGTCGATATGAATATTCCGCCAGCATTATTAACTTCTGAATTAAGCGCTTTTCTTTTTTTAAGCACAGAGCAAGAAAAAAGACTTAACGATAATAGGCATAAAAGAAAATACTTAAACATCTAACTCTTCTTCTTTTAAGTCTTCAGTTAAAACTTTTATTTTTTTCTCTACTTCAGTTAATGATTTTTTACACTTTTTATAAAGATCGATGCCTTTTTCAAAAAGTTCCAAGCTTTCATCCAACCCAGTTTCACCTAATTCGAGTTTTTGAACAATTTCTTCTAACTCCGTTAAACTTTTTTCAAAGCCTTCGTTTTTTTTATTTTTTGTCATACTAATCCTCTCTGGCATTTTTTTGACTGGGAGCTAAATGAGTGTCATTTTTTCTTCATTTAAAATTCCACTCTACACTACATCAAAAACAAATGATTTCACAAGCTTGGATAACAAGATAAAAAAATGTCTTTTTAGGCCATCAACCCTCCCGGAATTTTATTCCATGCAAGACCGATCAATTTACTCTGCTAATCATGAAAATTTAAGAAGTTAAGTCATGGGGATCTTTTTGCCCGTGATGATTATTTGGCATAGTGCTTGCTAAAATTTCCTTGTGAGTTCAATTGTCACAAGGATGTGCACGAGAACTTGCGGAGGCTGCCTTGAAAAATATATGGGTTCCGTTGTCAGGCCAGATCGCCCAGCAAAATAAAATTGAAACGATAGCTAACAATGTCGCAAACGCGAACACCGCCGGCTTTAAAAAAGATAAACTCGTCTTCAAGGAATATTTAACTGCCCTCGAGAAAGGCAGTGATGAAATTGATCTTCCAAGAAAAGAGTGGTCACCTGCTGATTTTTATCGCACACAAGGTGCAGAAAATTCTCAGGTCAGAGTTGATGGTAGCTTCACCGAACACACACAAGGTGAACTCGTACCAACCGGAGCACCACTTGATTTGGGCTTGCAAGGCGATGGTTTCTTTGAAGTCTTAGCGCCGAATGGTGTTCGCTTCACACGTAACGGCGCCTTCACTATTTCTCAAGACGGTGAACTGGTAACAGAAAATGGCTACAAACTCTTAGCGGAAACAAATCAAGCAGCAGCTGGTACTGATACGAATACCGTTTTAAATCCCGCTGAAAGAGTTATCAAAATCCCTAATGCAAAATTATCCATTGCTAACGAAGGTCAAATCTTTGCAGGCGATGTCATGATTGGGAAAATTTCAGTAGTGGAATTTAAAGATATTCATGCCTTAAAAAAAGAAGGCAACTCCCTTTATGTAAATAACAAGACTGAAAATATTTTAACAGAACCAAGTAAAACTCTTGTTCACCAGGGTTTTATAGAACAATCAAATGTTAATTCAGTAGAAGAGATGGCCGAGTTAATTAAAGCTCATCGTCATTTCGAATCAATTCAGAAAGCGATCAATGCTTATGACAATATTACAGGAAGAGCAGTTAATGATATTGCGAAATTTTAATTTGATTCTGGGAGGAAGTAATGCTTAAGGCTTTAAATACTGCAGCGACAGGAATGGCGGCACAAGAGTCTAACGTTAACAATATTTCAAACAATATTGCCAACGTTAACACCGTAGGTTTTAAAAAATCCCGAACCGAGTTTGAAGATTTGCTTTATCAAACAGTCGAAGAAGCTGGTGCACGTTCTTCTGCGACTTCACAATACAGCGTCGGAACCCAAATTGGCTCGGGTGCTAAAATTTCAGCGACAAGAAAAGAACATTCACAAGGTGACCCAATGGTAACTGATAATCCATATGACCTCCTTTTAAATGGAGACGGTTTTTTTGGAATTATTGATTCTAAAGGCCAGATCAAATTCACGCGTGACGGTGCTTTCACCGTAGATGCGACAGGAACTGTCGTCACAAAAAACGGACATAAGCTTTATCCAGGTTTTACCGTACCATCAAACACCGCTTATCTAAATATTTCTGAAAATGGAAATATCGAAGCACAATTTAAAGATAATCCCGAACCACAAAACTTAGGACAGATCCCTGTTTTTACTTTTATCAACCCAACCGGCTTACGCTCTGAAGGCAAGAATCTTTATGGAGCAACAACCGGTAGTGGTGATGCTATTCAAAATGTTCCTGGTGAAAACAATGCGGCCACTGTTCAGCAAGGAATGCTCGAAGCTTCGAACGTAAACATCATGAATGAAATGACCAGTTTAATTAAGGCACAAAGAGCATATGAAATGAATTCAAAAGTAATGGGTGTTGCTGACCAAATTTTACAAGTTACTAATAATATAAAGTAAAAATGATGAAACTATTTTTTCTATTTTTAATGAGTAAGAGTGTTTTTGCAGCTAGTGCTTGCCAACTAACAAGCTATGCACACATTATTCTCGCCGATGCAAAAATGGCACAGACTGACCAAACGGCTTTTATTTCAAGCTCTGACTGTAGTCCAGAAATACTGACTGCTTTCAGAAGTCTGATCGTGAACTCATCTGGTGATTTAAAAAATAAACAGATCAATTTTATGTTGGCAGATACATTTCCAAATGACCAAATCCATATTACCCCAGAAACCATTTCGGTTAATGACTTAAATAGTTTCGTTAAAAAGGCTTTAAGCCTGAACGAAAACTTAGAACCAGTAACAGCTAGCTTTATTAATAAAAAAGCCTTCGCTAATTGCCATAGTGCTTATATCAAAACTAATGAAGTAAATTTAGAAAGAACTGGTAATAAAAATTTAGTATTACAATGTGACCAACAAGAAATTTGGACGAGTGCTAATATTCTTCGCTACCGCAATGCCTTGATCGCTGAAGAAACAATCCCTGCTTTTAATACAATTCAAAACCGTCACTTAACAAATAAGAAAATCTTAGCTTCTGATGATACTAACCTTTTTGAAAATGCTGAAATCCTAGCGTTTTATAAAACTGGTAAAACGATAGCTAAAGGTGAAACACTAACTGCCAATCATCTTGTACCAACCAAACTCACCACTTATGGGAAGGAAGCTCAACTTTTTGTTCGCTCAAAAAGCGTTGTGGTAAAAAGTCGAGTTATTTCACGCGGCACAGGTGCAATCAATGAAGTGATCGAAGCTTATAACCCAACTAATAAGAAAAAAATAAATGCAAAAATAACGGGCTTTAACGAGCTTACCATCGAATTGTGAGAGAACGAATATGAAGAAAATTTTTATTATCATCACCCTTTCCACTCTTAGCTCATGCGCTGGCTATATCGATAAAATACATCGCATGATTGAACAAGAAGAAAAGAGCACCCAGATGAAGAATGTTAAGCCGGATCCATTTCAGGCTTATAAAAACAACCCGTTCAATCGTAGAAATTTTGACAAGCGACCAATTGCTAATCCCGTCACTTTTTCACAAGCAGAACAAGCTGAAACTCAGCCAAAAGTGAAAAGGCAATATCAAGATAGCAGACGTCGCTATACTGCTGATGATCTACAAGATAACGAATATGCTGGTAGTTTGTGGGCAGGACAAGATAAAGAAAATTTTCTTTTCTCACAAAACAAATCAAAAGCTTTGGGCGATATCATCATCGTCGATGTCCTAGAAAATTTAAAAAATGATATTGCCAATGAACTAAAACGTGCTTTCCCAAAAGAAGAGATAAAAAAACCTGACCCTCTAGCTAAAACAGCCGCGGGACCAGCTCCAGCAGCGACGGCAGCGCCTGCCGCAGATGCCGCCGCAGATAAAGATGATGAAACGGCCAAAATTTACGATAAAATTTCAACTCAAGTCACTGAAATTATCAGTAAAGACTATGTTCTCATTCGTGGTCAAAAAGAAGTTCTTTTCCGAAAGCAAAAACACTATGTTGATTTTCAGGGCTTGATCGCCAAGCGTGATCTTAATAATGATGACACGATTACTTCAGATAGAATCTTAGAATCACAAATTTTTGTTATAAGGTAGATTTATGAAAATGATTTTCTTACTCATGCTTTTCTTGGTTACTACAAACTCATTTGGAAACGAATCGTCGAATCGAATCAAAGATTTAGTTTCGATTAAAGGTGTTCGTGACAATCCACTCATAGGATATGGTTTAGTTATCGGTCTGAATGGAACTGGCGATAGCGGTGGTGAAATTACCAATACCTCACTTAAAAAAATGTTTCAGACCTTAGGTTTTGATCCAAAAGCCGACGTAGCTTCGGCTAACGTTGCAGCTGTTATTGTAACAGCGAACCTGCCTCCTTTTGCGCGAGTTGGACAAAAAATTGATATCACTATTTCGTCTATTGGCGACGCAAGTTCGCTGGCCGGTGGAACGCTGATGGTAACGCCACTTAAAGGTGGTGACGGAAAAATCTACTCTGTCGCAAGTGGACCCATTTCAATTGGTGGCTTAAAACAAGGTGCTAAGTTCGCAACGACGGCCAAAATCCCAAGTGGCGGTACGGTGGAACAAGAAATTAATCTGGATTTTAATAAGAAACAAGCAATTCGTTTGGCCCTTAAAAACCCTGATTTCACAACTGCCGCTCGTCTAGAAAAAACTATCAATCAAGAACTGGGTGGTAAATTTGCGGATGCCAAAGATTCAGCAACAATCGATTTGGTCGTCCCTCCTAACTATCAACGAAACGTGGTGGAGTTAATTGCCATACTCGAGAACTTTAAAGTTATCTCTGATACCGCAGCGAAAATCGTTATCAACGAAAGAACTGGCACGATTGTGGCCGGTGGTGAAATCACACTAAAAAAGTCAGCTATTAGTCATGGTGATATGGTCATTGAAGTGAATGATGGATCGAGTCCAACTGGTCGTAAATCGGTTCACTTACTTGAGCAAACTTCTACGATAAGCGATCTGGTAAAAGTTCTAAATGCGATAGGAACTACACCAGAGGATCTGATATCGATTTTTCAAACGCTGAAGAAAAACGGCGTACTCGTAGCTGAGCTCGAGTTAATTTAAGTGACCGTTTTTGTTTTAGGACAAAAATGGCAAAATGTGTTAGTATAAATTAAGATCGTCTAGGATTGATGATCTTCTAGAAACCAGGATGGTATTGAGTGTCACTAACTGTCAACGCTCGCAAACCAATGACAATTGAACAGGCCAGAAAGCCTTATGAGCAAGTTGCGGAAGCAATGGATACTCAGTTTTCAGAACATCTCATTCAAGAGATGAGAAAATCAGTGCAACAAGAAACACCAGACAGTACCGCTTTAAATTATTATAATTCTGTTATGGATCATGAACGTGCAAAACTAATGGCGAAAGATCCAAACGGTGGACTTGGTATAAAAAAACTTATTTTAGAACAAATTTTACCTCAAAATCTTAAGCCAAAAGCTGTCTCAGGCAATATGCCTAAAATGAAACCGTCGACTGACAAGGAGATCTCTCATGAGTAGAGAAATTGACTTAAACACCCGCAACTCTTTTTTCCCGAATTCAAAAACGGGCGCAACGAAAGTTGCTCGAGGTGAAACTGCTCCTCTTCGAAGAAACACGGTTGAAAGAGAATCAGAACTTCAAGGCAAAACATCAGGCGACGCGAAAGTTGAAATTACAGATGCCGTAAGAGATTTCGCTCGTATTAAATCAGCAGTGGATGCCGCTCCTGCTATCGACAACTCAGAAAAAATTGCACGACTCAAATCACAAATTCAAAAGGGCGAATATCAGGTCAATTACGATGAAATCGCTGACCGCATGTTAAGCCAGGAATTTTAGGTTAAATTATGAACGAACAAAGTTTAAAACAGAATTTTGCATATGATCGCTTGATTCATCTCTGGCGAACGTTTTGCGAACTTCACACGCTCCTCTATGACCTCACTTGTGAGGAGTATGCTAATTTACTAGCAAGCGACTTCGATGCTCTTGAACAAACGGTAAAACACAAAGAACAATTACTAATCCAAATTGGTAACATCGAAGAAGAAAGAAAGTTGTTTATTGCAGAAATCAATCAAGAAAGAATTTTTGAAAATGAAATCCTTAATATTCATGATCTGATTGAGTGTCTTAAGCAGTTCGAATTAGAAAAATCGGGACAGCATCTAAGTAAATTCAACCTACTGTTAGTGGATATTATCGAACGCATTCAAGCTCAAAATAAGAAAAACCAAATTTTTCTCAACCGAGCTATGCAGAATTTAAAAGATATTAAAAATACTTTCAGCGGTAAAAAGAATTATCAAACATACACTGCGCACGGAACGACTAAATAGGGAGGAGTTTTGGCAGTTGATTTGTTACAAGTTGGTCGATCGGGTTTAAGTGTTGCCAAGAAGCAGCTCTCGACTACTTCGCACAATATTGCCAACTCAAATACAGAAGGTTACTCACGTCAACGTGTTCACACTGAAGCTTCACGCCCTATTGGAGAAGGTAACTATGTTCTTGGTACTGGTGCAGATGTAAAAAACGTTAAACGAGTTCACGACGAACATGTTGAAAAACGTATTCACCAAGCCGTCACACAACATAACTTTAACGAAGAGCGCAGTTTCCAACTTTCTCAAGTCGAAGATATTTTTAACGAAGTTCATTCCGATGGTTTAAATAAACTGATGAATCGTTTCTTTAACTCTTTCCGCGAACTGGCCAACCAGCCTGAAAATGAAACGGTACGATCAATCGTTCGAGAAAATGCGCGTTTAGTTGTTAATGACTTTAAACGTATGCGTAGCACTCTCCAAGATTTAAGAGAAAATATTAATAGTAAAATGAAAGCAACTGTTGAAGATATCAATACCATGCTTCATCACGTGAGAGGTCTCAACCAAAAAATTGCTGAACTTGAAGCAATTGCGCATGAAACAGGTGACTTGCGTGACCAGCGAGATAAAGTCGTGCTTGAATTGTCGGAGCTTATGGACATTCAAACTTACGCTGATGAAAGAAATCGTTTTGTTATCAATGCTACCAATGTTGGTTCATTAGTTGTCGGTGGTGAAATAAGCGAACTTAAACACGGTACTATTAATACAAATACCGAAGATATTGGTCACTACGAAATTTTCTTTAAAAATCGCTCTGTCGGCCCTGTTTCACCGAAATTGAAGTCGGGAAAGCTGGGTGCAATTTTAGAAACTCGAAATAACGAAATTAAAAGACTAGAAGATCATCTTGATCGCGTGGCCTTCGAACTTACCCACAGCGTGAATGCAATTCACCGTCGTGGTTATATCAACGTTCCGCTTGAGGTCGATGAAAACGGCCGAGTTTTGGATCGTGGGATTGCGGCTGAAAGAAAGATCACTGGTATCGATTTCTTTAAGGAACCACTGGATTTGCATCGCGCAGCTGAGTATCTAGATTTAAGCGAAGATGTAAAAAAAGATGTTAATAATATTGTCACTGGACTTGAACCAAACAAGCCAGGTGATAACCGAATTTCTATCGCCATCTCAAAACTACAACATGAAAAAGTTTTACATGATGGCACAACAACTTTTGAAGAAGGTTACCTGAATTCAGTTGGAGAAATTGCGCTTGTTACAAGCAAAACGAAAATTGATAAAGAACAATCTCTCGGTATTCTTTCCCAAGCTAAAACGGTGAAAGAGCGTATTTCTGGAGTTTCAATCGATGAAGAGACAGCGAACTTAGTAAAGTTCCAACATGCATATGATGCATCCGCAAAAGTTATTAAAACGGCGGATGAAATGTTTAAAACTGTTTTGGATATCAAACGTTAGGAGCATAGGTGACCAGAGTTTCTGAAGGTAGTACATCGCATGCAATTAACTTTTCCTTAGGAAAAGCTAAGAGCCACATGGAAGATCTACAAATTAAGGGCTCGAATTTGAAGAAGGTACAAAAGCCATCAGATGATCCTATTGGTAACGTTGAATTAATGGCCATTCGTTCGAAGAAAGTTGATAACGATCAGTACACACGGAATACCAACTACGCCAAAATGTATCTGGAATACACTGAACAAGCGATTTCGGATCTAACCGAACTCGTATCTAAAGCTAAGGAAATCGCCATTGGTCAATCTTCTGATATTTATAATCCACAGGTTCGAGAAAGTGTGGCCAAAGAAATTAACCAGCTTCGCACACAAGCATTGGGTATTGCTAACCGTCGTGTTGGTAACCGATATATTTTTTCTGGATTTAAAACACTTACGCGACCTTTTGATGAAAAAGGTGCCTACAGTGGTGATAATGGCAGAATTAATTTAGAAGTTGGCAAAGACTTCTTCGTGGCAGTTAACATGAACGGTAGTGAAATCTTTTATGAAACAGCCGATCGCAGCCTTTCAACCAAGAAACCACTGGATGGAACACCATTTGAAGATTTAAAGAAGTTTAAAGAAAATCCAGAGATGATGCCAGAACTTGAAGAAACCGCCGTCAATCCATTAGAACGTGTCCCAGCTTCAAATTTAAATAATAATGAAAAAGTAGAACTCAAAAAGCCGGGACAGACCGCTGACGGTAAAATTAATCCTGAAAGTACAACTTTCGACGAAGCCCCTGCGCGCCAATCCATTTTTGACCACCTTCAATCGCTGGAAAACGCCTTATTGGCCAACAACCCAGAAGTTATCCATACTCTACTCGAACGATTCGACGAACACTTTGATCGTCTCGTAACAATGCGAACTCGAGTTGGGGCGCTATACAACTCAGTCAATAACTCTGAAGGAAATATTGAAAAAGAAAATCTACTAAATGAAGAATATAAATCGCGCATCCAAGATGCTGACGTAGCAGAATTATTTTCAGATATTTCAAAACAGAATTCAGTACTTCAGGCTAGTTACAAAGCCAGTTCGAACTTATTAAACAGAACGCTACTCGATTTTATTCGCTAAAAAAGCACCTTCGTATTTCAAATTTACTCTATATATAATTTTTTCTTGCAATTTCTTACCATCGGTAATATCTATTCTGAAGTTTCGTGCACACCGGAAGTGTCATCGACACGCCGCAACGATAAGGAAAACAATGCTTGTACTGACAAGGAAGCTTGGCGAAAGTATTGCAATTGATGATCACATTAAGATTGTTGTTGTTCAAATAAAAGGCAAACAAGTTCGCTTAGGTATTAAAGCGCCCAAAGAAACCAAAATCCACAGAGAAGAAGTTTATCAGGCCATCAGAGATCAGAACACTGAAGCTGCCCAAGCTGGACCAGACCAGTTGCGTCAACTTGAAGAAGAACTCAGAAAGAAATAAAATTCCTCCTTGCCCATTCATCTATTTGACTGATAACATCAATAAGAGAAAGGGTTTTATCGACTATTCTGTTAGTTCGATTGGAGGGTTATAGTGAAAGTAAAAACATCCAGATTTGGTGAAATTGAAGCCAACAAAGAAGATATTCTTGATTTTTCTGAAGGCCTTCTTGGGTTCGAACAATTAAAAAAATTCTCTATCGTTGATCCAGGTGATAATACTCTTATTCTTTGGTTACAGTCTTTAGAAGATGGCGCGATTGCTTTCCCAGTGATCGAACCAAGAATCTTTAAGCCAGATTATTCAGCAAAACTTATGACAAATGATCTGACTGGCCTTGAGCTAGAAAGTGAAAGAGCTGCAAAAATTTATTGTATTTTAACTATTCCAAGCGATATCACACAAATGTCAGCCAATCTTAAAGCACCAGTTGTTATCAACAGTGCCAAGAAAGCGGCGAAACAAATTGTTCTTCAAGACAACAAGTTAACAGTTAAGCACGAAATGTACAAAGACCTAAAAAAATACATCGTTTCATACAGTTCAAACGATCAAAAAAGAACGAATGTAGACAACGCGAGCAATTCTCAAATAGCGTCTGGGACAATTAACGCCGATAGTGCTCGTAATGCCGAACTTAATAAGTAGTTTTTTTAATCTAAAATTAAATCGTTAAATTTGTTTCTTGAGCGTCTTTAGAAAGATTTAAATACATCTTAGCTTCTTCATTTTTTGGCTCAATCGATAAAACATTTTGCCACTCAGTGTGAGCTTCTAAAATATTTCCGTTACCGTATTGAAGTAATCCAAGTGCAATTCGACATGGGATATAACCAGGGTATTCATTCTTTAATTTTTTAAGTTCTTCAGTTGCCTTCGAAACAAATCCTTTCTTTGAATAGACTTTGGCTAACTTAATTCGAAGTTCTAAATTTTCTGGATTAAGCCCAATCGCCTTATTGAATTCGAAAACAGCTTCATCGTAACGATTGTATGAAAGATATAATTCCGCTAATTCTTCGTGCTTAATCGCAAACTTTTTATTGATATGAGAATCTTCAATTCCTTGCGTGGTTTTTTTCACTTTCTCATTGGCGCTATCAAAAATACTACGTGCTTCTTCGTAACGACCAATATCGTTTAATAAAACCGATAAACTAATAGCTGCATCAGTGTAGTTTGGGTCGAGTGTTAAAACTTTTTGGAAAGCTTTAATCGCCTTACCTAATTCGCCTTTGATATGAAAAATATTTGCTAAGTAAAAGAATGCTTCGGTTTTATTCTCATCATTTTCAATGATTTCATTAAAAATCATTTGGGCCTTACGATACTCTTGTTGCTCAAAGCAAAGTTTGCCATTATTGAATAATCTATTTAGTTCCTGTTGATTCACTCACTACCCCTTATTTGATTTTGCTAATTCCTTAGCACACTCACTCTTATTGCCTTCGATACTTTCTTTATCTTTACCAGTTACATATCTCACAAACTCTTCCGAGAATTTTACGCAGCCCTCATAATCTTTCATTTTTAACGAACTCTCCACTGCGCGGACCATGGAATGTTTACGAAGACCTTCTTCATTAATGGCCTTAATTATTTCCAAGTAACGATATCTAGCAGCTTCATAAACTTTTGTTTTGAAATAAAAATCAGCGATATAGCGTTCTTTTTGGCGCAGCATATTTCGACAGTAGTCGATTTTAACTTGAGTATCTTTAGCATACTCACTGCTTGGATATTTTTGAAGGATTTCATCGTAGTACTTGATAGCTTCTAGAGCGCTGTTCAAGTCACGATCATAAGTATCCGGAATTTGCAGATAGTATGATTCCGCAATTTTATAAATAACATAGTCGGCTTTATCGTGGCGTGGGTGTAAGTCGCGAAACAATAAATACGAAGCCGCTGCTTCGACATAGCTTTCTTGCAAAAAGAATATATCAGCTTGAAGTAATTCTGCTGGTGTCGCGTAAAAACTATAGGGGTGTTCCGAACGTAGTTTATTTAATTTTTCGAGGGCCAGAATATAACTACCATCTTCCACTAATTGCTGTGCTTCTTTGTAAAGAATTTCGGCTTCAGTCTTGCCTTCAGGCGCATCTGTAGCGCACGAGAACACGAATAAGAGGCATAGTAGAATGAGTTTTTTCATGCTCAAAAAATTTACCTCGGACGGGCCGACACGTCAAAATTTTGGATAGATTTCTTTATAAATTTCACGGAAAACGAGCTGAACCAGTGCGGCCAGCGGTGTCGAGATTACCATTCCAATCACACCACCGAATTGAGAGCCAACCACAACGCTAATAACGACCACGATCGGGTGCAAATTAACAATTTTTGAGACTAAAATTGGGAAAACCAGGGCCAAATCGATAATATTGGCGACACCATAGAGAATGGTCACTCCTACCAGCAGCGACTGGGAATCCTGCTCAACCAAACCCACGACCAAAGCTGGGATGAAGCCCAGGATAGGACCAAGATATGGCACCATATTCGTAAGACCTGCTACGATTCCAAGTAGTAAAGCAAAGGGATAACCCATAATAAACAAGACAACCGTAATAATACCGCCGACGATGCTGGCTTCCACGCCCTTGGCAAAAATGTAATCACCAAATTTTTTATTAAATTGTGAAAAGAGATAATATGTTTTTTCGAAATATTCATTTGGAACAATTTTAAGAAATTGAATTTTGAATTTGCGTCCTTCTTTCAACATGAAAAACAAAAAGAGCGGCATTAAAAAGCTCCACTCAAGAATGGAAGCTAATAAGCTAGGGAAAGAGAGAATAGCGCTGCCCACACCATTTTTTACTTTTAGGATCATCTCAGCCGCTAACTTCTTTCCTTCAATTTTAATTCCTGTTCTTTTATAAAGAAGCGTTTGAACTTCTCCTACTTTTTGTTCAGCATAAACTTCAATTTTAGGGAAGTAGCTTTGGATATTTTCACTCTCCTGTTTGAGTGTGATGATAATTTCTGCTAAAGGATATACAAAAAGAAAAAGCAGAAACAGGATACCAACAATAGCGAAAACTTTTTTAGTCGGGTCTGATTTAATAAAAATAGGCTTAATCGGTTCGATAACTAAAAATAAAACATAAGAAATGCCGAGCGGGAATAATAATCTCGGAAGTGAAAATAACACAATCATTGTAAGTAAAATGACTGATAGAAAGAAAATTTTTCTGGCAGTACTACTTTTAATCAAGCGCTGCCCCGTCCTGATCATGTACTGTTATTTTATTTTTTAAAATTTTCATTTCATTTGTGACTAAACTCAAACGATTAGCAATGATAATCGAAATCGATTGAAGTAATTTGGCCGCCACGACTGGATAGGATTCAATTAGATCATCTAAGTCAGGTTTAAAAATTCCAAGCAGGGTAACATCGTCTCGTGTAACGGCACTCGCACTGCGCTTACTATTTTCTTCCAAGAGCGCCAACTCACCAAAGTAATCCCCTTCTTGTAATAAAACGACTGAAGCGTTACTGGCAGACTTGCCTTTGATATAAACTTCAACTGTACCTTGTAGAATGAAAAAGAAACCGAAACCACTATCACCTTCATTAAAAATATATTCATTAGCTGAAAATGATCTTTGATGTAAATGCTTAGATAAAATTCTTAATTCGTTATCAGTAAAATTTTTAAGAACGCCAATGTTTCTTAAGAAATTGGGAATTGCTCCTCGCTTATGAGAAGAAAGCGGACTCGACATCCAGAGATAACGCAAAATCGGGATATGTACTCTCCCGGGAATTTCTTTTTTTTCACTGTTCAAATCTTGAAGCTCTTTCTCATAACTCGACATATTACCTCACAGTATTCCAATACTTTCTTTTTTTACCCAACCTGAAAATTTCACAGGTGATTCAATATAAAACCAACCATCGACTTCCTTGCCTAAAATAATTTTTAGACCAGAAGGCACTAGTGTTGATTCAGAAAAAATTTGCGATGGACCTTCACGCAACTTAGCTTCTTCCATCACGATCGCTTTTTTCACGAACTGATCACCATAAAGACCAAGCAAGAAAGGAATAAATGAAATAGTAATCGATGCAAGTAAAACGTTTTTGGAGAAGAACTTTTTAAAACTCGCGATGATAGTCACCAGAATTAAAGACAACATCAAATAAACTTCCATCGGATACAAACTAGAGTATTGATACAAATAATCTGTGTACACCACAGGTTCCTCATAAACGCTCGTTTGCAAATTCTTATTCGTCACAAATAAATTATGCAAAAGAGATGAAGAAAAATTCCCAGATGAGAGCGATTTTTCGAAATAATATCGCGCAGCGGCTATATCGCCTTGTTTAAATTTCACCGTGCCTAAGTTGTAATAATACGCATCATCAGTAAATGCTTCACGGCTTTTTACCAATTGCTCTGTGAGGGACTGATAATCCTTATTCAAATATAGCTCTTGCAGTGACTTCATTTGCGCTTCTATGTTAACGTCCAATAAGATATTTATTATCTTATTTATTTTATAACATTGATAGCAATCTTCAAGATGAACCATTTGACCAACAAACTAAAAAAATTGATTGATAACGTAGAAAGTAAAAAGCTCGGAGCTACCGGACAAGCAAGAAATTTCAATCCTGAATTTCCTGAATCTTTTGGTCCATTCCTTACCTCGGCCAATCAAAAAATTTATAATTTATCGCAAATTTACTCGGCCAATATCTTTGGCCAGAACCACCCCCTTGAGTTTGTAGCTGTGAATGAAACTAAGGACCTGCTTAAAAGCGCTTTATTTTGTTATGACAGCAAATATTTAAGCTCACTCGCCACTGAATCAATTCAGATTGCGAATGTTTTAGATAAAAATCTAGGGACTTCAGATAAAATTAAGAATCTGACAAACATCTATGGTCATCACACTTCAGCATTTCCCACTGAAGAAGCGGCCATCATTGAACTTAATCAAAACGTTTTTGTCAGTAATCGCGAATTGAATTTTAAACAAACAGCTCATCCCATCGCACGATATTTTTTTGAATTTTTTGTAAAAAATAATGAAATTGCACAAAAGAATCATACTTTTATCAAAGAACAGTTAAAAAGTTGGAAAATCGACCACAAACTCCTGGGCCGCTTTCTGTTCCTAAATTTGTCACCTGAAAAGCAGGAAGCGCTCTTCCACGCAGGAGTCCTGGGGCAAAATAGGCAAATTGGTAATTATAATATATACTTTAGTTTCCCTTACTGCATGAAGCCTGTTGAAATTGTTGAAGCTATTCATCTAATAAAAGTGAATTGTTAAATGTTTATTATTCGTTCTGTTGCGGAAAAAGATTTAGATAACCTTTTTGACCTAAGCTCAATGGTTTTCTTTATTAATTTGCCCAATGATAAAAGTATTATCAAAAGCAAAATTAAAAAAGCTTTAACTTCATTTAAAAAACCTTCCAAAGACTTCGGCGAAAATATGTATCTTTTTGTTTTGGAAGATATTGAGACTCAACGAGTGGTTGGGGCTTCAATGATCCATGCCCAGCATGGAACAGAAGATGAACCTCATTTTTATTTGCAAGTTGGGCTAGAAAAGAAATTTTCTGAAACCATTAATACTGGCTTCATGCATGGAACGCTTAAGCTGGGCTACGAGACAGACGGCCCAACCGAAATCGGTGGTTTAGTTGTACATCCTGATTTCAGGCAAAACAAAGATAAATTAGGCAAACAACTCTCTTTTGCTCGTTTTCTTTTTATGGGTCATCATCCTGAACGCTTCAAAGAAACAGTTCACTCTGAACTCATGCCACCATTAGATAAAAAAGGTAATTCACCTTTATGGGAAGCAATTGGCCGTCGCTTTATGAATATGGGTTATCTCGAAGCCGATAAACTGAGTCGTGATAATAAAGAATTTATTTTAAATCTTTTCCCATCGGAAAATATCTATCAAACCCTACTACCCGTTGAAGCTCGTAATGCCATTGGAAAAGTTGGAAAAGATACTTTACCGGTGAAAAAAATGCTGGAAAATATTGGCTTTAAATATATCCAGCAAGTCGATCCTTTCGATGGTGGACCACACTATCGATGCAAACTAGCTGATATCAAGCCCGTTAAAGAACTTTTTAAAGCTGAAATTTTGATTACGCCTGTTGATGCTGCCAATGAAGCTCAATACCTCATTGAAGTCGATTCGAAAGAGCATCCATTTCTGGCGATGAAAGTCTCAGGAATTTTGGAAGGTAATAAATTAAAAATCACCAAGCCACATCCGCTAATTAAAAATAACACGTCTGTTTTTGGAATACCGCTTTAGAATTGTTTTTTATCAAGTAAAACACCAGAGGTAAGATTGGATTTTCCCTCTTCTTCATGTTTTTCATCAGCTTTAATATCAAGCACGATACTCGACTTATAACTTTCAATCGCTCGCTGTCCATGAATACGGTGATTAAGATCTTTGAGACGATCTCTTTCTGATAATAAAAATATGGTGGAGGTCGGCTGCTTATTTAATTCTGTTCGTTGCTTCTGTTCCTCTATTCTTTGAATCTTTTCATGAGACATAACCCCTATCGATTCAAGTGAAGAGGACTTTACATGATTTTGTTCTTCAGTGTTTTGATAGTAATTTTCTCCCACCGCAACTTTTTTGAGCTCTAATTCTTCCTGCTGATGCACCTCACGTAGCTTGGTATTTAGTGGTATAACCTTAGGCAGGACTTCGTCAGTTGGAACTTCAACTTGTTGCTGTTGGGACTTTTTCTTTTTCTTCTTTTTTTCACGAGTATCAAAATTGACCGTATTACTAGTCGTTGAGGAAAGATTCGTCGACATAAACTCAGAAATTTGATTCGCCTCAATATTTGAAACACGCTTGCCTCTCAAGCCGGCTTTTGATGAAAGTTCATCAATCGCTCGTGGCGTGAGAATTTTTAGTGTATTCATAATAATCGAACCAATAGAGCCCATCATAGTATTCCTATCGGTTGATCTGGGATATTTCTTGAGTTTTTCAGTCCATTATCTAGCGTTTTTTTATTTAAATGTAACTATTTGAAATCACGTGCTATTTTCAGTGGACAAAATTTTACCCGGGCATTATAAATAGCTATAAATGCATTGGGGTGTGGCGCAGTGGTAGCGCAGTAGACTGTTAATCTATTGGTCGTGGGTTCAAGTCCCTCCACCCCAGCCATTTATTTCCACCATATGAACTTTTATCAACTCACAGAATATCAAAAAATTAAAACAAAATTCTGGAATGGTTTTCTTTCAGATTTAAATTCTGATTACTTTGAAGCTTTGATTGAATCCGATGATTGGGTTTATCTTGATCACACTGACGCCATTTCTTTTTATTGGTTTCAACAATACAAAAACTTTTTCGAAATTCTCGAAGTCACTGATGAAACCTCAGACGAAAAAAGTAAAAACTTAAGCGAAAACGAAGAAATTCTTTTTGATGTTTGGCAATCCGGCCCTTTTGCTAAAGATTTTTTAAAGTTCTCCAACCGTAGCTCTGTAAAAGAGGCTTCGTATAAATGTTTAGAATTATTCGAGCGACAACTAGTGGCTTTCTTTAGATTACATATTGCTCAGGATTTGAAAACTGTTCCTGAAACTTATCGAGCCGATTTTGAAATTGGCGATGTTGTGAATGGCAAAGAGACAAAAATTAATCATAATCCGATTAAACTCGAATTTAATTTCAACCTTTTAAATAATGACGCAAAAAAAGAGGCTCAACATATCAAGAGATTAAATACTGCACTTAAAAAATTATCCGAATATGTCCCCGCCAGCTTTGAGCGACTAAAACTTTTTACATCGCACATTATTCCTATCAATGACCGTGGGATTGTGAGCTACTCTTCACAAGAGCTACCCGGCTACTCTGTTATTAATCTTTATCATCGCGATGACATGGATCTTCTGGATGATTTACTCCATGAAAATGGCCACCATCATTTAAATTATTATCTCAATACCCAAGAATTAATTATCGAAGAGGAAGAGCAAGCTTATTACAGTCCTTGGCGAAAATCTATGCGACCAGTCCGTGGTATCTATCATGCTTTTTTCACATTTTATTGGGCACTCGATTTGTTTCAACAATTATCTCAACCTAAGTTGCTTGAGAAATTCTCAAAACCGGAGCAAGACAAAATTCTTTTACGCTTCTGCGAAGAACATCACATGTTATATTACTGCATTCCAGATCTTGTCTTGATGAAAGCTGAAGGCTTGATTCTGCCTACAGGTTATCAATTGATTGAACACATGATGGATAATCTGAAAAAACAACAAGTAAGCATCACTCAATTTGAAAAAAAATTAAGTCCAAAAGCATTAGCTAAAATTAACGATTTAAAAAAAGTTCTAAAGAATCAGCACGAAATTAGATCTTCGATTGTAAATTAATCAATAAATTTTGCATTTCATTGGCGGTATTAAAATCACCACGAGCTGCGGCCACCACAATCCCTTGATCACAGATCTCTTTCGCTTTTTGATAAGCCTTAATTGCGGTTAGTGTTTTTACCAAGCCTAGATAGGCGGTTGAATACTTCGCGTCCACTAAAAGGACTTTTTCAAAATAATTTAGGGCAGCTGAATAATCATTTTTCTCATAAGAAATTTCACCCATACCAAAATTGGCCAAGGTATCATCTGAGTCGATTTCAATAACCTGTTTAAACATTTCTTCACGACGAGAAAGTTCTGCTTTTTTCTGTTCTCGTTCTTTTTCGAGTTGGCGCTTTTGAGCTGCTTCATTACCAAACATGGCAAAGCTTTTTACTGTGGCCTTAGCTTTTTCATCTTCAGCTTCTTGAATTTTCCCTTGGCGCATATAAAAAAGTGAAAGGTTGGTATGAACCATGACCGAATTCGGTGCGACCTTTTCTAAAATTTTTAACCAGTGAATAGCTTCGTCGTATTTTTCACCACGACCGAGAATGACTGCCAACGTTTCATAAGCATCTGCTAGTTTTTCGTCCCATATGATGGCTTGTTTTAAATATTGAATAGCATTTTCTGAATTGTTTTTATGTGTGAACTCCTCGAGACCCATTTCATATAACTGCCGCGCTTTTTCTGGCGCTGTTAATTTAAAAAAAGGATAGAGCTTCACCTTCACTCGATGACTCGAATTGTTGGCCTGAATGGTAAACTCTCTTTGATCCACTCGAAAATCGCGAAAAAGTGTGGCAATTCCGAATTGTTCATCACCGATTTCGATCCACTGCTCAATCGTTCCCGCTTTACGATTATCAATAAGATAATCACCCGTAATAAGTTCAGTGGCATTCGCTTGTAGTAAAACTGAAGCGTAGGCCGAACCGCGATTATTATAAATTTTTGCGACAATTTCCTGCCCCAAAAAACAGCCTTTAGTAAATGATGTCGCATTATGTACCAATAGCGTATCCGTTAACATTGTTTCGCTGATGTTTTCTAAATGTCCGTAATTTACTCCAAGTAAAGTAAGGTAATCCATCATCATGAGGTTAAGTTCACTTTGCGAATCAGCTTCTGCTAAAACGAAAGTTTCGCCCGAAACTTGACATTGAAAACCTTGCGCTTCTTTTTTATTACTGATTTGAAATTTTTTATCCGAGCTTTTTACCGTTACATCTTCCATGATAATAAATTTTTCCAGACGTTGAATTAATGCTTCTTTTAATACTGCAGGAGTTATGAGCCAATACTCATTTTCATTTTTGAGTAGGAAAAAATACGCATTAATTTTGCCTTTAATATCGATGGCTGCATTTAAATTTCCGGTTTGGTTCGGAAGCGTGCTAACTTCATTAGTTAATTGCCCACTCAAAAATTCTGTCGCATCAGGACCAGAGACCTTAATGCTTTCCCATGCCAGATAGGATTCGCCGCCGAAATAGATAATTTGGTTGAGCCAATTCATGATTTAAACAGAAAAAGATTCACCACAGCCACAAGTATTTTTTGCATTTGGATTTTCAAAAACAAAACCTTTTCCATTAAGGCCGTCTTGAAAATCAAGTGTAATACCTTTGAGGTAAATTGATGATTTAGGATCGATATAAACTTTAAAACCTGACATTTGAATAATATTGTCTTTATCTTTTGATTCACCGAAATCGATTTTATATGACAAGCCGGAACAGCCGCCGCCAGTCACGCCTAGGCGTAATCCCACCTGCTCTGGGTGCTTGCTTTCTTCAAAAATTTGGCGAATTTTGTCGGCTGCCTTAGGCGTAATTTCGACCAAATTATTACTTGTTGTTGTCGTTTCCATAGCTCACACTATAGCATAAAAAAAACCAATTATGGAGTGTCTTGTTTATGTGCTTTCAGCTAGTTATTTGCTATATTTGAGACCATATGAACAAGATTAGAACTTCGCGGCTATCAAGACTCGCTAAAATTGGCACTTCGCTGGCAAAAGTGGCTGGTGGCTATGCCGTCGATAAAATCATAACGACTGCCGCAGATTCAACTCAAAAATTAAAAACAGCGCAGGAACTGATTCGTTCTATGGGTGAACTTAAGGGTGGTCTGATGAAAATTGGACAAATGTTGTCCATCACAGATGACATGATTTTGCCGCCTGAAATTTCAGCATTGTTTAAAGACTTACAAAAAAATTCACCACCTATGTCTTACCAGCAAGTGGAAGACATTTTCATGAACGAATTCAAACAAACACCTTCACAACTCTTTAAAGAATTTTCAAAAAAACCTATTGCTGCTGCCTCAATTGGTCAGGTCCACGAAGCCGTCACGAAACAAGGTGACAAAGTCGCAGTAAAAATTCAGTATCCCAATATCGAGAAAGCTATACAAAGTGATTTATCTAATTTGGATCAGCTGGATAAAATCTTTTCACTTATTTTTCCGCACAAACCTAATGTTAAAGGATTAATTCGTGAAATTACTGAAAACTTATTACTCGAATGTAATTATCAGAATGAACTTAATGAAATGATTAAGTTTAAAGAACTGTACGCGCAAGAGTTTCCAGAAATTTATATTCCTAATGTCTATCCAGAATTATCCTGCCAACGAATTCTCACCACCGAGTTTGTAACAGGTGACAGTTTTGAAGAAAGCAAAAACTATCCGCAGGCAGTGAAAGAAAAGTTAGCAACCACACTTTATAATTCCTTTCTTTATTCACTTTTTGTACACAATCGTCTTCACACCGATCCACAAAATGGTAATTACTTATTTAAAAATGGAAAAATTATCTTATTAGATTTTGGTTCGACTAAAACATTTACCGATTTCTTTATCGATAATTATATTCTGACTTGTGCAGCGGTTGAACACAATGATCTCAAAGTTTATCAACATGCCGCTAAGAACTTAGGTCTCGTCAAAGACGACAATGATCAGGCCCAGCTGAGACGAATCTATGGATTATCTGAGGCAATTTATCGACCATTTTTGCTTGAAGGTGCCTATCCAGTACAGGAAATGAATCCTCTTAAAATGATTTTAGATTTTATTATGAGTATCGAAAAACGTGAAAAATATGAACCATTAAAGGAATTTGTTTTATTAGATCGATCGAATATCGGACTTTTTACAAAACTTAAGCAGTGGCAAGCCGCAGTAAATTGGCATGATGGGCGAAAAAAATATCAAATGCTGCGAGAAAAGAGTGCTATCATGAAATTAGGAGAGGAATTTAATTACTTGAAAAAAATCTATGAGCGACAAGTCTCTTAAACTATATCATTACGTCCATTGCCCTTTCTGTATTCGTGTTAGAATGGCCCTTGGATATTTCAAAATGCCTTATACAAGTATTGTCCTTCCCTACAATGATGAGGCGACACCTATCAAATTAACCCAGAAAAAGATGCTACCCATTGTTGAACAGAATCAAAAAGTGATGAATGAAAGCCTAGATATCATCAAACATTTTGATAAATTCAATATGCTTGATACTGAGCGCTGCCTAAGCAATCCTGAATTTGAAATACTAACTCAATCTATCGAACAAATAGGTGAACTCGTTCATTCATTGGCCATGCCCTATTGGATCTGGACACCAGAGTTTAACAACGAATCACGAGATTATTTTGTTAAGAAAAAAGAGCAAAAACGTGGACCATTTAAAGATTTGGTAAAAAATCGCCAACAATTTATAGAACCTCTCGAAAAGTTACTCGCACCTATTATCAAAAAATTTAAACCTTATTATTTAAATAAAGAAATTAGTCTTTTTGATGTGATGCTAGCATCACATCTTTGGGGGCTTTACACAGTGGTTGAATACCAGCTTGATCCAAAATTGCATCAATACCTGCAGTTGGTAGGCAAGCAATGTCATTTTAGTTACCACGAAGATTTTTGGAGATAATTTTTGCGAGTTATAATGAAGCTCAAAAATACTAAAGAAGAATACTTCTTTGAAATCAAAGAACCTAACAAGCCTATTACTATTGGTCGCTCAGACAAATCAAATTTAATTATTAAAGATGATTTCTGCAGTGGTAAACATTGTTCTATTAGATTTGAAAATGGTTATCTGATTGTAAAAGATTTAGATTCGAAAAATGGAAGTTTCATCAACGAAAACGTTATTTATGAGAGTTATTTATATGTTGGCGACACCTTAAGAATTGGTGATACCAAAATCAAAATTTATGATCAAAAAATGCATCCAGACGATGTTAAAACGTTAACCTCAAAAGGGGCACGCAAGGAAACCACCTTTGTTACAATCAACGATAATGCGTTACATCTTGATGAAAGTAAGCCAGCTCAATTGCAGCGAATTGAATTAGATAAATCAGGTAGTAAAAGTCATTTTACTGATGTCAAGAAAAGTCGCAAACTTGATCGTATTCATGAAGAAAATCAGCACACCACAACTAATTTTATCAAAGCTGTTATAAAAAAGATTTTTGGTTAATTTGCTGACCAGGTCACTTCGTTCGTACCAGCTTTCAAATTGATGTATCTTGATAGAACGAATAAAAAATCTGATAAGCGATTTAAGAACTCTATGGAATTTTCAAAGCTTTCATCTTTGTTCGTCTCGAAAAAATTCACTAATTTTCTTTCAGCGCGACGACACACCGTACGGGCTAAATGGGTAAATGAAGCAGAAAGTGCACCACCGGGTAAAATAAAATTTTTGAGCGCTGGGAGTTCTTCCTGCATTTGATCGATCGATTCTTCTAAGCCTGTGATTAATACAGTTTTAATCGTGGGTAATTTATATTTAGCGCGCTTATCAGCTTCGCAAGCAAGATTAGAACCTAGATCAAACAGTGCATGCTGAATTTTTGAGAGCAATGCAAATTGAGCTTTTAATTCATTTTTTGATTCTATTGAACTTAAAACTATACCGAGACACGAATTAAGTTCATCCACTTCACCGTATAATTCAATTCTGAGATCACCTTTGGAGATTTTTGTTCCTGACACTAAACTGGTTTTACCCTTGTCGCCAGTTTTTGTATAAATTTTCATTACATATTCCTTCTATAACGTCCGCCGACTTCGTAAAGCATGTTGGTAATTTCACCTAGGCTGCAATACTTAACAGTTTGTAAAAGTTCTTCAAAAATATTTTTATTATCCAACACAACATTTTTTAGTTTTTCTAATGCTTGTTGAGATTGATTTTTATTTCGTTTTTGAAAATCACGTAAACGTGTAATTTGGTGGGTTTTCTCATCATTGGTAGAGCGAGTTAATTCAATCTCGCGATTCATTTGGGCCTGAATATCTTTAGCGATATAAGTATTTACCCCAATAATTGGCAGTTCACCTTTATCTTTCAAGGTTTCATAATAAAGTGATTCTTCCTGAATTTTAGAGCGTTGGTACATACTCTCCATGGAGCCCAATACTCCTCCACGACGGGAAATATTCTCAAATTCATCCAATACCGCCGACTCAACTAAGTCTGTTAATTCTTGCATCAAGTATGAGCCCTGAAGTGGGTTATCAGATTTATTGATACCAAATTCGCGATTAATAATCATTTGAATTGCCATCGCACGACGTACACTTTCTTCCGTCGGAGTAGTAATGGCTTCGTCGTAAGCATTGGTGTGAAGTGAATTACAATTATCACTCAACGCCAGGAAAGCTTGTAGCGTGGTTCGAATATCATTGAAATCGATTTCTTGTGCATGTAACGAACGACCAGAAGTTTGAATATGATATTTTAACTTTTGTGATTTCTCATTCGCTCCATATTTTTCTTTCATGGTGACGGCCCAAATTTTTCGAGCGACTCGACCAATAACTGCGTACTCAGGATCTAAGCCATTGCTAAAAAAGAATGAAAGATTTTCGCAGAAATCATCAATCTTTAAACCGCGACTCAAATAATATTCAACGTAAGTAAAGCCATTCGAAAGGGTGAACGCCAATTGTGTAATCGGATTGGCACCAGCTTCTGCAATATGATAACCACTAATCGAAACGGTATAATAATTTTTAATTTTATTACGGCTAAAATATTCCTGAACATCTCCCATCATTTTCAATGAGAATTCCAATGAGAAAATACAAGTGTTCTGGGCTTGATCCTCTTTTAATATATCGGCTTGAACTGTTCCGCGAACTTGTTTAATAATCTCTAAACACTTCGCTGCTGAATCTTTATCCTTCTCAGATAATTTCTGATTGATAGCGGTGTTCATAAACATTGCGAGAATAATCGGAGCAGGGCCATTAATCGTTTTTGAAACCGATGTGTTGGGTGAGGTAAGATCAAAACCTTTATACAACTGATCCATATCATCTAGGGTGCAGATGCTCACTCCAGCTTCACCAATTTTACCATAAATATCTAAGCGTTCAGCCGGATCTTCGCCGTAGAGAGTAACTGAATCAAAGGCCGTCGATAAACGCTTGAAGCTGTCGTTGGCCGAAAGAAAATGAAAACGTTCATTGGTACGACTTGGTCCGCCTTCTCCAGCAAACATACGCTTCGGATCTTCATCTTTACGTTTGAATGGGAAAATACCTGCCACAAATGGAAAAAAACCAGGCAAATTTTCTTGGCGTACAAATCTTAAAGTATCTTTAAGTGAACTATAGTTTGGGACTGCGATACGAGAAATTTTCTGCATCGAAAGCGATGTGAACTTAGTTTCAACTTCATTCTTATTATCACGCACTTGATAAACATATTTACCAGATTGATAACTCTTTTTTAAATCTTCAAATTGAGCTAAACTTTTCCAAATATCTTCAGGGATCTCATTTTTTATTGCGGTAGCTTCAGCTTTAAGTTTAGCTGCGATGGTTTTATCTTCGATTTTTTCAGAGGCTTTATTATAAGCATCGTATTTATCAATAATGTTTTCAAGCTCAGCCGTTTTCTTATTATAATTTCTTACAGTATTTGAAATATCGTAGAGATAATTCATGCGCTCAATCGGAATAATGGTCGACTTAAGTGATGAGGATTTCTCAATCTTTAAGGCTTCAATTGCGGATGTGCTTGGTAACGAAAAAGTTTTAGCGATATCTTTAAAAAGATTATTTATGCCCAAATCGTTAAACTTACTGGCCATGGTACCATAAATAGGAAGCTCATTATCACTTGGCTTCTCACCAAACATTTTATGATTGCGGCGATATTGTTTTCGAACTTCTCGAAGAGCATCTTCTCCGCGTGGCTTTTCAAATTTATTAACCACAATAAAGTCTGCCGTCTCGAGCATTTCAATTTTCTCGAGCTGAGTAGCAGCGCCGTACTCAGGAGTCATGACATACATACTTTTATCTGCAATCGAAGAAATTTCATTAGAAGCCTGACCGATACCCGAAGTTTCAACAATGATAAGTTTGAAATCTTGTGTTTTAAGAAAGCTAATTACGTTTTTAATTTCAGGACTTAATTCATTTTGTGAATCACGAGTGGCGAGTGAGCGAACATAGTACTGACCATGCCCCACGCTTCCCAGGCGAATACGATCACCCAAAAGTGCGCCCTGAGTTTTCTTTTTAGTCGGATCAACAGAAATCAGTGCAATTTTATCGCTTGGATAATAACGTTTAAAGCGAAGCAATAGTTCGTCGATCAGCGACGATTTCCCGGCCCCACCCGTTCCAGTAATCCCTAAAACGGGGATCGCCTTCGCTTTTTGCTGAGGTGGAACTTTTTTTTCATTTTCAATATAACTAATCACCTTTGCCAAATCAAAGTAGCTTAAATCTTTAGCACTCTTCTCTGGTGAAAAATGCTCCAAAGTCGAGTATTTCGATTTGGTAATCATGTCATCGATGATGCCTTCTAGACCCAGTTCCATCCCATCTTTAGGGCCATAAATTCGGGTAATGCCGCGCTTATGGAGCTCTTCGATTTCTTTCGGAGTGATAACCCCGCCGCCACCGCCGAATATCTTCATATCCTTGGCACCGGCCTCATTTAGCATCTGACGAATATAAGTGAAATACTCCATGTGCCCGCCCTGATATGAGCTGAGGGCAATGGCATGGGCATCTTCCATAATGGCAGCGTCCACCACTTCTTTAGCAGAGCGATTATGTCCTAAATGGATGACTTCTACGCCTTTGGCCTGAAGTAGGCGTCGCATGATGTTGATGGAAACGTCGTGTCCATCAAACAAACTGGCTGCTGTAACAAATCTAAGTCTTTGAGTCATTTGTTTCACTATGTTATAATAGTCGTATTCAAATTCTTATCACATTTACACGATGAGGACTATAGTTTATAAAATTGTAATACGTAATTAGTTTTTTGAGAAAAATATGACAAAAATTAAAGTAGAAAATCCATTTCATCCAGCGCGTTTTAAGCCAGTTCGTAAGGGTAAACGTCCACCAAAACTTTTGGCGGTTGTTCACCAAAGTGGCTGTACTGGGTGTGAGGTTTGTATTGCTGGTTGTCCCGTTGACTCAATCGAACTGGTGGCAGGACCAGATCCACTGAATCCAGGTTTCAGACAAACAGTTGAAATCGATCTCTCTCGTTGTATTGGCTGTCAAAACTGTTCACAAGATTGCCCGTGGGAAACCATTACGATGTATGAACACGATGATGCTTTCATCGCTTGGGGTAACGAAAATTTTGCTTCAGAACTTTATGTCGACGAAGAGAAATTACCGGAACTTTACGATGCGGCCGGAATAAAAAAACCGGAAGCCAAGGCAAAGTAAAATAATTCCTAAAGATATCCACTGTGAAGTAGAAAAGATTCCCCAATTTCCACGAACTATATCACCTCGAAAGAATTCTAACGAAAATCGAATGATTGAATAAAAAATCAAATACTGAGAAATCAGATGAGGATGGGCTTCGAGATTTCGCATTTTCTTTTTCGACCAAAAGAAAAGCAGAGTCAGCGCGACAGCTTCATATATTTGAACAGGGTGTCTGAGCGCTTGATGCATTTCGACCGAACAAATCCCATTATATTCTGAGCCGTAACAACAACCCGCTAGAAAACAACCCAATCGTCCAATAGCATGACCCAGTGATAGTGGAATAACTAAAAAGGAAAAACTCCCAATTGAGCATTTTTTTATTTTCCACGCAAAGATCGCGGTAAATAGAAAAGCCGCGATCAAACCACCGTAAAAAACAAAACCTCCACCAAACCAAAACGAAAGATGTTGTGAAAGTTCAGTGGCACCCATTTTTTTATATGTCATCAAGAAAGCTAGCTTTGCGCCAAGCCAACTCATGACGAAATTTCCCCAAAAAAATAAATTAAAATGAACGGTATTATTAAATTTTTTCAAATAGAACAAGTGTGAGATGTGATAAGCCAAACCCCAAGCAATACCCATGAATAAGGGATAAGAAAAAAGTGTCAGATGTTCAGATGTAAACAGAATGGGAAACACTAAGCGTCCTTCGGTGGTGCCTTAAGAAATAAATCAATAAGCAGATCCACCAAAATAATTCCAATACCAATGGCAATCGAAGCATCTGCCAGATTAAAGGTTGGGAATGTAAAACCACCGAATTTAATCGAAATCCAATCGACCACATAACCTAACGTTGCTCGATCAAGTGTATTTGAAACGACTCCGGCCAGAACCAATGAATAAATCAGGCTTAAATAAAAACGTTGCTTCAGTGACATCACTAGCATGGCAATAAGTAATAGCGCGGCCAAAATTGGCATATAAAGAAAAACAAAAGTTCGAAGATACTTAGGAGCTTCAGATAAAAAACCCATGAGCGCGCCATAATTACAAAGATGACTAATATAAAATATTCCGTCCCAAACAGCTTCGCTGTCCCCCACACTCAAATGAGTTTGAATCGCCGCTTTCGCGAACTGATCAGTTAAAATAATAAATACTATTAATAATAGTAATTTCCAAAAACGATTCATCATAAAATTCTAGTAGTATGTCTTCGGATTGATTTCGTATTTTTCTATTTTTCTTAAAAGTGTTTTCTTCGGAATATTTGCATTTAGGGCCGTTTGATTAATTTTTCCCTTATTCACTTTTAAAGCCTGAATGATAAATTCTTTTTCAAATTCATCCTTCGCTATTTGAAAATCAAGCTTAGTTCCATCCGGACTTTTCATTGAAACTGTTACTTGATACTTGGTTGAATCTCCCGATTTATCAGATTCGTTCAAAACAGAGTTTTGAATTTCTTCAATATCAATCAAGCTTTCGCTGCGATCATCTTTTTCATTCGAGCTTTTCGCTTTAAACATAGTTGAAGGCAATGAGCTTACTTCGATTTGATCAGATGATTCCATAATAAAGCAATGTTCAATAATATTTCGAAGTTCACGAATATTTCCTGGCCAACTATAGCTTTCAAAAATTTTCATGGCCTCAGGCGAAATACCACGAATATTTAAACCATGATGTGAATTGAAAAAATTTAAATAATAATTTGATAAGTGTGGAATGTCTGAAGTTCTTTCACGTAGCGGCGGTAGATAAACCGGAAGAACATTCAAACGATAGAACAAATCTTCACGAAACGATCCATCTTTAATCATTTTTTCAAAAGGCTTGTGTGAAGCTGCGATAATACGCACATCACTTGAAACTTCGCGATTAGAGCCAATCGGAGTAAATTTTTTCTCCTGAAGAACGCGAAGTAACTTTACTTGCATCGCCGGAGAAATATCACCAATTTCATCTAAGAAAAGTGTTCCTCCATCGGCATATTGAAACTTACCAATCTTGCGATCTGAAGCACCAGTGAAGGCTCCCTTTTCGTGGCCAAAAAGTTCTGACTCAATTAAATTTTCAGGCACGGCACCACAGTTAAGTGTGACAAATTTTTCGTCTTTTCTTGGGCCATTGAAGTGAATAGCTTTTGCGACAAGCTCTTTACCTGTTCCTGATTCACCACGAATAAGAACTGGCGTATTAACTTTTGCGAGCTTGGAAATAATATTAAAAACTTTTTTCATTACGTTAGATTCACCTACAAATTTTCCGTCATTTTGTCCGTCGCCTAGTGACAACATAGGAGCTGAGAACGCTGTGGTCTCAACAAGTGAGCGAGCTTTTAGCGCACGTTTAATAAGCGCTACTAAGTTATCTGAAGAGATTGGTTTTTCTAAGTAATTATAAGCACCTTCTTTAACGGCCTTCACTGCATCTTGTACGTTTGAGAAAGCGGTTAAGATAATCACGATGATTGATGGATCATGTTTTTTGATTTCTACGAGGGCCTGTATCCCGTCCATTTCAGGCATGTTAACGTCCATAACCACGAGGTCGTATTTTTCTTTATAAACAGCCGCAACGGCTTCTTTACCATTGTCAGCAACATCGACTAGGAAGTGATGATATTCCAATGCTTGGCGAACTGATCCTTGAAGAACCTTGTCATCGTCAACCACTAATACTTTGTTCATAAATCCTCTCTTCGTGCCTATTTATTTCTTAACTTAACCACAAACTTTGTTCCCGCACCTGGTTTTGATTCAACCAGAATTTCACCTTGGTGGAGTTCGATAAAATATTTTACCAGGTAGAGGCCTAAACCAGAACCTTTGATTCTATGCTTAGAATCATTTTGTACCCGATAGAACTTTTTGAAAATATGCTCTAAATCATCCTGAGCAATCCCGATTCCATTATCTTTTATCTCTATATAGACCCATGTGTCATCATCTTTTGTGGCAATTTCAACCTTAGAACCTTTGCCCGAATATTTAATCGCATTCTCGATGAGATTCGACAGTACACGTCTAATCAATTCCACATCCACATTTATCGGATATAAAGGCCCAAGATGGAGACTTACTTCAATCTCGTTTTCTGTGGCTTCATAACGAAGTAATTCGACGACGTTTTCAATTAAAATATTAACATCTTTGGCGACTAATTTGAGTGATAAGTTTTGGCTTTCAACTTTGGTTAAATCTAAAATTGAAGAAATAAATCCATTCAACTCTTTGGTCGAGTTCACAATATTATGAATCAACTTCGCTTGCTCTGGAGTGTTCTGATATTGAACCGCTAGAATATCAGCAATGCCTGCGATTTTGGCCACCGGTGTTTTTAGATCGTGGCTCATCAGTGAAATGAAATTTCGCTTAAGATTGTCCACCTGCTTTAATAATTTTGCTTCTTCTTCGATGGCAAAACGAGTTTGATATTCACCAATCGCTCGGAAAGGAACCCAGATATAATAAACGACAAAGACACTGAGAATAAGATGCGAAAGTCGCAGCCATAAACCAAAACTGGAAAAGAGTGTGAAAGAAATAATAAAGATCACCAGCATAATGGCGACGGTAATCATTAAACCGCGTGTCGGGCGCACGTGAGAAATAATGTATGAAAGTACGACCGATAATAAAATGGCAAGCATATCAGTCGCGAAATCAGGAATCTGAAAAATGGTTTTATCCTGCGCCAAACTTTCTATAATATTGGCGTGAACATTCAACTTAGGAGCTTTTTCCGATTCATTTTTAAACGGCGTTAAAACAAAGTCAGATGAATTAGAAAGATATTTCGGTCCGATAATAACTAGTTTATCCTTGAAAAAATCATCTGGTGTTGAGAACACACTATGAATGGGAAGTGAAATAACTTTTCCCTTGGATTCATTCGGATTATCAAAAAAACGATAAAGAACAAAAGTTGCATCAGCTTCTTTATTATAATAGTTTCCCCAATACGCACTTGCATCTCGGGGAGGTAGCCCTCGTTGATGACGCAAAAAATTGGCCGAGATTAAGTGCAAAGAATCTTCACCTGAAAAATTAAGAATCGCGCGTCTGGAAATATCATCTTTTGCAAAAATACTACTATCGACGTTTATAGATGAAAGTGAATAACTGAGACTTCTGAGTTCTTGCGGTGGTAATTGCTCACCCCAAGCATCCATTTCCGTCCCAAAAAGGACCAAGCCTTTTTCTTTTTTAAATTTATCTAGTACTGATTTAAAATTATCAAAATACTCTTTCTCCGCCTTTGATTCAGGCTCTAGTAGTTGCACCAAATAATTAAGCCCCAAAGGTTTATCTTTAAGAATTTTCTCAACCACACGATAGTGAGTGGCATAAGTATAAGGATAGATTTCACCTAAAAATTCGTCACTTTCTTCATTCTGATAAACCAAAACAATTTGGTCTTTACTCTTAGGCCCTAAATCAAATTTAATCCATAGATCATAAAAAATAGCATCCAAGGTTGAGAATGAGTATTGGATGAGAATCAGAATAAATACGATGGTAAAAAAAAGTGGGTAAAAATTATTGTATTCAACTTTTTTTAATCTTTCTTTGAGAAGTTGAAATAGCTTAAGCATTTTATGTATCAATCTCTAGCACCGGAAAAACTTCAAAAATATCCACGTATCTTTTGATTTTCCCATCACTTGGTTTTTGATTTAAGAAATTAATAAGTGTGTTTTCAATCAGATCTTCATTGAAAGTACGATAACTAATTTTAGTCATGGCAGAATTCAACATTTCACTATCTGTTAAATGTGTCGCGAGTAAAGCCTTAATCTTACGTTTCTCTTTCTTCGTAAAGGCGATCGAAAAAAGCGAGATGACTATTGGCCGAACAATCAACGCATACAAAAACACCAGTGCGTTACTTACAAAATTGATTTTCATCCAAGTCGTCAACTTATCGCGCAAGAAATAGAGACTATTAATAAGCATAGAGGAAATCGCGTAAACAAGAGTTCGGCGTTTTGCTCCACCGGCGCGTAAAGTTAACAACATATAAGTAATAAGCGCGGTCTGTTCTTCCGGGCTAAGCTTACTTAAGATCTTAGCTTCAAAAACTAATGAAATATCTTTTCGACTTTGAAGCGCAAAAATACGCGAAACGTTTCCGCGATAAGCAAAAACGCGTGGTGAGGGTGTTCCTAGTTTAAAGGCCACGTTTTTGATTCGCTGAAAAAATGAATGCTCAATGGTATCAATAACTTCTCTTGAGCGCAGAAGCGCCAACAAGATTTTATCAGCATAAAAAATGACTCCGATTCCCCCCAAACACAATAACGCCAAAATGACTAAGCGCCATTCGTATGGAAAAAGGATGTAGCCTAGGTGAAATCCAATAAATATTGATAACAAAATAAAAACTAAAATCTTTAATGTCTGCAAAATAAGCCCTCGTTTTCATTTATTTTAATGCAAAATCAAGCTTCTACCAAGGCTTCTCTCAAATGGTTTTTTTACACACTTCGTTATAAAAATTGGACAAAAATCTGGTTTAAGGCTATAAGTTCGAAGATTAACTTTTGACTGTGTATTTTTTACATAAATGAGCAAACATTGGATGAGTTAAACGCCCATTTAGACTTAAATTATACGAAATACCTACTTGATAACAATTTACTCATCTGTGAGTGTAATTGTGTTAGTGTGGCTGAGATTAAAAGTTTGTTTAAGCAACGATCTGAAATTGATCTTGAGATACTTAAACAAAAATTTGGTTTTGGTAGTGGTTGTCAAAGTTGTGTGAAAAACAAAGATACGTGGATAGACAATATATTTTAATAGGCTGGTGATTATGTTTGAACGTTTATTGTTTGGTACGGCTGGAGTTCCGAATAGCACAGTGAAAAAAAGTAACCCGGTTGAAGGGGTTAAGCGTATTCATGAACTAGGTCTGGATTGTATGCAACTTGAGTTCGCTCATGGCGTGCGCATGAAAGAAGAAGTTTCATCTGCGCTTCGTAAAGTTTCTTACGAACTAGGTATTCCACTTACTTCTCATGGTCCTTACTACATTAATTTAAATGCTCGCGAACAAGATAAAATCGATTCTTCAGTAGAAAGAATCATTCAGACAGCTAAAATCTCTGATCTTTGCGGTGCTGAATCGATGACCTTCCACGCGGCTTTCTACATGAAAGATTCGCCATATGACGTTTTTGATCTGGTTGAGAAAAGTATGAACGTTATTGAAGAACGTCTTTCTCGTCTTGATATTGAAATTGAACTTCGCCCTGAGCTTACTGGTAAATCAAGTCAGTTTGGTTCACTTGAAGAGCTAATTAGTTTAACTAAATCAGTAAACAGCTGTAAGCCTTGTATGGACTTCTCACACCTTTACGCTCGTTCAGGTCAGTACAATACTTATGAAGAATTTGTAGAAGTTTTAAAAGTTCTTAAGCAAGAACTGGGTGCAAAAGCGCTTAAGCAAATGCACATCCATATTTCTGGTATTAGCAGTAACTCTAAAGGTGACTTAAAACACCTAAACCTTGATCAATCTGACTTTAATTGGAAAGATTTATTAAGAGCGCTTAAAGATGAAGATTGTCGTGGATATATTATCTGCAACAGTCCAAACCTTGAAAAAGATGCTGTAAAAATGAAAGAATATTATATGAGTCTTCAGTAAACTGAAGAAGAAAAAGGCCAGCTTAGCTGGCCTTTTTTATTTTATCCGCTACAGATTGATGATCGCAAACATCTTCGAAAAATGGTCCATGCATTTTGGCATGAAACCGATTTAAAAAGACTAACAGGAACTCGTCCTTTTCTTTAAAACAGTAAATCTGCACAAATTTTTGCGCCACATGCTTAGAGATAACCTCTAAGAACATATTAGGATCATGCTTTTCCATTTTAAAGAATAAGCCGATCTTTTCTGGCATATGATGAATATCAAAAGCACCCCAATTACTTGGAATATAGAGTTCTTCTTCACCTAATTGATAACGAAAGCAACCCGACTTCTCATCGAATTCACCATAACTACTAAAGATATTGTGTTCTTCGCAGAAGATTTTCATCGAACTGACCAAGCCTTTGGATAATCGTTTTCCAATACGCTTCTTCTCAAAGTAAGTGTCGCGCTTCTTTTGTTCCTTTTTATCAGGACGAAGTGCAACTCCACTCAGAGTTTCGTCTACAAGTTTGGTAATAAAATCGTCATTAAAACGGTCGCTTCCCATAGTTATCTTATCGGATATATCGACTAATACTTTAAATATAATGGCCGAGAATAATACTTAAGTTTTTTGCTCAACAACCGATAAGAAGGGAAACGAATATATATTTAACAAGGATGCAATAATGCAGATAAATAAAATACCTTTTGAGCATGGTTGGGACTGGTTTTTCACAGCTTGGCACGAAACCAAAACTTATAAAAAACCGTTTCTCTATGTAGGTGCGTGTTTCTTTGTGATTTCACAAGGAGCTAAACTTGTGCCTGCTTTTGGTCTTTTATTTTCGAGTTTTTTGTATTGTCTACTCTACCTCAGTCTTTTTGATTTCTTTCATCACTGGATAAAAGACAAAAATTATAATCAAAAACATTTCTTTAGGTTTTTAACTGATAAAAATCTAGTTAAATCCATGCTGCCCTTGGCTTACTTCAAAATGGCCGTATCAACTGTCGCTCAATTATGTTTTTGGGCCGCTGAGTACAATTCACGATTCATGTTATTAGGCTTATTTGGTTTTGCGATTGAATTTATTTCTTCGCTTTACATACTGCATTTAGCACCGCTTATGCACTATAACAAACTGTCCATTAAGCCCGCTTTATTAATTACAACCAATGCTATTCGTAAAAACTTTTTAGCAGAAATCCTTTTCTTCTCATGGGCGATAACGATTGCTCTTTCATCCAGCTTATTATTTTTGGCCGGATGGTATTTTACTTCCGCTATGTTTGGATATGCTTTTTATTTAAAGCACATTTCTATCTATGGTGAAGTCAATTCAACAGGAAATAATCCGAGCGAATATAATTACTTGAAAGCGTCCGGAACCTAACTAAGGTCGGATTTCTTCTTTAGCATCGTGATATGTTTTGATATGCTCAATATTGCTAATTTTCCAGAGCTTATTTTCTAAAACAATCTCCGCAATCTTTTTGGTGTCAGTCTCAAACGTTTTTTTATCATCTTGTGTCGTTGAATAATTAATGGTGTAGGTTAAAAAACATTTTTCTGCTTCACAAGCTTTATGCAGAATTTTTAACTTATTATATTTATTATTTTCTAAGCTTAAATAAGCATCCAATTCTTCATCCGATAATTCATCTATATAAGCTTTGAGTTTTCCGGTGGTCATATCAGACAAGTCGCTTTTACTTAATTTTCCTGCAAAATTTTGTTTAACAAAACTTGATAAAACATTTTCTGGAGAATTTTGTGACTGACAAGAAATTAAAGTCATAAACAAACTGACGATTAAAAAACTCTTCATGGAAACCATTCCTTATTTTAAATGATGGGCATCAATTCCCATATCATAACTGGTAATAAAAAAATCGGCCCAAGAAAAGCCAGTTTCTTTGACCTGCGAAAACTTGATCCCGAAACCACGCATATCATTGCTATAGGCACAGATTTGTGCTTGAGCATTGAAATCTTCTTGCATGAAATTCACTCGTAACTGCACTTGATCGAAATTTACTTTTGTTAGAGGTTGCTCAAGATAAACAAAGGCCCCTGTTTCTTGCCAATTCGTTAAGTGTCCTGCGTGAATTGATTCATCGATAATAAGCTCAACTTTAATTCGATAAAGCATCGGTTCAAACAAATCAGTGTCAGTGTAGTTAGGATTGTAATACGGCTCAGAGAGTTCGCTCTTCCATATTTGATAAAAATAGTAAGATATAATCGAGAAAACGAAGAGTAGGAAGAGTACCAATTTATTAAAGTCCTCGCTGATGGCCATTAGTCCTTCGAAAAGAATCATGGTGGTAAGCAACGCCAAGAGATTGGCAGAATATTTCTTAATAAACCAAACTGAATAAGCACTAATAATCATGGTTAGGAAAATAAATTTAAAACGAAAAACGTTTTGCTTTAAATACGATAGATGAAAACTTGAAACTTCGTTCACTAGCGAAGTCAGAACGTGTAAAAGCAAGAAACAAAACAAAATAAACACCAAGGTGTTAAGCAGAATAGGGCTTCGTTCTTTGATCTTAAGTTTCATGAATTTTTTGCCTTAATGGTTTCGCGCTCAATACATTATATAATTATAAACATGTTACCATATCTTGAAATCACTTCAAACTGCATATCTTGTGATAATTGTAAGACAATTTGTCCCGAAACGGCCATCACTAGAACAGACAACAAGTACTATATCGATACTTGGAGTTGCACTCTTTGTCATATCTGTATCGAAGTTTGTCCGGTAGATTCAATTAAGCTTAAGGAAACTTGATTTTACTTTCGACTTTCTCAAACAGCTCACCACAAATAACACCTGGTCCCTCTGCAGAAACGGCTTTATGACGGCTCGCTAAAACAATTTGACCTGGCTTTGAACTACTCCAGGCTTGTGAACTTAAGTTTATCGAAAATTTATCAGCGTTATAAGATAACTTTTCAAGATTGAGGCTAGCTTGATTGATAGCACCTTTCTCGTGAAGAAATTCTATAAAGCTGCTTTCTTTTTTGACTTTTTCGTCGATTAAGATTTGAAATAATGAGTGCCAATAACGATCAATGGTTCCAAAATCCCAATATTCATATTCATCTACTTTCACCATTTTTATCGGATCAGTTTTATAGGTGACTACCGAATCATAAAGACTTGACTTACCTTTGCTGGGCTTTAATTTTGCTAAATCAATAAAACCCAAACCAGAATATGTATAGATACTATCTTGGCTCGTAATTTCTTTATTCGGAATGATTTTACTTAAATGATCATCTTTATCGAGAAGAGTTTGGCCATGACCCCAAATCGGATCAACTTTAACCGCCATCAGTACTGCTTTATAGTTCGAAAAATGTTTTTCAATTTCCTTAAGTTTTTTCCAGTCAAAAAACAAGAACTGGTCCCCATTATTAATCATGAGGCTGCCCTTATAATTCACAAAATCTCTTTGAGCAAGATTATGAATCGCACCACCGATATCTAAAATTTCTTTTTCAATCAAAAAATGAATATCTTCATATTCTTCTTTGTGATGAAAATAATTGAGCACTTCTTCCGTCATATGGTGAAGGTTGACAAAAATTTCTTTGCAACCCAACATACGGGCATAGTCAATTTGTAATTCAATAATGGTTTTTTCAAAAACTGGCCACATGGGCTTTGGGATACGCTGACCAATACTTCGCATTCGGGTACCGAAGCCGGCGGAGAGAATAAGACAATAATCAGTTTTCATAATAGATTTTAAATAAACACTTTCTCAAGTCTTTGTACATATCGCTCTTGAGCATTGTCACACGAAGTTTTTCCATGCCAAATCCGATGTACTTTAAGTATCGCTCATCTTTTCTCGTATTGTAAATATAGGCGAAGCTGCCAATCGCTTTAAAGACGCGTTGGATAGTCATGTCATGGTAAAATCCCATGAACTTATTAAAATCTTTCTGACCATGATCAACACCTGACATTTCTTTCCAATAAAAATCGATGAGTTTCTTTTTGTTTTCACCATGAACTTTGTAATAACAATCTTCCAGCAGTGAAACTAAATCGTATTGAGGAATTCCCATTCTCGCATCTTGAAAGTCGATAACGACCAATTCATTATTTTTCACCATCAAGTTTCTCGAATGAAAATCGCGATGAGTAAGAACACGTTTTTCATTAGCTAAACGCTCTAAAACTGGATCAAATAATTTCGATAATTCTTCAAGTTTTTCTTCGCTCGTGACTTTCAAAAATAATTTAAGGTAAAACTTGAACGTGAAATCAATCTCTTGTTTATATTTTTCATAATCAAAAGAAAGTTTAACGACATTATTAGCCGCCATATCTTTGGCCGATATCTTATGCAGTTTTACCAGTTCAACAATCACTTTATGATAAATTTCATGTTCAGCTTGAATATTTTCTAATTGTCCTAGTTTTTGTAACAAAGTCATATCACCTAGATCTTCTTCTAGGAGATATCCTCTCTTTAAATTCATATCGTAGATTTTAGGCACACGAATATTTTTACCTTCGAGGAATTTTTGCATGTCTACAAAGGGGCTCGTCGCGATGTCATCCACGGTTGGATTATCTAAACACACAACGTATGAATCATTTTGGCAGAATAAACGGTAATAACGACGTGTTGAAGCATCACCGGTCAACTTATCAATCTCTTTGAGTTGATTACATTTCACCAAGCCTTTCTGCGTTGATTGGCTAAAGAGTTCTTCAATGTAGAATCGTTCTGACTGCTCTGGTTTCATAGTTAAATCCGATTAATTGTTCGCATAAATTCATAAAAGGGTTTTGAAGATAAAAACTGCTTTTTCTTTTTTTTATTTTTTGTGTACTTAATAATAAAGCTTTTGAAATTGGCTTCTTCACTGGCAATAACAGAAACTTCTCCTTGCTGGGCAATGAACTCGTGATTGTTACGGTTTAAAATTTGTAACCACGCCAGATACTGATCTTCATCATGACCGGCACGTCTCATTAAGTGATAGGCCCACTTGTGAATTTCATTTCGTTCTTTCAAAGGCAATTTCAACATCTCCAGCATTTTTTCAGTCGTAAAATATCCAATCGGAACTATGATATTTCTATTATAAATTCTCTTTTCCGCTCTTACTAACTGATAGGCAATTATTGACGCTAAAATCCCTTCGTGTTTCACGTATCTCTGTAGTAAACCAGTTGATAAGAAAATACTTCGGTCAGGTAATGAAAAATAAAAGGGATTATACGACTTTACAATTGTGATTTTGGTCTTAAGCTTTTGATCAAAAAACAATTCGTTGGCCTTAATAATACCATCGGCGAGTTTTACCAGATAGTTATTTACCGTTTTATTAGGCTCTAAGAGTTTGATTTCCAAGTTATTTGTGTAAAACAACTCGTACATCTTAAGCTGTGCTAAATAATCTTCGGTAAGATACTTTTCAGCAGGTAATTCATCAAATTTTTGGATACTTTGTTTTTTAGTTTGGAAGTTCCAAGTTGAACAACTTGTTAATAGTAACAATATAATTATGCATCCATTCATAATAAAAAAGTGCAAGCTTTCTGGCTTGCACTCTCATTGGTTATTGTTAAAAACTAATACTCAAAAACAAATTATGGCGAAGCTACGTCTCTTGCCCCATCCAGATAATAAATCGTGAACCCAACATAAATCTTATTTGGATCTTTGATTAATGGCTTATTATGCATCCAAATATCTTTCCACTTCTTAAGTGTTCCATAAACTTCTTTTGAAATAAGACCTAAAGTGTCTCCGTTTTTAATTAAGTACGGATTTCCACCCGGATTCCAAACCATTTCTTCGCCATTGCCGTAGTGACTTAGCACCATACCAGGTCTTAGGTTGGCTGGATTTCCTTTAAGAACAGCGCTGTTATCATTTAAAAGATCTTTCCACTTTAAATAATCGCCATACACTTTAAATGCAACAAGCATTAGTGTTTCATTTTTACCAACAGTGTAAGACTTCATACTGCCGACATCATTAATGACAGGCTTAGTTTCAGTTACCATTTCAGTATTCATCACCGGCTCTTCTGGTTGAAGCGCTGGATCGGTTAGAGGTTCAGTTGGTTGCTCTTCAGTCACAACAACTTCTTCGGTTTTGACTTCTTCGGTTTGCGCTACCGGTTCTTCCTTTCCTTCTTCAAAGTCATCGTCACTTAGCAGGTTCTCTGCTTCAGACAACTCAAGTCCTGCATCGTTGGCCGCTACATCTTGGCTCGACTTCGTTCCAGAACATGAAGTAAAAGTTAAGATTAAAAAGAGAACTAATAAGTTATGCTTCATCGCAATCCTCGCTGTTATGTCCAAATTATAACATACTCACGAAGTTCCTATCGGATAGGCAATTTTTTATATTAGTTTTTATTTAGAAACTAGAAATATGAGAAAAGATTTTGTTGATCAATTGACTCATATATTTTCTGAACTAAACGATCAAAATGGTAATCATTGTCTACAAAATCTAAATCATCTGTATCGACGATGAGTGATTTCCCTAGATTGTAACTCTTATACCAATCATCATAATAAACGTTTAACTGACTCAAATAATCAACTGGGATAGTTTGCTCGTAATCACGACCACGTTGCTTGATTCTTTCAATCAACTTAGGCACAGATCGCTTTAAAAAAATCATGAGAGTCGGGGCACTTAGGTATGAGGTCATTGAATTATAGAGTGTTCGATAATTTTCATAATCTCGTCGATCAAGTTTGCCTTGCTCATAAAGCGCACGTGCAAAAATATTAGCGTCTTCATAGATAGAACGATCTTGAATCGAACTCATGCTCGAAGTTTCAATCGTCTTATGCGTATTAAAACGATGAGTTAAAAAATACACTTGTAACGGGAATGACCAACGAGACATATCACCATAAAAATCTGAAAGATAAGGATTGTCTTGTACTGATTCGAAATGAGGATTCCAAGAAAGTCGTTTGGCCAATTTTTCAGTCAAAGTGGTTTTACCACTACCAATATTTCCTGCAACGACAACAAACATTTTGTTATTATTCGCGGACTGACCCGTAAGTGCTCCATAGGCTTGTTCTATAATCATTCTCATCTCCCGATTAACTAATCTTGGTACAAAATCCTACAAATTTGGTCAACCACTTGTTATGAAGAATATCTTTCACTTTCTATCATTACCTAAAGTCAATTGTTTACGGATATGCGTTAATCTAATAAAATGTTTAGGACTGGAGGGTGGTTTGAAAAGATTTACCATTTCGACATTATTTATTTTATTTATCACATTTGACGCTTTGACCCAATCAGTGGTGGATGAAATAACCGAAGAATCTGCCCCGCGAGCTAGCGAACTTTTCATCGAAAAAATTAACACCATCGGAAATTCAAAAAGAATTTTTATTATCAGTAATGAAAATAAATTGCTGTATAAAGGCGACTTTATTTCCATTCTGCTCGACGGAAATCTAGCTTGTCGCGCGCTCGTCGCTAAGGTGAATGACGATCGAGTGGGAATTAAAATCGTCAAAATTTATTCGCTTTCGCTCTGGCAAAAACTTAGTCGAAATCTGGATGTACAAGTTCTTCGCGGTGACGATAGCTATTATTATAAAAAAGTGGCAAACAATACGGAAACTGAAGTCGAAGCCGAAACAACCCCCGATGATAAAGGCAGCATTGTTTCAGAAGAGGATCTTTATAACACCAAGTCGATTGATGAGTTAGGTTTAGGTGATAATAAAAATCGTATTCTTCCTAATGATCATTTAATCTCCCTGACCTATGGATTACTCGCCGGAAAAAATAAAGACGGACAAAATCAAAACTATAGTCACTGGTCAGGTTCTTGGGCCTATCAAACTTCAGAGAATATTTTTCTCGAAGGTTTTTTCGGAATTTCCCAAATGCAAGCTTTCCCAAATGATGGAATCAATGCCGCTGCAACGAGCATGTCAGCGCGTTTAAAATATGCGATTCAGCTTCCTCTCTATTCTTACTTAATGCCTTACATGGGTTATCAAGTTGTCAGCATCCAACTCTCTAACGATACACTCACTCCAGCAGATCAGGCGCTTGTAGCTGATATGGAAAAAAATGGAATTGTTTTTGGTGCCACCTTTATGCGTCGCCTAGTTCCTGGTTGGTTTATAAAGGCTGACGTAGGGACGGATATTTTTGCGGCAGGATTCACCATTGAATTTTAAACTACTGATTATTTGCTTTCTGTTTACGCTTACAGCTTGTGGTATTAAGGGCCCACCAAAGCCACCAGCCGATAGCGCCCTTCCATCTCTTATCGACCATTACAAAAAAGTGGATAAAGAAAAAAAGAAAGAGCAAGATAGCTAGATGTCGCTCATCATTGCTCTTGGAACTAATTTAGGTCAACGTAAAGAAAACTTAGCTCGCGCGCGCCAAGAACTTTCAAAAATTTTCGAAATTGTTGAGGAGAGCCAGATCTACGAATCTGCTGCCGTTGATTACACTGACCAACCAGCATTTCTCAATCAAGTCATTGAATATAAAATTCCCAAGCTCACTCCATCTGAAACGCTCAGTCAGCTTTTAGCGATAGAATTAAAGATGGGCCGTGTCAGAAAAATTAAAAAAGGTCCCCGCTTAATTGACCTCGATATTCTCTTTTGGGGTATGGATGAAGTGCAATTACCTGAACTCATTATTCCTCATCCAGAATGGAAAAATCGCTCGTTTATTGTGTTGCCACTTATGGAGCTACCGTTCTTTCAAACTTTGCAAAAATGCATTACTATTCCAACTAGATTTAATAATGAAGCACACCCCTACAAGTAAAAGGAATTTTTATGAATTTCGATTTCACCACTGAACAAAAAGAAATCAAAGAACTGGCCCTGAAGTTCGTAAAAAATGAAATCATACCAAAAGCGCAAGAGTATGATGAAAAAGGTATTTTCCCAAAAGAAGAATTTAAAAAAGCTTGGGAAATCGGCTTGATCAATACTTGTATTCCTGCTGAATACGGCGGCGCTGGTTTTTCTAATGTCGATTCAATTCTTATTAGCGAAACGTTAGCTTATGGTTGCATGGGCATGAACACCAGTTTTATGGCCAACGATTTGGCACTACTTCCAATCGTTATTGGCGGCTCCCATGAACAAAAACAAAAATGGTTAACACCCTTTACTGAAAATTTTAAGATTGCTTCGTTCTGCTTAACCGAACCAAATAACGGATCGGACGCTGCCGGTATCCAAACCACTTTCAAAGACGAAGGCTCACACTGGGTCATTAATGGCAACAAGATGTGGATTACTAATGCGGGACATGCAGACCTCTTTGTGGTGTATGGAACAATTGATCCTAGCTTAAAACACAAAGGTATTTCTGCCGTCGTTGTGGAAAAAGGTACACCAGGAATCGAGTTAGGAAAAAAAGAAGATAAGATGGGGCATCGCTCATCTGATACGCGTGGAATTCGTTTTAATAACGTAAAGGTGCCTAAAGAAAATATGTTAGGAAAGCCAGGCGCGGGCTGGGCGATCGCGATGGCGACGCTAGACCACTCACGACCACTCGTGGCTTCTTCCGCTGTGGGCGGCGCTCAACGCGCGCTTGATCTCGCTGTTCAATACGCAAAAGAGCGAAATCAATTTGGCGTGAATATTGGAAAACATCAAGCCATCCAAATGATGCTTTCCGACATGGCAATGAAAACCGAAGCTGCTCGACTTTTAACTTACAAAGCAGCGGCTATGGCCGATCAAAAAATAAAAAATACCGAAATCGCCTCTTACGCCAAAGCTTTTGCCGCAGACTCTTGTATGCAAATTACTACGGATGCGGTACAAATTTACGGCGGGTACGGATATAGTAAAGAATATCCGGTAGAGAAGCTGATGAGGGATGCGAAGCTCATTCAAATTTATGAAGGGACGTCGCAAATTCAGCGCCTAGTTATTGCAAGAGAACTTTTAAATAAATAATTATTAATCAACGAGGAGACGCAGGATGAACATTTTTGTTTGCGTAAAGCAGGTTCCTGATACAGAAACCAAAGTAAAACCAAGTGGCGATGGTACATTTATCGATACTACTTCTATCAAGTGGATTATGAACCCCTATGATGAATTTGCAGTTGAGCAAGCTTTATTAGTAAAGCAAACCAACGCGAGTGCGAATATTACTGTGGTAAGAGTTGGTAGCGTGAAAGATACGGAAGCGCTAAGAACTGCCATGGCAATGGGTGCAGACGATGCGATTTTAGTTCAAGCTGATGACAATCTTGATTCATACATGATTGCAAAAGCACTTAAAGGAGCGATTGATAAGTCTGGCAAAAAACCAGATCTTATCTTAACTGGTAAGCAAGCTATCGATGATGACTGTTTACAAGTTCCGCAATTACTCGCTCAAATGCTTAACCTTCCTTCTGTTTCAGTGGTTGTTGGTTTTGAAGATGGCGGTAAATTGAAACTTAAGCGTGAAACTGAAGGTGGATCACTTGAGATTTATGAAGTTGATAAGCCCGCAGTCGTAGCATGTAACAAAGGTTTAAATACTCCTCGTTACGCTTCACTTCCAGGGATTATGAAAGCGAAGAAAAAACCAATGACTGAATTTAAATTAGCTGACGTTGGTGTAAGTGATGCTGATCGCAGAGTGAAATATAGTAACTTTCAGTTACCACCAGAAAAACCACCTGGTAAGAAAATGGATGCCACTGATACTGCAAAACAAAAAGACGTCGTAAAACAAGTAGTGCAACTACTTCGTAACGAAGCTAAAGCAATTTAAGGAGTAAACATCATGGCCAAAATATTAGTTTTCACAGAGACACATAATGAACACGTTAAGACCGTAACGCTGGAAATTTTAGCAAAGCTTTCAGGACATTCACTTGAAGTGGCTGCTATCGGCGAAATTTCTGCCACAGGCGTACAAGAGTTAGCCAAATACGGTGCTGCTAAAATTCACAAAATCAAAGGTGCTGGTTTAGAAAAATATTCGCCAGAAGGTTATGCCAATGCTTTGAAAGATTTTATTTCAAAACAAAGTTATGATTACGTTTTCGCTGGCGCAACGTCACTCGGCAAAGATTTATTCCCACGCGTAGCGGGAAGTTTTGATGCTGGTATGGCCAGTGAAGTAACAAACTTTGTGATGGACGGAGATAAATTCGCAGGCACACGCCCGCTATTTGCAGGTAAGTGTTACGCAAAAGTTGAAATCCAAGGACCAAAGCCACACTTCATTACGGTACGTCCAAACGCTCTTGGCCTAGGCACAGCAACCGCTGGCGCTGGTGCTGTAGCTGACGTAGCTGGAAACGCTGGTGCAATTCGTGCGATTGTAAAAGAAGTTGTAAAGAGTGCGAGTTCAAAAGTCGATTTAACAGAAGCCAATATTATTGTTTCTGGTGGTCGTGCGATGAAGAACGCAGATAATTTTAAAATTTTAAATGAACTTGCTGATGTCATTGGCGCAACGGTTGGTGCTTCACGTGCCGCAGTTGATTCTGGTTACGCTCCACATGCGATGCAAGTTGGACAAACTGGTAAAACCGTTTCTCCATCACTTTATATTGCTTGCGGTATTTCTGGCGCTATTCAGCACTTAGCCGGGATGAGAACTTCGAAATGTATCGTAGCGATCAACACTGATCCAGATGCACCTATTTTCACCAAAGCTGATTATGGAATTGTCGGAGATTTATTTCAAATTGTTCCACTGTTAACACAAGAATTTAAGGCCCTACTCGGGAAATAAATAAAAAGGGCCGCTTTATGCGGCCTTTTTTTGTCTAGATTCTATTCGTTTTAATTTTGATTTCTTGATTTGATTTTCCAAATGTATCTAAAAGTATACAGTCACGTTCGCCATCTAAAAACTCTCTTAGACTTTTTTGAAGTTCTGAAATAAGTTTTCCAGCAACATTATCTGCGTTCTCATCTGAAAGGTAAGTTTTTTGAGGTAGGTCAACTGAATACAATCTCTCTGTATAAAGATCTGTGCAATATAGTGTCTCGTCATCCTTGCGTAGTAGATCAATTTTAAGTGAAACCTTTAAATAATCAGCTTCCATGATGCTGTTATCACTGGTTGGAATTTGAACTGATCTTATTTCATCCGACAAAATAATATTCAGTCGAACATCCACCAAACTCGAATCGTTTTTAAGCATTTCTTCGATAATTGATTTCATTTCAACATTTTGTGATAATTTTTTAATTTTACGCACAATTAAAGCTGGTGAAGAGTTATGATTGTATAAAAAGCTTTCTAATGCCGCTAAGGTTATATTACTGTTTTCGAATTCCTCTGTTGTCATATATCCAGTCTCTGCACTCTCTAGATTTAATCTAAGTTGTGGCTTAGTTGCCTTCTCTTGGCTCATCGCAGACATTGAAAAGAAAAGTGTTAAAATTAGAGAAATTATTTTCATATACCGTCCTTTGAGATTTATACTGTTATATCATATCAAGTTTAAAATTTTAGAATATCTACTTTGAATTTTTTATAGCCGGTGTATAAAACTTGGACGACATCTCACTCTGAAAAGACTAAAATAAACTATGAAAAGAAATCCCCTCGTTGAAGAATTGATTGGTAAAATGATCGGCTTTGTTTATTTCGCCGTCGCTTCAACTTTTCGTTATAAGCTTGAATTTGAAGATGAGGCTGATCGCGCTATCATGGCGTGGGATTTAGCTTCACGTGAACCTCGACCAGGTCAAAATTGTCTTTATGCTTTTTTTCATCAAGACGAATACAGTATGATTGGCTTTTTTCAAAAAACGAATATTGCAGTTCTTGTTTCACAATCTAAAGATGGTTCGTACACTGACGCCGCCTTAAGACACTTGGGTTATCAAACCGTACGTGGTTCATCCACGCGAAGGGCCATCGCAGGTTTTATCGAAGCAGTTAGAAAAGTTCAAGCAGGCCATAAATTTACCATGGCCGTTGATGGACCGCGAGGACCGCTTCACAAAGTGAAAGATGGTATTCCTAAACTCAGTGAAAAAACTGGACGACCTGTTTTTCCATTACGAGCATATGTCAGTTGGAAATATGTTTTTAAAAATGCTTGGAACCAAGCGCGCCTGCCACTACCCTTCACTAAAATCGTTATTAAAGTTGGAAAATTAAAAGTCTACGCTGAAAACGAAGAACTCGAAAAAAAATTACTGTCGCTTTAAATTATTGAGCTTCAAAATCAAAACCAAACTTCCCTTTTGCTTCTGCCTGGGCCTGTGCCATCTCTGACTGCTCGATTTTTTCTTCTTCCGTTACAAACTCTTGAACTTCCTGAGCTACTTCACGATTAGCTTCAGCTACTTCCATTTCAAAGTTCACGTCATTAGCATATCTATCTTGTTCGATAACTTCTTGAGCATCATTACCTTCTTGAGCCACTTCACGATTGGCTTCGACTTCAGGATTAGCTGATTGGAATTTCATACGTGAACCTTGGTATGGTCCATTGGTAATTGTCACCATATATGCATCTGTCCCAGCTTCATAAATCATTCCACTATAAGTATTACCTTCGCTTTCATATTGAAAAATATTTCCCGAAATTTCTGAATAACTAATATTGATTGATTCACCTTTTGGTAAAGTTACTTCTAAACTTTCAATAATGCCCTCATTAACAAAAATAGAACCATCAAAATCAGCTGTCGATAAAGGATTCTTGAATTTTTCTTGGTTATAAAACTCAGTCATTTTTAAATCGAGACGCTTAGTAATTGCAGATTGTGTAGCTCCTGCTACCATTGGAGCTTCCGCCACCATTGTCGTATTCGGATTTGTATTAAAAGTTGCTTCAACTTTTTTAGGAGCTTGAGGTACTAAAGTTTGAACGTTAGCAATTTTAACAAAATTGCCTTTCTTAACTACACCATCGATTTCATCGAGTCTTTTAACGAACTTAATTTCCTTATCTTGCATAAAATTATGAGAGTTTAAAACGATAGCGTTATAAACGCCTGAAAATAAAAGAACTAGGGCCATAAACCCTAAAACACTTTTCAATACCGTCTTTGACTTCTGCTTAATCATATACACCTCGATGAGGCTTAGTATTGCAAGCACAGTGCCAGGTGACAGGAATAAAAGCAGGCCGCAAATAGACAGCAACCATCTGATTTTATTAAGTATTTTACGACATTACCGAAGCTGAAAATGATTAAGTTTTAGACAGGTGTCTGGCCGAAATTGAGGCTGAAATAAAGAGTTCAAAATCCCCTTATTTTGCTTATTAAATACTATATTTTGAGGTTAAGCCATAAAGCTAGGATTGCTTTTTAATAGCTGATTTATCATCAATCCCAATCTTCTCATGATAGAGCGAATACTTAATTTCCAACGTTTTCGCATTACTTTTAAAAATTTTATCCAGCTCTGCCAATTGATCAACGACACTGTGATCAATGTATTCACAGTCTGTAAGATCAAGCTCGACATTCAAACCTTGCTCCATACACTTAGTTAAATTTTCACGTAATGTTAGAAAATTACTAAAAATAAGAGCACTGCGAATTTTGAAAACTTCGAGCGTTTTACCATGGCAATTTTCGATAATGTCAGCTTTAAAAGTATTTTTAACTTTCAACCCCAGTAAAATTCCTACTAAATACTGAACTATAGCTCCAACAAAAATTCCTACTAACAAATCGACCGCAACGGTTACCACCATCGTGACTAAAAATCCGATGGCATTGTCTTTTCCTATATGTAAAGCATGTCGAAAATGGGCCGGACTCCCTAAGCGTGCACCAACCATGATAAGCACTGCTGCTAATGCTGAAAGCGGAATTAAATTTAATGCCGATGGAAGAATCAGAACCATAACAAGAATGCAAAATCCATGGATAAAATTTGATCGCCAAGATCTTGCGCCATAAGAAACATTGGCCGAACTTCGAACGATTTCTGCAATCATTGGTAAACCACCAATCGAAGCACTTAAAATATTACAAACACCTTTCGATATTAAATCCTTATCGAGATCACTACGTTCTCTGCCATCAGATAATTTATCCACAGCGGCCGCACTTAAACTGGTTTCAAGCGAGCCGACTAAGGCCAATGATATGACGACTTTCCATCCAACGTATGTGCTTAATGCACCAAAATCAGGAAAGATAATCCAACTGGTAATATCGCCGGGAATGGTTAGAAGGTTTTGTCCTTCTGAAAAAAGTAGCGCACTAAAAGCTGAAGCAATCAAAACAACTGCCAGCGGAGCCGGGATTTTTTTTATGAGATCAAATTTTATTTTCGGCCAAAATATCATAATAAAAAGCGACACTAATCCTGTTAACAAAATAACTGGATGCCAATCCATGATCGCGTCTGGAATTTCCAAGAAAAGCATCACTGGGTTTTTTGCGACTGGTGTGTGTCCAATCAAGATATGAATTTGCTTAGCTATAATAATAAGCCCAATGGCCGCCATCATTCCGTGAATAACAGAAACAGGAAATGCGGCACTTTTGCGACCTAATTTAACTGCGCCAAAAATAACTTGAATAACCCCAGCTACCACTGCCGCGGCCAGCATACCTCGAAACCCGACCACGCTATCACCTTGACCAATATTGTTGATAGCATCGAGAACGATAACGATAAGACCTGCGGCTGGACCGTTAATGGTTAGTCGTGTACCACCTAACCAAGAACCAATCATCCCACCAATAACAGCGGCAATAATCCCAGACGAAGCCGGTGCACCTGACGCCAGAGCAATTCCGATAGAAAGCGGAAGCGCAATCAAAGCAACGGAAAATCCCGCCGAGATATCGCATTTTAAATCATCATTTATTTTCACTTTAGACTCCAAATTTGTTCTTTAATATTTTATATAACTTGGAAAACCCCAAAAAACTTTGGTTAAAATCCGCGCTGAAATTAATCCATTAAACATCATACTTAGTGCCGTCATGGTTAATAACACCGGGCCTTCCAATAACATTTCCGCAAAAATAACATCCTCACCCCAGAAGGTCGTGAAGAATGGGAAGCCTGACATTCCTAAGAAAGCAATGAAGAAGAGATTACTTTTTTTAGGATTAGTAATGTAAAGTCCATTGAATTTTTTCATATCGACGTTCGTAAATTGCATCAAGGCATACTTACCAAGCACCCAACACGGAATCGCACTTATCGAATACAATATGACACCATGATAACTATGAGCTTTGAAAATAAAAGCTGAAGCCATAAATAAGATCTGAGTTGCTAAGAATCGATTCCAAATCGTATTTGGATTTTTTAGCGAAGTTAAACAGGAAGCCGACAAAACTAGATCAAGCAAGCCTAGCATGTAAGCCACAACTTGATGTGTTTCTGTATGTCCCTGCCAATGGGCCAGATAATAAGCGATCACTGGAACCACTGCAAAGGTAATGTAACTTCGAAAAACTTTTCTCATCCACAACTTTATTTGTACGAATGGTAAAGGAAAAAAACCTCTTTCTGAGATTGAAAGAAATCCTTCTTGAAGAGCAAAAGAATAAATAGTGGTCCGCAATTTCATTGGTAACCAATTCTCGATTGCTTTTTTTATCGTGATGTTACTAGTAGCATCGATAACTTTCACATGATCAACAATTGAAGATGGAGATGTCAAAATTTGGTAACAACGAAAAAAACTATGAGTAAGAAAATGAAAAATAACTAAATTATGAAAACCCCAAGCTAATTCGATAAACATAATACCAATATGGGCCACTGAAAGATAGGCCAGCTGACCTTTAATATTTGGCTGAATACGCCCAATGCCTGTTGCTAATAGTGCCGTCAATAAACCTACACCTGTCAGAGCATAAACCACTAGATACGAATGACTCCAAATCGGATAAGTCCGATAGAGTAAAAAAACCCCGCAATGAATAGAAAGTCCGCCATAAAAAATGGCGCTGGATGGAGTTGGACCTTCCATGGCACGGGCGGGCCAATTGATAAATGGAAATTGGGCCGACTTACCAATCGCTGAAAACATCAAAAGAAAACCTACTAAGTGAACCCAATTATAATCCACGTATTCGTGTAAGTTACGACCTTCAGACAAGAAGGTTAAAAAGTGATTTGCATCTTCCCAAAGCAGATGACCGATAATGGCACCGAAGAGTAGACCTAGATCACAAAGACGGTAAATAGAGAAAATTCTTAAGGCATTTTTCACTGGTCTCGTACGGTCGCGATAAAAAGCAATTAACATGAAAGAGGAAAGCCCTACCATCTCCCAACCGGCAAAAAAGAGATCGAGCGTCCCTGCGAGGGCCAAAAGATAAAGACCGCATAGAAATAAAGAAACTGTTCGAAAAAATCTTTGATAGCCTGGTTCTTTGTGTAAATAGGTATGACTGAATTTAATTACCAACAATGTTAAACTGCTTGTTAAAAAAAGAATCGATAGGCTTAATTTATCCACAAAGAGATTGAAACTAAAATGGTGCTCACCATAGGCAATTTCAAATAATGAAATCTCTCTTACTCCACGTTTATATAAGAAATAATCGACCACTAAGGCAGCACTAGAAAGAAAAGGAATCACAACTGAAATAAAACTAATTCGCTGAATTGTTGATTCAGAATATTTCTTAACTAGCAGAACAATTAAGGCCATAAACGGGACTAAATAAGCTAAGAAAAGATAATTGATTAACATAATTTGCCCCCAGAAATTTCGCTAAACTGACCATTTTGGAAGAAATATGTTTTTTTCTTAACCGGATCAATACACGTAAAGCGTACCCACTCGTTATTCACCCAATCCCATAAGTTCTGATTGCCTTTAAGTACTTTTTGTAACACTTCAAGCGTTACAGTTACCACAAACATGATTCGCATTGGTTCGTGTAATTCAACCATCTGTAGAGCTAGACCTGTTAATAAGTCGTCTTCAGTACCATTTGAAATGGCAACTAAACCTGTTACATTATGAGAAAGCTTACTACCTGCACCGATACCGCGATTGTTCATACGTGAATAAAAATAATCTAAATTAATACCACCGCAAACCGGGATAGCAGCACCGAGAATTGCCAACAAATAATCCCCATTTGGATCAATGGTGTAATCATAAGATTGTAAAAATGCTCGACGATCAAATGAAAGTCCACGTGTCGAAGCGCGCTTGCCTACGATACACAGAGCATTTCGTGTATGACCGAACTCAGGGCGGGGCTCAAAAATTGAGTGAGCACGTTCAATCGTTAATGCTTGTGCTTCTGATTCTGTAATGTCTTTTGGAACATTCACAAAATCAGCACAACGTAGTTTGGCATTTTTTGCGAGACTGATTTTAAGGTTTTCTGAAAATCTTTTGGCCAAATCATAATGTTGACCACTTAACCTATCGACGTTAAAAATTCTCACTGTGTCTTTGCACGTATCGTGAACGCCGGAAACAAAAATAGTATTTTCTGGAATTTGCACGCCATGATTATCTTTAAGAATTTTTCGAATTTCAGGATCATTAGCGATCTCACTGAAGACTTTGGCGTTTAAACTTCCGTTACGGCCTGAACATGCTCCACAACCATAAGCTGTGAAGTACGGATTATTCGTCGTGGTCGAAGTGTGACCAATAATAAAAACTAATGGTGCAAAATCTTGGATTAAACCTATCGATTTAAAGACATTTGCAAGTCTCAATGCCGCTTCATCGTGAGTGTAACCCAGAAATAAGCCGTTTAAAGTTTCGTTATCAGAGTTTCTGAAAATTTTAACTTCTGACTTACTTCTCATAAAACGTACTGACTTTGGTACAAACGTTTTAGTTGGAAGAAAAACGTCAACAATCATTTTGAAGATTGAATTAAGACCATCGAAATAAGACATGAACCATTCTAAAAAGAAATTTTGATAGGATGAGTTCTGCCATTTATAAATCTTATTTTTACGCTGAACATCCTTGCCTCTTTTTTCTTTAAGTATAAATTTGGGAACAACCGGCGCGGGACAACGTTTTTGTGGATATGCTTCATCTGACACTTTATAGAAAAAGTCTAATCCGAAATGCCCAGGTGTACTGTACGCTTTAAAGTTATCATCTAATTCTTCCATAAAGCGAATCAGAGAACACTCACGATCATCGATGCAATGAAATGACTGTATTTCACATTTTTTTATTTCACGTGCGTTGCTCGCATGTTCGGCCATTTTGATAATGATGTTTTGGTAATAAGTTTTTTCATAGGCTTCATGAATAACTTTGTAGGCTTGCCATTCAACTTGAGACATAACTTCACGTTTTTTGAGATAGTTTGCGCCTAACTGTGACTTTATAACTGGTTGAAAACTTGGCTTAATTTTTCTGATCCAGTTTAACTCAATCACCATTCTCACTGCTAGATAGTCATAAAGATCAGCGTGGCGCTCATCGGTTAAAAGCTTAGGCTCAAGATTTATATTCTGGATAAAACCTGACCAACCCTTTAAACTCAGCAAACTCTCTTCGATATAAAGCTGTGCTAATTCTTCTTCAACAATTTGTGGCAATAAAAGGCTGACAACTTCTATTGGTGTTTTATCTTTGAAGTGCACAAGTTGTTCTTTATCGATTGGATAAATCGGTAAATATGAATTGGTTACTAAGTTTACAAAACACTTCCAAAAACCTTCATTCGCTTTGGGAACATTCCAAAACGAAAAACCTTGGTCATAAAAACTTGATAGTAAACGAATCAAAAGCGGTTCGGTTAATTCACCCAATGAATGATTAATTTCTTCACTGATGTACTTTTGTATCGGACGAAACGTTTTTTCTGGGAAATAATATTCTTTAGCTTCTCGCTGAATCGTATTTCGTATTTCATTTTGACTTTTTTCATCTTTAGCTTCTGCTCTTATTTCAGCATCGAGGATATGGACATCAATGGCACCTGACTTTAATTTGTTTTGATAAAAAGATATGGGCATAAAAGGCAGGTGAGAATATTTAAGCGCAGACTCACGCATAGCTTGCCAGAAAGGCATTGTCTGTAGGCCCGGCAACATATTCAAATGTAAAAATTCATTCAAAGGTCTTATATTTGGGAGAAACTTGGCAACATCGTTTACATACGTTTTCAGATTATCCATATCAACTTCCATTTTCTTCAAGGTTTAATATTAATTTAAACTAAAATTGGAAGTTAAGCTGGTGGACCGTTACCTATTCCGTGAATGAGATAGAGTTTGTAGGTTTTAACGTAGTTCCAGTACAGCAACTGATCGAGGCTTTTGTGAAGACTAACTAATCCATCGAAATTTTCAAAATATTCTATGACTTCTGCATTTTCCTCTGCTGCTGATGTGGCCTTAGCATCTATAGGTTTAATCGTTTTTTCGATAATAAAATTGGTTTTTACGACGGTGTGAACGCGTGTTTTTATCGTGACATTGACCGCGATGTAAAACGAGAGAACAATCAATGAAATTAAACGTAAGTAAGTCATATTTCTTGCCTATAATAAAATTAAGGCCATCTCGTGGAAAACACAAGATAAAAGGGGGCTCAAGTCTAAGCCTAATTAACCGATAAGATTAGTAGGATACTAAATCTGGATAGGAGCTGAATATGTGCCGATTTCTTGCTTACAGCGGTAAACCATTATTAATGTATGATTTACTGTATGGGCCAAAAAATTCGCTTATAAAGCAAAGTATTGCGGCCAATGAAGCAGAAGAACCACTCAACGGTGATGGATTTGGTATTGGTTGGTATGAACATAGCCTGGATAATGAACCAGCTTTGTACACTTCAATTCGACCAGCTTGGAATGATAGAAATCTAACCTCGCTTTCGAAGAAAATTTTATCTAATTGTTTTTTTGCTCACGTCCGTGCCGCTAATGTTGGCGAAGTATCGGAAGCAAATTGCCACCCATTTCAATACAAAAACTTTCTGTTTATGCATAACGGTTCTGTTGATGATTTTCAAACAATCAAACGTTATCTTAAGCGAAAATTATCAGATGAAGTTTATAATTGGGTTAGAGGTTCAACTGATAGTGAACATATTTTTGCTCTCTTCATTCATAATTTACACCAAAAATATAAAAACAATCCAACCGCCACTCAAATGGTGGAAGTTTTAAAACAAACCATTGACGAAATTGTCGAAATGAAAAAAGAATTTGGCGTAACTTCAAATGATTATATTAATATCGTTTTATCAGACGGTCATCGATTGATCGCTCTTCGATACATTACCGATACCTCAGAAGCAGCATCAACACTCTACTTCTCAGAGGGTTCACGTTATGAATGTTCCGACGGTGTTTGCCGTATGCGTGACATCACAAAAAAAGATGAGCACTCTGTGCTGATCGTTTCTGAAAAATTAACGAATATTAAAAAAGATTGGAAAGAAGTTCCAACCAATCACTTCTTGATTGTTGATGATAAACAGAATGTATCTGTCGTTGATTACAAAACGTTAAAAGAAGTTGCTCCTGCGAAAGCAGCTGCTTAAACTATTCAGACTTCGGAAGAATTCCCATATAATCAGCGTGACTTGAACGAAAGCGCTTAACCGCTATCGCAACAATATCAGCGACAGGTAAACCACTATTTTTTGACATGATATCTAAACTTTCGACCAGATTTTTTTCTATTTTGACGTTTAAGTCTTTTAGCTCACCTTCATTATGTTTTTGTGTTTTCATGCTTAAGCTCCTGTTACTTTTTATTAGGGTTTTATAACCTTAATTGCACCCTTTTGTCTCAAAGAAACTAGCGCGTCGGTGACTTCAAAATCCAATAGATTCGTATTTTCATAGATATCGCGGACCAAATTAAAGTCTGAAACTACACACATAGTGTCAAACTCCGTAGAGCTAATCTCAGTACCTTTATGAATGAACTCCGGCATCAGCATCAGCTTTATATGCTCAGGTGGGCGACCTTTTTTGGAAATGCGAAAACGCTGAAGCGCCTCAGCCACTTTGCTTTTGAGTTGGGCATAAGGATAGTGTAAATTACGCTGAACCTCGCCTAAAAGCTCAGGCTCAATCACAATTTTTAGACGTTTTTTTTCATCCAAATCAAAACTTAAATAATAAAAAGCTTTCTGACCCATATGTTGGCGATAAGTAATATGAACAAACTCCCCTTCTTGAATAAAAATATGACCAAAATGTTGGTTGGTTATCTGATCGAGAACATTAATTCGACCAGTGAACTTCACTACCACTTGTTCATCAAGTAATTCAAAAAATTGGGATAATTCCATTAACTAAATATCCGTTTAAAAAGACCCTTGGCCTTATTATCTGTAGTTTCGTTATTTTCTTCAATCATCGATTTGGCCAAATGGATAAAGGACTTCCAAACGGCGCGGCTCTCATACTGATTTTGGGCCATATAGGGGCGACCTGTATCACTGGCCGTTCTTAATTCTAACTCTAATGGAATCGAACCTAAAAAAGGAACTCCAAGTTTTTTCGTGGCTACTTCAACACCACCGTGGCCAAAAATATCATGGGCCGTACCGCATTTTGAACAGATGAATGTACTCATATTTTCCACCATTCCAATGATTGGAACTTGGACCTTGCGGAACATTTCTAAGCCTTTGGTCGCATCTAAGAGTGCCACGTCTTGCGGAGTTGAAACCACAATCGCTCCGGTCAAATGAGCGTTTTGCACCATTGATAATTGCATATCACCTGTACCTGGTGGAAGGTCGATAATTAAATAATCTAGTTCTCCCCATGCTACATCAAAAAGAAATTGGCTCAGAACTCCACCCAACATCGGACCTCGCCAAATGACCGGCTCATTTTCTTCGATAAAAAAACCAAAACTCATAAATTTAACACCATGAGCTTCCAGTGGAACGATTTTTTTCTCAGAATTTGAAAATGGTTTTTCCCCACGTTTACCCATAATCATCGGTAGCGAGGGCCCATAAATATCGGCATCAATCAAACCGACTTTTTTCCCAAGCATATTTAAAGTTACAGCGAGGTTCGCACTGACGGTCGATTTACCTACGCCACCTTTTCCAGAGGCAACACAGATAATATTTTTAACACCTTCAATTTTTCGTTTATTTCCCACTGTGCCGTGACCAACTTTAAGTTGTGCCTCTTGAGTACCTTTGGCCGGAGCTGCTGCAGGGGTTTCCGTTTTGGTTTCGCCAGCCTTAAGTGATTTAAAAACTTCTTCTGATCTTTCTGAAACGGTAAGAACTAAAATTTTTTCTGGTTCGATATGTTCACGAAGCGCGCTTAAGATATCTTCTTCAATTTTTCGTTTATCTAATGGACCAATTCCGTCTCTTTTATACTTAATGTAGTATTTTTCATCTTTAAGTTCGAAATTAAGCCAGCGATTTTCTTCGCGAAGAGTTAATCCGGTGTGCGGGTTTTTTATATTGGCCAGTAGCGTGGTAATTTTATCAATCATAGTTTTCTCCATACGGAAATATAACAAAAATTATCAGGAATAGCAGTTATTAAAAAGCATCCTAGTAAGATTTCAAAATAGTGCGTATGATAATGGGTATGAGCTACAAACGTAAAATTCTTTTAATTAATCCGAAATTTCAAACGCGCTTGGCGTTTATTGTTTGTTCGGTCATTCTTGTTTCTAACTTGGTTTACCCTATTGCCATCATCACTGTTTTTGAGGAATTTTTCCATGCGGTACCTGCTTTAAAAAATAAATACGATCCCCTTTTAGGAACATTGACCTGGATTCTTTTTTCTTACGAGTTTTTATACCTGGCCGGAATTTATATGGTCATGATTTTTATTGGCCATAAAATTGCTGGACCATTATATAAATTAAAAAATTACCTGAGTAACATTGCTGAAGGAAACCCGCCTGAAACAATCAAGTTTAGAAAGGGTGATTATTTCATGGAAATTGAAGAGCAGTACAATGCCGCACTTGCCGCTTTAAAAAATCAGCACTTAGAAGACACCAAATACCTAGAAGAAGTTATACCGTATTTAAAGAACATCGAGCTGATCGTTCCCGAGGATAAAAAGCCCGTTATCAACGAAATTATTACCCGTTTAACCCAAGTAAAAAACCGTTTTGAACCAGAAATATAACTTGTTTAGAGTTAATTTTTCCCTTTGATCATATCCTTTCAAATTTTGCTAAAATATTACCGAAGAGCTCCCATGCACAGGAGGCCTTTTGTTTACATTTCTTTGGTTAATTTTTAGCTCAAATGTTCAAGCCATCGACAGCAATGTAGTGACACTGCAACCTGCGCTTTATCCGATCGAAAGCGTGATCGAAAACAAAGCTTTTGAATTGAGTAAAACTGAGGTGAGTCTTTCTCACGATCTGGTTGAAGCATTTAAAAAATTAAAAGTGCAAAGCATTCACATGCCTGCCATGATCAATCTCGAGCAGAAAGTTAGTAAATCAAAAATGTATGCACCTTTTAATGCTTGGATTGATTCGATAAAAGTCATCGGTAGTTTTTCTAATGTGGCACAAGCTCTTGAATATTGTGAAAAAATTGAAAAACCGACCCACAAGGATAAATTAGAAGTTAAATTGCAATCACACCTGATGCATTTATGTCATCGTCAAGCACTCGATATTTCATCAAACAATATTAAAAACAACGGGCTTTACCCAAAAAATGTAAACTCATATATTTTGGACCACCTTGAATATTTTTTAAACTCAACGAATAGCGAACACTTTTATCGTTTTGTGACAAAGCTTTCAGCTTTCAAAGCTCCTTTTAATGAATTCTCAAAAGAAGTTGGAAATCATATTATTAATAAGAATCTAACTCCAACACCTGAACTTTTAGAAAAAATTGAAATTGGCCCTGAATTAACACGTTATATTCAACTTAAGGGTTTAGCGAGTATCGAATCGAAAAAGATTTTCCAACTTGAATTAAAAGATATGGTGAATGCGATTTACCGGAACTACGAAGATAAAACTTCGAATAAGAATTTCAAAGCTGAAGTTAATACTATTTTAAATTTCGTCGAAATCAACAAAAGCTATCTACCTGAAGAAAGTGCGTATAATAGTGTCCTTTCCGTCGGTCGGTACTTTATGCGTAGAAACAGTTATGAAGAAGCTCGACTAGCTTTTAACTACGTCATGCTTAATACGCGCGGTGAGCAGAAAGACGAAGCTATTTTTCAGTATCTATGGACATATTTAAACGATCATAATTTTAGTGAAGCTCATAAATTTATGCTCGCCCATGATTTATTAACTAATTTTGATTATCTTGATTCACGGATTCAATTCTGGATTGCCTATACCTTAATGAAAACCGGTGATAACTCATCAGCGATAAGTTATTTCAAAAAATTAATTCACAATCACCCGTTAAGTTACTACGGAATTATGGCGACCAAAAATATTCAGCAAATTAAAAACTTGAATAATAATAATGAAAACTTTTACGTCACTGAAGTTAACTTAAGTGCGAGTGGTATTATCCTTTCGCCAAAAGAATTAAGTCCGTTGGCGATATCACGTATTAAGCGCATTAAAGCATGGGGACAAATCGACTATGCACCTTTTATTGAATCAGATTATTTAGGACTAGTTGAATCTGATCCTAAGACCGTTTTAAATCCTGAAATTGATTACGATGAAAATTACCTTAGAAACAACCTCGCCATTATTGTTTCAAGTGTTTTGGGTCGTGAGAATAATTATGTAGCTGGCTTCAAGATTATCTATGAAGAATTAGAAAGAAAAAATCTTTCACTTTCAAAAAATGTTTTACACGCTCTGTTCCCCAAACCGTATTTTGCCACTGTCAGAAATATTGCCAGCGGAACGGTTGATCCCATTATCCTTTTATCGCTTATTCGACAAGAATCGGCTTTCAATCCATTTGCACAATCACGAGTGGGTGCGCGCGGTTTAATGCAACTAATGCCGGCGACCGCTAGAACAATCGAACGCAAAGTTAAAGATGCTTCTTTAAATAATCCTGAAACGAATATTAATATTGGTAGCCGCTACTTCCAGTATCTCTATGAGAAATACGAAGGTAACCTGGTTTACACTCTTTCTGCCTACAATGCCGGTGAATCACGCGTAACAAAATGGCGCGCGGATTATTTCAAATCAGATTCGATTCTCCATAATATTGAGAATGTTCCCTTTGAAGAAACGAGAAAGTATGTAAAACTTATTTTCCGAAATATTTTCTTTTATAAATTAATGCACGAAGATCTAAAAACAGTAGATTCATCTCAACCGAATGAAATTTACGATATTATGTTAGGCTTTAGACGTTAAATCGAAAGTGCATAACATCGCCATCTTTTACGACGTATTCCTTACCTTCTACCCTAAATTTTCCAGCTTCTTTAACTTTAACTTCAGTGCCGAGGTTGAACAGGTCATCACAATGATAAACTTCTGCGCGGATAAACCCTTTTTCAAAATCACTATGGATAACACCCGCGGCTTCCGGGGCTTTGGCACCAGCGTGAAATGTCCAAGCGCGTACTTCTTTTTTACCAGCGGTAAAATAAGTTCTTAAATCTAAGAGTTCATAACCGGCCGTAATAAGTTGGCTTAAGCCAGATTCTTCGATTCCTAGTGAATCGAGGAATTCTTTTTTCTCAGCTTCTGTATCTAAGGTCGAAATTTCTGATTCGATTTTTCCACATATCTTAACTACTTTCGCACCATCTTTCTGAGCTATATCACGCACTTTTTGCACATGTTCATTATCTTTAAAAATTGTCTCTTCATCCACGTTACACGCATAAAGAATTTTCTTCATCGTGATTAATTGTAAATCAGCAATGGCTTCACGCTCGTCTTTATCCATTGGCATAGTACGTGCTGCTTTACCTTGCTCGAGAACTTTCACCAAGTTTTGTAAAACTGGTTGAGCAATTTTAGCTTTTGTTTGGACTTGCTTATCTTGCGATTTAAAAAGTTTATCTAAACCATTTAATTTTTTCTGAACTGATTCAAGATCCGCTAGGGCCAATTCAATATTAATTGTTTCAATATCGTCGGCTGGATTTACTTTGCCGTGAACGTGAATGATATCGTTATCTTCAAAACAACGAACCACGTGCACGATCGCACCAACAGAGCGAATATGGCCTAAAAACTGATTACCTAATCCTTCACCCTTGCTGGCACCTTTAACAAGCCCTGCAATATCTAAAAACTCGACGATAGCAGGAATAGTTTTTTCTGGGCCTACAAGGTCGGCAATTTTTTGTAAACGTTTATCAGGGACAGCAACAATACCTAAATTTGGTTCAATGGTACAAAACGGGTAGTTAGCTGCTTCAGCTGGCGCCGAAGTAATTGCTTTAAAAATAGTTGATTTTCCGACGTTTGGAAGACCTACGATACCACACTGTAATCCCATAATTTATCCCTCTAAAAAGTTTTTCTTACTAAATTTACTCGCGGCTTTTTCAAAGCCGAACTCAATCGCATGAGCAATCGCATCCGCCGAGCCTTGAAGCACCTTACCTAAAAGATGATCTTCTGACTTCGGAAAAATGGTTAAAACCCAATTCTTCACTTCGCCATGAACCGGTCGACCAACGCCCACTCTGAGCCGTAAAAAGTCTTGCGTACCTAACTGTTGTGCAATGGATTTTAACCCATTGTGACCGGCTAAGCCTCCACCCTTTTTAAAACCGACTTGCCCAAAAGGCAAATCAACTTCATCATGCACGACTAAAATTTCACTGGGTGTAATTTTATAGAAAGCACATAAAGGCTGGACACTCTCACCACTAAGATTCATGAAAGTCTGTGGCTTAAGAAAGACACATTTATTACCCTTGAGTTCAATTTCAGTATATTCACCTTTGAATTTATTCTTCCAATTAGCATTATCGAGTTCCTTCATGGAATCCATCACCAACCAAGCCACATTGTGTCTGGTTAATTCATACTGTGCTCCTGGATTTCCGAGGCCTACGACTAGTCTTATCATGTTAGACGAAAAGCGAACTTACCGAATCATTGTTAAATGTACGGTGAATGGCCTTAGATAAAATTTCACTGGTTGAAAGAACTTTGATTTTTGAAAGCTTGCGACCTTCAGGACTCAAGGGAATCGTATCAGTTACAATCACTTGCTCTAAAGCAGTACACTCAGCAATTCTGGTCAAAGCTGGGTCACTGAAAACACCGTGAGTAGCGCACGCAAAAATGCGAAGCGCACCTTCACGTTTCAGCGCTTCTGCAGCCTGAACCAATGTCCCTGCTGTATCGATCATATCATCAATAATGACACAATCTTTACCCGCCACGTCCCCAACGACGTTCATGGCCTTCGCCACGTTAGGAGCTGTTCGACGCTTATCAATTAAAGCTAAATCAACATTTAACATCTTAGCGTAATGACGAACGCGCTCGACACCACCTGAATCAGGCGAAATACAGATCAAATTTTTCTGCGGCAGTTCTTCTTGCATAAATTTTGCAAAAACTGGTGAAGCGTAAATATTATCGAATGGAATATTAAAATAACCTTGAATCTGACCAGCATGTAAATCCATCGTAATCACTCGTGTAGCACCGGCTGAAGTTAGTAAATCAGCTACGAGTTTCGCAGTAATCGGAGACCGCGGACGAACCTTACGATCTTGTCTTGAGTAACCGTAATGAGGCATAACAGCAGTAATTGATGTGGCCGAAGCTCGCTTAAGAGCATCGATCATAATCAATAATTCCATTAGGTTTTCATTGGCCGGTGTACAAGTGGACTGAATAATAAAAACATCAGCACCGCGAACGTTTTTTTCAATCTCACAGTAAACTTCACCGTTAGCAAAACGACGCAATTGCGGATTCACTAGTGCGACATCTAGAGATTCCGAAATAGCTTTAGCAAGTGATGGATTTGAGGAGCCCGAAACTAGTACAATTCTTCTCAACATGGCCTCCTGAATTCATTTTAAAAATGGCTGGGGTGGAAGGATTCGAACCTTCGGATGGCAGAATCAAAATCTGCTGACTTGCCGCTTGTCGACACCCCAACTGTATGGATGGACAAAAAATACTATGGTCATGACCGTTTTGCAATAAATGTTCGCTGCAATATACGGAATTTCTTAGAGTTCGACGGGGCAGGCAAGGTCGACGAAGCGTTTTCCCCTAAAAAGGTAAAAATTCTGAAATATTTGAAAAGAAGTCCAAGCCCCAGACAGTGCTAACTTCTGATCAATCCGATTACCTTCCAAGCCAAGCCAGAAAACATAATTCCAGTGACCATCATAGGCCACATACCAATTATCCAAACCCGAATTAGTAGTTCCTGTCTTACCAAAGAAGGGCACATCCTTAAGACGTTCAGAAATGGCCTTGGAAATAGTCGTTTCACCGTGTCGTGAAAGTTGATAGAGAATTCCGTCTTCAAAATCGTACTCACCATCACTAATTTTACTACATTCGTTCTGAATATATTGTTGATAGGTATCCGAAACAGATTTTACCGACATTTCGACCGAACCCAGCATTTGTGAAGGATACTCACTTAGCGGAGTTTTGAGTTCCGGTAAATAAAGCAGGGCTTCGTTTTCAATTTTATCAAAGCCCACCGACTGGGCAAGACGAATGAGGGGAATATTTTTTGAATCCTGTAACGCACGCAAAACAGTCACACTTTCAGCTTCTGGAGGATGACTTTCTTTCGGTGTCCACTCACCTGACTTCAATTGAAGCGTAATCGGAGAGGTAGAAACTTCTTCATCAATTTTTTTACCGTTGTTTAAGAGAATTTGATAAAAAATGGGCTTAAGCACGCTACCCACCTGATGAAATTCACCGTCGAGTGCTTTCTCTTTGTTGCGTTCGATTTTTGAATAATAACCAAAAGCTGGTTCGCAATTACCCGGACATGAAACCTGATTTATCATCGCCTTAATGGCAATATCTTTATCTTTAATTTGCGTACTAACGTTTCTCAAAGCTTCAAAAACAGAGAGATGAAAAATATATTCTTCATACGAACTTAAAAGTGAACTTTCAGAACGTGTGGTCCGCCAGATAGCACGGAAATTTTTACGGTTATTTTGTCGCTCGAGTTGTTTCAGCCAGCGCGACCAATCCTTATCACTCCAAACACCATTTTCGGCATACACTAATAATTCTAAATCACCCAAAATTTTATAAACTAAATTGGCACGTTCACGTAACCTATCTGGATGTAATAAAGGTGAATAATAATAAGGTCCCTTTAACATACTAATCAGAATCGAAACTTCGTAATCAGATAAGTCTTCTGGTAATTTTGAAAAATAAGCCAAAGCCGCAGCATAAAAGCCTTTAATTTGTACACCCTGTAAACTGCCCCAAAAAACTTCATTTAAATAGGCATTAATAATTTGTTCTTTGCTAAATTTGGTTTCGATATAAAGTGAATAGACTGCTTCTTTAATTTTCCGAATAATTGATCTTTCATTCGAGAAAAAAAGATTTTTTGATAATTGCTGTGTGATGGTTGATCCACCCTGCGCCATTTTAAGTTGAGTTAAATCTATCCAAAGCGCACGAAAAATAGATTTAAAATCGATCCCTTGGTGCTCGAGAAAGCGTACATCTTCAATCCCAATCAGACCACGCCATAAGCTCGATGGAATTTTTTCAAAACCCGCTTTATATTGAAAACAATAAAGTTCTTCACAATCATTTTTTAAAAGCGGTGGAAGTGGAAGATCTTCACTAACGGTCGCAATCTCGCCCAAAGCTTCCTGGAGAGGATTTTTGATAGGTGCTTGTGATGAGTCTAAAAAAAGCAAAAAATAATTCAGATCATTGACTCGAACAAGACTTTCACTCTCAATCAGATCTTTGCTTTTCATAGTTTGTTGTTGCTCTTGTGCACTATGAAGGCTCATGACTGATTCCACATGGAAAATCATGTAAATAAGTTGTGCTAACACCAAACCCATCGCGAGAATGACTATAAGCGCCACAGAAACTAGAAATTTATTTTTATCCTGAAGGAATTTTCTCATCATTTTCGTAAGTGTGGTTTGCCAGTTTATCGTTATCATAATATTTTTATCACTTAATAATTGATTTTAATATCTCATTTAAGGAGATCACGTGAAACACTTACTCATTTGCCTTACCTTTGTACTCTTGGCCCACGAGGTTCAAGCAGGTCTGCCGATCGAATGGTCAGGTGTTTTTGCAGTTGATACGATGAGAATTAACAAGTACCACGGCGCAGAAGGTGTTTCTCCAACATACGATCCTGACAGTGTGGCACTTGATGGGGTTTCTGAAAACGCAAAATTCCAAAGTTTTATTTTTCGTCTTGAACCAAAAATTATTGTTAACGATGCCGCCACAATTAAAGGTGAATTTAGTATGGGTCCAAACCGTGGTGGTCAGCTCGGTAACAATGACACAACCACTGCACAACTAGCAACAAACGGCTTCACTCATTTTACTCGTCCAGCTACTTCAGGTTCACTCGTGGCCAATAAAATTTATGCTGAACTCTATGCTGATACCGCTATTTATCGTATTGGTCGCCATACAAAATCATGGGGTCTTGGTTTATTATTCGATGACGGTCAGGATGTTTGGGATCGTTACTTAACTGTTTACGATGGTATTCAAATTGATTACCGCATTGGAAATTTTGTTTTCACTCCACAGTGGGCGAAAATTAATACCGAAAATTTAACTTCTCAAACTGACGTTAAAGAAACCGGTGTTTCACTTCTTTACGATAATAAAAATTCAAACACGATGGGCGGTATCTATTACGGCTCAAGAAAAGCTGGCGGCGCAAATAGCTACTACATGCGTTTAGCACCAGGTGGAACTGATCCTGCAACTGATTTAAATAGCATTGGAGCTACTAGTTTAACCATCATTGATCTTTACGCAAAAAAGAATTGGGAGAAATTTAGCATCGGTGCGGAAGCCATTAGCTACACCGGTGACGTGCAAGACCCATACGGTACAGGCGCTCCGACCAATTCAAGTTATAAAGCTTCAGCTTACATCGTTGAGACAAGCTATAAACTTACTCCAACCTGGAAACTTGGTCTTAATGCCGGTCATCTTTCAGGTGCAAGTGGCGATGATGTAGGTGAATTTGGAGCGATGTATGCTAACCCAAATTATCAGGTGGCATATCTCATGTTCCGTTATAACAAAATGGCGATTGAAGATTTAAACGATGCTAATAGTGATGTTTTTGCTTCATCAATTACCAACGCGAACTTCTTAAAATTCTACGCTGATTACAATGCTGAAAACTGGACTTGGAAAATGGCCATGATCTACGCAACTGCGGTAGAAACAGCTAAGGCCGGCTCAACTTATTTCAACCACGTAAAAGGACAACTTTCAAGCGCTGCCGCTGGGGTCGATCAGAAAAATGACCTAGGCTATGAGTTTGATTTCGGTTTTGATTATCGCTGGAATCCAAGCATTACCCTTGGTGGTATTCTCGGTTACCACATGACTGGTGATTACTATGGTTTCACCGGTGCTGGTAATCTCGCGACGACTAACAGTTACATTGTTGGTTTAAATCTTGGTTTAGTTTTCTAGCTATTCCAGAGATTATACGAACCCATGGCATTCTGATTATTATAATAAGCCGGCATACGGTTCATCGATCCCGCACCCCAATTTAGATTAAATCCCATCGAAGGATTCATCATCTGTTGATAAGGTGAGCTTTGATAGAATGGGCTCGAGAAGTTTCCGTTATAACCATTATGATAATTTGAATTATTCATAAACGGACTGCTGCCATTAAAGTAGTTGTTATTTGACCACATATTTAAATTTGGGTTTGAAGTCATGTTGTAATTATAACGTGTATCGAGATTATAATTCGAACTACTATCTGATGAATAACGCTCAAGACGTGAACGATATTGTTCTAAACGAGACTTGCTATCGCCTTTGAGGCCATCTTTCTTGGTAGCAGCATTATGTTCAGCTCGATATTGCTTCGCTTTTTCCTGCCACTCTTTAACTACTTTACTTTGCTCAGCGAGGGCTTCTTTCATTTCTTCTGCTAACATTGCCGCTTGATCGTAAGCTGGACAATAACCGTAACGACTCATCATCGTTTCTGCTTGATCCGGTTTTACAGTCGACATATAAGGACATTCACGCTGAATTTGCATCATCGCCATCTTGAAACTACTTTGATAATCAGCTTCGATGCTCTTTAATAATTGTAATTCATAGGCTGCATTTTCTTCTGCCATCTCAGCATCATGTGGTCTCAAACCTGCCTTACGATCTTCACTATTTTGCACTTCTTCGACGATACCGGCATATTTTTGATTATCTTTTTTCACATCTTGCCAAATTTCATCGCTGCCATCCGAAATTAACTCTTTGGCATTAAACTTATCAATACGATTAAGAACCGTCGTTAAATCATAAGCTGCATCATAAGCTTTTTGTTCAGCAAATTTATTTCTATCGGCAATTGTTAAGTAAGGAGCTTTACTATAACTTTTTAATTTATTTTCAAGACCGGCCAATTCAGAAACCAGTTCTTCTCTAGTCTTTTTTGTCTTCTTATCTGTTTCGCCTTCTTTCAATTCATAAATGGTATCTGCAAGTTCCACCATCTCTTCGATTAGTGGATCAATCACGTACTCTCTGAAGTCTTTGATTTTATCGCTATTAAGCTCTTTTAAGCTTTTTCCCTCGCGACTTCTGCTCGAAGCGCTCTGAGCGTATTCTTTATAATCAGACTCTATCACTTGATTGACAATTTTCTTCACATCACCAAGGACAGCATCATATTTTTTGTGTTGATTGTAGATTTTATCAAATTCTTTTTGTTCACATAATTTTTGAAATTCATCTTCTAATTGCTTTCGACGACTGCGCTCGTTCAGATCCGATTTTGAAATAATTTCAATTGGCGTGATTTCCATTTTTTCGTAGGCGTAGCAACCATCATATTGAACATCGGTTGAATAAAGAGAATTTACTCCGCCAATAAGTAGACGATCGGACTTCCACATAACATCTGAAGTCACCACTTCAGCTGGCTTGAAAACTTTTGGGCCAATACTTTCAAAATACATATTGTCTTCAATCATCGAACCGCTGGTACGATCAATGACGCCTGAGTGCTCGAGACATCTTGAAAATCCGGCGGCGTTGGCTGCAAAGAATTCATAACCTTCTTTAATATCGCCATTTTCTTTTTTGTAGTACTTGTAACCACAAATCGGAACATCTTTTTCTTCCGCTCGGTAACAGCATTTTTCTTTTCCTTCACACTCTTCCACTGTTGCCACCATGACTGCGTCGACTGGTTTTGAGATTTTGGCTTCAAACGAATAAAATTTGCTATCATCTGTCGGAGGATTCAATTGAATCTCCATCATTTCACGACAGTTAATCGCGATTGGTGAGGAATTTAAACTGATTTCCGTTCCATTATTTTCAACAAAAAATTCACCATTTTTCTCATCTTGGAATAATTTTTGTAAATGAACTCGAGCTAAACTTAGTTTTCTTTCATTATCAGCTAAAGTACAGGGCTTATCACTGCTTGCTACCGGTTTAGCGGTTTGAGATTTTAATGTTTCTTTTGCTGGAGATTTCTCAGATTGTCTGCGAGTCAGTTTCGTAATGTCGACGGCTTCCTGCTGCGCAAATGCGAAATGAGTGACTAACAAAAATAACAAAAATAGTTTTTTCATATAATATACTCCATCCAAGTTATCGGTTGATTTCTTAAAACACTGAAAATTTTTTTATTTACATAATAACTGATTAATTTGATCGGACTTAACTGAGAAAATAAGGATCAATATCGATTTTTAATTTCATGCCAGTCGGGACTTCCACATTCTTTTCAAAAGTACTAAGGAATTGATGGAGTTGAGAGACTTCTGTCGACTTAATCATCAAACTCCATGTGAAGTGATTGGCACGTTTTTCAATCATGGCGGCACGCGGTCCCCACAAACTTACCTGATTAAAATGGTCGGAAACTAGTTTTTTTAGTTTAACTGATTCTTTTGTGACATAGCTTTCTAATAATTCTTTATTTTTATGGGTGAAATACAACATCGCCAGTCTTGTAAACGGTGGGCAATGAGCGGCCCGACGAATAATCAACTCTGACTCGTAAAAAGCATTAAACTCATGAGATTGAATCTGCTTAAATAAATCCATTTCTGGATTGAAGGTTTGAATATAAACACTACTTTCAGGACCAAAGCGACCAGCGCGCCCGATAACTTGCGTAACTAATTGAAAGACACGTTCTTCGGATCGAAAATCGGGGAAATTGAGAAGTGCATCTACACCTAAAATAATAACTGTATTCACACGACGAAAGTTATGACCCTTGGATAACATTTGGGTCCCTACAAAAAGATCAATCTTGTGGGCATGAAAGCGGTCCAGTTTATCTTTAAGATCATTTAAAGTTTTTATTTCATCGCGATCAAAACGTTCGATTTTTTGTTTCGGAAATTTATTTTTTAAAACTTCTTCTACTTTTTCCGTACCATAGCCTCGATGAATCAAAGTTAAACAAGAGCACTTTGGACATGACGTTGGAATCGGTGTTTTATACTCACAGTGATGACACTCGAGCATATTTCTTTTTCGGTAAGTGGTAAGAGTCACACTGCAATTAGGACAATTAAATTGTTGCCCACAACTTGAACATTGCATGAAATTTGAAAAACCTAAACGATTAATAAAAACCAAAACTTGTTCATTTTTATCGAAGGCTTTTTTTATAATCTCAAGCGTTTCCTTCCGAAAAGGCCAATGTTCACGATCTTCTTTTTCATTTCGTAAATCGACCAATTCAACTTTCGGCAATACACCTATAGCGGCACGCTTAGTGATAGGATAATAATTTTTGCTTTCTTTATAGTTGTAATAGTTTTCGATCATGGGAGTAGCAGATCCCAGAATAATAGGAAAGGACATATCACTGGCTTTTTTGATTGCGATATCACGAGCGTTATAGGGACAGCGATCATCTTGTTTGAAGGAATGATCATGCTCTTCGTCGACAATAATTAAACCGAGGTTAGTAATCGGTAGAAAAATAGAACTACGTACACCCAGAACTAAAATGGGCCCAGTTCCATTCTTACACTTTTTCCAGATCTGATATTTTTCAGAATCGCTCACGCCACTGTGATAGGTACAGATCTCACAACTGACATGTTTTTGAAAAAACTCAGTAAATTGCGGCGTTAAATTAATTTCTGGTAATAAAAAAAGTACGGATTGCTTGTTAGCGATTTTTTCGAGCGCTAATTTTAAATAGATAGCTGTTTTTCCGCTTCCAGTAATCCCATGGATGAGATGTTTGGAAAAGCCCGTATCAAGCTGCGCCTTTAATGACATAAAAATTTTGGCTTGGTCAGCTGAAAGATCGTATTCTAAGGCTTGATTTTCGCCAATCGCAAATTTTATTTCCCGGGGACGCTTTAAACTCTTAGGTAAACAATCAAAGATCACTTGTCCTAAGGGATAATGATAATACTGAGAAATCCAAGTATAAAGTTTTATCTCGAGTGCATTCAGACTAAGTTCTGGTGAAATCTGTTCGGTAATATCTTTTGTTTTATAATCTGGCTTTGGTGCAGGCCCTATCACACAACCGCTCTCAGAGCGACGACCGAGTGGGATTTTAACCAATGTACCTGGAGCATACGCGTGTTCAGACTGGTAAGTGAGAACATTCACTCGCGCAGGAAAATTAACGGCAATTAAGTAGTAATTCATTTATAAAATAAAACTAGGTTTAAAAAACAATTCCCGTTCTGTTTCTTGATTTTTCTTAAGCGCTTCTAAGTATTTTTCAGTCGACTTACTATTGTCTTCTTTGCTGCTGTAATACTTAATCGATAGCCATTCAATTTGGTAAAAAACACCATTAAGATCTTTAAAGTACATATATTTTGGAAACTCATGAACGCCATCAAATAGCATATAGTCTTTGCAGTACACTGTTAAATTACCCCAACTCGTATGCAGATCAAGTCGCTCAAAAGCACGTTTCTCATTGGTGAAATAAGCACTGAAATTGTCTGAATCAACTTTCCAGTAAAATTTATCTTTTTCTTTGATACGTTTAACCAATGGGGACTCGACCAAAAATGGTTCCTTCATAAGTGCTCGTGCTTGTGTTCTTGCTGTTTCATCAGCAGGCGCTAGTGGCGAACCAGGAGCATTTGCTGAATGGGTAGTGGCCAAGAAGTCTTTATATTTTTCGAGTAGCTTCACTTTTGGTTTATTAATAACTTCTTTATTGAAACGAATCCCTACTCCACGCGAACGTAAAAAACCGACAATCATTTCGCCATCGTTAAAGAACAACGAATTAAGAATAGAGTAAAATAAACCTTTTTCCACTCCTTCAATTCCTTTTTGATTCACTTGATTGTTCAAATTTCCGACGACATTCACTTCACGAATTTGCTCTGGTTTCATTTCGGGTGAATCATAA
>JAEUWD010000064.1 GCA_016786485.1 Bacteriovoracaceae bacterium | reverse complement strand
TCGCTGATTTTCTAAGGCCGCAGCACATAGGGAATATTGAGTTGAACGGTTTTCCCGATAATTTAAGTCACGATCTCAAAAATAATACTTTATGGGTGGCATCTCACTTAAAAATCTTAGCACTAAAAAAACATAGTGAAGGCCCAAAGCATGTTTCTCCCTCACAAATCGAACAATATGATTTGAATCAGATCCCGCCTAAAATGATTTATAAAATGACCGGTGCGAGTGAGAGGCTCAGTGGTATCAGCGTTGGTGAGCCTAAAAAAGATTCTATTTTATTAGGAACGATTTATCGTAATGAGGTTGTAGAGTGTGGAATAAAATAAAGCAGTGGTTTGTTGACACAGCAACCTTATCGCCAAAAAAATCTTTAATCATGAGTTATCTTTTTACACTGGCGTTGTTACCAGGTTTAGCTCAGTTGAAATTAGATTTTGATGTTCGTATTTGGTTTCGTGAAGATGACCCTAAAATTCAAGATTTTGACAATTTTATTGAAAAGTTTGGAACGGAAAATTATGTTTTTCTAGCACTAGTCAGTCCGGATGGAATTTTCCATCAACAAACACTCAAAGATATTTCTGATATTACCAACCAACTTTGGAAAAATGATAAGGTGGTAAGAGTTGATTCTTTAACTAATTTCACTGATATTCAAAGTCTTGACGGTAACTTCGAAGCTTTTCCGCTTATTCGCTCAGATTTTAATTATAACGATGAAGAAATGTCTAAGCTTAGATCGTATGTGTTGGCACATCCGATGCTGCCAGGACTTTATGTGAGTCGTCAGGGTGAGTCGGCCCATTTCTTAATTCGTTTAGATAAACCTAATGCAGATCAAATGACCCATGGTGAAACGATTGATGAAATTCGTGAATTGCTTAAACCATATAAAAACTATGATTTTAAAATTGTGGGAACAGCGACAGTTGTCGATGAATTAAAGAAAATTGGTTTCAAAGATAATATTCTGATTATTCCGCTATTGATGTTTTTTGTGGGCCTGATTATTTATCTGACCCTTCGCAATTACATGTCAGTCCTTCTGGTCTTTCAAGTTATTCTCTTGTCCAGCGTGGCGACACTTTCGATTGCAGGTTTTATGGGGTTGAAATTAAATAATCTCAGTGCGATGGTTCCGAGTGTTATCATGGCGATCGGGATTACGGATGCCATTCATTTTCTCGCTATTTATTTTCTCCAGAGAAAAAATCATTTAGATTCAGCCATTTATTCTTTAAATAAAAATTATGTGGGAACAATCTTAACTACTGTTTCAACCAGTATTGGTTTTTTAAGTCTTGGGACTTCAGATTTGTTACCGATTCGTGACTTTGGTATATTGTGTGGAATTGGTTCAGTGCTTGCGTGGTTTTATTGCGTCTTTACTATTTTTCCTATTTTAATGTTAACTAAGTATCACCCTCATGCGAATCCAGAAAGTGAAGGTACGGTAAAATTCCCAAGCCCGGTCAATTTCTGCTTAGCTCACTATAAAAAAATTAATCTATTCTTTGTCGTATTCTCGTTGGGCTTTGCCTATTTAGGAATACAAAACAAAGTGAACTCTAACCCATTTGAATACTTTAATCATGACTTGAAAATCTACCAAGACAATCAATACATGAATAAGAGCTATGGTGGATTTTCGAGTTTTGAAATGGTTTTGGATTCAGGTAAAGCCGATGGCATTTACGAAACGGCTTTTTTGAGCAAAGTCGATCAGCTTGAACAATGGATGCGAAAAGAAATCGGTGTAAGTTATATTTCTTCCATCGTTAATTTCGTGAAGATGTTTCATCAAGCTGACCACGCCGGTGATAAAACTTATTTTAGTTTACCCGAGAGTAGTGAAAAAACAGCACAGTATTTAATGTATTATAGCTTTAATTTGCCGGCCAATTTAGATCTACGTAATTTTATTAGCCTGGACCAACAACACACCCGCATGAGTGTGTTCTGGTCTATTCAAGATTCAAAACATTATATAGAAGCGACGGAAAAAATTAAAGCTAAAGCCGAAGAACTTGGTTTGCCTGTGATGATTACCGGTCGTGAATATCTGTTTAATGGAATGAATGATTATGTTGTTTATTCATTTATTGATTCTTTCGGCTCAAGTATTATTACGATTGGTATTTTATTGGGTTTCTTATTCCGTTCATTCTTCTTAGGTTTGATTTCCATGTTGCCAAATATTGTCCCTGTCTTATTCGGAGCTGGTTGTATGACTTTAATGGGCAAGCCGATTGATGTTGGAACAGTTTTAGTCGGTAGTGTGTGTTTTGGGATTGCTACCGATGATACCATTCACTTTCTCTTAGATATTAAAAAGATGCAGGGAAAAGAACTTTCACTCGCAGATAAGTTAAATGAAGTTTTTTCCGAAACAGGTTTTGCATTGCTTTCGGCTTCACTCATTTTAGTTATTAGTTTTTTGATTTTCCTGATTGCGGATTTTGTTCCAAATTATAATTTTGGATTATTCTCTGCCATTATTTTAGGCATTGCTTTCTTAACTGATTTCTTCTTCTTGGTTTCATTGATTATTTATTTTAGTCATAAAAAAATTATTAAAATATGAAGTCTTTAACTATTCAGGTTTTTCAATACTCTCAAATAACTTCTCGTAAAGAGAGTTTATTTAAAATCTTGAGCTCATCTGAATTAGAGCGCTGTGAACGATTTCTTAAAGTTGACGACAAAGAAAAGTTTATTCTTTCTCGTGGCACCCTTCGAAATGCACTCGCGGAATTTACGGGAAAAAAAGCGTCTGCACTCAATATAAAACTGACTAAAGAGGGAAAGCCTTATTTGGAAGAAGGCCCATTCTTTAATCTGGCGCATTCACGTGATTACTTTGTTCTGACTATCGCATCTTCAACTGTAGGAGTGGATATCGAATATCTCGACGAAAAACGCGATATTCAAAAATTAGCACCACGTGTTTTTCATTCTGACGAGCTTACCGTCTTTCAAAAAATTTCAAGCATTGAAAAACAACAGATGTTTTTTAGTTATTGGAGTTTGAAAGAAGCCATTCTGAAAGCGATGGGTGATGGTTTATTGTATGAAATGAAAAAAATCCGTTTAGAGAAAAAATCAAAAACTCATTATTTTTCGGCTGAAGGCTATTTTGTTCAAGGCTTTCAGTTTGATAAATATTACGGAGCGATTGCTTTTGAGAAAGAGCTTCCGTTGGAAATATCTTACCAGAAATAAGACAACGACATTTGAGCGTAGCTGTCCTGACGGGCCTGAACCAGAATAGTGTTATCATTAGCATCGATCAAAATGTTGGTTTGCAGTTCAGCTTTAAAGTTATCACTTAAGCGCCGACTCCCTTCAAGGCGAAACAAGTTTACATCACCATCGCTATTTTCAATATAGAATCCGCCTAAAAATTCAGTGCTAGCTGTGTCGTTCATTGAAAGTCGGAAAGCGACGAAAGAATGATTATTCCATCCCAAAATGGAAGTGGTTAAATCACTTCGATCATCGTAAAGATATTCGTAAATCAAACTCAATTTATCATTTAAAGTATATTCGAGTCCGGTGGTAAGGGCCGTGTATTGCCCTTTATAAGAAGGGCGATTCTTGCTTAAAAGCTCTAGTTTAAAAATAAAATCATTCCACAAATACTGTGTATCTAAGCTTAATTGCTCAGCCTGTCCGTAGTTAGGAATAAAATTCGTTCCATCGAATGTGAAGAAGGGTTCACGATCGGTGCCTTTAAAATAACTTAATCCTAAATCCCAATTATTTAAACTATGACTCCAGCGAAAAGCGTAATCGACATGTGCGGCTTTATTGGTATTGATATAAATGGGATCATCAGTTTTGATAACGACCGAAGGGCGTAAACGTCCTTCAAGGCCAGCAAATGTTCTTTCACGAAAATAAGGCAAAATAAAAGCAGAGAAATTTCCGACTGACGTAATGAGTGTAGGAATGATCATCGGTTGACCTAATTTTTGCTCGCCATCAATATTTTCCACTAAGTCTGTTTGATTGATGACATCTACGATGTGTTGTGATTCGCTCACACCCCAAAAAACTTTGCTGACTCCGACACGAATTTCCCAGGTATCGTAATTGGCCAGGTAACTGGCTTCACGAATATCAAAGTGTGTTTTATCTTGGTCGGGTTCACTCACAAGTAAATAGGGCTTGAAATCCACACTCTTGCGGTCATTGTCCCATGACTTCGCGTATTGTGGTTTGATTCTTATGACGTGTGCGAGTTGATTCGAATTTTGGTAACCACCTGGTTCAAAAAAATAGCGCTCTTCTATATTGATTTCACCCGTTAAGTTTTGAGCGAAAGTAAAGTTGATAAGACTTAAAAATAAAATAAGCATGGATAAAATTATTTAACTCGCTTTAAAGCATTTTGATCAAAGTCATTAGCATTCAAACCAACTTTTAATTTGAAAGTATCCCATTCAATATTGGTACTTTTTTGTGTTTGATGATTGGTCATTTCCCAAAGGAGTGAACGCCAAAATTTTCCTGCGTAAAGTTGATATTTCTTAAAGACTAAAGTTTTAAGTAATTTATCTTTCAGATCGTAGTACTCAATTTTTTGTAAACGAGTATTGGCTTTATCCACCCAAACAATTTGTCTTTTATAACCGGATGAACTTTGTGTTGGATAGCGTTCCACCACAAAACAATCAGTATTATCAAATTTTTCATCTCGTAAATATTGATACGTAAATTGTTCGACTTCTTGTGAGCCAACATCTTCGTAAGCAAATTCACTTCCCATAAAAGGACCTGAACGATTGCTGGCCGAAATTCTTTTCACACGATTAAGGGCCGGAAGATAGAGCCACTGCTCATCTTCGTTTTGTTTATGAGCGTAAGTCAAGAAAACCGTGCCTTTTACATCCAGTGGTTGATCAAAAACAATGAGCGCTTTATCACCATCACCAGTAACTTCTAAAGACTTAGTTCGAATCACACGCACCACTTCTTTTTCATTTGGTGATCTTAAAATCATTTTGGCTTGAACTTGCTGGTCACCCCAACCGTTGTCTTTAGCTTCTACCTGACGAGCGATTTCTAAACCTCGCTGGGCCGGTTCGGTAGCGGCATAGAGTGAAGAGACAAGAGAAAGAAAAAAAATGTGTTTCAACATGCCCAAGACATCTCATATTTTCGCCTACTTAGGAAGGGGGATAGTTAACAATTTCTTACCGTAAGTTTATGTAAGTCGCGCTGTTTCTCGCTTTCCAGCAGAATAACAAAACCACGGAGGGTTTTTATGAAAATGATTTTTGTAGTATCTCTGTTTCTGTCAGCGAGCGCGGTCCACGCACTCGATTTAGAACCAACTTTTCAACGTAAATTAAAAGGCTCATTTAAGAGTAAGATTCAACTGGCCTTAGAAAACTTAGAAACTGTTTTGGCCAGTCCTGAGTTTTATGAGAGGGTAGCTTCGATTAAAAGCTACACTTGTATGGATTCGCACAGTAATGGTGTAACTCTCGCCAGACAAGTCGCTCCTTATTTAAAGAAGGCCAAAATAAGTTTCAGTTTAAGAAGCTATTGGGGGTGGAGTGCGGTCGCTGCAACCGAAGGGAGTGTTATCTCGCTTAACAAGCGTTATAAGAAAAATAGTGTGAATGCTTGGTCCAATACACTTATTCATGAAATTCTACACGCTGGAGGCTTCGGTCACTGCGGTCTCAATGATATCTCCCGTTATCCGCACATTTTAGAAGCGGTCCCTTATAAAGTAGGGGATGTGGTGGAAGAAATGTTGGATGAGCTCGAGGAAGATTAATTTCTCGAACGTTTAATTTTAACCAGAGCAGATACCATGAGAAGCAAGGCGAGAATAACCAAACTTAAACTCATCAAGCTGTTGAGTCGTGAGATGTCCCATCCTTGTGAATGATGCCAATTTGCTCTGGTTAATTGAATGAGAGCGGTTAAAGTGGTAACCAAAACAAATACCATCGGAATCAAGATAAACATCAAACGTTTCTTGTTCATGTAAAGCCAAGTTGCAATCACAAGCATCGTCAATGCTGCTAATAACTGATTGGCCGCTCCGAAAAGAACCCAGAAATGAATCCATAAAGTTTCATTGCTACTAAGGAGAATTACGATCGCCGGAAGAATAATAATCGCCGTACCTAAAATTGCTACCCACACTTTTTTTATTCCGATTAATTCTTGAACTAAGTACCGACCTAAACGAGTTGAAACATCGAGTGTATCAAAAACGAAAGTGGAAAAGGCCATCGCGCCAAAAGTCATCGCAAATGAAAGATGTTCTTTCCCAATGATGAGAGTTAGAAACTCCCCAATACCACGACCGTAAATACTTCCTGGCTTTAATCCTACAATTTCACCGGGCACCATCATCATCACAATCCCGAGTGAAATCAGAGCGACAAAACCTTCGGCTAACATCGCACCGTAGCCGATAGGGTGGATATGAGTTTCTTTATCAATCTGTTTTGAAGTTGTGCCTGAACAAATCAAGCCATGAAAACCAGAACAAGCTCCGCAGGCAATAGTCACAAATAAGAAAGGGAACATTGAGCCTGTGATTTGCTCCCACTTAAATCCGACAAACATGGGTTGAGCAATTTCTTTGCCGCTGAAAAATAATCCGATAGTTCCGATAATGAGTACGCTATAGAGAATGTAACCGCCCAGATATCCGCGTGGTTGCAATAGCATCCACACTGGTAGGAAGGAGGCCAGCGCGCAATAAAGACAAATAAAAACGGCCCACTGATTTTGCGTGAATTGAAACCAATCTGAAAAATAAGTTCCAGCATAACAAAGAATAAAAGTAGCAGGCACGAAAATAATCGTGTTCACCCAAAGTGGAGTTTTTAAGTAACGTTCTACGAAACCTAAAATGACCGATAGGATGAGATACGCAATCGCTGCCCATGCCACCGCACCACCTGGATGAAAATCCAGATTGAGATTTTGTAATTCTTCAGGAGCGGACACAAAACTTGCCGCAGTGATATCGGCAAAGGCGACGACGATATAAACTAAGGCGATAAGAATAAAACACATCATCGCTTTGCCAGGAATTGAACCTAATTGTTCACGCGTAATTTCAGCAATAGAATGAGCTTGATTTTTTACGGAGCAAGTTAGCGATGAAAAATCATGAACGGCCCCGATGAAAACCACACCAAGACAAATCCAGAAGAGAGAAGGTAACCAACCAAATTGTTGGCAAGCTAAAATCGGGCCGGCGATTGGTCCTGCCGCTGCAATGGCGGAAAAATGTTGAGCAAATAAATAAAAAGGATTGGTTGGTATAAAATCTTGATCATCGCGAAATTCGTGGGCCGGTGTTTTTTGAGTTGAGCTCAACGTAAATTGATTTTTAACCCAGCGTCCATAATAAAAATAGGACAAACTAATAAATGAAATGAAAATAAGCGCGAGCAGAGGCATGGTCATGATATAGAAAACCTTATTGTATCCCGGTCAGCTTTCGGACTTCGTCCCAGTTGCTTACGGTCGTGAGCATTGATTTTAAATACTCATCAGTCTGTGTCAGTTCTTCTATATTTTTTATGTCTTGAGGAAAGGTAAGTCGAGAAAAAAGTGTACGAATGGCATCAGTTCTAGGAATGACTTGTTCGCCATAACCACGTGTGCCCTTGTTGCTTGACCAGTAACGGATCATTTCTTTGCCATCGACAACTTCTAAGCCTAAGAAAATAACCGAATGACCACGTTCATACTTCCCGACGTGTTCATTCCAAAATATTTTCAAAAAATCCCCCGCGCGGGCTTGCTTAATATCATCAAAGTTGATTCCGATTTTAGCATCATGAAAAAATTTCGAAGTTCCTGGTCCATTGGAATTCCAACGTCCCCAGAGACCAATTCCATCATCTTCAGCTTCTGGCTTTAATTTAAGTAAGGTTGTAAGTGATGGGGTTTCTTCATTCCATTTCCAAAATTTTTGTAAGGTCTTATAAAAAACGAGATAGGTTGCAGTTGTGCAGTAACTCGGTTTGGCCGTATCGATTCGAATATTGAGCTGCCAAGGTTGGTTCGTACTATTAATACCAAAATAAAAAGCATCACGTAATTTTTGAGCTGGTCTTAGTGTGAGTTCGTATCCACCTTCCAGTGGAATTTCTTTCATGCTTTCAAAGATCCAGTTTTGAATTTGTTCTTCAGAAGGTGACTTTGCCCAAGTTTGCCAAGATTGACCGAATAAAAGAAAAAAACAAAAAATGATTTTCATGTTTTATTATCAACTTTCAAACCAGCTGCTTTCATGTCACTTTTCAATCCCCACATTTTTGAGAGGTAATGAGGAGCTTTGGCCGCGATATAAGACATAATGATATATTTTATTAATCGACCACAAAATAAAACTGGGATCAGTTTGTATAACGGAGTATTAACTAAGACCGCTATGATGACTGCTGGTTGTTGCAACATGGGCGTAGCAGCGATGAAGAAAACGACATAGAGCCCGTAGATTTTAAAATATTCTGCGGTGTAGGTCCAAGTTTTCGTCTGATCAATTCCTGGAAATAAATCGAGAATCCAAGGTAAGCCTTTAAGCTGAACAAGATAGGCCAAAACGGCGACACCCGCAGATGAACCAAAGGCCGTCCAGAAAGCGAGATATGGCCAACGTTTTGGTGTTAACATGCCACTGGAAATAACTAGGCCATCGGTTGGAACAATGACAATAAAATTATCTAATCCTGCCAACAAGCCCACCAAAGGCTGATACCAAGCTCTTTGGGCAAAGCGGCTCATATTCTGAAAGAATACGGTCATTTTCTGTTTAAATTGCTCAATTTTGTTCATAGATAATAAAATACACCAAGGCATAAATTTTAGCTAACCCGGAATTAATTTTTCATACTTGAGTCTTTTGGTTTTCGTAAAAAAATTTGGACTAGATTCCGAGAAGAATAGTGATGCGTTTGAAGTTCATACTCAGTCTTTATTTTTTTTTATTTTCAGCTCATATTCAGGCCGCTGATTGCCTTGACCCTTGGGGTTATTTAGGAAATTGGGTGGGCGAAAAATGTGAACGTCAAGGCGCCAATCCAAATGGTACCGAAGCTTCAAAAAAATTATGTCAAATCGGACAACTGTGTAACCCCCTTATCGTCGGTGCTCCAATCTGTGCTGAAAATTTTGAGGGATGCTTAAAAGATAAACAACCAATAGGGAAAATTCAAAAGTTTATTGCCGATCAAAACTTAGCAGATGAAATGGATATTCTCTTTCAAGAGATGCAAATTATCTGTGACGTTGATTTCGGAGATCCTCGTAATCAAACTTATTGCCCAGATTTTAAAAAGCAAATGAAAGAATTGACTTATGTTCCAGAAAGCGAAAAAGAAAATAATGTTTCACCAGTGAAAGTGGATGACGAAGGCAATATTGATATGACTGGAAATTTTTCAGGGAAAGAAAAATCCTTTCTCGAATTTGCTCAGGATTTTATTGGTCAAGACAGCCTAGAGGTGAAATTAGGTGAACATGTTGATGAAAAGCCAACAGACACCTTTGAACGCAAAGAAGAAACTCCTGCAGAAGTCGCCAAAGAAGAAGTCCCTGTCAGCTGCAAAGATTCTTTGCAAGCTTATTTCTCAAAAGATATTCCGCCTGAAACTTTGGATAAGTTTTTAAAACTACAATCTGAATTAACTTTAAATAAAATGGCGTGGGCCCATTTAAATTTAATGAAAGAGGGTGGAGCAGAGAAGCGCGTGGGTATTGAAATTAATATTCTTAAATTATTAAAAGAAAAATATAGTTCATCCCAAGACGATACCTTCAAAAAAGCAGTGGATGAATTTGAAACGGCGCCACTTTCACGTGAAGCTCTGGCCAACGTAGCTCCTTACTTAAAAGATTTTTTGCCAGCACAAACTGGAGATGAATTATTCAATCTCAATTCCTCTGATGTGAAAATATTGCATCTTTTAAGTGCGAAAGAAAAAAGTTCGCATTTTTCGAGTGATAGAAGCAAGAATTCAAGTGTGCTCCATATGAGTAAAATTATCAATTCGTCATATAACACGATTCAACTTGATCCAAAAAATATAGGACAAGTCGAAAAAAATCAGAAAGTTATTGAGCAAGAAATAGAAAAAAATCTGACCGCCCTCGATAAAATTATTAGTCAATTGCCAAAAGAGTTAGGTTGTAATGATGAGGTTATGGATATTGTGTGTAGCGATTCTGAGATGTCAGGAGCTGCCCGAGCCGATTTCTTATTGGAGATGGAAGATGTGGTCAACGGTATTTACGAAGGTATTTTGAAATCAGAACAGGACATTTATAATAAATTAAAATTTGGTGATGCTTGGCTTAAGGTTAAGCGCTAAAGGATTCACTTGAATGATCTAATACTTCTTTGCCTCGCTTCGTTTGGAGCAGGCTTTATTGATTCTATTGTAGGCGGCGGAGGATTAATTCAATTACCTGCACTGATGATTATTTTGCCACAGTATCCGATCGTGACCTTACTCGGAACCAACAAAATGGTTTCAGTCACGGGAACCGCTTTTTCAACTTATCGTTTTTCAAAGCAGATACCCTATTTAAGAACGATTATCGTACCCGCTATTTTAAGCTCTTTCGTTTTCGCCTTTCTTGGCGCCTATCTTGTTTCTATTGTTAGCAATCACTTATTGAAACCTATTTTTATGGGTCTGTTATTTTTTGTATTTTTATTTACCATTAAAAACAAAAGCTTTGGTCTTACTAATCATGATCCCAACGTCAAAATTGAAATGTGGAAGCCACTGGTTGTCGGTGCGGTGATCGGATTTTATGATGGGTTCTTTGGACCAGGAACTGGGACTTTTCTCATTATTGCCTTTGTTGGTTTAATGGGCATGACTTTTGTTCAAGGTTCGGCTTACGCTAAAATCATTAATCTTACGACAAATATCGCGGCCATCTTGCTCTTTGCTTTCAAAGGGGCGTTTCTCTTCACATACGTTATACCTATGGCCGTTTTTAATATTCTCGGGGCCTATGTCGGCGTGAAGTTAGCGCTGCTTAAAGGAAACACTTTCGTTAGAGGGCTATTACGCCTCGTTATTTTATGCACGATCGTGAAATTAGCTTTCGACTTCTTTAGCGCCTAAGTTTATATTTAGGCTATGACAAATTTATTCATTGGATTAGCAGTAGGTATACTCATGGGGTTAACTGGTGCCGGCGGGGCCCTAATCTCAATTCCCATTTTTATTAATTATTTTCATTTTGACCTCAAAAGCGCCACTGTCATTTCCTTGATCATCGTTTTTTTAGGAGCTTTTTTAAATCTGATCATGCAGCGACGCCAACCAGTTTACAAAATTTCTTTTGGCCATTTTGTTGTCGGTGCTTTGACTGCTTACTTGGTTAAGCCTTGGAAGGAACAAATTCCCGATGCCTATATTTCGCTTTTTCTGATCGCAGTATCTCTTTATGGCATGTTCAGCATGTGGCAAAAAAAGAAAATTCATGCTGATCCTCAAAACGGAATGAAAAATCTTTATCTAAAAATTATTATCTCTGGCGCTATTGTAGGATTAATTACGACTCTGACAGGTTTAGGTGGAGCTCTCATTTTAGTTCCTTTTATGATTCGTTGGTTTGGCTTAAGCCATGCCCAAGCAATAACCACCAGTTTGTTTTCTATGACAATGGTTTCACTGAGTTCGATGTTTTTGCAATTCGAGTTAATTGCAAATCGAATTGAGCTTGAACAAATTTTATTAATCAGTCTGGGGATTATTATTGCAGCACAAGGTATTGTTATCTTATCGAAAAAGATTCCAGCGACTACGCTCGATATGATTCGTAAGATTTTATTTTCGGGTGTTGTTGTTTATACTTGTATTGCGATTTTAACCAAGTAGGGTTTTTATGATAAACGTTAAATCTTTTTATGACGAAAATACCAACACTTTAACTTACGTCGTTTATTCCTTAGGTAGTAAGGACGCGATTGTTATTGATTCTGTTTTAGACTTTGATCAGGCTTCAGGAAAAATCACGGATTTTAGTCTTCAGAAAGTCATTCAGTTTTTACAAACCAATGATCTGAAACTGCATTATATTTTAGAAACTCACGTGCATGCTGACCATCTCACAGGTGCTCAAGTATTAAAAAAGTACTACCCTCAAGCTAAAATTGCGATAAGTAAAAAAATTAATATTGTCCAACAAACATTTAAAGATATTTTTCACTTGGATGAAAAATTTCCTACCGATGGAAGTCAGTTTGATAAATTAATTAGCGATAATGAAAATTTTTTTGCGGGTGTTATTTCGATTAAAGCTTTACCTACACCTGGACATACGCCAGCATGTTTAAGTTTTTTTATCGACGATTGTTTGTTTACCGGTGATGCCCTTTTTATGCCTGATTTTGGAACTGGTCGATGTGATTTTCCTGCTGGTAGTGCGACAGAACTTTATCATTCAGTCCACTTTGGTCTTTATCAATTACCAGATAAGACTCGTGTTTTTGTGGGACATGATTATCAACCAGGTGGCCGTGAATTAAAGTTTGAAACAACTATTGGCGAATCAAAAAAAAATAATAAACAGCTTAAGCAAGAAACTTCTAAGGACGAATTTATTAATTTCCGAACTCAACGTGATAGTGTTCTTGCGACACCCAAATTATTATACCCAAGTATTCAATTCAATATGAACGCAGGCATTATGCCGAAGCCAGAGGTCAACGGTAAAATATTTTTTAAGCTACCTATATCAATGAAATTAACTTAGGAGTAAATATGAGCGATATTTTTATGAAAGATGGCGTTCCAACATTAAACGCAAAAAAAATAGATGATGTAAAAAATTATCGTTTGATTGATGTACGTCGACCAGATGAGTTTACGGGTGAATTAGGTCATATTCCAGGGGCAGAACTCGTGACTTTGGGTCCTAATTTGGTTCAATTCTTGGAAGAACAAGATAAAGATGAAAAGATTTTATTCATTTGTCGTTCAGGTCAGCGTTCAGCGAATGCGACTTTAATGGCATTAGATATGGATTACAACGACGTCGCAAATCTCGAAGGCGGAATGATACTGTGGAATCAATTAGGGTTGCCTAAAGAGTAAAAAAGATTAGTAGTTGCTAAGAACTAGAAGTAGAGAAAAAAGAATCAGTAAACTGTTGAAGATTTTCATAAACACCAAATTTTAATTAATTTTTTAATTTTATACCTCTCGGCCAGAGGCATAGTCAATGTGATTCTAGTTGATAAGCAATTCTCGATATGGTTTATTGAGGCATGCATTTTCAGAGGGGAAATTGACTATGAGTGTTTCGTATTGGAACGATCGAAGTTACGGGAAAACAGCTACTTATGACATCGCGATTGTGGGGGGCGGTATTTCTGGAGCGTCATGTGCATATTGGCTATCCAAGGAAGACCCGAGTTTACGCATAGCTATTATTGAGAAATATGAAATGGGCGCAGGGGCAACTGGTCGAAATGCCGGGTTTATAACCTGTGGTTCAGTCGAACATTTCAATCGTTTAGTCGGTAAACACGGTCAAGATGAAGCGTTGGAAATTTGGCGTTTTTCAGAAGAAAATCTACGCTTATTACAGCAAGAAATTATCCATGATCGTGCCAAAGAGCTCTTGTTTGAAAACAAAGGCAGTTTTTCGTTGGCCAGTACCGATTCAGAATTTCATGAATTAAAAGAG